>DATEHI010000059.1:0-26048 GCA_035279665.1 Candidatus Dormiibacterota bacterium | reverse complement strand
GCCGCATTGGACGCAAAAGACCGGTACACGGAGGCGCACTCGCGGGAAACCGCCGAGCTCGCGGTCAGCGTGGGAAAGCGCCTTCATTTGCCGCCCGATCAGCTGCGCCTCCTGGAATACGGAGCGCTGCTTCACGACATCGGCAAGATCGGTATCCCCGGCTACATCCTCCAGAAGCCGGGTGCGCTGACGCCCGAAGAATTTGCGATCATGCGCGAGCATCCGGTGATCGGTGAGCGCATCCTCGCCTCGGTGCCGTTCCTTGCCCCACTCGGTCCGATCGTCCGGGCGGAGCACGAGCGATGGAACGGGAGCGGATACCCTGACGGTCTCAAGGGGGAAGAGATCCCGATCGAGGCGCGCATCATCCACGCCTGCGACGCCTTCCACGCGATGGCCTCCGATCGTGCCTACCGCAAAGCGCTTCCCATGGCGGAGATCGTCGCCGAGTTCCAGAAAGAGACCGGGCGCCAGTTCGACCCTCGAGTTGTCGACGTGATGCTGGAGGTGATCGAGCACGAACCCCCGCACATCACCGCCGCCGCCCAGTCGTCCGGCCAGCCGATCCCGGACGCGTCGGTGTCAGGTCCTCGCGGCTGGGCCCAGCACATGCAGACGGTGGAGGCCCTCGGGCAACAGCTGGCGCGGGCTACCAGCATCGAGGACATCTGCAATCGCATCGGTGCGACGATTGCGTCGCTCGTGCCGCAGGATCAGTGCCGCGTGCTGTTGATGAACGACGACCGGACCCGACTGGAGGTCGTCTACCTGAAAGGCAAAGACCGCGAAGAATATCGCGCCGTCACCATGGAGAATGCCGCGGTCGAAGTGGGGCAGGGCATCGCCGGCTGGGTCGCGGAGTCGCGACGAGGCGTGGTGCTGGGCGATACCGAGCATCATCCGAAGGCGCTGCACGTACCCGGCACCGAGATGATCGATGAATCGATGCTGGCGGTGCCCGTTGTCTTCGAGGACGAGATCCTGGCGGTCATCGTCGTGATCAAGCTGGGGTTGAATCAATATTCGCTGGACCAACTCCGTTTGCTGACGATCCTCGCCAACCAGGCAGCGGTGGCGATGGCGAACGCGCGACTGATCGATCGGCTCGCCTCGGCGGCGACGATCGATGCGCTGACCGGGCTGATGAACCGCGCGGCTTTCGAGGAAGCGGTCAACAAGCTGATGCTGCGCCCGCAGTCGTGGGGGACCCTGCTGATGCTCGATGTCGAGAAGCTCCGCGACGTGAACGACGCCTATGGTCACCGCGCCGGGGATGCCGTGCTCAAGCGGATCGCGAAGGCGATTCGAGCGTCGATCCGCAGCGACGACGTGGCATCACGCTGGATCGGTGACAACTTCGCCATCCTTGCCCCGGGCTTCTATTCCGCCCAGGCCGACCTTCTCGCCCAGCGCATCGAAGCGGCGCTGCAGTCGGACCGGGTGTCGATTCGATGGGGTACCGCCGAGTACCACGGCGACGCCCTGACGGCTCAGGATCTGATCGCGGCGGGGCTCAAATCGCTGGCCCGCAAGCGGGACGACGTCGCCGCCTGACGTTTGGGGCAAAGCGCTGCGCCCGAATGGGCAGGATGCTCGGAGTTTCGCGCAATATGCTTGACGGTCCAAAACCGGTCGCCTAACGTCAAAACTCGCCGCTGAAACCGAGGGACCGCCTACGGGCGGAATGACTCCGTGCCGAGGGAGGGTGTGAGGCTAGACGTAGTGCGCCGGCTCAAGCCGCCGGCTTCGCCGACCGGTTTTCTGCTGCGTACCAGCTGGAAATTCGGGCTGGGCGTGGGCATCGTCGCCGTGCTGCTCACGGCCGGCGGTGTCGACCGGGTGCAGCCGAATGGCCACGCGCTGGCGACCAACGTCTTGCCGACGACCGTCCCCTGCGGACCCATCCGCACCGATGCGTCTGACCCGACCACCGCCACCTGGTCCGCGACCAACAGCCCGTACGGTACGGGTAGCCCCTACAACCTGCCGGTCAGCACCACCAACAACACCGATCCAACCGTCCAGCCGTGCGATGCGATCGTGGTGCCGCAGGACGTGACGCTCAAGATCGATGCGAGCCAGGGCCCGGTGCAAATCTTCTCGCACGGCGCGGCCATCAAAGTCGACGGCGGTCATCTGCTCGTGCTGGGCACCAGTGAAACCAACTCGGTGCTCTTCGACGCCGAACCCGATGTCGCATCCTGGATCGGCATCACGGTCGACGCCAGCGACTCCAGCCATCGGGGCAACGCCTCGTTCGCCTTCGCCAGCATTCAACACGCGCTCAACTCGATCACGATCACCAGCGGCGCGACCTCCACTCCTGACCCGACCAACCTGAGCTCGGCGCTTCCCTACGGGCTCGCGCTGGTCAACAGCGGGATCGGGCCGTCCTACTTTGACGGGATCGACACCATCGACACGCCGGTCCTTGTGAGAGGTCACGCGGATCCAGGGACAAATCGGGCCGACGGCAAATTTGGCACGGTCAACAACATCGGCTCCCAGGGCATCAGGCTCACCTGGGATACCGCCGCGCTCCCGCTGGCTACCAACGCGAACGCGCTCGAGATCGACAGCGTCACCTTCGGGAGTTCGGTCCCGTTCGCCGAGACGGGCTGCCTGCCACTCCAGGTCCCGTGTTCGGCCGGCTCGATCGGCAATGACGCCGTCGTCGCCACCTTCCCGCCCCCGAGTCCGCCGCCACCTCCGCCGCCGCCGGTGTTCATTCATCAAAGCCGCTTCTACCGGGCGGGCTCATTCGGTGTCGAGCTGAACAATGCCCTTCGACCCGTCATCATCAACAACAACTTCGACTGCAACGGCACCGGTTCACCGAAGCCAAAGGAAACCTGCGTTGGAACCGGCCTCAAGTACTCCGCCGTCTACCTCAACAAGGCGACGGTCGACCTCGAGAACAGCATCACCAACAACGTCGGCCACGAGGACGGCCTGGATGCCATCGTCGTCAACGGCTCGATCGTTTTCCCGTCGGGCCTCAGCCAGCCAAAGCTGACCTGGAAAAACGCGACGAACGACCCCACGAGTGAGACACATCAACTTGGTTACCTCCTCGACGGCGATCTGAACCTCACGAGCGGAACCTTCGTCGTTCCGGGCGGTAGCGTGGTGAAGTCCAGGGGGGCGATCAACCTGATGGGGGCGGCGCTCGATGCCAGTGACACCACCAACGCGGGCAGCAAGATCTTCACCAGCCTCCGTGACAACGTCAACATCCTGAGCTGTCCCTCGGTTTTCGTTCAGTCGTGTCCTTCGCCGCTCCCCGCCGGAGAATGGGGCGGGATCAACCTGACCGGCTCGGCGACCGATGCTACGATCCGGACTGCGACCACGGCGACCATCACCAACGCCGCCATCCTCTACGCGACGACCGGCGTTCACATTCTCAGCGGTAACTCGCTGACGATTACGGGCAGCGCCATCGGCCCCACCTTCGCCGACGCCGTGCTCGCCCAGGGAACGCCCCTTGTGGTGAGCGGGACGACCTTTGGTTGTCCGGTTGGCGTTTGCAGCGGGCCCAGCAGCGGCAACCATGGCATTCTCGCGGACTTCAGTAATGCTGGGTCGACGAGTGGGCTAAAGATCGGCGGCCCCAACCCGGCGGACAAGAATACCTTCCAGGGCAGCGTCAACGAAGCGATCCGCGCGGTCGGTCTCGCCGGCCAGCCAGTCGATATCGAAAACAACGCGATCCAGAACGCGGGCGCGACCGGATCGGCCGGAAGCGCCGGCATCTACCTTCAGGGAGCCGACAAGCTGATCCTGCAGCACAACGATGTGGTTGGGAGCGGCACCGGAAACCTCCAGTACCCCGCCATCTGGCTCGACGGGGTCAGCCACGCCGACTTCAGCGGCCCGATCGGCGCCAATACCGGCTCGGGCAACGGCCTCAACGCCATCGCCTTCCACGGCGACGCCAAGACGCTCAGCTGGCAGAGCGTCGCGGCCAGCGGCAAGCTGGGCTTCATCGTCGACGGCAACCTGCTCGTCGCGGGCAATCTCACGCTGGTCAATGGTGACTACGCCCCCGTGCTCGGCGGCACGATCACGCTGCAAAACGGCACCCTGGTCTCAACCGGGGCTGTCCTGACCAGCCTCAAGGAGCAGACGCAACTTCTTCCCAGTTGCGGCTCGGTCTTTGCCCCGAAGGCATCCGGAGCGTGTCCGGCAACGACCGCTGGCGACTGGGGCGGGCTTGTGCTCGATCCAGGTCGTGCGAACCAACTGACCGATTCGGAAATCCGTTATGCCGTCACGGGGATCTCCGTGGGCGTCCCGGCCGGGTCTCGCACCTTCCAGAACCTGACCATGACGCGCACCAACATAAGAAACTCATCGTCTGATGGACTGAGTACGCGTTCTCCGGTCTCGATCAACGGCGGCGAATTTACCAGCGACGGCGGGCGCGGCATCAAGGTCGATTTGACGGGCGTCACTCCTAGCGCGTTCCAACCCCTGACCATCAGCGGTCACGCCATGGTCGCCGCCAGCGGACTGGACGGCATCCTGGCGATTGCGCTCGGTGGACACACGGTCCAGCTGCAGGACGCCAGCGTCGATCGCTCGGGTGCCTTCGGGATCAACTTGAGCAACGCCGACCATCTCACGTTGGTGAACAACACCGTCACCAATTCCGCGGCCACCTTCCCGGCGATCTATTTGAACGGATTTTCCGGGTTGTTCGCGAACATCAGTGGCAACCGGGGCGCCCTGAACGGTGTGGACGCGATCGCCTTCCACGGCACAGTCACCGACGACCTCACCTGGCAGACGGCCCGTAGGAGCAGTGATCCGACCAGCCTCCTCGGGTACATCCTCGACAACACACTGACGATGCAATCGCCGCACACGCTGACGGTCAATGCCGGCGATGTCGTGAAAGTCGGCAACGGAGGTCGTCTCAACCTGCAGGGTGTCAACCTCAAGGCCGACGACACCGGGATCAGCAGCCAGAAGGTCTTCACCAGCCTGACGGATGACAGCGTGGGTGTCCTGGCGTGTCACTCGGCCGTCATCAGCGGCTGCACGGGCGTGGCCCATCCCGGCGATTGGGCGGGCATCGTTCTCAGTGGCAGTGGCGCCAACGGGGCGGTGGCCAACGCCGCGGTGCGTTACGCGACCACCGGCATCCAGATCACGAGCGGAGCGTCATCGACATTCGGATCGTCAGCCTTCGGGCTTGTGGTCTCCGGGAGCAGCATCGGACCAACCGGCCTCGACGGCATCAATGCCGCGACAACGGCGATTTCGGTTACCACCACCTCCTTCAGCGGCGGCACGCATGGCATCAGCGTCGACTTCAGCGGTGCGGTGCCCGGCACGCCGTTGCGTCTCAGCGGCAACCGGTTCATGTCCACGAGCGTCGAGGCCATCCTTGGCCAGGCGCTTGGTGGACAGCCGGCGTGGATCACGGATAACCGGATTCAAGGCGCCGGAACGTATGGGATCCGGCTGCTCAATGCCGATCAATTGGTCCTCAGGAACAACAACGTCGCCGGCGGCGGCGGCGGCCCGAACGCTGGAGCGGGCCGGTATCCCGCCATCTACTTGCCAGCGGTATCGGCCGACTTCACCGGCAACGTTCGAGGCAACGTGGGGAGCGGAAATGGCCTGGATGCCCTCGTGTTCGATGGAAAGGTGACGGGCGATCTAACGTGGGTCACACCGAGCAACACGGCGTCGACGCATGCCCTGGGGTACCTGCTGGACGGCGGCCTGACGCTCGAGGCAGGAAAGCTGGTGGTTGGGCAGGGCGCCGTCGTCAAATCACTTGGCGGACCGATCACCATCGACGGCGGGAACATTACCGCGACCGGCTTGGCAGGGGGTTCGCCGACGAGCAACAACGCCATCTTCACCAGCCTCAAGGACAATCCGAGCGCCCCCAGCTTGCCGGTTGACCGCTCGGCTGCGGCGGCCGTCTCGTGTCCCTCGGTCCTGGTCTCCGTGTGCAGCCCGGGGCCAGGCGACTGGGGAGGGTTGGTGATCACGAGCAACGCTGCCGGCCTCAAAGGGACCGGTGCCATCACCTACGGGCTGATCAACTACGCGAACACCGGAATCTCGCTCGATAGCGGGCCGATCCCTGCCAACCCCGAGCTCGTTCCGGACAACTTCAGGTTGAAGCTGACGAACACCACGATCAAGAATGCCAGCAAGGACGGCGTCAACAGCCTTGATACACCCTTGTCGGTGGATCACGGGACGATCCAAAACGTCGGAGCCAACGGGGTCATCGCGAGCTTCTTCAGCCCAGCCAACTGCTCATCAACCCCAGGAACGTGCGTCAGGCTGAATGTCACGAATTCCCAGATCATGGGCACCGGCAAGGACGGCATCATCGCCAACGGCCTCTCCGGACAACCGACCGTCATCAGCACCAACACGATCACGGACGCCGGTACGTACGGCGTCCGCCTCGTCGGCGCCGAAGAGCTGACCCTCACGACCAATCACGTACGCAAGTCGGCGCTGCCGCCTGCCACGGCCCTTCGCTATCCGGCCATCTATCTGAGCAGCGTCAAGGCCGATTTCGAGATAGCCGCCGGCTCAGGAGCCATCATTCAGGGCAATGACGGAAAGCTGACCGGGCTCGATGCCATCGTGTTCCACGGCGAGGCGACGAAAAAGCTCACGTGGATTACCGCCGCTGCTGGTACAGCGACCGATGTGACGTTCGGCTATCTCCTCGACGGACAGCTCACCGTAGACGGTGACTTCGTCACTAACGGCGACATCGTCAAGATCATCAATGGCGGCATCAAGATCAATGGCGGCAGCCTGCAGTCGGTGGGTACGACCTTTACCAGCCTGAAAGACAATGCGGGGCTGCCGGCCTGCCATTCGGTCTTTCTCCCGGATGCGTGCCCGACCGTGCCAACCTCGTCCGATTGGTTCGGCATCAATATCGACGCCGTCGACAGTGTGTTCAACAGTGGCAAGCTTCTCTATGCCACCAGCGGGGTCACGATCAACTCCGCTTCGCTCAAGATCAAGAGCACGCTCATCACCGGCAACTCTGGGTACGCGGTCACGACCCAGGGGACGGGCAGCGCGCAGATCGATTGCGCCTCCATCCGTGGGAATGGAGGCGGCCTTTCCTCGAACGGCGCACCGACGACGTCCGTCACCTACAGCGACCTCTTCGGCAATAGCTCCGCGGGCAAGGACTTCAGCGCTACCGTTGCCGCGACCGCGATCAATGACTGGTGGGGCGTTAATCCTCCGCTCGCAACCCAATACGATGGGGCCTTCGTGACCGTCACCACGCCACTGCCCCAACAGCCGCCAACGTTCAAGCTCGGAGTTGGGGCGATTGCCTTCTCGAGTGACAACACCAACAGCTCGACCGGGAATTTCGGGAAGGGAACGCTCACGGTCACGCTAACCGCGGATCGCGAAATCGATCCGACCGTCAACCCCACCGTCAGCTTCCTCGCGGCCAGCGAGACGGTGCCGCATGCGGTGACTGGCAACTGGCAGAGCGACAACATCACCTGGAAGGGGACGGCGCCGGTCGATCCCCTGGCCAACGTGACGGGCGCGAACATGCTGACGATCAGCGGCGCCAGGAGCTGCGTCCCTGACCCAACTACCAACGTGAGTGCGCCCGAGACCGGAACCTTCACCCTCGACTTCGGCAAGGCCACGGTGTCCGGTAGCGGAAGCGCCTCGGGCATTGGCAGCAAGAGCGCAACCTTGAACGATTCGGCGAATCCCAATGGTTGGAGCACCCAGAAGGATACATACGTGTTCTTCCAGTGGCGGCTCGACAGCGGCGCTTACGACGCCAGCGTCATCGCGGGCATTCAGGCCGGGACGTTGAACCCAACCACACTGCCGGGCTACCAGCTGATCGGTCACGGCACATCATTGGTTGCGGTGACCACGCTGGTCAGTCAGGTGTTGATGCCCGGCATGCTTTACGAGTACCGGGCCGTCGCGGTGGACCTCAACGCCATCACCATCGGACCCGATCATGCGTTCACGACGCTGGGTCCGTTGGACCACTTTGTCATCGCGCCGATTACGTCGCCGCAGACCGCGGGGACAGCCTTTAGTTTCCAGGCGACCGCGTACGATCTTGGTGGCAACGTGCTGACCGATTACCTGGGCACGGGCGCCGTGGTCTCAGGCAATCTCAGTACCGCACCGACCGGGTGCTCGGGCGCGACATGTCCACCCAAGTACGGAAGCCAGGCCTGGAGCTCGGGGGTGGGGACGATCAGCGGGGTCAAAGCGTACGTCGCGGAGATGATCCGAACCGTCACCATCACCGACGGCGGCGTGAGCACGACGAGTGGCACCTTCCAGGTCAACTCCACGGGTACGGCAACGATGCTGTGGATCACGAGCGCGCCGCAAAGCTTCATGGCCGGTCTCAGCTCGGGCCCGATCACCGTCGCCCAGACCGACGCCTACGCCAATGCGATCGATGCGACCGCGTCGATCACCGTGACGTTGTCGAGCACGTCGGGAACGGGCAGCTTCACGGATCTCTCCAACGTCGCCACCACCACCGTTACGATCGCATCCGGATCGTCGAGCATCGGCTTCAAGTACACGGATTCGGCAACCGGATCACCACAAATCACGGCGTCGCCGCCCGGCAGCAGCACGCTGACCCCCGCGACGCAGACAGAGACTGTAACGCCTTAGGTCGCTTCGACCGCAGGCCCTATCGATCGATTTGCATCGGCTGCCAGAGAAGCTGGTAGCCGCTGGGCGTCAACCAGTCGCGGACCACCAGCGCGCCCGCGGCAACCATGCAGGCGTTCATGACGCGGCGCCAGGACTCCTCTTCGTAGGCGGTTGACATCATGCGGACGATGGCCTCGGCCTCGGCATCGGGGGGCAGCCGGTCGTCGACGACCGTGGAGCTGGCGGGTTCCGCCCGCGTCGACGGCTGAAACGCGCTTGCATCGGCGACCAGCTGGGCGGTGCGCATCGCATCGTAAAAGGCGGACTCTGATCCAGGGAAGACGTCGCTCTTGGCGATCCGCGTTGCTGCCTCGAGAGCCCTGAAGTATTCTGGGGATTGCTTGACCTCGAGGTCGGGGATCGCGCCCACCCCTGGGGCTGCGTTGGCCACCCGCTCCCACTGATCGGGGGTCAGCCGCCGGAGCCGGTCGAACAGCGCCTCGACCTCGGCGGTGTTAGGCCCGAACCTCTCGCCGGCCACGTAACTTAGAATACGCGCGATTCCATGACGGTGGGAGATTTCTTATGCCCGTAGTCCAGTGGGTCGTCAGCGTGGGCGACACGGTGGAAGCGCGCGATGGTGAGCTCGGCGTGGCGCGGGAGATCTTTGACGGCCCGCCGCAGTCCGCGCAAGCGCTCTTCGTGTCGAGCGAGCCGTACATGCGGGTGGTGCACCCCGGCCAGCCCGACCTCTTCATCCCTTTCGAGGAAATCGTCGACGTCAGCGACGTCAAGCAGCGCGTCTATCTGAAGCGCTGGCTGCGGGAAATCAGCGCCTTGGGCTGGACACGCGACCCGCGCAACCCCGGGCCGGCGCCGCCGTACTTCCCAAAGCCGGCCGCGGCCCCCTCGGCCGCCTCGGCCAAGCCGGATGCCAACGGCGGGGTCCCACCGCGGCCTCTGGTGGACAGCGGGGCCTGGTCACCGGGCGAGGCCGCGCCGCGGAACGAGCCCGGCAAGGGATTTCGGATCGGCGACCGCTTCAAACCGGGCGATCCCATCCCCGTGGCGGGCCAGTACACATGCACCGTGTGCGGTTTCCGCAAGCATTCCCGCCAATTTCGGGAGGAGAATCCCGATGGTCGGTTCCCTCCGCCGCATCATCCCGGCGCTCTCTGGGAACTCGAGGACCTGCGTCCATAGGGCGTCCACCTGATTCGAGGGCCGGCAATGGATCGGCCGTCTGTATTCAGAAACCTCTTTGCTAGACTAGCCGCGTACCGTGCTGAGCGACTACTTTCCCTTGCTCATTTTTCTTGCCGCGGTCTTCGTTTTCGGCTTGATTGCGCTCTTCTTTCCACCCTGGTTAGCCGGCCACCGGGACTCGGCGGCCAAAGACCTGCCCTATGAGTCGGGCATCGTGCCGCGCTCGGGCGCGCGGCGCAAATTCGCTGTCAGCTTCTATCTGACGGCGATGCTCTTCATCATCTTCGATGTTGAGGCGATCTTCATCTACCCCTGGGCCGTCATCCTCAAGGGTCTGGGATGGTTCGGGGTTGCCGAGATGGCGATCTTCGCCGCCATCCTGCTCGTCGCCCTGATCTATGTCTGGCGGAAGGGAGCGCTCGAATGGGGGAACTGACGCTTCGCCCAGGCCCGATGCCCACCGGCCGCGCGGCCGGACCGACACCACTGAATGCGCTGGGCGACAACGTGCTCACTACCACGCTGGACCGGGTGATCAACTGGGGTCGGTCGAGCGCGATCTGGCCGGCGCTCTTCGGCCTGGCCTGCTGCGCGATCGAGATGATGGGAACGGTGGGCCCGCGTCACGACCTGTCGCGCTTCGGGTCGGAGCTTTTCCGCGCCTCGCCCCGGCAGGCCGATCTGATGATCGTCTCCGGGCGGGTGTCGATCAAGATGGCGCCGGTGCTCCGGCAGATCTACGACCAGATGCCGGAACCCAAATGGGTGATTGCGATGGGCGCCTGCGCCTCCTCCGCCGGCATGTTCAACAACTACGCGATCGTCCAGAGCGTGGACAAGATCGTCCCGGTCGATATCTACGTGCCAGGGTGCCCGCCACGGCCGGAGGCCCTGATCGATGCCGTCGTCAAGCTGCAGCGCAAGATCCGCGGCGAGCCGCTGGTCAAGCGCCCCGCCTGACGATCCGCTGATGCTCGTCGAGAGCCTTGGTAGCCGCTTCAAGCAAGCGCTGCGTGAGAGCTCGGACTTTCGTGGCGATCTGAGTATCGTCGTGGATCCGAGTGCGGTCGTCGACGTCGCCCGCTACCTGCGGGATGAGGAGGGCTTCGATTACTTCCTGTACGCCACCGCCGTGGACTGGCCGGCTCGCGATCCCCGGTTCACCGTCGTGTGGGAGGTGCGCTCCCTGGCGAATAAGACCCGCATCCGCATCAAGACCACCGCCTCGATGCCCGAGCCGCACGTGCCCACCTTGACCGGTGTCTGGCCGGCCGCCAACTGGCACGAACGCGAAACCTGGGACCTGTTCGGCATCAAGTTCGACGACCACCCCGACCTGCGCCGGCTGCTGATGCCGCAGAGCTGGGAGGGCCACCCTCTGCGGAAGGACTATGTCTCCTTCGGCGAACCCGTCATCTTCAGCGACCAGAAGCTTGAAGGGCTGGAGCCCGACGCGATCCGTGGCTGAAACGCGCATCGCCCAGGAACCGTTTGGCCCCGGCCCGGTGCAGGAGCCGATCGGCCCGGAGCACGAGCCCCCGACAGAATGGATCGAGCTCAACATGGGCCCACAGCATCCGAGTACCCACGGCGTTCTCCGGGTGCGGCTGAAGCTGGACGGCGAGGTCGTGCGTGATGCCGACCCGGATATTGGGTACCTCCACACCGGCTTCGAAAAGTCCTTCGAAGAGAAGACCTACACCCAGGGCATCACCTTCAGCGATCGCATGGATTACCTCGCGCCGCCGATCAACAACGTCGGGTTCGTGATGTCCGTCGAAAAACTGATCGGCGTCGAGGTGCCCCCGCGGGCGCAGGCGATCCGGGTGATGATGATGGAGCTGGCGCGGATCGCCAGCCACGAGCTGTGGCTGGGCACTGCCGGCCTCGACCTCGGCGTTTACTCCGGCTTCTTTTACGCCTGGCGCGACCGCGAGCTGGTGCTCGACCTCAACGAGTCCTACTCGGGCGTTCGCATGATGACTTCCTTCACCCGGGTTGGGGGCGTTGCCTGGGACCTGCCGGATGGCTGGCTCGACCAGCTGCAGCGCTTTATCGACGTCATGCCGGCCCGAATCGACGACTTCGAGGCGATGCTCACCGACAACCCGATCTGGCATCAGCGCCTTAAGGGGGTTGGCCCCCTGTCACGCGAGGATGCGATCAGGACCGGGGTGACCGGGCCCATGCTGCGAGCCTCCGGCGTCGACTATGACGTCCGCAAGGCCTTCCCCTACGCCGGCTATCAGCAGTACGAGTTCCAGGTGCCCCTCGGCACGAACGGGGATTGCTACGACCGCTACCGGGTTCGCGTCCAGGAGATGCGCGAGAGCCTGAAGATCTTGCAGCAGGTCATCGACAGTCTTCCCTCAGGCCCGTGGCTGACGGACGATCGCAAAGTCGCGCTGCCGCCACGGGGCGAGTTGAGCAAGAGCATGGAGTCGGTGATCCACCACTTCCGACTGGTGAGCGAAGGGTTCAAAGGCCCCGTTGGTGATGTCTACGCCTTCGTGGAGAGTCCGCGAGGCGAGCTCGGCTTCTACCTCGTCTCCGACGGGACGAACAAGCCCTACCGGATGAAGGTCCGCCCGCCCTCGTTCTGCAACCTCCAACCACTCAAGAAGCTGGTCCAGGGCGTCCTGCTGGCCGATGTCATCGCCATCATGGGGAGCATGGACTTCATTCTCGGGGATGTAGACCGCTGATGGCGTTGGCGAAGCCGACCGTCGAAGAAATCAAGGCGCGGGCCGCGCGCTACCCGTCGAAGCAGTCGGCCATCATCCCGGCGCTCTGGGCGGTGCAGCACGAGCAGGGCTATGTCACCAGAGAGGCGATGGGTGAGATCGCGCAGATCCTTGGCTTGCCGCCCTCGCTGATCGAGGCCACCGCGTCCTTCTACTCGATGTTCCTCACCAGGCCGGAGGGACGGCACGACGTCGTGATCTGCGTCAACGCGCCGTGCATGCTGCGCGGTGCCGACGAGATGGCCGCTTACCTCGGGCAGCAGCTCGGCGTCCGCGATGGCGGGACAACGAAGGATGGAGCGATCACCTGGCACTCGACGATCGAGTGCCTGGGGGCCTGCGGCGGCGCCCCGATGATGCAGGTCGATCACCACTTCGAGGAGGACCTGACGCCGGAGCGGATCGACGTCATCGTCGCGCGACTGAGAACGGAGCCCGCGGCTCATGGCGCCAAGCCCGAGAAAGCCACCGCGGTTGCGCGGCCGCGAGCGAAGAGGACCCAGAACTGATGGGACTGAAGCCAGTCCTGACCAAGGACTTTCACACCGAAAATCTCGAACAGCTCGCGGTCTACGAGCGGACCGGCGGCTACACCGGCTTCAAGAAGGCGCTGGAGATGCAGCCGGACGAGCTGGTGGAGTTGGTGAAGAAGAGCGGCCTTCGGGGCCGCGGGGGCGCGGGTTTCCCGACGGGAAACAAATGGAGCTTCCTTCCCAAGGGCGTCTATCCACGGTACCTCGTCTGTAACGCCGACGAGAGCGAGCCAGGCTGTTTCAAGGACCGCTTCTTGATCGAGAAGAGCCCGCACCAGGTGCTCGAGGGGATCCTGATCGCAAGCTACGCGATCGGCTGCAACCTGGCCTTCATCTATATCCGTGGTGAGTACCTTCCCCAGCACGAGGTGCTGGAAGCCGCGATCGACGAGGCCCGCCAGGCGGGGTATATCGGCAAGAACGTGCTCGGCAAGGGCTACGAGATAGACGTCATCCTGCACCGCGGGGCCGGCGCTTACATCTGCGGCGAGGAGACCGCGCTGCTGACCTCGCTCGAGGGTTATCGCGGCGAGCCCCGGCTCAAGCCGCCCTTCCCGGCGATCAAGGGCCTCTACGGGAAGCCGACGGTCGTCAACAACGTCGAGACCGTGGCCAACCTCCCGCACATCGTCATCAACGGGGCCGACTGGTTCGGCGCGATGGGGACGCCCACCGGGAAGGGGACACGGGTGTGGTGCATGAGCGGGCACGTCAACCGCCCGGGCAACTATGAGTTGGAAAACGGTACGCCGATTCGCGAGTTGATCGTGGAGCACGGTGGCGGCGTCTGGAAGAACCGCAAGCTCAAGGCGTTCCAGCCGGGCGGCGCCTCGATGATGGTGTTGCTGCCAGAGCATCTCGACGTCGGCCTGGACTTCGACGCGATCCAGAAGGCCGGCTCGCTGGCCGGTGCGGGGGCCATGGTCGTCATGGACGAAACCACCTGCATGGTCGACGCCGCACGCCGCTACGTGAAGTTCTTCCATCACGAGAGCTGCGGCAAATGCACCCCCTGCCGCGAGGGCACCTTCTGGATGTCGAATCTTTTCGACCGTTTCGAAGCCGGCGAGGCGAAAGCCACCGACGTTGACCTTCTGCTCGACATCGGATACAGCATCGACGGGCGCTCCTTCTGTCCGCTGGGCGATGCGTCGACGTGGTTTCCACGAAGCGTCATCAAGTACTTCCGCGATGAGTTCCTCGAGCACGTTTCGGAAAAGGGCTGTCCGTTCAAGAAGACGGCGCAGGAGGCAGTCGCCTGATGGCGACCGTCCAGACCGATCAGGTCACGCTCACGATCGATGGGCAGTCCGTCACCGTGCCCAAGGGCACCCTGATCCTCGACGCCGCCAAAACCATCAACATCGACATCCCGATCTTCTGCTCGCATCCCAAGATGGCGCCCGTCGCCGTCTGCCGGATGTGCCTGGTGGAGGTGGAGAAGATGCCAAAGCTGCAGCCGGCGTGCGCCGTCTACGTCGCCGAGGGGATGGTGGTCAAGACGACCACCGAGCAGGTCGGCAAATACCAGAAGGGCGTGCTCGAGTTCTTGTTGATCAATCACCCCCTCGACTGCCCGATCTGCGACAAGGGCGGCGAATGCCCGCTGCAGGACCAGACCTTCCAATACGGCCCCGGCGCCAGCCGCTTCGAATTTCCGAAGGCGCATTTCGACAAGGGGGTGCCGCTGTCCGACAAGATCGTCCTCGACCGCGAGCGCTGCATCCTGTGCTGGCGCTGCACCCGGTTCAGTGAGGAGATCTCGGGGGAGCGCGAGCTGGCGCTGATCCAGCGAGGTGTCCATACCATCATCGGCACCTTCAACGATGAACCGGCGCAGTCGAACTACCAGGGCAACTGGACGGAGATCTGCCCGGTCGGTGCGCTGACGTCCCGGAAATATCGATTCGTCAGCCGGCCCTGGGACCTGGACCGCACCGCCAGTGTTTGCCCAGGCTGCAGCATGGGCTGCAACATCCAGCTCGACGCCCGCAGCAACCGGATCGGACGCTTCCAATCGCGGGAAAACCTCGCGGTCGACGACGGCTGGCTCTGCGATGTGGGGCGCTACAGCTTTCCTAACTTCCAGCGCACGACGCAGGACCGGCCGCAGATTCGACGCAACGGCAGGCTGGAAAAGGTCACCTATGACGAGGTCATCGCGTTCACGGCCGACGCGCTGCGGCAGGCCGGCCGCCAGGCTGCGGGCTGGGCCTCACCGGCGGCCAGCAATGAGGAGCTCTTCCTCTTCCAGCGGCTGTTCCGCGAGGTACTGACATCACCGCACATCGATCACCGAAGCGAGGTCCTCGAGGAGGCGGAGCCCGACGACATGACCCTGCCCATCGCCGACATCGAGCGCTGCGATCACGTCGTCGTACTCGGTGGCCAGGATGTCATCGATGCGGCGCCGGTGCTCCATCTACGTCTGTTTAAGAGCCAGCGCAAGGGCCTCCAGGTCTTAAGGGTGGGTGTCACCGAGGTCAAGAAAGCACTCGACGCCGTCCCGGCCGAGGCGCAAGCCGTTGGGATCCTGGCGACCGAGGTCAACAAGAAGGCGGCCGTCGAGCTCCACGGCAAGCTGCAAAAGAAGGTCAAGGGCAGCGTTCGGCGGCTGATCGTGACGACTGGCCCCAACGGGCGTGGTGCCAAGGACCTCGGCATCCTGCCGCACCGCGGGCCCGGGTATGTCTCGCTCAATGGGACCTCGGGGAAGGGGAGAGTGGAGTGGCCGGGCGCCGGCGTCAAAGCGCTCTACGTGCACGAGTCCAGCCCGCTGCATGGGTTCGTGCCGACGGATGCCGAATCGATGTGGCTGTCCGCGCTGCCGCTAGTGGTCTTCCACCGCTTCAAGCCATCGCCCCTCGACGAGGTCGCTCATGTCATCATCCCGGGCCACGCCTTTACGGAAAAGGACGGCACCGTGACCAACATGGAGGGTCGCGTGCAGCGGATCTTGAAGGGGATCGACGCCGCCTGGGTTCGGGAAGACTGGCGCGTCTTCCAGGAAATCGCGAACCATTTGGGCGCCTCCTGGGACTACGAGAGCGTCGAGAAGATCACGGCTGACCTGGTCCGCGCGCTGCCACCGTACGCGGCGGTCAGCCAGGGCGCGCGGGCGCTCTGGAGCGAGCAGCCATGACGCTCGAAGTCGTCGTCGAGACCCTGATCAAGGCGGTGATCGTGATCGGGGCCTTGCTCACGGGCTTTGCGTATCTCACACTGTTCGAGCGGAAGGTGCAGGCGCGCATGCAGCAGCGCCCGGGACCGAACCGTGTCGGCCCCTGGGGACTCCTGCAGCCGGCGGCCGACGGCTTGAAGCTGTTCTTCAAATCGAGCAGCGCACCCTCGAGCCGCGACCGCTTCCTCTACCTCCTGGCGCCGATGATCTCCATCATGGCGGCGCTCGCCAGCTTCGCCATCATTCCCATCAGCGGGCCGGGTACGCTCAACGTTTTCGGCCATTCGATCGGCTGGTACGTGATGAACGTCAACATCGGCGTTCTCTGGTACTTCGCGGTGACGTCGGTGGGCGTCTACGGCATCTTCCTGGCCGGCTACGCCTCGAACAGCAAGTACTCGATGCTCGGCGCGCTGCGGTCGTCCGCCCAGATGATCAGCTACGAGATGGCCCTCGGCCTTTCGCTGGTCCCAGTCTTCATCCTGGCCGGCTCGGTGAGGCTCGTCGATATCGTCAATGCCCAGCACACCTGGTGGTTCATCCTCCCGTTGTTGCCGGCATTCTTCCTGTACTTGATCGCGGGCATCGCCGAGACGAACCGTGCGCCGTTCGATCTACCGGAAGCTGAGACCGAGTTGGTGGCCGGCTATCACACCGAGTACTCGGGGTTGCGCTTCGCGCTCTTCTTCATGGCGGAGTACATCAACATGATCATCGTCAGCTCGGTCGCCACCATCGTCTTCCTCGGTGGCTGGTGGGGCCCACTCGGCATCCTGGCAGGCCCGTGGTGGTTCGTGTTGAAGGTGGTTGCGCTGCTGTACGTCTACGTCTGGTTGCGCGCCACGCTGCCCCGCATGCGCTATGACCGGTTGATGGCGCTCAGCTGGAAGTCGCTGTTCCCACTGTCGCTGGCGATGATGATGATCACCGCCATCGTGGTGGTCGCCGCCCAGGGGACGCTCTGATGGCGCTTCGCGAGATCTTGCTGGGCCCGCTCTACATCGCCCGCGCCCTGGCGACAACCTTCAAGCACAACACCAAGCCGATCGTCACCATCGAGTACCCGGAGCGGCAGAAGGCGGTTCCACCGCGCGAGCGGGGCCGCCACATCCTGCACCGCTATGCGGACGGCCTCGAGAAGTGTGTCGGCTGCGAGCTCTGCGCCATCGCCTGCCCCGTGGGATGCATCGTGGTGGAGGCGGCCGAGAACACTCCCGAGCACCGGGTCTCACCTGGAGAGCGGTACGCCAAGCGATACGAGATCAACCTGCTGCGCTGCATCTATTGCGGCATGTGCGAGGAGGCCTGCCCCTACGACGCCATCACCATGGGGCCGCGCTACGACCTCGCGGATGACCATCCGGACAAGTTCATCGCCGTGAAAGAGGACATGCTGGAACCGCTCTCGGCCAGCCTGCGCGACACGGCGGTCCCGTCCGGAGCCCCGTCCGCCCAGCCGGTGCCGCGCAAGTGGTAATCGGGTTCGCCATCGTGGCGGCCTGGGAGGTGGTGACGGCGGTCGGCGTGGTGGCCTTCCGCAAGCCGATGTACAACGCGCTCTCGCTGGTGGCCAACATGCTCGGCCTGGCGGTGCTGTTCCTGATGTTGAACGCGCAGTTCCTGTTTGCCGCGCAGATCATCGTCTACGCCGGAGCCGTGATGGTGCTTTTCGTCTTCATCATCGCCCTCATGAACCCGGAGACGGATATCAGTTTCAGGCCACGCGGCACAGAGTGGATCTACGGGGTCGTGTTCGGCGTCATCTTCGCTGCGCTGCTGGGCGGCTTGCTCTTCAACCGCGGGCTCACCGGCCATCCCGGCAGCTTCACGCCCGAGGTGATCGCTGCGGCGGGCAATGTGCAGACCATCGGCATCCTCCTCTATACCCGCTTCCTCTTCCCGGTCGAGGTCACGTCCGTCCTATTGCTGATCGCGGCGGTCGGCGCGGTCTACCTGGGGATGCGGAGGATCCGCTGATGCCGGTTCCCGCTTCCACCTTCCTGCTCTTGAGCGCCGTCCTCTTCACGCTAGGGGCGATCGGCTTCATGGTCCGGCGCAATCCGCTCGTCGTCTTCATGTGCATCGAGCTGATGCTCAACGCCGTCAACCTGGCCTTCGCCGCGATGAGCCGCTACCTGAACTCGCTCGACGGCGTCGTGTTCGCCTTCCTCGTGATCACGGTCGCGGCGGCAGAGGTGGTGGTCGGGATCGCCATCATCGTGCAGGTCTACCGGGCCGGCCGGCAGATGGATGTCGACGAACTCGATCTGATGAAGGAGTAGCAGGCGGTGGAGATCCTCGCGCCGCTGGTCCTCCTGGCGCCCATTGCGGGGTTCCTGGTCAACGCCTTCTTCGGCCGGCTGCTGCCCAGGCGCGTGGCCGGATGGGTCGGAGCCGGCAGTATCGGATTAGCCTTCGTCTTCGCCTTGTTGGTCTTCGCGCAGGTGTTGGGCGGTCAGAAGCTCGACCAGACCTATTTCACCTGGTGGCAGAGCGCCGACTTCAACGTCCCCTTCAACCTCTACGTCGACGCGCTCTCGACCCTGATGGTCCTGGTGATCACCGGCGTCGGCTTCCTGATCCACGTCTATTCGATCGGCTACATGCGGGATGATCCCGGCTATTCGCGCTTCTTCGCCTACATGAATCTCTTCGTCTTCTCGATGCTCCTGCTCGTCCTTTCCGGGAATCTCGTCTGGCTGATCATCGGCTGGGCGATGGTCGGCCTGAGTTCCTACCTGCTGATCGGCTTCTGGTTCGAGCGCCCGTCGGCGGTGCTGGCGGCCCGCAAGGCCTTCGTCATGAACACCATTGGCGACGTCGGCATGGTCTTCGCCGCCTTCTTGATCTTCCTCAACCTCCGCGTTCTCGATTTTCAGAACCTCTTCAACCGCGTTCATCAGCTCCCCAAGGGCGGTACCGTCATCACCGCCATTTGCCTGCTGCTGCTGGTCGGGGCCGTGGCGAAATCCGCACAGCTGCCACTCCACACCTGGCTTCCGGACGCCATGGAGGGCCCGACGCCGGTCTCGGCCCTGATCCATGCCGCCACCATGGTCACCGCCGGCGTCTACCTGGTGGCGCGCATGCACCTGCTCTACGATTGGGCGCCGACCGCGGCCGCCACCGTCGCCGTGATCGGCGGCGTGACGGCCTTCTTCGCGGCCACCATCGGGACCTCCCAGGTCGACATCAAGCGGATCCTCGCCTACTCGACGATGAGCCAGATCGGCTACATGTTCCTCGCCGTGGGCATCGGGGCCTACACCGCCGGCATGTTCCATTTCATGACGCACGCCTTCTTCAAGGCGCTCCTCTTCCTCGCGGCGGGCAACGTGATCCACGCCTTCCACGAGGACCAGGACATCCGCCACATGGGGAATCTGCGTGCCGGTCTCCCCATCACGTTCTGGACATTCTTGATCGGCACGCTCTCCATCAGCGGTTTCCCGCTCTTTGCCGGCTTCTTCAGCAAGGACGAGATCATCCGCGCGGCATTGAACACGACCGGAGGGGAGTTCTGGCTCGGTGTGCTGGCGCTGCTCACGGCCGGCCTGACCGCCTACTACATGTTCCGCCTCTTCTTCATCGCCTTCGGCTGGGAGTGGCTGGCCCATGACGACCGCCACCTGCATGAGGCGGCGCCGGTTCAGACGATTCCGATCGTGATCCTGGCGGCCGGCGCGGTGGTGGGTGGCTACATCCCGGTGGCCAGCTTCTTGACACCGGTCTTCGGCCACGCGGTCGAAGTCGGGACGGCTGCCTTCATCGGCCTCGCCGCGCTGTCGGTGCTGGTCGCGTTGGTCGGCTTCGGCCTCGCCTACCTCCTGCATGCGCGCCGCCCGGAGCTGGCGGTGGCCTGGCGGACCCGCCTCGGCCCGATCCACACGCTGGTCGAGCACAAGTACTACATCGACGAGCTCTATGACCGCCTCTTTGTCCGGCCGGGGCTCGCGCTCGCCCGTTTCCTCAACGACGTGGTGGAACCACGGGTGATCGATGGCGCCGTGAATGCCGTGGCCGCGGCCGTGATGGTCGAGGCGCAGGACGTCCGCGGGATCCAAACCGGCCGGGTACGCAGCTATGCCCTGGTGACTCTGGGCGGCGCGGTCGGCGTGCTCGTCATCGTCGCCTGGTACCTCGGGTATCTGCCCTGGAAGTTTGGCGCATGAGCTGGTACACCCTGCCCAGCAACGTGCCCTGGTTGACGCTCATCCTCGTGCTCCCCCTGGCTGGCGCCCTCCTCGTCGCGCTCACGCCTTCGGTGGCGGGGCGTGTCATCAAACAGCTCGGGATCCTGACCTCGGTCCTCACGCTGGCCCTGGTGGTCGCGGTCATCGGTGGATTCCAGCAGGGCGTTGGCAATCTCCACCTGCAGTTCGAGGAAACCCTGCAATGGATTCCCTCGCTGGGGATCAGCTATCACCTCGGCATCGACGGCTTGAGCCTCTTCCTGCTCGGCCTGAACGCCCTGCTGTTCTTGATCGCGATCGCCGTCACCGATTCGTCCACGCGCCGCCTCAAGCAATTCATCCTGCTGCTGCTCATCCTGGAGGCCGCCACCACCGGCATCCTCCTGGCTCTTGACCTCATCCTCTTCTATGTCTTCTGGGAGGCGATGCTGGTTCCGCTCTACTTCCTGATCGGGGTGTGGGGCGAGGGCCGCCGGATCTACGCCGCGTTCAAATTCCTCATCTACACCGTCGTCGGCAGCTTCGCGATGCTGGTCGCCATCCTCGCGGTCGCGGGGATCAACTTCTCGCAGACGGGCCAGCTGACGTTCGACTGGACGGTCCTGGTGCAGCATCCGGCGACGGGGGTCTGGCATTTACCCGGCGGCCTTCCGAGCATCGGCATCCCGCAGCTGCTCTTTGTGGGTTTCGCGCTCGCCTTCGCCATCAAGATGCCGATCTGGCCACTGCATACCTGGCTGCCGGCCGCCTACACCGCCTCGCCGATTCCCGTCGTGATCGTGTTTGCCGGGCTGGTTTCCAAGCTGGGCGCCTACGGTTTCTTACGCTTCAACCTGGCGCTCTTCCCGGAAGCGGCGCATAGCCTGGGCGGGCCGCTCGCGGTGCTGGCGACGATCGGAATCCTCTACGGCGCCTTGATGGCGCTGGTCCAGACCGACCTCAAGCGGTTGGTCGCCTACGCGTCGATGAGCCACCTCGGCTTCATCGGGCTCGGCATCTTCGCGGGCAACTTGCTCGGCATCGAGGGCGCCCTGGTGCAGATGATCAACCACGGTGTGATCATCGCGGCCCTCTTCCTGGTGGTGGGCATGATCGAGCAGCGCGCCGGGACACGCCTCCGCGCCGAGCTTCGCGGGCTGGCGGCAACCGCCCCCTTGTTCGCGGCGCTCTTCCTCGTCGTATCGCTCGCCGCTCTTGGCCTCCCCGGCCTGAACGGCTTTGTCGGTGAGTTCCTGATCATGCTCGGTGCCTGGGCATCGTTCCTGCCGCTCGCCGTCGGCGCCGGCATCGGCGTGATCCTCGCAGCCTGGTACGTGCTTCGCTTCTACCAGGGGAGCACGCAGGAGGCACCACCGCAGCCGGCGGGCTTTCCTGAGTTGCGCCTGGTCGACGTCGGGGTGCTGGCGCCGCTGCTCGCCTTGATGTTGGTGATCGGAGTCAGCCCCGGCTTCTTTCCCGCCGCCGTCGACGCCACCGTCAAGGCGCTGCCGGTGATCCTGCGATGACGATCACCCTGAACGGCCTTGGCATCGATTACGGGGCGATCCTGCCCGAGCTGATCGTGGTGGGCACGGCGATCGTGGTTCTCTTTTTGGACCTCGTGGTGCCGCCCGAACGGCGCGGCTGGCTCGCCGCCGTCACCGTGGTCGGGCTGCTGGGCGCGCTCGCCGCCAGCTTCCCGCTCTGGGGCCAGAACCGCGAAGCCTTCGGGGATACCGTGGTCGCCGACAGCCTGGCCGCGTTCTTCAACATTCTGCTGATCGCGGTCAGCATTCTCACCGCGCTGATCTCGCCGCGCTTCCTTCGCGCCCTCGACCTCGACTACGGCGAGTATTACGTTCTCCTGCTGGGCGCCACCGCGGGCATGATGCTGCTTGCCGCCGCCACCAGCCTGATGACGATCTTCCTCGGCATCGAGTTGCTGTCGATCTCCCTCTACGTCCTTTCCGGGTTCGCGCGGACGGCCCTGCGCTCGCAGGAAGCCGCACTCAAATACCTGCTGCTGGGCGGCTTCGCGACCGGGTTTTTGCTCTACGGTATGGCTCTCATCTACGGCGCCACCGGCGCCACGACGCTGCGCGCGATCGCGGCGTATACGACCGCCGCCGCCGCGAGCAACGTGCTGCTCCTGGTCGGCATCGCCTTGCTCTCGGTCGGGTTGGCCTTTAAGGTGTCGGCGGCCCCCTTCCACATGTGGACGCCCGATGTTTATGAGGGGGCGCCGACCGTCGTGACGACCTTCATGTCGGTGGCGACCAAGGCGGCGGCTTTTGCCGCGGTCGGGCGCATCTTCATCGCGACCTTCCCCTCGGTCTGGACGCGGTGGTATTTCCCGCTGGTGTTGATCGCCATCCTCTCGCTGATCATCGGAAACCTGGTCGCGATCACGCAGGACAATCTGAAGCGCCTGCTGGCCTACTCCGGGATCGCGCACGCGGGCTACATCCTGCTCGGCGTGCTCCCGGGCACGACCCAGGGCTTCACCGCCACAGTGTTTTACATCGCCGCCTACGCTGTGATGAACTTCGGCGCGTTTGCGGTCGTCACCGCGATCGGTGCCGGCGGCGAGCAGACCGCCGAACTGAGCTACTGGCGGGGCCTCTTCTACCGGCGTCCATTCCTGGCCACCGTGATGACGATCTTCATGCTCTCCCTGGCGGGCATCCCGCCCACTGTGGGGTTCTTCGCCAAGCTCTTCGTCTTCCAGGCCCTGGTCACGGCACAGCTCTGGGCGCCACTGGTGGTGGCGGTGCTCATGACCATCGTCTCCTTCTATTACTACTTGCGCGTGATCGTTGTCATGCTCGCCCCACCCGACGGAGCGGTCGCCGAGAGTCGCGTCGGCTTCTCTACGAGCACGGTGCTGGGCGCGGCGGCGGTCGCCACCGTCTTCCTGGGTCTCTTTCCGTCGGTGGTCCTCGACTGGGCGAGGAACGCGGCGTCCCTACACTTTTAGGATCGGAATGAAATGATTGCACCGTCGCCGGTCCGTTCGGCGATCAGGCCGGCGGCCGGGCGGCGAATCGCGCCCCTTCGCTGGCTTGGCCGCGCCTGGCGCGAACTGCGCAAGATGCGCACCGCCATCATCTTGCTCGCCATCCTGGCGCTGCTGGCCACCATCGGCACCCTCATCCCACAGCTGCCGCAGAACCCACGGAGCGTGATGGGCTACGTCCTCCGCCATCCGGTGTCGGCGCCGTGGTTTGCCCGGCTCGGCCTCTTCGACATCTTCAGCTCGTGGCCCTTCATCATCACCGCCGTTCTCATGTACACCTCGATTGGGGCGAGCATGTTCATTCGGGTGCCGGCCGCCTGGCGGCGTGCCAGGGATCCGGCGCAACGCAATCGTGGGCTCTGGGCGGAGGTGGCCAGCATCGTCTTCCACGCCAGCTTCTTCATCCTCCTTGTGGGCGTGATCTACGGCAAGGCGGGTGGTTTCGTCGGTAATGCGGCCGTGGTGGAGGGGGACAGCTTCGTCGAAGCTCGCGCCAATTACGACAACCTCAGCGAGGGCAAGCTTGCCAGCGACCATGCCGGATTCCAGGTCAAGGTCGATCACTTCAGTGCGACCTACTGGCCGAGCGGCGCGCCCAAGGACTTCACCTCCCAGGTCCGCATCTTCGACGGCGGCCGTCTTGTCGACACGCGAAGCATCCAGGTCAACCACTACGTCGAGTACCGCGGCGTGAAGATCTATCAGGCGGGATACGGATGGGCGCCGACGCTGCGGGTCGAGGCCCCCGACGGTCGGGTCCTCGAGGACGGCGCGACCATTTTCGTCGGCGATCCGCAGTTCGCGAACGGGGTGATCAAGGTCCCCTCCGCCGGACCGCCCTCGGAGCAGCTGGGCGCCACGGCGATCTTCATGCCGGATCCGCAGATCGTCAATCAGTCGATTGCGCCCGGAACGCCCCAGCTGCGGAACCCGATCCTGCTGGTCCGGCTCTACCGGGGCGACCTCCACCTGACGCAGCCCCAGAACGTCTTCTCGCTGGACACCAGCAACATGGACCTCCGCTGGCGGGGGGCCCTGCGGGTCGGGGACAGCGTCGTCACTCCCGACGGCTACAAATTGACTTTCACCTCGCTGAAGGCGTACACGGATCTGACCCTGAACAAGGACCCCGGGATCCCGATCGTATTGGCCGCCTTCGTGATCGGACTGGCCGCCCTGCTGATCAGTCTTTACCTGCCGCTGATGGGGCCGGAACAGCGCCTCGTCCCGGCCCGGGAGCTTACCGGCTAAGCGCCAAGGTAACGGCCTCCGTAACGTTTCTGTCGTCGTATGACCAGAGTGAATGGTCCCAACGGCAGGGATTCAAACCGTATTCGGGGGGTCATGCTGAAGGCCGATATGCGGTGCCACCGTCTTCAACGACTGCCTCAAACGCTCGGATGGCACGTTCCGCGCCCCTCGCCTCGGCCGGCGGGCCGGTCCCGCAAGGGGCAGGCGATCGTCGAAACGGCCCTCTTGCTCCCCATCCTGATGCTGCTCGTCATGGGCAGCGCGGACCTGGGCAGGGTCTTCTACTACGCCATCGCGGTCACCAACTCGGCCCGCGAGGCGGCCCGCCAGGGAACGTACTACGACCCCACCTCGGGTAGCAATGCCTACGACAGCTACGGTCAGGTCCTGGCCGCCGCCCAGAAGGAAGTACCGAGCGACGTGACGCTCAGCCTCCCGGTAAGCACCCCCTCTCACTGCCTGACCGGCGCCCCGTCGAGCTGGTCGATCTACTACCCGACGCAGCCGAACGCTGGCTACGTTTTCATCTGCTTCGACGGCAATGACAGCCAGGCCACGCCCGCACAGCAGACGATCCAGGTCACCATCCTCTACAACTTCTCGCCGGTCACGCCGCTGGCGGAGGTGGTCGGCGCCAGCCTGATCCAGGTCGAAGCGACGACGGCCATGCAGGTTCAAAAGCAGTGAGACGCAAGAAGCGCGGCCAATCGCTGGTCGAGATGGCGATGATCTCGCCATTCCTGATCATGATCCTGCTGATGATGATCGACTGCGGCCGCGCCGCCTACGCCTACGCTACTCTGGCCAATGCGGCCCGCGATGGTGCCCGGGCAGCGATCACGACGGGCAGCATTCGGCCGGACAATTCCTGGGCGATCGGCGCCGCCCAGCAAAACGCCTACGGCATCCAAATCAACCCCGGGACCTGCGTCAATGACCCGCCGCCCGCCACTCCCGTCATGCCGCCGAACACCGGGCTGGTTTACGTCGGCGCCGGCAGCGGCAACGCCACCACCAATGCGCCCGCGGGCCAGGCGCCGGCCGGGGCCGCCGGAGGCTGCGGCGCGGTCATTCCGAGCTACGCCGGCCACAGGGCGCTGGCGGTCACGATCAAATACAATTTCCAGCCTCTGACCCCCTTCGGCTCGCAGTTTTTCCCGGGCGGGATCGTCATGACTGTTACCAGCACCATGAGCACGGAGTATTGATGGACAGATCCTGGTTGCGAAAGCAGTCAGGGCAGGCGGTTGTCCTCGTCGCCGTCGCGGTGGTGGTGCTGACCGC
>DATEHI010000058.1:0-19531 GCA_035279665.1 Candidatus Dormiibacterota bacterium | reverse complement strand
CATTCCCCCTTTGGCCACCGGTTCTGAGCTCGACAAGGCTGCCCCATTATAAGGGCGCCGATCACGGTTTCCGGCGCGAATTGCCGCGCGTAACCAAATGACACGGCCACCCGTTCGACAGGCACCAGGGGAAAATTTCGGACCCACCCAGCGCAGAGGTGCTCCGCTTAGGTTATAATGACTGAGTCAAGTTTTCGGAAGCAGGATAGTAACGTTTAAGGGGCCAGATTTGATCAGTATCAGGCATGCGACTCACTCAACAAACGCCAGCGGCCTCTCATCGCTCGACGCTCGGCGACGTCAGATCCGGCGGCAGAGGCGGTCGCCCCTCCGGACCCTCGCCAGCGGCGCAGGGTGGGGAGCGGTTATCCTCGTGTCTCTGTGGCTCCTGTTTTCCGGGATCTTCGGGTTTCTGAGCGCCTAGCTGCCCGGCGACGCAGTCAGCGACACCTCGCTCGCTGGCGGAAGCGTAGCCGCCGCGATCTTCGACGCATGGTCATCCTTGGCCTGATCGTCGTCTTCCTGCTGCCGCTGCTGGGTATTCCCGCGATCACGGCGCAGGCCGTGGGTCCGCTGCCGGCCGTCAGCGGGCTCGCCTCCAACAAGATGGAGCAGGACACCCTCATTTACGACCGCCACGGCACCTTGCTGGCGGATATCGGCAAGGCGGGTGACCATCGCATCGTGGTGCCGCTCACGTACATCTCGCCCTGGGTCGTGAAGGCAACACTCGCGACCGAGGACCGCACCTTCTACACCAACAGCGGCATCGATATCGGCGGCATCGTGCGCGCGGCCATTGCGAACTATCAACACCACAAGATCCAGCAGGGTGGCAGCACCATCAGTCAGCAGCTCGTCAAGCAGGTCTACATCGGGTCGAATGCCCCCACGGACATCCAGCGCAAGCTCAAAGAAGCGATCCTCGCCATCGAGCTGAACCGCGAATACAGCAAGAACCAGATCCTCGAGATGTACCTCAACACCATCTTCTACGGCAGTCAGACCTACGGGATCGAGGCCGCCGCGCGCAGCTACTTCCAATCGAACGCCCACGATGTCACGCTGGCACAGGCCGCCATGCTCGCCGGCCTACCGCAGGCGCCGACGCAGTACAACCCGGTCGTGAACTTTGCGTCGGCCAAGCAACGGCAAGCGCAGGTGCTGGCCGCGATGGTCGGCGAGAAGTACATCACCGCCGCGCAAGCCACGGAGGCCTATGCGGTCAAGCTGCAGGTCACTCCACCGATCACGAAATTCGAAGCGCCCTACTTTGTCGACTACGTCTTGAAGACGCTCGCCAAGGCCCCCTACAACATCACGAACGATGCCAACAACCGCAAGGGCTACCGCGTTTACACGAGCCTCGATCTACCCCTTCAGCACATGGCGGAGCAGGTGGTACGCGAGCAGATCGCGCAGAAGGGGAATTTTTACAACTTTCACGATGCCGCCCTCGTCAGCATGAACCCGAAAACGGGGGAGGTCTTGGCGATGGTCGGCGGCGACGACTACAACCGCCCGGGCGGACAGTTCAACCTCGCCTACGACGTGCCACGGCCTCCGGGATCGAGCTTCAAGATCTTCACCTACACCGCCGCGATCGAGAGTCGCAAGGTGAATATGCTGAGCCCGGTGCTCGACGACCCGATGGTATTCCCGACGGGTGGCGATGGTCCGGGTTACGTGAGCGGCTTCGCCAAGTACATTCCCGCGAACTACGACCGCCGCTTTCACGGCACCCTTCCCCTGAAGATGGTGATGGGCAACTCGCTCAACATTCCCGCGCTCAAAGTCGAGCTGCGCACCGGGATCCCGGCCGTGGTCGATATGGCGTCACGCCTCGGCCTTACCTGCCTCGGCGAACCCTGCGGCTCGAAAAAGCCCGAAGACTATGGCATGAGCCTGACCCTCGGTGCCTATCCCGTGCGCCTGGCGGACATGGCCACGGCGGCCTCCACCCTCGCCACGCTTGGCGTCCGTCACCGTGAGGCGCCGATCCTCAGCATCAAGGACGGGCTCGGACACGATGTCTTCACCTACGATCCGGCCAAGAACGAGTACCGAGCCATCGATCCCGGCGTCGCCTTCATCATCGCGTCGATCATGTCGGACGACCGCAACCGCTGCATGTCGTTTGGCTGCCACGGCGACCTGACCCTGCCCGGACGCCACGTCGCCGCCAAGACCGGCACGACCAACGACTTCAAGGACAACTGGACGGTCGGCTTCACGCCCAGCCTGGCGACGGCGGTGTGGGTCGGCAACCCCGACAACAAGCCGCTCAGCCACAACTCGACCGGTATCGTCGGCGCCGCACCGATCTGGCACAAGTTCATGACCCAGGCGCTCGCCGCGTCACCCGACGAGTGGTACCCGGTTCCGGCCGGTCTCCATCAGGTTGGTCAGGACTTCTTCCTGCCTGGGACCGAAAACCTACCCAAGACGCTGGCGCAACCGTGGCCGCAGTGCAAGCTGCCAGCGAACTACAACCCCTACTCGTTGACCTACAGCCAGATCACCGTCGACGGCGTGTACTGCATCGTCAACCCGCCGCCACCACCACCGGCGCCGGCGCCCACGCCGTCCCCAACCCCGAATTGTCCAAACGGCCAACCCCCGCCCCCGAATGGGGTGTGCAAGCCGGGCGACTGACGGCGAGCGTTCCCTAGGCCGTCGGCTGGTCGCCGGTGCGCCCCTGGTCGCCATCACCGAACGGCCGGCGGGACGCCAGCTCACCGGCGCGATCGCGCAGCTCGATGCCGCGCTGCATCAGGTCGTCGCGCATCTCCTCGCCGGTTTTTGGTGCGAGCAGCAATGCTAGCCCGAAGCCAACCGCGATTCCGATCAGCAGCCCGGTGACGAACCGCTCCGCACTCGTATCGCTGTCCTGGGTGATCCGGGTGCGGCGCAAGGCTGCGACCGCGTCCGAGAGGCGGTCCTTCACCTCGAAATCCTGGGCCGCCTTATTGGCCCGATCGAGCAACTCGCTTAACCGATCGACCGTCTTCTCTACCGTCTGATCCATCGTCGTCCTCCCTATGGCCGCCTGAGCTTGCTTTCTGTTCCGCCTGCCGCGCGCCGCCGGGGTGTGGCCGTCGATGCCGCGGGTCCGCCGTTGTCGGCGGCCAACATCGCCTCCGCCTGGCCCAGCAGCCGCGAGACCCGGCGCCGCGAATTCACGCCCGAATCGGGGGCGTAGAGCAGTGCCAGAACCGCCCCGGCGATCGCGCCATGCGTAAGACCTCGGAAATATCCCATTGAGAAATCGCACTCCTCCGTGCACCCTACGACCCGTCCCGGCACACGGTATCCGCCATGGTACCACGGTGTCCTGCGAGCGCCCGAGGTTCGCGTGGGCCCGCCGCAAATTCAGGTTTTTGAAAGGCGTTGAGGTATACTTACCCCCGATGGAAAGGGGGGAAAGGTGACAGGCTCGATGTCGATTTTGTATGACCGTTCGTTCAATGAGCCCGCTCCGGCGTGGAAAAGCGGGCGGTTCGGTTCGTTCAAGGAGGGGACATGAGTGAGGTAATCGACGAGGACGTAAACGTCCTGTTCATCGAGGATGACCCAGCGGTGGCCGAGATGTACAAACTCAAGTTGGAGCTGGATGGCTACCGGGTCATCGTGGCCAAGTCGGGCGAGGAGGGCCTCGACCATGCCAAGACCCAGGTGCCCGACATCGTTTTTCTCGACATTCGGCTCCCCAAGATGGACGGCTTCGCCGTGCTCGAGAACCTCCGCTCCGACGGCGTGACGAAAAACATCCCGGTCATCATCCTCTCCAACTACGGCGAGAAAGAACTCGTCGACCGTGGGCTGAAGCTCGGCGCGCTCGATTACCTGATCAAGTCTGAGACGACGCCGGCCAGCCTCAGCCGCGGCGTCCAGGATTGGGTCAAGGAATAGACGCTTGATCCCCAATCGCGATTCCCGGATCGGCGGAGCATTCGACCTCGACAAGCCGCTGTATACGATCAGCGTGGCGTCCGAGATCCTGGAGACGCATCCGCGAACCCTGATGATGTACGAGGACCTCGGCCTGATCGAGCCCTATCGCACCGCCACCAACCGCCGGCGCTACTCGCAGCGCAACGTGCGCAAGTTGCAGGTGATCCAGCAATTGACGCGGGAGAAGGGCGTCAACCTCGCCGGTGTCAAGTACATCCTGATGCTACTGGAGTCGTTGAAGAATGGCGGCGTGAAACCGCCCGACGACCTCAAGCAGGTCTACGACCTTTACGAAGAGATTATTTAGTTAGCTGGCCGCGATCGGGGGTAGCGTTTCGCTCTCGTGGGCCGAGCCGTCCGATGGTTCCTCCCAACTGATGGCTTCCGCGGCAGCGATGCGAGCAGCAACCGCTGACTTGATCTCGGGCGACACGACGCTGACCGGTGGGACGGCCCCGAGAAGCAGCCGGTCCAGTTCGGGGCCATCGATCGTCTCCACGATCTGCAGGTGTTCGGCGATCCGCACGAGGGTGGCACGGCGCGCGTGGCAGATGTCGTACGCCACGCGGTAGGCCGCATCGGTCAGGGTCTTGACCTCGGCGTCGACATCGGCGGCGGTCAGCTCGGAGAAGAACTGACTGTCACCATCACCCTTCCGGTGCAGTGTGACCAGACCAAGTCGCTCACTCATCCCAAACTCGCACACCATCTGGCGCGCGATGCTCGTCGCATGTTCGATGTCCTGCTTGGCGCCGGTCGTGACGTCGCCGAAGATGATCTCTTCGGCGGCGCGGCCGCCCATGGCGGCGGCCATGCGGGCGTTGAGCTCGGACTTCGAGGTCAGATATCGATCTTTGAGCGGCAGTTGGATCGTGACACCCAGCGCCTGTCCTCGCGAGACCACCGACACCTTGTGCACCGGGTCGCTCTTCGCGATCGACTTCATCACGAGCGCGTGACCAACCTCGTGATAGGCGATGATCGCCTTCTCTTCGGGGGTGATCATCCGGCTGCGCTTTTCCGGGCCCGCCATGACCCGCAGGCTAGCCTCCTCGAGCTCCTCACTGCCGATCACCGCTTTCTTGCTCCGCGCCGCCAGAATGGCGGCCTCGTTCAAGAGGTTGGCCAGGTCCGCGCCGGTAAAGCCGGGTGTCTGCCGTGCCACGACGTCGAGGTCGATGTCCTCTGCAAGCGGCTTGTGCGCCGCATAGAGACTCAAGATCGCGCGCCGCCCGTTGAGGTCGGGGGCGTCGATCGCCACCCGCCGATCGAAGCGACCGGAGCGCAAGAGCGCCGGGTCGAGCACGTCCGGTCGGTTGGTAGCGGCGATCACGACCACCGCGCAGTCGGTGTTGAAGCCGTCCATCTCGACCAGTAGCTGGTTCAGGGTCTGCTCGCGTTCTTCGTTGGTCCGGATCTGCGCTCCGCCACGTTTCCGGCCCAACGCGTCGATCTCATCCAGGAAGACGATGCACGGAGCATTCTTCTTGGCATGCTTGAACAGGTCGCGCACGCGAGCCGCGCCGACGCCGACGAACATCTCGACGAAATCCGAGCCGCTCAGCGAGAAATACGGAACCTTTGCTTCGCCGGCGACCGCGCGCGAGAGGAGCGTCTTGCCGGTGCCGGGCGGCCCGACCAGCAGGATGCCGCGCGGCATGCGCGCCCCGAGCTGACCGAAACTGCCGGGCGCCTTCAGGAATTCAACGACTTCCTCCAGCTCATGCTTTGCCTCGTCCACACCCACCACCTGGGAAAAAGTCACAGGCTCGCCGTCGCCTGCGCTGGACTCCGCGAGATGCTTGGTCATCTGCCCCATCGGACTTCCCAGCAGGTTCGACCGGCGGAGCAGGATGAAGAGCAGCGCCAGGAGGACCAGCAGCCCGAGCAGGTTGGGGAGGACGTTCGCCACGGACGTCTCGTCGGTCGACTGCACCGCGACCTTGACGTTATGACTGCGCAAGTACTGCTCGGTCGAGCCCATCGAGGCTTCCTTCTCGTTGGTCCACGACTGCCGCCCCGCGGAATCCGTCAGCAGAATGCGCTGGCCGCTGATGCTCGCCGCGACGATCTGGCCGCGATCGACGCGATCCAGGGCGTCGCTGATCGGCACGCCCGGCTGGTTCCATACGGAGTTAGCCCCCGTATGACCAACTAGCCAGAGGCCGCCGACGATGAGGAGGCCCAGCACGGCGAGCGCGGGCACGGCGACCCGCTTGCGGCGCAGGCTCGATGGGACCCGAAGACGGCGAAATAGCGTTTTCATTGGTTTCTCAACCCCTCTCCTTAGTACGCGACTGGCTGGTCAGGTAGCGCGATCAACGCCTTCCCCGCGATGCCTCCTGCGCTGTACCGCTGCCAGAACGGGAAGCTGGTGATCGCTTGCTGTTCCTCGCCCGTGACCCCGTTGTCCGCATTCGCCAGCCGGTAGAAGGACCAACTGAAGCCGCCCTGGGCGCGGGTCTCATTCATCGAGGTGACGATCTCCGCGCCGGGCGGGGCACCGGGTGTGCCGTACTCGAGGACGGCGTCGTAGGCCTGTGCGGTGATCGTCAGCGGACGGTTGAAGGGATTGACGCCCGGATCGCGGAACTGCTGGAAGACCTGGTCGACGTAGGCACGAGTCCCGTCCGTGCCGCTGTACTGCGGCAAGCCGGTCGCGCGCCAGTAAACCATCGGCGCGAAGACCTGGCAGTAGCGCGACATGGTGGCGTAGGCGTAGCCGGGATGGTCGTAGGGGGTGGGCAGGGTGCTGGCCACCAACAAGTAACGCTCGCCAACCCCATTCATGCCCTGGATACCGCCGCGAATCCCCGAGAGGTACTGACCGACATTCGGGTCCGAGGTGCTGTCGCCCTCGATCGTCAGCGCGAGGCCGTCGAGGCGCTGACCCTGCTCCTCGAACTGCGCCGCCGCCAGTGCGTCGGCGGTATCGGAGGTCGGGTCATCAAGCATCGGCTCGATCCAGCCGATGATGCTCAGCCCGTGCGCGTGCGCGATCGGCAGGAGGTCCTGCAGCGCCGACGCGCCGTAGAAGTGGTGGCGCGAGTCCGCGATCCGGATATAGAGGTGGCTGAGGTCAGCCCGGACCGCGGCGTCGACAATGGCCGCGGCACGGTCGGGGTCGGGATCGTTCCAGTCGCCGTCGAAGATCATCAGCCAGGCGCCTTTACCCTTGACTCCGTCGAGCGGCGAGCGAGGCGTCTGCACGAAGGGTCGCGCGGTGACGGGCACCTTGACCACGGCCGCGATCGGCCGTCCGAAGCTCTGTGTCACGTGGGCGGCTTGCGCCTCTTCCTGGGCACGAGCCTCTAGATAGGCCCGTAGGCCGAAGGGCGGTGTGAGAAGCGCGAACAACATCACGCCCAGCACCACCCTTCCTCCAAACGCCGTGACTTGCCGTAAGATGCGCGACATGCTCGAGGGGACGGCTCCCGTACCGTTCGGGCGTGAGACTACCCACAAGGCCGGGTGCGTTCAAGCGCGCGTTCCCACGGCTAAGGTGATAAGCCCCCGCACAGTCAATGGGTGACCTTTTCCGTTCCGTGACGTACCGCAGCGTGACGCCACAATTCGCGCAAACGTCGTCCGCTTTCCGCTTTTATCACTAATATTGATATGTTGGGTATAATGGTTTACAGTATTGCGTTTTGGAGGGCAGCACTTGGCCTTGCCGCATAAGTCGAGCGAAGTCTCCGACATGTTCGACATCGAGCCTCGCACGCTCTTCGTTTACGAGAGCGAAAACCTGATCGCGCCCGAGCGGACACCGACCCAGCGCCGGCGCTACTCACGCCGCGATATCGAACGGATCCGGCTCATCCGCGAGCTCACCACCGTCCACGGCATCAACCTCGCCGGAGTCAAGGTGATCTTCTCGTTGATGGAGGCGGCGGTGCAGAACCGGCTCCAGATCCCGGAGGCCGAGTTTCCGGAGCTTGCCGGCGCCCGTCACCTCTGGGCCTGAGCCCCTTCGCGAGCGCGCGGACATCATCTATATAGGGTGATGACCCGGGAGCTGCGCGACTTCAGCCGCCTCGCTTAGATCGAGCCCTCGCGCCCCACCGGGATGGTGCCCTCGTTGGCCAGTTCGGGCTGCCGCGCGGCCAGTGGCTCGATCAAATCCCGGATGTCCTGCAGCTGTGCTGAGATCCAGCGTGCGACATCGTTCTGCTGCACGACGGCGCGCATCTTTTCGGCGCGCGCATGCCGCTCGACGGGATCCATCAGCAGCGCCCGGTGCAGGGCCTGCGCCGTCGCGTCGACATCGAACGGATTGATCGTGATCGCCCATTCACCGAGCTCTTCGTGCGTGCCGGCGTTCTCCGACAGGACCAGTGCGCCGCCGCGACGGTTGACCGTGATCCCTTCCTTCGCCACAAGGTTCATGCCGTCGTAGATGGGATTGACCAGCAGGACGTCGAACTGTTTGTAGCCGGCGACCGCCCGGTTCATGTCGTCGCGCAGCTCAAGCCGGATCGGCTGCCAGTCGGCGGAGGCGTGGCGGCTGTTGATGACACGCACCACCTGCACCACCTGGCGGGCGTACTCACGGTACTCCGGCACGTTCTGGCGCGTCTTCTGCAGCATCGCCCAGAAGACGACGCGGCGATGCCACTCCGGATGCGCCTGCAGCAGTCGCTCGTAGGCGATGAACCCGCGGATGATGTTCTTGGAAAGATCCATGCGGTCGACCCGGTAAATCAGCTGCTCGGGGCGCCAGCGCAGGACATCCCGCTCCGCTCGCTCCACCGCTGGGCTGGCCGCGCTCCGCTCGAACTCGCGGACATCGATCGAGATCGGGTAGCGTCGCACCCAGACGGTACGGCCCCGGTAGAAGGCGGTCTGCTGTCGAAAGTCCACCGGGAGTCCCATGTTTTCCTCGCAGGTCAACAGGAAGTTGCGCACGTCCGAGTGGGTCTGCAGACCAATGACGTCCGCCGCCAGCAAGCCGTCCATGATCTCATCGCGCATGTAGTGCGGCAGGACCTTCCAGTACTGCGGCGTCGGCCAGGGGATATGGACGAAGTGCTGCAGGACTGCGTCGGGCAACTCGCGTCGAACGAGCCGGGGCACCAGGTAAAGGTGATAGTCGTGCGATAGCACGAGCGGTCGCTTGCGGCCGCGCCGCGCTTCGCGGACGATCTGCTGGGCGAAGAGCTGGTTGACCAGGCGGTAGCCCTCGGTCCACGCTCGGTGGGTGCTGTCGTCGAGCACGGGCGCCTCCGCCAGGTTCCACAGGTAATGCTGCACAAACCAGAGCAGGGGGTTCGCGATCGTGTTGTAGTACATGTCGTAGGCCAGTCGGGGCGGGTTGACCCAACTCACCTGGAATCGCGAGCCGTCGGTGGTCTCTACCATCATCGGTTCGCCGCCGTCTCCCAACTCGAGTTCGCCTTCGAAGCCGTCGCGCACGCTGGCGACCCAGACCGCTCCGGTCGCCTGGGCCAGTCCGGAGAGGCCAGTCACCAGCCCGCCGGCGCCCCGGACGAACCGCTCTCGATCGGCTGTGTCGGGCGCCAGGTCAACCGGCGGCCGGTTGGCGGCCACGATCGGATAGAAGTCTCGCAGGAGGCGCCTGGTGTATTGCTCGATCGCCAGCATGGCTCTCATCTACTCTACGCGGCACCCTGAAGATGTCCGCCACCAGCGACATGCGGCTTGCGCGAATGGCCAATATGTGATATCGTGGCTATAAAGATATGGCCATGGAGGACGGGGCGCTGGTCGCGCCCAAGGGGTAGACCGTGGGAAAACGAAAGCGGTCGTCGGCGATCGCCCCCGGACGGGCGGTCTTCACGCCAAGTATCGCGAGCGAGATCCTCAACCTCCACCCGCGCACGTTGATGATCTACGAGAGCGAAAACCTCATCAAACCGCAGCGAACGGCGACGAACCGCCGCCGCTATTCGGAGGATGACATCCGGCGAGTTCGGGTGATCCAGTTCCTCACCCGGCAAAAGGGCGTCAACCTGGCCGGCGTCAAGTACGTGCTCCATCTGCTCCAGTCGTTGGGCAATCAGGGCCTGGATCTGAACCAGGTCCGGGAGCTCGACACGCTCCAGGAAGTCTCGGGAAACGGGCTCAGCGCTTGATTGTCCGCATTCCGGGGCGGCTATTTGCAAAAACCCTTGACAGCCAATGCCAACTATGTAACAGTGCGCATATCAGCTTTCGTGCGTAACAGAATCCAGTGTATTTGGGGTCAGTGAAGGGAGCAATTTAGATGTTGAGCGATGCGATCGAGGAGATACACCGGGAGTTCGAGGCGGCGGCCGACCGTCGGAGCCAGGAGATGAGGCGGAGAGCCGATGTACGTCGGGTCGACGACTATCTGCTATCGATCGAGGACATCATCGAGAACCGCCGGGGCGCGGTTCCGGCACCGCTGATGGACGACATCACCCGCTTCGTGCGTCCACTCAGCCGCAAACTGCTGCGCGCGCTCAATCGCAACGTCACGCGTGACCCGGTGCGGGTGCTGGACGTGCTTTTCGATTGCCAGCAACTGCTGTTACCGCGGCTGATGGTGGCGTAGACCCGGCCTGAAGGGGGTCGTCCAGCAAGAAAACCGCCAGCCAGCACGCTCAACAAGCCGGATAGCCGTTGCAGTTGAATCCGGTCTATGGGTCAAATAGCGTGTGCGGCCGGTCGGAGTACCCTGCTGAGGATCCCTTGATGCGCCAAACCGTGGCCCGCGGAAGTGGGTTGACAGCGACGCTGCGGCGTCGCTGGTGGATTTTCCCCATCATCCTCCTGCTGGTGGCGGCCGGGCTGGTGCTCCGCGCCCTCGCCGCGCCGCTGGGGGTCAGCGCCAGCGTCGCCGATGGGGACCACGCCGTCGTTCGCAGCTCAGCGGTGGCGTTGAGCTTCAACCAGGACATGGACGTGGCGTCGGTGACGCACGGCTTTCGCATCCTTCCGTCCGTGCCCTACACGATGGTTGTCAAGAATCCGCGCACGTTCGAATTTCACCCGCAGCTGGAGCCCGACACGGCTTACCGCATCCAGGTGATCGGCGCGCGCAAGACGGTAGGGTTCGGGAGCGAGAACTATTCGGTCGCGTTTCGGACGGAGCCCGCGCCCAAGGTCACGGGCGCGACCTTCAACGATGCGCCCCTCGCCGAGGGCCAGCAGGCGGTCGCCTTGCGGGGTAACCTCAAGGTCGCCTTCTCACAGCCGATGGACCCCGTCCGCACGCCCGTCCTGGTTGACGGCGCCCCCCTTGATACCAAGAGCATCACCTGGGACGCGACGGGACAGACGGCGACGCTGGCCTTGACGCTCGGGCACAGTCGCACCCACACGCTGCTGGTCCCCAAGACGGCGACGAACCGTAAGCACGACCTCGCGGTTGCCGATTGGACCCTCAGCTTCGCGACCGTGGTGCAGGTCCCGTCCGCCGGATCGACGGCACGGATCGGGACCTCGGGGGCGCCGATCATCATCCAGATCGAGAACAGCTCGCAGCCGACTGTCCGGCCGCAGACCGGCATGCAGCAGGCCGACATGATCTACGAGTACATCAGCGAGTTTGGCATCCCCCGGCTCTCGGCGGTCTACTGGCATCCACCGTCGAGCCTGATCGGACCGGTGCGGAGCTGCCGCCTGATCACGGTGGCACTCGAGCAGATGTACCGCGGCATGATCTACTGCTCCGGCGCCAACGACTACGTGCTCGGCCAGGTCTGGAAGTGGCCGAACGTCGTCTACGACTACTACTACATGTACCCCCTCATGTATCGGGCCTCGGATCGGTACGCGCCCCACAACGTGATCGCCCGGCCCGACCAGATCACGGCCCACACCGCGCAGGCGAACCTGCCGGCACTCAACTATGACATCGCGCCGGCCCACCCCGACGAGGCGCTCCCGGGCGCCACGCCCGCGACCAGCGTCTCGATCCCGCAGCACGGGGCCGTGTGGCGCTATGATGCCAACTCGCATGAGTACTTCAAGTGGCAGGACGGGGCGCCGTTCACCAATGTCGGGACCGGCCAGGTCCATGCCAAAAACCTGATCATCGAGCACGTCGTATCGCGCCTCGACACCAGCCCGGGCAACACGGGCGTGCACCACACTTACAACACCGAGTACTACGAGCTTGCCGGCGAAGGCACTGCCGACATCTATTCCGACGGCGGGATGATCCATGCGACCTGGAAACATCCCAATCGCGACCTACCGGTTGTTTACTACGATGCCAGCGGCAACCCGGTGGATCTCAACACCGGGCTGACCTGGGTTCACGTGATAGGGAGTGATCAATGACCTGGACGCAGACACTTCGCGAGCGCTGGTGGCTGGCTCCGATCGCCATCCTGGTGGTCGCGGCCGCCATCGTGATCCGCATCATCACCACCCCGCTCGAGGTGAGCGCGAACGTCAACGACGGTGACCAGGCGGTTCCCCGGACGGCCACCATCGATCTTCACTTCAACCAGGACATGAAGGCTGACTCCGTGCAGCACGCCTTCAGCCTGACCCCACCGGTGATGGTCGCCTTCAAAGCCGTCGGCCCCAGGGAGTTCCAGTTCCGGCCGACGATGAAACCGAACACTTCGTATCACGTTAGTCTCAAGGACGCGCAGAACACCTCGGGGCGCGGCGTAAGCAGCGGTTTCAGCTTCAAGACCGAGCCCGCGCCGGCGATCGCCGCCGTCTCGGTGGACAACAAAACGGTGGTCGACGGCCAGCAGTCGCTGCAGCCCACCGGCGCCGTCAAGATCGACTTCTCTCAGCCGATGGACACTACAAAGACGCCCATCGTCGTCAACGCCTCCCCGGTCGACAGCAAGAAGATCAGCTGGTCGAGCGACGGCAAGAGCGCCACGCTCGACCTCAAACTTGGGCATGGCCGCCAGTACCAACTGACCGTCCCGCAGACCGCGGTCAACCGCAAGCAGGACCCGCTGGCCGCAGACTGGAAGTTCTCGTTCACCACCCTGATCGAAGTGCCCTCACAGGGCGACCCCGGCCGGATCGGGGCGGGCGCCCCGATCATCATCCAGATCGAGAACAGCATCGATGCCCGTCCGCAGGCGGGGATGCAGCAGGCCGACATGATCTACGAATACGAGAGTGAAGGCAATGTCCCCAGGCTCACCGCCGTCTACTGGCACCCGCTCCCCGACCTGGTGGGGCCGGTGCGCAGCTGCCGCCTGATCACGATCCGCCTCGAGCTGATGTACCACGGAATGATCTACTGCTCGGGCGCCAACGACTACGTCCTCGGCATGGTTTGGAAATTCCCCAATCTCGTCAACGACTACAGTCGCGGCGCGGGCAACGTCTTCTACCGCGACAACAGCACCCGCTATGCGCCGCACAACGTGATGATGCACGGCAACAACGCCACCACCTTCACGGCGGAGCAGAAGTACAACGCGCCGCCCTATGACATCGCCGCCAAGCACCCGGATGGGACCTTCACCGGCGATGCCGCGCCCCAGATCAGCGTTCCCGATCATGGTGCCGTCTGGCAGTACGACCCAAACTCGAAGCAGTACTTTAAGTCACAGGACGGCAGGCAGTTCATCAATCTCGGGACCGGCCGGGTGCACGCCAAAACGGTGATTGTCGAGTACGTCAACTCGTACCTTGACACCAACCCGGCAAACCGATTCCACGACTACTACACCGAGGCCTATGAGCTGACCGGCGACGGGCGCGCCGACATCTTCGTCGACGGCGTCGTGATCCACGCCACCTGGCATCACCCGGATCAGAACGTGCCGGCGGTCTACCTTGATGCCAGCGGCAACCCGATCGAGCTGGACAACGGGTTGACCTGGGTCCACGTGATCGGCTCCCAGAAGTGGACAAAGATCGGCTAATCCATTAGGGAAAGGAACCAACGAGGCTCCTTTCCTCCGTCACAATCAAGTCGTGCAGGACGTCAAGACGACCGTCTACATCGTCCCGCATACCCACTGGGACCGCGAGTGGTATGCGACATTCGAGACCTTCCGGGCGCAGCTGGTCGAGCTGTGGGACCAACTGCTAACACTTACCGAGGCCGATCCGGACTTCCGCTTCCTGATGGACGGCCAGACGGTGGTGATCGATGACTACCTCGAGATCCGGCCCGAGGCACGCGCCCGGCTCGAACGGGCCATCCGCGACGGCCAGATCCAGGTTGGGCCCTGGTACACGCTTCCCGACGAATTCCTCGTTAGCGGTGAAACGCTCGTCCGCGATCTCCAGCGAGGGATCGCGCAAGCCGATGCGCGCGGCGGCTCGATGCGGGCCGGCTACTTGCCGGACTCCTTCGGCCATGCGGCGCAGATGCCGCAGATCTACCACCAGTTTGGCTTCCGGCACGCCGCGGTCTGGCGGGGCGTCCCGCTCGCCATCGACCGCGTTGCCTTCACCTGGGAAGCGCCCGACGGCAGCCGGATCCTCACCGCCTACATGGGGAACTCGTACTCGCAGGGCGTGGACCTCCCGACCGAGCCGGACGCGCTGGCAGTGCGCATCGCGAGCGCACTGCAAGCGATTGCCCCGTTTCGTCCGACTACCGACGTGCTCCTCATGAACGGCAATGACCATGTCCTGCCGCAGGCGGAGCTGAGCGCGGCGGTTCGTGGCGCAACCGGTCGCCTCAACGGGACCATGATCCGCCTCGCGCGACTCGACGACTACCTGGCGCGGCTACCGGAGCATGGCTGGCCCCGCTGGCGCGGTGAGTTGCGCTCCTCGGCACGTGCTCACATCCTGATGGGGACGCTTTCGGTTCGGGCGCCCGACAAGCAGCGCTATTTCGAAGCCAGTCGCCTCGTCGAGCGCATGGCGGAGCCAATCGCGGCTTTGACCGGAGTCGACGTGGATCACGAGCTCGATGAGGCCTGGACCCTGATTCTGCAGAACGCCGCGCACGACACCGCCTGCGGCTCCGGCATCGACGCCGTCGCCGAAGCGTCGCGGCGCCGGAGTACGCGGGTCATCGAGATCGCTACGCGGATCGTCGATCATGGGCTCCCGCAGCTGGCCGGCGCCGGCCAGGTCTGGAACCCGAGCCCATTTCCGCGACAGGGACTGGTCGAGGTTGAAGGTGCCCTGGTGCTGACCCCGGTGATCCCGGGAAGCTCCGTGGTTTCGCTGACCCCGATGAGTCCCTCAGCTCCGGCGAGCGCACGAAATGCCCGTCTCGATAACGGCCAGCTCGCCTGCGACCTGCTACCCGACGGTACGCTAGCGGTTCTCGACCGGCGTACGGGTTTGCACTACAACGGGCTGCATCGTCTGGTCGACGAGGGTGACGCCGGCGATGAGTACAACTTCTCGCCACCAGCCGGCAACCTGCCGCCGGCTGATCCGGTCCGAAACTTCAGGAGCGCGGTCCTTGAAGAAGGACCACTCCGCGCCCAACTGGAAGCGCGCTACGATTTCGCGGTCTTCAGCGGGCTCAGCCAGGACCGGCGGAGTCGCGGCGACGTGGAGACGGTGCTGCCGATTCGATTGACCCTGTCGCTCGAGGCCGACCTACCCCGACTCGATATCGAGCTCGAAGTCATCAACCGCGCCGAGGATCATCGACTTCGTGCCCATTTCCCGCTGCCGTTTCGGGCGAACGATTCCGCAGCCGATAGCGCGTTTCACGTAACGGCGCGCGCCGTTGCCGCCGCCCGGCGCGATCCCGGCGCAGACGAACTCGAGCTGCCCACCTACCCGATGTGGTCGTTCGTCGATGTGAGCGACGGCCGCGCGGGCCTCGCGCTGATCACCCACGGCCTGCACGAGTACGAAGTGCTTCCGGGCCCGCCCCAGGAACTCGCGCTCACCCTGCTGCGCTCGGTCGGCTGGCTCTCGCGCGATGACCTCGTCACCCGCCGCGGGCACGCCGGTCCCGCGATGGAGACACCGGGCGCGCAGGTCCCGGGAGGACACCGCTTGCGCTACAGCCTCTTCTTCCACGCCGGCGACTGGCTGGAGGGAAGCGCGTGGCGCGCCGCCGAATCGGCCCTCCTTCCCCTGGTAGCAGGGCGAGATGCTCCTGTGACCACGCCGGCTCCGCTGATTGAGATGGAGCCCGATTGCATCCAGCTGACCGCGCTGCTGCCGCAACCGGGAGGCTACGATCTCCGCCTGCTCAACGCCTCGGATGTATCGCACGAGGCGATCGTTCGGCTGCAGCCGGCGCCGGGGCACCTTTCGCTGATCTCCCTCGGCGGCGTCGCACGCGACCAGCTGGCGCTGAGGGGCGGCGGCGTCAGGATTCCTGTTCGGCCCTGGGAAATCGTGACCTTGCGCGCGACTCGCTAGCGAACGGCAAGATCGGGTACGGTCGAGTTACGCCGCCGCGAACGCCTTTTCGTGGTTCATCCAGCGGGGCACGGCAGTGAGAAGGGCCGGGCCCTCGACTTGCGTCTTGATGACGTACTCGAGGGCGCCGAGCTGGATGGCGCGTTTGATCAAAGTCGGCTCGCTGAAGTTCGACATCACGACCACCGGCGTGTTCTTCGTTTCGTCAGACGCCCGGAGGGTCTGGAGTACCAGGATGCCGTTCTGGCGAGGCATCATGACGTCGAGCATGATCAGCTGTGGCAGCAGCCGGGTGCAGAGATCGACGCCGGACACTCCGTCGTTGGCCACCTCGACGCGGTAGCCGTTCCCGCGGAACAAGGTCGCGTAGTAGGTCGCTGCGGTCGAATCGTCCTCGATGATCACGACCGTCCCGGCGCTCGGCTCGCCGCCGCCATCGGCGGCGGGCGTCTCCGGTACGGACGGTGCTTCCGCCGGCTCGGTGCTCGCCACCGTCTCCGGTTCGGGCTCAGGCTGCCAGACGGGCGCCGTGTTCCATGGGCGCACCCTCTCGGGTTCGGGTGCCTCAGTGATCGATTCGGGTACCGACGCACTCTGGCCCCATGGCTGCTCCGCAGCTACCGGCTCCGGTTCTGACGCGGCAGGCTCGGGACTGGGTTCCGGCTCGCGCTTTGCAACCGCTTCCTCACCGAAGAGCATCGCGCGCATCGACCCGCGCGCCCCGCGCACCGGCACCGGCTCCGGCTCCGGCTCGGGCTGCGGCTCGGGTTCGGGCTCCGGGGCTTCTGCCAGGACCGGCTCGGCTTCCGGTTCGGGTTGCGGCTCCGGCTCTTGCTCGAAGGTGGCGGGTTCGGGTTCGGCTGGCTCGGATTCCACGATTTCCGCTTCGACCTCGGGGCCGAAGCGCAGCGGCAACGATCCCTTCTGGACTTCTGGTTCCTTTTCGGCCTCCGGCTCGACCGGCGGGCCGAAGCTCAGGGGCAACGATTCCTCCTCGGTCGTCGCCTCTTCCGCGGGCGGCGTCGCTTCGACGGCCGGCACCGGTTGCGCCTCGGCGACAGGCAGCGGGGCCGGGGGCGCAGGCGCAGCAGGTGCAGGCTCGGCTGCCGACACCGACGGAGTCCAGGTCGCGGGCGATCCTGGGACCGGTGGCGCCCATGTCGGGGTCACTGGGGTCGGTGGGGCCGGCGGTGTGGGTGGGGCCGGTGCGGGCTCCGCGGTCTTCGGCTGCACCATCTTCTCGAGGTTCTCGAGGACGTTGAAGTTGAAGCGACGACGCTTCGGCTTGCCGCGCCGGCTCGCATCCCCGCCGGGCGGTTCCGCAGCGGGAGGTTCGGCGGCAGGCGGAGGGCCTGCAAAGCCGGGTGCGGTAGGCGGCGCGGCTGGGGTGGCCGGCGGTGCGAAACTCACGGGCGCAGCTGGGATGGCCGGCGGTGTGAAACTCGCGGGCGCAGCCGGTCCGCTCGCCGGCGCCGCGAAGGCGGGTGGGGCGAACGGCGAGTTCACCGGTGGAGCATACGGGCCAGGAACGCCTGGTGGCGGGGCGATTGGCTGCGACATCGGCTGGGGTGGCTGTTGCTGCTGCGGTTGATAGAAGGGAGCGGGATTCGGGGCCGGAGCCTGCATCCCACGTCTGCCGGGTTCCGGGTATCCGCCCCAAGGAGATCCCTGAGGCGCTGCCGGGACGGCCCAGGGCACGTTCTGCGGCGCGTGCGGCGGCCCGGGCTGGCCCATGTTCGGCTGCGGGGGATTCGTGTTCGCGGCCCAGCCAGGCGGTGACGGGGGCGAATAAATCTGGGGGGCGATGCCGGCCTTCTGCAGCGCGGTACCGAGGTTGCGAGCATACGTGCGGCCGCCCTTAACCGGGGGAAGCGCTCCACTCTCGACTGGAGGAGCCTCCTCGGCGACCGGACTATTGGTGACATAGCGCCGGCCGCCCCCGCTGAAGCCGCCCGACTTCGCTGCCGCCAGCTCACGGCGGAAGCGTTCAGCGCGCCAGCGCGCAACCAACAACTGGACCGTGACCAGGGCGAGGATCCCGGCCAGCAGGACGATGACCTTGTCCCGGTTCGCGAAAACGAGATGGCTGAAGGGCGTCAGGAAGTCTTGAAGTCCACTCATTTGCCGCTCCCACGTGTGAAAAGATGGCCGCCGGCCACCGGGCAGGAGCGCTGGCTGGGCGCAGGCACGTTAATAGAACGCTGAGTCGCATAAAGGCTGTCACTCGTGAGAAGCGGACGTTACCGGACCGTCACCTCTGCTGAGCTAGATGTCGCTCGGCGAGGCGGCGGTAACCCTCCTGCAGCCGCGGAATCAGCTGGGCAAAGTTGATGGCCCAACCGATGCCGACCACGCGCTCCGTAAAGATGCGATCATCCTTCGGGTTCCAGTAGGCGTCGCGGAAGCGTTTGGGAGTTGGAAACCGGAAATCATAGGGAACGCCGGCGACTCGTCCATGCCAGGTCCGTTGTCCTTCCGGCTTGCTCAGCTCCTGGGCAACGGCGGCCAGGGCGAGGAAGAGAAGCGCGGCGCGCACTAGGCGACTGATCTTCATGATCAGCCGACCTTTCGGCCCTGGAAGCCAAGGTTGGGGAGATCGTCCTGGAGGTTCTCCATCGACTTCGCATAGATCCAGTAATCCAGCGCGGCCTTGGAAAAGACCACACGATCGCCGACTTTGGTGAAGGGAATATTGCGCTTGGCGACGAGGTCGTCGATCAGGTCCTTGGGCACGCCAAGATAGCTGGCGGCCTGGAGCGCATTCATCACGTAATTGGCGGCGGTCGGATCGTAGATCACGATCAAATCCTCCGTGTGCTGTGGATGAGCCTACCTATAATATGGGTTCGCCGCGGAGGCCCAAGGCCCGTTCGTCTAGCTGGTCCAGGACGCTGCCCTCTCAAGGCAGAAATCAGCGGTTCGAATCCGCTACGGGCTACCACCCTTCACGAAACTCTACCCTGCCGTTCGAACTACCCTGTCGGTGAGGCTCAATGAAGTTCGGGGTCAGCTACAACACGGCCTTGTACGGCGTCGATCCGTCCGCCCTCATTGCCTATGCCAAGCACGCCGACGAGTGTGGTTTCGAGTCCTTCTACGTGCCGGAGCACATCGTGCTGTACCCCGGCGCTACCTTGGGCGACTCCGCAATCGATCCCTCCCTTCCAATCGCCGATCCGCTTGAGTGCCTGGCGTTTGTCGCGGCGGCCACAACGCGCATCCTGCTGGGCACCGCAACTCTGCAGTTGCCGTATCGCCATCCGGTCGTGCTCGCCAAACAACTGGCGACGATCGATGTACTCTCGAAGGGACG
>DATEHI010000057.1:0-23816 GCA_035279665.1 Candidatus Dormiibacterota bacterium | reverse complement strand
CCGGCACGACGACGCGCCCCCGGCTCGATGGTCCCGATGGCACGCACCCGCGAGATGCCGCCGTCCGGAAAAGCGTCGAGCCGGATCGATCCGACCGTGACATTGTCGCCCAGGGGAAAGACATGATACGTATCCGGCTGCAAGCGGGTCCGGCCCAACATGGGTCTCCAGGCATCGGAGTCAGCGGCGGGCGGTTCCTGGTCCTTGCAGCCGTAGACCATGATCTCCCCGGTGGCGTTGTATCGAAAGTGGGCTGTGTCGACGATCAACTGCCGCACGTACCCGACGAAGGCGAGTCGAAACACCGCGAAGTCGTGTCCGGTGTCTCTTCGTCGGCGCGTCTCCCAGCCTTCGCCCATCGTCCTGGCCCGGTCAGGGCGATTGAGCAGCTGCGACGAGGTGTAGAAGTCGTCGCTGCTCGACACCACGGCACCGCCGTAGCGCTGGCTGGCAAGGTCAATCGAGATCCCATCGAGCTCGCGCGGGTCCGGGACAACCCGACCGTTGACCCGCAATCGGGCCACTCCCCCATCAGGAAAGATCGCCAGCCGCACGTGCGTGAACCGTCGCGGGTCAGAGACCGGAAACACGTTGTGGCTGCTGCCGCGAAGCGCTGAGTGAGGGACGATCTCCAGCCACTCGTGCTGAACATGGGTCAGCTCGTTCGAGGCCGGATAGCCCTCGTGACCGCACGCCTCCACCCTGCAGGACTCCGGGAAGTTGCCGGTGAAGAAGCTGGTGTCGACATCGATCGACGTGATCACGCCGGGCGCTCCAAGGCGGATCAGGACCCAATCGTGCCCGCCTTCGCGCCGGCGGCGCGTCTCCCATCCATCAACCACCTCGCCACGATTTCCATAGTGACCGGGCTCGTTGACCGGGGCATCGGGGTTGAGCAGATTCTCTTTGTCACCGAAGGCCTCGTCGCTGGCCGCCATGACGGTCCCTCCAAGCCACCTCGAGGCGAGGTCGGTTTCGACCGTCATTCGCGCGAGCGCGCGCCCGCACCGTCCACCCGGAGGCCGAGGCCCGCGGAAAGGGGCCAGCCAATGATCTTTTTTGGCTCAGGCAAGGCATAGGTGGACCGCTTGCTGGTCTTCAGCCCGAGAGCGACCACGGCTTCGGCAAGACGAACGGCGGCGCCCACGCCATCGATCACGGGGACCCGCAGTTCGCTGGTGATCGCCTCTTCGAGGCCCGCCATCCCCGCGCAGCCAAGACAGATCACCTCGGCATGGTCCTCTTCGACCGCCTTACGCGCCTCGGCAACGATGGCCTTCATCGCCGCGTTCGGATCACGGTCAACCTCGAGTGTCCCCATGCCGGTCGCCCGGATCGACGCGCAGCGGTCGGTCAGCCCCGCAAGCCGCAGGCGATCCTCGATCGCCGGGACCGATCGCTGCAGCGTGGTGACGATCGAGAAGGCACGGCCGATCATCATCGCCACATGCGCCGAGGCCTCACAGATCTCGAAGACGGGCTGTTCGATCAGCTCCTGCAGCCCGTCGCGACCATGCTCACCGAACCCGGCCATGACGACCGCGTCAAAGGGTTGGTCATAGGCGAGCACTCGGTCCATCACGGCCACCGCCGCCAGGTAGCTCTCGAAGTTGCAATCGACGGCTTCAGCGCCGAAATAGGGCTGGAGCGCCACCGTCTCGGTGCCGGGAGACGCATACCGCCTGGCTGCCCGCGCGATGCTGCCCGTCATCGACTCACTGGTGTTGACGTTGACGACGAGAATTCTCATGGCTACACCACCCTCACTTCGGAATTGGTTGGACGGCAGCCGTCGCTCCCCTGTCAAGAAGCTGACCTCGGGGACTGCGCAGATCGACCGGTTCCCCTCGAAGCCAGGTCTCACGAACAACGCCCATCAGCCTCCGCCCCGCATAGGGCGTGAGCGGGTTCCGATGATGGAGCCGGTCGGGGTTCACAACGAACGACTCATCCGGCGCCAGGACGCAGAAGTCTGCATCGAATCCGGGACCGATCTTCCCCTTCCGCGTCAGGCCGGCCAGCTTTGCGGGTCTCTCCGACATCCAGACGGCGATCTCGTGCAGCCCGTGGTTACGCCGGCGCGCCTCGGTCCAAACGGTAGAAAGGCTCAGTTGGAGCGAGGACACACCGCCCCACGCTGCACCAAAGTTCCCACTGGCCGGCTCCTTCATCGCGACGGTGCACGGTGAGTGATCGGACACGATCAAGTCGATCACGCCATCCTGGAGTCCGCCCCAGAGCGAATCCCTGTTGCTAGCCTCGCGGATTGGGGGTGAGCACTTGAACGCCGTGGCCCCATCCGGGATGTCCTCGGCGGCGAGCGTCAGGTAGTGGGGGCACGTCTCCGCCGTTACGCGGACGCCCGTCTGCCGAGCCGCGGCGAGCATGGCGATGGCCTCTGAGCTGGAGAGATGCACGACGTGAGCATGGCCGCCCGTTTGCCGCGCCGCCTCGATGACCTGGCCCACTGCGCGGTTCTCGGTCTCCTTGGGACGGGACGCCAGGTAGTCACTGTACTTGCGGCTATTGACCAGGGTGCTGGCGGCGATCAACTCGGCGCTTTCCGCATGCACCAGCAGGGGGGCATCAAGATCACGGGCTACGGCGAGGGCTTGCTCCATCCCGATTGCGTCCAGCGGTGCGAAGTCGGGCACGCCAGGATCGACCAGGAAGCACTTGAAGCCGACGACGCCCCCCTCGCGAAGCTGGCGCATCTCGGACAGGTTGCCTGGAACCGCGCCGCCCCAGAAGCCGACATCCACAAAGCATTGGTCTCGGGCCGAGGCGCGCTTCGCCTCCAGCGCCTCCAGCGTGACGGTTGCCGGCACGCTGTCGATTGGCATGTCGACCAGTGTTGTGATGCCTCCGGCCGCCGCCGCCCTGGTTGCCGACTCGAAGCCTTCCCAGTCCGTATTCCCGGGCTCGCAAATGTGGACGTGCGAGTCGACGACGCCCGGCAGCAGGGCGACGTCTGCGTCGAACACGACCGTTCGTGCTGCGTTTAGCCTTTCTTCATACCCGGCAACGGTGGCGATTCGGCCATTGCGAATTCCGATGGAGGCTGGCACCACCCCGTTGCCGCTCACGACCCGCCGCGCGCGGATGACGACGTCGTACCCTCCCCCCAGGGGGGAGGGAGACTGATGTTTCGTCCCCGACCCGCCCCCCAGGGGGGAGGGAGATTGAGGCTCCGTCACTTAGTTGGCCGGTTCGATTGCCGAGTAGCCGAGGATCTCCTTCGCACGGCGGTTGCCGGCGACGATCGCCGTACCGATCAGGTATGCGACGGCACCCGTTACCCACGCCTGGAGAGCCGGGAATCCGATGTAGGTCGAGCCGAAGCCGGGAATGCCTGGGATGACGCCAGCGGTGTAGGCCCCGACGCCGGTTCCGAGGATGAGCGCCACGATCGCGGGCCAGTTTCCAAGAGCCACTTCCTGCCAGGACGCCACTCGATGGAGCGGCCGTCGCAACCCGAAGAGCCGAGGCAGGACAAACACGTCGATCGCCATGATCGTGCTCGCCACCGGGACGGTGACGGAGCCGATCGCGGTCACGATGTTGAAGGTCTGGGTCAGGCTTGGAAGGATGAAGGTCAACACCGACGCGACCAGACCGAGGCCAATCACCGTGAACTCACGCCGCCAGCCCGGGATGCCGGAAAGCAGATTCTGGGCGCCGTTGATCGCGATGTAGAGGTTGCCGTCCTGAACCGCCCACTGGTTAACGAGTAAGACGACCATCATCACGCCAGCGAGTCCAAAGAGGGTGAAGTTCGCGAAATAGCGAATGCTGGCGGAGAAGTCGGGTTGATTTGACACCGTGGCGACGAGGTATCCCATGATCGGGAAGAGAAACGCGCCCAGGAAGTACGAGACCGCCAGCGTGGGGATGTTCCACCACGATGCCCTTCCCGCCTTCGCATAGCGGAAGACGTCAGGCTCGTTGCCCCAGGTCGAAAGGCCGACCATGGCACCGATGGCCATCAGGACGGCGGTCGTGGTTGCCGGCTGAGGGACGGCTGCGATCGCGCCGCCATTCAGGGACGTGAGCGTCTTGATCACCGCATAGATGCCCCAGAGGGCCATGACAGGCACGGCCACGAACTGGGCGAAGCGCTGCAGGCCGGTGAAGCCGAAGTAGTTGTTGACGATCATGACCAGGGCGAGGATGGCGGTGAGCAGGCTGACGGCGGGGAGTGTCCCCAGTAGCGCCTGAGCGAGCGAGACGATAAAGATCACGGTGAAGAGGTAGAAGCCCATGCCGTCGATGACCAGCAGCAGGGAGACGATGGCGCTGCCGATCCTCCCGAAGATGCTGCGAGTCGTCACCGCGTGGGTCTGGCCCACGACGGACCCGACATTCGCCGAGCCGATGCAATAGATGGTCATGGTGGCGGCCGCAATCGCCATCGCCAGGATCAGTTGACCGAGGGTCAGATTCTGGAAGCGGGCGTTGTAACCAACCAGAACCGCGCCGAAGACAAGCTGCATCGACATGAAGGCAAGGAACATCCGGAAGTTCGGGCGTTTTGCGTGCGCAGGCACCACCGATTCGGTGTAATCAGCAACGATCGACTCCTGCGATGCGGCGGTGGGGGCATCGACGCCACGCGATTCAATACCAGTGGGCATGCTTCACTCTCCCTTTTCGTCGAGCGCTTTGTAACACCTCACTAAACGGCCGTCAAGGACCATCCGGTCGTCTTCCTAACCGAGCACCGCCGCCGCCTTACGCGCGATCGCTTCGTCGTCGGCACTCGAGGCGCCGGAGACCGCGACAGCGCCGACCCGATGCCCGCCCACCGTTATCGGCACCCCCCCGCCGAAGGTTGCGATGCCGTCCATCGCGAGCATTCCGTGGAACAGCTCGGGCTCGTCGACCATATCCGCTTTGAGCTCCGAGGCAAACTCTTTCGTTCCCTTCCCGACCTTGATCACCGTCAGCGCCTTCTTGCGAGCCGTCTCGGTTGAGAGGATCGAGGCACCATCCATGGCGGCAAAGGCTTTCAGCTGCCCGTCCGCACCCAGCACGGCAACGGACACCTGCACATCCGCCCGCGTCGCCGCGCCGATCGCGGCGTCTAGCACCCTTCGCGCCCCTTGCAGGCTCAGCGTCGGACGCTCGATTGTGTCAGCCATGGCACCAACTCATCGTTGTCCTCCTCACCCCGACACCAGTTGATAGCCTTTCAAGCCTTTCTGCTCGGAGAGCGTCAGGATCACGCCCCGCAGCACACCCTCGCTGTACTCACTGCCGGGATTCAGACAGAGCGTCCGGCCCAGCCGGGCCTCGCCACGTGACTCGTGGATGTGGCCGTGCAGCGCCAGCATCGGCTGATAGCGTTCTACGCCGGTCCGGACGGCGCTCGACCCAACACCGGCGATCGCCGGTGCGCCACCCTTGATGACCGGGCGGAGCTCGGCGTCGACCAGCACCGCCTGGTCGATCGGGGTGTCCTTGGGCGGGACGTGGAAGTTGAATATGGCACGGGCCGCGTCCGGAACCTTCTCCGCCTCGCGATCGATCAGCTGGAGCAGCTGGTCCTCGGGGAGCTCGCGAGGCGAGTCCCATGGGGTCGGATTCGAGTAGCCGACGCTGATCATCGGAAAACCGCCGGGCAACTCGACCAGGGCGCCTTCCGGATTGATCACGCGCGACGAGGTTCGCAGGAGCCCATCGACGAAGGGCGGGTCATCGTTGCCGGGCGCCATGAAGCAAAGGACGCCGCTCCCGTTCAGCCGCTCCTCCGCCAGCGCCAACCAGCCCATGACCGTCTCCGTAATCCGCTGCTTGAAGATCGCGTCCACCGCCGCCGGCGACTCCTCGAGCGCCCGGACACCATCCACGGTTGTCTCATACGCGTAATAACCGGCATCGGCAATCAGTTTGCGCACACTGGGTAGCTCGGCCTCGCCAAATTCCCGGTAGCGTCCGAAGACGCGGGTCGACCAACGGCCGCCGCCGTGATCGACGATCGGGACCAGCATCTTCCCAGTCATATCGCCGCCCATGATCAGCACGTTGCAGTCGTAGAAACGAGCCGCGTTGAGGAATTTCCGGAAGCACCGGTCCGAGGCGTGGATGTCGGTGACGAAGAAGGCGCGATAATCAGCCACCGCCGATCTCCTCGGGCAACTCATACCAGGGAACCCGCCTGCCGACCGCCGCCCTCGCCCTCCACGACAAAGACTTGGGCGCATCGACGAGCGCCTGCCGGATTGCGGCCACCCGATCGGTAATCTGGCGGGCGGCGTCAGGCGGGAGAGGAGTATTCGCGTCGGGTGCGAGCCGGGCAAGGTTATCCGTGAAGGTCGTGTACCAGCCCCAGTCGCGGGCGGTTACCCGAACCAGTCGCTCGAGGTCGATGACGTCACCGGCGGAGTCGCGCTCGATCTGGTGCGCGAGCAGCAACGCCTGCGCATCGGTAATGTCCTTGGCATTGATCTTGACGACCTGGAGCTTGGTCAGCAGAAGGTCGGCAGGCGAGAGCGTGCGCGGATCCATTCCCAGACGCTCATCGAGCTCGAGCGTATGGCACATGCGGAAGGTCCCGATGAAGACGTCGACCTGGCGCTCGTTGCGCTCGTCGTAGAAGAGGAGGCGGCGATCGCCGTGCAAATTGTTGAAATTCCGGTTGGGGACGTATCCAAGATCTTCCAGCAGCCGCCTGAGCGCTCGGTCCTGACCCTTCTTCACGACGAGGTCGATGTCGCCGTAGCGCCGCTCAAGTTGGGGCGGTCGTGGACCGTGGCGGTGCATGCCCACCGCCGCGCCGCCGAGCAGGCGCACCAGCACCTTCGCCTCTTCCGCTCGCTCGAGCAGGCGGACGGCCTCGGCCTCGACGTCGACGAGCGGAGCAGCTTCCTCGACCACTGCGGCCACCTTATCCCTCAAGCTGGTTCGCCGCGCGTGGCCCGATGAATCGTGTCGTAGTGCTCCTTGCGATCCTGCGGGCCGGGAAGGCTATAACTACGCGTCCCTCTCAGCCGTGCCAGGTGATACGCCAGCAGGCTCAATGGGATGGCGGCGAGCAGCGGGGAGAACTCCTCGGGGAGACCTGGTGCAAGCGGGAGCAGTTTCGGTGCACCGACGGCCGGGAGCTCTTCGCCGACGAGCGTGACGTCGGCCTTGATAAAGGCCAGCTCGGCCAGGATCTCTCCTACCCGATCGCTGGCGGCGCCTCGCGGCGCCACCACGATCACCGGCTCGCCATCACCCGTGATGAAGTACTCGCCGTGGGCCCACTCCTCAACATTGGTCCACGCTCCGCGCATCTGCGGACCCTCGAACAGTTTGGCGGCCCCGAACCGGGCACTGGCTTCGTTGGGGCCAGCCCCGATAAAGGTGATCGCCGCGCGATCTCGGAGCCGCTCAGCGAGTCGCGCGGCCGGCGGCTCGCTGCGCGACAGCGTTTCGGCGACGAGCTCCGCTGCTCGCGCCAGCAAACGGCGAGCCCCCTCCACGGAACGACCCCTCGCAGCACCCCATTGGAGGGCGAGGTCGAAGAGCGCCATCAGCATGCCGAGGAAGGAGACGGTTCCGGGCGTTGAGCCGAGGCCGGGCACGGTCAGGGTGATGACGTCGGTCGCCAAGCTAGCCAGCGGGGACTTCGCGTTGCCGGTCAGGGCAATCACGCGGTGGCCAAAGGCTCGCGCCTGCACAGCGGCCTCAATCGTCCGGCCAACTTCGCCGGAGTACGAAATGCAGAGAACCGCGCTGTTGGCCGGGAGATAACGCACGCGATAGCGCGCTATGTCGAGCGCGTGGACACCTTCGGCCGCGATGCCAGCGTGTTTGGCGAACGCCAGCGTGGACGCCGCACCGGCGAAGGCGGAGTCGCCGCAGCCCGCCAGGTACAGATTGTCGATGCCGGACTGGACCAAGGAGCCGGCGAGGTGCCCGAGCAGCTCGTGGAGAGCTTCGAGCTGGCCGGCAACGACCCCCGGCGCCAGGCGGATCTCCTCGAGCATCCACTTGATGGCGAAGCGATCATCCGGGCGCGCGGTCGCAGACGAACCCGTCAGCCGTGCGGCGGCGTCGGATGGAGTGACCGAGGCGAGGGCCAGGGAGCCGAACCCTTCGACCGCGAAGGCCGCCGACACGGTCCCGCGCCGCGCGGCCTCGAGGGGGTCGAGCCCCTGGGCTATCCCGGCCGCGAAACCGCCGCAGAACGCATCGCCCGCTCCGGTCACGTCGACGACGCGCGCCGGAGCAGCGTCGACGGCAACGATCGATGACCGATCTCTGTCCAAGAGAAGCACACCGTCCTTTCCCTTTTTCAGAACCACGAGCGGCGAGCCCTTGCCCGCCCCGAGCTCCCGCAACGCACGCGGTGGGTCATCGTAGCCGACGAGATCTGTCAACTCCTCGAGGCTTGGCAAGAAGACATCGACGCGCGCGGCCAGCTTCAGCAGCTGGTCTCGATAGCCGCGGACATATTCTTCGTGGGTGTCGAGCATGATGATGGCCTTCGGCGCCTGGCGTCGCACGGACTCCACGATTCGCTCGGCGGCGTCGAGCGGCATGGCCGCCACATGGACGACCGGCGACGGCTGCGCCTTCAGCCAGGACGCCGGCACGTCCTCCGGACGGACCGCCACCTCGTCCGGGCGGTCCGGCGGGGTCCGGTAGATCCAGTGGCGACGCCCGTCTGCCTCGTAGAGGACCCAGTTGCGGATGGTCGGGCCGGCGACGTCGACGACGCCATCGAGGCAGATCCCGAGCGTCTGCAGCCGAGTCCATGGGGCGCTCGGAAAATCGTCGCCGCGCCGAGTAACGACACCGACGTTCGGTTCCCACAAACGTGCGCCGAGGGCGGCATAAAGGCAGTCCCCGCCGATCGACGCCATGTGTGTCGTTCCATCGGGCCGCACGACATCGTCGAGCGTGAGATCGCCGATCACGACGACGCGCGGGGTGCGCCGCCGGCCGCCGGCGGCGTCCTGCTCCGGGGGGTCCGGACTCATTAACGTTCCGTCACTCGGGCGGCAGTTCGCGGTAGGCGAGCGAGAGATCGATCCCGCGTGACTTGTTGATGAAGTAGGCGGCCGCATACCAGATCACCCCGATGATCGGCACGCCGATCATGAAGATCAGCGAGAGCTGCCGGGTCACGGCGAAGGTGGCGTTGACGACCGAGTTGAAGAGGAACTCGTAGAGGAAGCCGCCCAAGACGAGGACCCCGCCGATCCCGGCGAGCGTCACGGTCGGGATGCCCAAGAGTCGGCGGCCACCGGCCGATTCCCAGGTCGACTTGAGGCGGTAAGGGAACACGATGCCGGCGATCGAGACGATGATGAACGCGGCGATCTGCGCCAGCAGCGCGCCTAGAAGACTCGCCTGCGCCACCGTAACCAGCGCGATCAGGGCGATCTCACCGGTGATGGTCGCCAGCACGATCCCGGTCACCGGCGTGTGGAAGCGCTCGCTCACGTCGCCCAGCTTCTTCGGCACCGTCCGGTCGAGCGCCCAGGCCAGCATGTAGCGGGTGGCCTGCAGCTCGGAGAGCGGAGTGCCCAGCAGGGCCCAGAACACAAAGCCGATGCCGATGATCAAGAGGATGATCACGTTCTGGGTGAGCAGGCTGACGATGAAGTTGAAGCCGGGAGTCAGCGTACCCGGGAGCCCCAGTTTGTCCGCGGCGTTGTTGGCCAGGTAGCCGAGGCTGCCGATCCACTTGATGTCAAGGACACTGGTAAAGAGGAGGACGAGGAGGGCCAGGACCGCACCATTGATCAAGACGCCGCCGACCATGGCGACCCGCTGAGTGCGAGCGGCCCGCTTCACCTCGCCGCCGATTTGCGCCGAGCCCTGCGCATAGCCGACCACAAAGAAGACCCAGGGCAACATCAGCAGCGTCTGGCCGAAGTCGAAGCCGCTGGGAAGCGTATAGCCCGCCGACTGGGCGGTCGGGATCACCTTGTCGAAGGGCAGGCCACCTGCCTTGGTGACAAAGGTATTCCAGGCGCTCGGGATGTCGCCACCGCGGAAGAGCAGGAGCGCAATCGCGATCAGGATGCTGCCGCCGGCGAAGAGGAAGAACCACCGCTGCAAGCGCCAGTAACTCCGATTGCCGAAAAGAAGCAAGGCGCCGAACGCGATGTTGATCCCGGTGCCGAACAGCAAGACCCACCACTGGGTCGTGATGCCGAAAAGCGAGAAGCTTGAGATCAGCGCGTTGGCGCCGTTCATCCACACCTGCTGGCCGGTAGCCACGGAGATCGTCGAAAGGGCCGTCGGGACGGCAAAGGTGAGTGCGAACCACGCATTGAAGCCGATCCAGAAGAAGATCAGCCAGAGTCCCTGGCTCCAGGAAAGCAACCACCCCAGGAACGGATGCAGGGCTCGGCTGACGAAGACGTAATCGCCGCCCGAGCGCGGCATCGCCGCCGCGAACTCCGAATAGACCCAGAGCAGCGTGAACGCCATCATGAGCGTTCCGATGACGACCGCCAACAACATGCTGCCATTCGGGAAATTCGCCGGCGCCTGAAGAAACAGAAAGACGGCGCCGACCGCCACGTTCATCCCGAGCGTGTTCATGATGAGGGCATCGATCAGCGAGACCTCCCGGACGAGCCCGGTGGCCTTACGAAGAAACACCCCGGTCGTACCGCCTTTGCCGATCGAGACTGCTGTGCTCATGACTCTCCTCTCTTCTTTGCTCCCCCGTTCTCCGGCGCGCCGATCAAATGAATCACACGGTCCTGGCGATGAAAACTCTCGATGGTGAAGCGGAAGCGATCCGCTCGATAGATCACGCGCGAAAACTCGACCGGGCGGTCGCCCGCGTCAAAGGTGGTCCCCTCGACCTGGAGCGCAGGCGTGCCCGGGATGAGCCCGAGCAGTTCGGCTTCCTCCTGGCAGCGGATCACCTCGATTGTGCTGGTGGCCCGCGTGGGGACGACGCCATAGAGGGCCTCCATCGTCTGGTACAGGGACCCGTCCGCCAGGTCCGCATGCGCTATCTTCGGAAACGCCTGCGGGGACAGATACGCGTCGAGCAGCGCGACCGGCTCGCTGTCGACCGATGCCAGCCGGCGGATCTGCAGGAGCTTCCGCTCACGAGTCCGGAGCGCCTCCGCAATTACCGGGTCGGCCGCCACAAGCCCGCGGAACCGAATGTGGATGTCCGGATCGAGGCCTTTGGCCCGCATACTCTGCGTGAAGCTGGAGAGGATCGCGATCTTCTCATCGACCTTGGCCTCCTGGACAAAGGTCCCACGGCCGCGCGTCCGGTGGAGATACCCCTCTTTGACCAGGTCGAGGATGGCCTGACGAATCGGCGCCAGGCTTACGCCCAGCCGGTCGGCGTACTCCCGCTCGCTGGGGAGTTTCTGCCCCTGACGAAGCTCGCCTCGCTCGATCCGGCGAAGCAGGTGAGCCCGGAACTGCGTATGGATAGGGATCGCCGACGCCCGACTGATGACGGCCGTTTCCTCCTCCACGAGAGCCCTCTCTGCCATCCGAAACTACCTCCCGGCCGTAGCTGGCTAGCCGGGAATGTCCATAACATTATGAGTTTGTCGGCGATTTAGCAAGCTCGGCACTGTTGCCTGCGCTCGGTGCCGCGCATCATCGCTGTGCCTGGCTGCCGGAACTGGAAAAGCTAGTGGCCCGGCAACGTTTGCCGGGCCACCTGAATTTGTCTGAGGGCGTCGCTTAGGGTTTCGTGCTGCAGGCCGTGCTGACGGCCGCGCGAGCGGCACGCTCCTTGGCCTTCTCAGCCTGGTCTGCCGCGCTCTTTGCTTTGCCCTCAGCCTTGTCCTGCGCCCTGTCGGCGGTGTTGAGCGCCTTCAAGGCGTTGATGGCTGACGTGCAGGCGGCGCTCTTCGGCGCTTTCTGCGGCTGCGGGCAGGCTTGCTTGATCGCGGCGCGAGCTGCCTTTGCTTGAGTTTTCTCCGCCAGGTCCGCGGCCTGGTCGGCCTCCGACGTCTTGGCTGCCCCCGCGGCAGCCTTGTCCGTATGATGCTCAGCGGTGTCCTCGGCCTTGTCCTTGGCGGGGAGTGACTTCATCGCATCCAGGGCGGCAAGGCACGCCGGGCTCTTTACCGCAGGCGTTGTCGTCGTGGTCGCCGCCGCCTTCGACGGCTGGGACACCGGCTTCTGATCGTTGGCGAACGTGGTGACCGCCCCGGCCGCAACGGCCAGGGCTGCGCTCACCGCAAGCGCGGCGAGTCGCCCGGTCTTCAGTCCGCCTCGAAATGTCGGCATTCGTCCTCCTTTGAGGGCACAGATTACCCTTCGCTATGTCAAACGGCGCCGGCTGGCAGCCGACGCCCGCCAGATGGCCTATCCGCCTACGTAAAGCGCAGGCGGAGGCTGGGCGACGATCTGCTGGTAGCCCTTTTACACGGGGGCCGGCCCACAGGCCGGCCCCGCTTGACTCACGAACGACTAGCGGACGGCGGCGACCGCCGGGATCTCGTGGTCCACGACCTCGTACGCCTTCGGCTGCGCCTCGCCCGTCGAGATCTCCTTCAGGCGGCCCAGCGCGTCCTTGAGGTAGCGACGCTCGCTTTTCCTCATCGGATCACGTGACGGGCTGACTTTCCGCCAGATTGCGGGGATGGGCCTCGCCGAGCCTGCCAACTGGCATTCCCTGGCTCGCAAGGCTCGGCTGAGGGGAAAACCGACGGTTCAGGAACGTCCATCCCATGTAGGGCCCTGGTTTACCAGGAGGCCCCTGGGCCGTCGGTTTCTGACCTCAGTATGTACCTGTTGGAACCCCGGTGCCGGACGAGTTTATGGACGCGTAGTTCGATCTGCTGGAGTCACTCTCGCAGAGTGGCAGCCGACAGGTCACGGATCGACACAACTCCTACCAAACTCTCGCCTTCCATCACGGGAAGGTGCCGAAAGTTCCGGGCCAGCATGAGTTCCAGGGCTTGCTCAACAGATGCTTCGGGGCCTACCGTGACGGGGTTTCGGGTCATCCATTGAGCAACCGGCTGGCTCGATGACGAAACGTCGTGGGACATCGCTCGCACCAGATCCCGCTCAGTGAAGATTCCTTCCAATCTCCCCTTCTCCATCGCCAGCACCGCGCCCACTCCCTGCATCCCCATGACGGTGACGGCCGCTGCAACGGAGGTTGAGGGCTCCACCGTGATCAGCTCCGTGGTCATCACGTCGCGAACGGCGGTCATCTGTGCCTGTCGTCATCTTAGTGATCCTCCTGTCCGGAGGTCGGTCGGATCGATTCGTCAGCATCGAGATGAAAGAGCCCTAGGCCGAGTCGTAGAGCAGTCGCGCCCACTCGTCGCTGGAAAAATCCAGGTGCAGTCCCTGGAACGGTCCGAGACCACCAACGGTGACTGGGATCTCCCGAGGCATGCGAGGCCTGATTCGCGGGTCGAGAAGGATCCGCCGGCCGCCCACCTCGCCGATATCGACCAGCTCGGAACGTTCATCGCCTCGCCGGCTCCGACGGAGCCGCAGGTCACGAATGTGACCTCCGCCTCAACAGCGCGTGTCGCTGTAGGCGATGACGAGCGCAGCCTGGTGCGGATGCTCGCTGAGCCAGCGCCGTGCCCGATCGTCGAATACGACGGCGAATTCGCCCATCGCCCTCCAGCTAAGGCGTCACCCTACGGGAAGATCGCGCCACTTGCTGTGGCTCAGACGACGATGAAGGCGCCGCTCGGCCTTTGAGGGTCCTCTGGGCACGATGCCACGCATCATCTATATGTCTGGTTACGAGATCCGTTGCCCGCTCGACATTCCCGCTGGCAATCGCCTTGACGATGAGTTCATGCTTCTGAACGGGTTCTTTGAGCGCGGGATCGGCGCTCTTGGTCGCGTTGAACACGATCTGAAGCTTGCCCGCGATGTTTTCATGCCAGGCCCGTTCCAACAGGTTGTGCTGCGCCAGTTCGTACAGCCTGGTGTGAAAGGCGACATCAAGGCGGGCGGTCAGCTCCCGATTCCCGGCCTCCGCCGCCTCTCGCATCTCCGCCAGCGCTTCACGAAGCTTGCTTACCCCTTCGCTACCGGCCAGCGCAATGACCCTCTCGACCGCGTAGCGCTCGAGGACCTTGCGAAGGCTGTAGACCTCGTCGACCGATGCCGCGTCCACGTCCTGAACAAATTTCGAGTGACGCGGGATCGTGACCACCAGGCCTTCCTTGCCCAAGAGGTGCAGGGCCTCGCGGAGGGGCGCCCGGCTGATGCCAAGTTGCTGCGCAAGGTCAGCCTCAACCAGTCGTTGGCCGGGACCCAACCGGCCGCTGTAAATGGATTCGCGGACCGCCTCAACAGCGGACGTTACCAGCGTTGGCGTCGAGGTGATCGGATCGACGCTCCGTCGCGCCGTCTTCGATCCTTCGCGGCCCACGACGGTCACCCCACCAGCTCCCTTTCGACGCTCGAGGCGGGCGTCAACCGGTTCGCGACGGGCGCACCGGTAAGGGCAGCCGCTACGGCGCGAGCGGCCGACTCCTTGAGCTCCTGCATCGACTCGATCGAGTAATAGCCGATGTGTGGTGTCACCACCAGATTGGGCCTGGTGATGGACTCAGGGTCTGGCGGCTCGTCCGGAAAAACGTCGACGCCTGCGCCCGAAAGCTGGCCACTGTCCAGGGCGTCGAGCAACGCGCCCAGGTCCACAAGAGCTCCGCGGCTCGTGTTGATCAGGATCGCGCCCGTTTTCATCTGGCGAAGCGCCCGCGCGTCGATGAGTCTCGAGGTCTCAGGTGTCAGTGGAAGATGCAGCGAGACGACATCTGACGCAACCAGGAGTGCGCGCAGGCTATCGAGGAGCGCGACCGGTTCGCCGTTCATACTGCTTTGAAGGAACGCGGGGTCGTAGGCAACGACGGTAAGCCCAAAAGCCTGCGCGCGGGCGGCGACCGCGCGGGCGATGCGGCCGAAGCCGACCAGACCGAAGACTCTGCCGCGCAAGCGATGGAGCGTGCCGACGGCTTCAACACCCCAACCGCCGGCGCGCACCAGCGCGTCGCCCTGCCCGATGCCCCTGGCGACCGCGAGGAAGAGGGCCATCGTATGGTCGGCGACCTCGTCGGTGCAGTAATCCGGGACGTGGGCGACAATCACGCCGCGACGCTCCGCCTCTTGTAAATCGATATGGTCGTGACCGACGCCGTAGGTGACGATCACACGGCATCGCGGTGCGGACTCGAAGAAAGCGGCATCGACGATTGTCCGGTTGAGAAGAACGGCCTCCGCCTCACCGAGCTGCCGTGCGCGACGGCCGGCATCTGGGCTCGCGTATCCAACGCTGATACTGAGCGGCTCGAGAATGGCAGCTTCGGGCTGCAGACTGGAACCCAACCGGTCGAGGGCGAGCGCCACCCGCTGGCTCACAGGTTGACGCGCTCCATCGAACCTGCCGGGTATCGATCGCCCGGTATCGCACCCACCTCGAAGGCCTCGCCCAGCTGGCGGAGCGCCCCCGGCGCGAGATTGATCTCGGCGGCGGCGACGTTCTCCTCGAGATTCTCCACGCTCCGCGTTCCGGGAATCGGCACGATGTGCTCAGCTTGCGCGAGGAGCCACGCAAGTGCAAGCTGCGCCGAAGACACGCCCAGCTCGTGGGCCAGTTCGTCCTGCCGGCGTGCCAGCGCGATCATGCGCCGCAAGCCTGCGCCCTGAAATCGCGGAACCGTCGCGCGCCAGTCGTCCGGCGGAAGGTCGGACGCCGCACGGATCCGGCTGGCCAGCGCTCCACGCCCGAGCGGGCTGTAGGCGACGAAGCCGACACCAAGCTGGGCGGTGAGCGGCAGCAGCTCGGCTTCCGGCTCGCGAGTGAACAGCGAGTACTCAGTCTGCAAGGCGGCCAGAGCGTGGGTGGCATGCGCCCGGCGAAGCGTTGGCGGGCTCGCCTCCGACAGGCCGATATGACGGATCAGGCCCGCATCGACAAGCTCAGCCATGGCGCCCACCGTCTCCTCGATCGGCGTGATCGGATCGACTCGGTGGAGGTAATAGAGGTCGACGTAGTCCGTGCCGAGCCGGCCCAGGCTGGCCTCGAGGGCCGGGCGCACCTTGTCAGGCCGGCCGAGCCCGCCCGCGGTTCCGTCCGGGTTGAACCCGCCACCGAACTTGGTGGCCAGCACGATCCGGTCTCGCCGGCCCTGGATTGCCTGGCCGACCAGCCGCTCGCTGCGACCGTTGCCGTAGATGTCCGCCGTATCGAAAAACGTGACCCCCAGGTCGAGGGCGCGCCGCAGGGTCCTGAGAGAGGCGGCATCATCCGCCGGTCCATAGACGCCGGCCAGGCTCATCGCTCCGAACCCGATCGCGGACACGGTCACGCGCGAGCGACCAAGCTGCCGCAGAGGGAGTGTCATCGTCAGGCGCGCGCTCCCGGCTTCTCGCGCACCATCTCGACTCTCCACTCGGTTGTCGATGGGTATTGCGGTTGCGCCTCACGCAGCAGGGGCACATTGCGATGATCGAGCGCTCGCATCCGTTCTGGAACCAGCCGCATCAGGTCCCAGGGCATGTCGGGATACTGCGCCAAGTAACGCCTGGCGACCTCCTCGCCGAGGTACCGGGTCGCGATGCGGGTGATCGCCTCCGCGTTTGCATCCGGTGTAACGGTCGCGGTCCCGGACGCTTCGAGGACCCGGCCCGGGTAGGAGGCCTCCTCCGCGATGACCAGGGACGCGTGCGGGTTGCGACGCAGGTGAAGTTCCTTGGCGTCTCCATGAACCAGGCTCACCAGGAAGGCGTCGCCCGTCCATTCGAACCAGACGGGTGACAGCAGGACCTGGCCGCTCTTACGGTAGGTGGCGAGCGTCGCCAGCCACGGCTGCTGCAAGAGGTCGCCGACCTCTGCAATGTCGATCTTCTGCATGTCCCTCCCTCGCCTTAGCGCCGCCGGAGCCCCCGCACTGCCATCCCCCAGAGGGGAGGGCAGTGAGTCAGGTTTCGGACCACATCCTGCTTGACCTGCGGCCTCTATACATATAGCATGGTCGACGGTCGATTGTAGACAATTTCGGAAATCGGAAGGGCGGTACCAGGAAGGATGGGGACCAGCACGCGCGACTTCTTCCGGCATGCCGGTATGCCGCCTGGTGACCTGACCTCCCTACCCTCCTCGCTGAAGCGCTTTCCCGATGGCGCCCAGTATCGCATCGAGATCCCGAGCACCGAGGGCCCGGCATGCCTCGAGGCCGTGCTCGACGAAGCCAACCAGCGCGGGGTGCGCGTGCATCGCGTTTCGCAGGGAAGCGGCGTGATGCTGCAGACCGACGACGAGCTCAAGGCGATGGCCCAGCAGGCTCGTGCCGCCCGCCTCGAGGTCAGCCTGGCGACCCGACCGAACGCCGCCTGGGGAACGTCAGCGATGGCCCGATCGTCTGCCGGCGCCGCCGTGGGGGCGAGTGCCCGAGGCCAGGACGAGGTGGCTTATCAACTTCAGGATGCGCGCCGCGCCGCTGCCCACGGCTTTCGCAGCGTGCTCATCACCGACATCGGGACGCTGAGCGCCTTCGGCCAGATGCGGAAGGCCGGCCTCCTCCCCGCCTCGATGCAGGTGAAGATCTCGGTCCTCCTCCCTCTCGCCAATCCATTTGCCGCCCGGGTCGCGGCCGACCTCGGCGCCAGTACGATCAACATCCCAACCGATCTCACGCTGCCGCAGATTGCGGCCATCCGGGCGGCGGTCGATATTCCCCTTGACATCTATGTCGAGTCCGCCAACGAGTTCGGCGGCTTCATCCGCTCCTACGAGGTGCCGGAGTTGATCCGGGTCGCGGCACCCGTCTACCTCAAGTTCGGTCTCCGCAATGCGCCGGATGTTTACCCGTCCGGCCTCCATGTGCAGGCAACCGCCTTCATGCTCAGCCGGGAACGCGTTCGCCGCGCACAGATCGTTCTCGAGCTCATCGCTCGCGAAACGCCCGACGCGCTGATGTCCGCCGGTGGCGGCGCGGCCGGACTCGCGCTGGTCGAGGCGCCCAACGCCACGTGGCTGGCGCCAGACCATGCCAAGGAGGTGCTGCCTTTGCTGGTCGGCGACTGACGCCATCGCCTTTCCACACCGGGGCTCGCTGATGACGCGGGGGCACCGACGACACAAAATCAATCGAGGAGGGAGCAATGGATCGGACCGTCGAATACCGCGCGATAGAAGCAGAACCGGAAAGCGATCGACCCTGGCATATCGAGACCAACGGCACCAACGTCATCGCCGACGCCGATCGGCACGGTACCCCGCGTGAACTATTTTGGATCTGGTCAGCCGCCAACATCGGCATCCTGGGCATCACCTACGGCGCCTTTCTGGTCGTCTTTTATTCGCTGAACCTGTGGCAAGGCATCCTCGCGGCCACCGCGGGGGCCGTGATCGGCTTTGTCCTGGTTGGCCTGGTGGGCCTCGCCGGAAAAAAGGCGGGCGCCCCGACGCTGATCATCTCGCGCGCCGCCTTTGGCGTCGACGGGAATTACTTGCCGGCCGCCATCAGCTACCTGTCCTTCATCGGCTGGGAGATCGTGGTCACGACGCTCGCCGTGCTGGCCGCGAACACCGTCCTGGTCCGCCTCGGCTTCGACGGTGGCAAAGCGACCCTGGTCGTCGCCTTCGTCGTCGTGGCCGGTGCCGGCGTCACGATCAGCTTGCTTGGTCACGCGACCCTGCTGCGCATCCAGAAGTGGTTCACGCTGGCGTTCGGCGCGCTGACCATCGTGTTCATCGCCCTCATGTGGGGGCAGATCGATTTCGGCAAGGTGGGCTCCTTGCCCGCGGGGAATCTCGCCGGCCTCATCGGCGGGATCTCGATCATCATGGCCGGGCTCGGTATCGGCTACGTCAACGGCGGCGCCGATTACACGCGCTACCTGCCCAGGAAATCGAGTAGCTCGGCGATCGTCGGCTGGACAACCCTCGGCGCGAGCTTGCCCCAGGTCATCCTGATGATCTTCGGAGTCTTCCTCACCGCCAGCAATGCAGACCTGGCCACCACGGCCGATCCGATCGGTGCGCTGGCCAAGCCGCTGGCGACCTGGTTCCTCGTGCCTTACATGATCGTGGCGGTGGGCGGACTGGTGGCGGCTACCGTCGTCAACCTGTATTCGTCCGGGCTGAGCCTGATGGCGCTCGGCGTGAAGCTGCCCCGGTACCGGACCGTGCTGGTGGATGCCGTCCTGATGACGATCGGCTGCAGCTACCTGCTGTTCTTTTCAAGCAACTTCTTCGGGCCGCTTCAGGGCTTCCTCGTCACCCTCGGGGTGCCCCTGGCCGCCTGGACCGCGATCTTCCTTGTCGACCTGTTCACCAAACGGCAAGCCGGCTACGTCGAGCGGGACTTCTATAACCGCTCGGGGACCTACGGAGCCTTCGGCGTTCCGGCGCTGATCTCCCTGGTGGTAGCGACCGTCGTAGGCCTTGGCCTGGTGACATCCACGACCGGCGCGCTGGGATGGGAAGGCTATTTGCTAGGCCCCTTCGGTGGCAAGACCGGCGCGATTGGGAGCAGCAGCATCGGGATCGCACTCTCGTTGGTGCTGGCCGGCGTGCTGTACTGGATCCTCAGCGCCACGATGCGGAACCGCACCGCGGAGGCGACGGCAATCCTCGAGGAGCGGGTGCCGGCAGGCCGGAGGTGAGGCGACGCCAAGCGGAATTCGAATCGAAAGTCTAACCGCGCATCTGTTCGAGGCGGGTGCCCCGTTCGTCGCGCAGGAACTGGAGCACCCCACCGTGCGTGCCCTGATGCAGGGCAGCCTGACCGACGTGCAGGCACGATACTGGCTCGAACAGGACTACCTCTACTTGCTCGACGAGATCCGCGTCCTCGCTCGGCTCGCCTGGCAGGCGCCGCCACGTCACCGTACCGACCTGATCGACCTCGCGTGGAACGTCATCCATGAAGAGATGCCGAAACACATCACCATGTCCCTCCGGTTTGGCGCTCAGCTCGATCGCGCCCGAATGGGCCCGGCAACGACGGCGTATACCAACTGGTTGCTGGACGCGGCCGCCGATTATGGCATCGGAATGGTCGCCCTCCTCTCGGGGCTGTGGGGTTACTCGAGGCTCGGACAGCGCATGAGCGTGCCCACGGAGGTTCGGTTCCGGCTCTGGGTCGAGTCTTACCAGGATCCCGCGTTTCCCGCGCTGGCGCGCCGATACGCCGACATGGTCGACGAGGTGCCGATCGACGCGCGCCTCGCGAACGCCACCTTCATCGAGGGCATGCGGCACGCGCTGGCCTTCTGGGACATTCCGCAGGCGGCGTCGTGAAGGCACGACAGGCGCTTCTCCCGGCTCCGAACCAGCCCTTTGAGCTGGTCGAATCGGAGATCCCGCGGCTCGCCGAGGGCCAGATCCTGGTGCGGCAGGAGTTGTGCGGCGTGTGCGCGACCGATGCGCATATGTGGAAGGGCCGCCTGCCCGGCCTGATCTATCCGCTCGTCCTCGGCCACGAAGCGCTCGGCATCATCGCCGAGATCGGCGGCAATGCCCGGCGGGTCGACTGCGTCGGGCAACCCGTGTCCGTCGGTGACCGGATCTACATCGTGCCCGGGATTTCGTGTGGCGTCTGCTACTTCTGCGTGCGACATCACGAGCCGACGCTATGTCTCAACGGCACCGGCACCGGGTTCAACCCCTTCCCAAACAGTCCCTGGCTGCACGGCGGATGGTCCGAGTACATCCTGATCGATCATCCACGCCAGACGTTCGTGAAGCTCGAAACGCTTGATGCCCAGACCGCGCTCTTCCTCGAGCCGCTGGCCGTCGGTGTCCACGCCAGCAACCGGGTCGACCTGCGCGCCGGGGACGTCGTTGTCATCCAGGGCGCAGGCGCGGTCGGTATGGGTGCGCTGATCGCGGCCAGGGAGTCGGGGGCGCAACGCACGATCGTGCTCGGCGCGCCCGCCACGCGCCTCGAAATGGCGAAGGCGCTCGGGGCCGACCTCACCATCAACATCGACGAGGTGCCCGACCCCGCGGATCGGGTTGAGCGCGTCCGCGCCGAGACGAGCTACGGCTACGGCGCCGATGCCGCAATCGAGTGCACCGGCTTCCCGGCCAGCGTGCCGGAAGGACTCGACATGCTCCGGCGCGGGGGGACCTACGTCGTCGCCGGACACTTCACCGACCGTGGCGCCGTCGAGATCAATCCGTTTCGGCACATGAACAACAACCACATCACGATCCGCGGTTCGTGGGGCGCCGAGGCGGCCCATTTCATTCAGGCCCTTCCGATTCTCGCCTCAGGCCGTTATGACACAGCGTCGATCGTGTCGCATCGCGTGCCGTTGACGCGAGCACTCGACGTCTGTGTCGCGCTGACGACCGACTACCGGCTCGATGGAACGGAAGTACGCAAGTTGGCCATCGAAGCCAGTCTTCCGTGACCCCGGTGTGAGCTCACCGTTGGTAGCAACCAAACAGCGCCGCTACGACCGGCTCTTCGTCGGGGGCGAGTGGGTCAAGCCGTCCGGGTCCGAAATGATTGCCGTCGTCAACCCCACCAGCGAAGAGCCGTTTGCGTGGGTACCGAGCGCTTCCGTCGAAGACGCCGAGCGCGCGACGCGCGCAGCCGCCTCCGCGCTGCCCGCATGGTCAGCGACGCCAATGCGGGAGCGCGCCGATGTGTTCGATCGGATTGCCAACAACATGGATGCGCGCGTCGACGAGATCGCCTCCATCGTGTCACAGGAGGTCGGCACCCCGATACAGCGCTCGCTCGAGTGGCAAGCGAGACAGCCGGTGACGGTGACCCGCCTCTACGCCCAACTGGCGCGTCGCTACCGGACGGATCGGGCCCTTGACAACTCGCTGATTATTCGCGAGCCGGTTGGGGTGGTGGCGTGCATCACGCCCTGGAACTTCCCCCTGCATCAGATCATGCTGAAGGTGGCACCGGCGCTCGCTGCCGGCTGCACCGTGGTGCTGAAGCCAAGCAGCCTCGCGCCACTGACGGCGTTCGTCCTTGCCGAGCTGATCGAGAGATCAGGACTGCCGCCCGGGGTCTTCAACCTGGTCTCGGGGCCCGGCGAGTCGGTCGGCGAAGCCCTGGCCACGAGCCCACACGTCCATATGGTGAGCTTTACCGGATCGACGTCCGCGGGGACGAGCATCGGGGCGCTGGCGGCGGAGCGAATGAAGCGGGTTTTGCTCGAGCTCGGTGGCAAGAGCGCCAGCCTGGTCCTGGAGGACGCCGACCTGGAGCAAGCGGTTTCGAATTCCGTAGACAACTGCTATGCGAACGCCGGTCAGACGTGCGCCGCCTGGACCAGGCTGATCGTGCCGCGAGGTTTGCTCAGGCGCGTCGAAGAGGTCGCCGTCGCAACAGCTGAACGCTACATCCTCGGCGACCCCCTGGACGCCGCGACGACAATGGGGCCTTTAGTCTCGGCCAACCAGCGCGATTCGGTCGTCGGCTACATCGGCATCGGTATCCAGGAAGGCGCGAACCTTCTGACCGGAGGCATTGAACCGCCGAGCAAACTCGAGAGAGGCTATTTCGTCCAGCCCACCGTCTTCTCCAACGTCGGCCCCGACTTCGTGATCGCGCGCTCAGAAATCTTTGGGCCGGTGCTCGCCATTCAGCCGTACGACACCGTCGACGAGGGTGTGCGGCTGGCGAACGACTCCCTCTACGGCCTATCCGGCGCGGTCTGGTCCGCGGACACCAAACGGGCCCTATCCATAGCGCGCCAACTGCAGACCGGCCAGGTGTTCGTGAACGGCGGCGCTTTCAACTACAACGCACCGTTCGGTGGCCACAAGCAGTCGGGGATCGGTCGCGAGTTCGGCGAGTATGGGCTGGAGGAGTACCTGGAGCTGAAGGCCATCCAGCTGCCGACGGCCGCCGACGCCGACTGATGGCCCGGTTCCGGGTCGGCGTTCAGTTGCACCCGCAGCACACCACGATCGCTGAGCTTCGGGAAGCCTGGTGTCGAGCAGATTCCCTTGGCGTGGACAGCCTGTGGTTGTGGGACCACTTTTTCCCCCTGTACGCCAAAGGCGGTCCGTACCTGTGGCCGCCGGCGGACGACCTCGAAGGATCGCGATTCGAGGCCTGGACGCTGCTGGCCGCCATGGCTGCAGATACCGCTCGATCCCGGATCGGGGTGCTGATCAGCAACATCCATTTCCGGAACCCGGACCTGTTGGCGGACATGGCCACGACGGTCGACCACGTCAGCGGGGGACGCCTGGTGCTTGGCCTCGGGGCGGGCAACATGGAACGTGACTTCCGCGAGTACGGTTTCCCGTTTGCCGGGACGGCGGATCGCCTAAAGGTCCTCGAGGCTGGGATCGCCCGCATCAAGAACAGGCTCGATCGGCTCGAGCCGAGGTCCATTGGAAATCTCCCATTGCTGATCGGCGGAAGCGGCACGAAGGTGACGCTGCGCCTGGTCGCCCAGTACGCCGACATGTGGAACTCGTTCGGACCACCTGAGGACTATGCACAACAGAACCGGGCACTCGATAAGTGGTGCAGCGTGCTGGGTCGAGATCCGCACGCCATCGAACGCACGGTGCTCCTCGATGTTCCCGAAGAAGCCGAACGGCTCGAGGACTTCCTGGAGGCCGGCGTCGAGCATGTCATCGTCGGCTGCGGTCAGCCGTTCGATCTCCGGCCGGTTCAGGATCTGCTGAACCGAGCTCGTCGTACCTGACGCGATAGCCGAATCGCGGCCGTAACCGGCGCAGGTATAGATAGCTATGGTTGGAATATCTCGCTCGCTAGCAAGATTCCTGTGAACATGCAAATCGCGGCGACGGTTTCCCACCCCGCGGAAGGGGGCATGTCCCCCGCCCCCTTTCGCCCCTTCTCCAAATCGAGGTAACCAAGAATGACCAGAAAAGTCCTACTCGCCCTCATCGC
>DATEHI010000056.1:0-2271 GCA_035279665.1 Candidatus Dormiibacterota bacterium | reverse complement strand
GAGCGGCGCGCACGGATGGTCGACATCTTTTCTATTCGACTTCTGGATTACGACTCGAATCTGGGCGTCGGCCATATCGAGGTTGACTCCGGCCGTGGGATGTATGTCCGCAGCCTTGTCCACGACCTCGGAGCCGCGTTGGGGTGCGGCGCCTACTTATCGGGTCTCGCCCGAACGGCGATCGGTCCCCTCACGCTGGCCGACGCCGTGCCGATGGCGACGCTGGCCGATGCGGGAGACGGATGGACACGATGGCTACTGCCCATGGACCTGCCGCTGCAGGACTGGCCCGCCGTCGCGCTCGACGCCGAGGGCGCCTACGCGGTTCGCCGCGGACAGGCGGTTCCGTCTCCGAACACGACGACCGGCCGCTATCGGCTGCTCGGCCCTGACGGTGAGCTGCTCGCCTGGGGTGAGGCGGACGCCACGCGGCGCATCCGTCCGCGCGCGGTCTTTGTGGCATGACGGCGGTCAGCTTTGGCTTTCCCCCGCCCGGCGCGCTCGGACCCAGCCACGCGACGATCGGCACTTTTGACGGCATTCATCGTGGCCACCAGGCTCTGCTGAAGGCGCTCATCGGCGGTGCTCGGGCGGCCGGTGCCGTGAGCGTGCTGGTCACCTTCGAACCACATCCGCGTTGCGTGCTCGACCCCGACCACTGCCCACCGAACCTCACCACCCTCGACGAAAAGGCCTGGCTGCTCGAACAGCTCGGCCTCGACCACCTGGTGGTGATCCCGTTTACCCCGCAGATCGCCGCGCTCAGCGCGGCAGCCTTCATGCAGCGACTCTTACGCGGAATCGAAATCCGGCACATGGTCGTCGGTGAGAATCACCGCTTCGGGCACGGCCAGCGGGGGAATTCCGCCTTCTTGCGCCGTCTCGGCGCAGGGCACGGATTTACCATCGAGGTCGCTCCCACCGTAAGGCGCGGTCGAGAGCCCATCAGCAGCTCGCGGATCCGCCGCCTGGTGCTGCTCGGCCAGGTTCGCGCCGCCGCGCAATTGCTCGGTGGAGACTATTTCATCCGCTCAATCGTGGAGCACGGCGCCAAGCGGGGCCGGCAGCTTGGTTTTCCGACCGCGAACCTGCGAATTGCCCCCAACAAGCTCATCCCCCCAAATGCCATCTACGCGTCCCGAGTCGACATCGACGGCCAGATCTATGGCGGCGCAACCAGCATTGGCTTCCGGCCGACCTTCGGCGGGAACACACTTACAGTCGAGGTCTTCATCCTTGACTTCGAGGGGGATCTGTACGACAAGCTCATCACGCTCTGGTTCGTGCAGCGGCTGCGGGCGGAGAGGCGGTTTGCCACGGTTGCCGCGTTACAGCAGCAGATGGCACGCGATGTCGAAAGCGCCAGGCGGATCCTTGGTGTCAACCTGGTTCAGTCGTGAGCTCCTGGCGAGACTCGGCGTCCCCGGAGTGCCAATCGGACCTGGATGCACTGTTGAACGCAGCCCTGCCCTTCGCACAACAGATGCTCGCGAAGCATGGGGAGTTCTTTCCGTACGCGGTTGCCATGCGGCGAGACCGCCAAATCGCGATGATCGCCGGCTACACCGGAACCGAAAAGCCGCCATCCACAGAGGTGATTGACATCCTCTATGACGGGCTGCGCTCAGAGGCGGAGGAGAACCGGGGAGCGGCTATCGTGGCCGATGTCCGGCTGAAAGGCGAGGGGACCGACGCGATCCAGGTTGAGGTCGAGCATCGCGAGGGCATCGCCTTGAAGGTCTTCCTTCCATATCGAAAGAAGCGCTTCGGCGGCGGGCTCGAGGTTGGCCAGATGCGAGCGGAGCCCGGCGAGCGGCGGATCTGGCCCCTCTGATCATCGTCAACCCAAGCGCGGGCGGCGGCCGAGCCCGCGGCTTCTGGCGACGGTGCGCCATCAGTTGCGCCGCCGACGGCGTCGCCGTGGACGTGGTTGAAACCAGCCGCCGCGGCGACGCTGCCGACTTTGCTGCCGCGGCCGGTGATCGACTGGTTATCGCCGTGGGCGGCGATGGGACCGCGCACGAAGTCGTCAACGGACTGCTTCGACAGCCGGGCACCCGTCCTCCGCGGGTCGGCTTCTTGCAACGCGGCACCGGCGCCGACCTGCGCCGCAGTCTTCCGAGCCCGCGACGGCCCGAGGACGTGGCCGCCTGGCTCACAACGGATCGCTGGCGCCCACTCGACGCGGGCTGGCTCGCCACCTCAACCGGGCGACGCTACTTCATCAACGTTGCCGACGCCGGAATCGGCGCCGAGGTTGTGCGGCGTGCG
>DATEHI010000055.1:0-25804 GCA_035279665.1 Candidatus Dormiibacterota bacterium | reverse complement strand
GCGGCGCCGCGGGGCTCCCCGGCGCGCTGCCCTCGCCCCCGCCGCTCCCGGGCGCCTCGCTGCCGCCGATCGTGCCCTAGATGCCCGACTGAACGGTCCTTGACGCGTCGCGCGAAAGCGCCTTTACTCAAGTCGTGGTGCGCCGCCCAAGCGAGACGTCGAAGGGGAAGGACGAGCCCGATCTCCCACCCAACATTTTCGTCATCGGCCTCCTTCACGACCTCAAGCGAGGCGGTTATAGCTGGAAAGCCTGGGGCGCGTTCTGGCGCGCCTCCTGGATTCGGTCGATCCAGATCTTTGGGCTGAACGACGAGCTGAGAGCCTCCTGGCTGCGCTTCACGGTCGCCGGGATGCTCGGCATCGCGCTGGCGGGCCTGGCGGTCTTTCGAGCCTTCGGGCTCACCGATGCCATCTGGTTTATGGGCACCAGCCTGGTGGGCTGGGGCGTGCTCATGTTCGATCTGGCCCTGCACCTGGGGCTGATGGTCAACCTCGAGTCCGGTGAGCTGCAGCAATCGCTCGGCTGGCCGAATCGGCTTACCGAGCTGCGCGGGCTGGCGGCCGTCTGGGTCGCCTGGGGCGCCCACTGGGCAAGCGGCGGCACCTATCTCCCGCTGGTCCTGGTGTTCGGCCTGGCGGCGTTCACCGATCTGCTGGACGGCTGGCTGGCGCGCCGTCGGCATGCCTCGACCCGCTGGGGTCGCCTCTACGACCCCTTCATGGACGGGCTCTTCTTCAGCGTCGCGGCGATCTCGCTCGCCGTCATCGGGATCCTGCCACAGTGGCTGGCCGCACTCGTCACGCTGCGCTACGCCTTCCCGATCGTGGGCGGCATCACGTTCCTGCTGATCCGGCGCCGGACGCTTCGGGTGCGCCACACGCCCTGGGGCCGCGCCTCGTCGGCGGGGATCGCGCTCACCGTCTTCGCCGCAGCGGCGGCTGCCGCGCTCGGCCTGCCCTTCCACATCATCGCCCCGGCCTTTTATGCGGCCGTCGGCATCACGGCGCTGGGTGCGTTCGTCACGATCCTCGTCAAGGGCATCGAGCAGATCTAGCTGGCTGGACCCATCGTCGCTGTCGTCCTGATCGGCCTGGGCATCGGGCTGTTGCTCTGGTGGGGGACCCGCCTGCCGCCGACTCGTCCGCGCCCTGGCAGCCGGAACCGCGGGGAGACGCTGATGGACGTGCACAAGCGCTGGCAAAAACGCCGGCGCCCGCGGTAGGGGGCTCGGGCGCCCGCCGATTTAGAATGCGTATGGTGCGATTTCGGCAGCTCGCCGCCATCGGGCTGGTTTTTTACTGCGCCGCTTGCGCGACGGCACCATCCCCGGGGGGAGCCGAAAGTATCAAGGTTGGCGCGGTCTTCCCACTGACCGGGCCGCAGGCTCCGCTCGCGAAGCAGGAATACGCCGGCGTCCAGATCGCCCGCGATCTCGTCAACGCCGACGGGGGGGTCGCCGGGGCCCCGATCGCGTTGGTCACCAAGGAGCTGACCTCGGAGGTCGATGCGGCCGCTCGGGTACAGGAGCTGAAGGCTCAGGGCGCCCAGGCAATCCTGGGCTCGTACTCGAGTAGCCTTTCGATCCCGGTTAGTGCCGAGGCCCAATCGCGCGGGCTGTTGTACTGGGAAGCTGGCGCGGTGGCGGATCAACTGACCGGTCGTGGCTATCCGCTCGTCTTCCGCGTCGGCGCGACCGGCCAGAACCTCGGCACGATGGCCAGCCATTTCGCGGCCACCGTTGTCGCGCCGCGGCTCAACATGTCTGCCTGGAGCCTGCGGATGGCGATTGTGCACAACCAGGATGGGTACCCGACCTCCGTGGCGTCGGCTGTCGCCCAACAGGCTGCCCGCGATGGCATCCAGGTCGTGGCGACCGTTGTCTACGACGCGCACGGACCCGACTGGGCTTCCGTCCTGACCCAGGTTCGGGCTGCGAAGCCCAACGTCCTGGTGCTCTCCTCGTACATCGCCGACGGCGTCGACTTTCGGCGTGCCATGTTGAAAAACGGCCTTCATGTCGACGCCTTCATCGGCTCGACCATGGCCCAATGCGTTCCAGACTTCGGTGCCATGCTGGGCGCCGACGCCATCGGCGTCTTCGCCGCGGATCGGCCGCCACACGGCTTCAACCCCAGCGCCTTGAACGACACCGGACAGGCGATCTACGCACGCTTCGCGGCCGCCTACCGGCGTGAGTTCGGCAGTGATCCCACGGAAGAATCGCTGGCCGGCTTCAGTGCGGCATGGACGCTCTTCCATTACGTCATGCCGCGCGCGCACGACCTGCGTGCCGGTGGCATGGCGGTGGCCGCGCGCAGTCTGGACCTGCCTGACGGAACGCTGGCGAACGGTGCCGGCGTCAAGTTTGCGGCCACTCCGGATGCCATGGGACAAAACACGCGGGCCGCGAGCGTCATCTGGCAGTGGCAGGGCGTCCGCCACAGCGTCACCGTGTACCCGCCGGTGTTCGCAACCGGCTCGCCGGACTTCATCCCGCTGCCGCGGTGATCCAGGTCCGACTCGCCGCGCCGCGGCGGGCCGCGCTCGTCACCGGCTTGATCCTGGGTGCCGCGCTCCTCCGGGCGCTGCTGCTCCCGCTGGGGGACGTGTTCAGCACCATCGTCTTCGCAGGCTGCCTTGTGGCGATCACCGGGTTTGGCAATTTCCCTCGCAGGCTCGCGGGGAAGGGCAGGGTGGAGGGCCTCGGCAGGGCGGGAGCGCTGGTGGCGGGCCTCATGGTCGGCGCGATCCTGCTCGCGCCGGTCGCGAGCGGGCCGCTCAGTGCGCGACCCCTGAGCCTCTTTTGGCCCTGGGCGGCGATCGCCGCCCTGGTCGCCACCCTGGAGGAGACGTCGATCCGGGGCGTGCTCTATCGACGGTGGGAGGGCGAGGCGGGCACCGGGGCCGCCATCGTCGTCGGCGCCGCCGTCTTCGCCCTGATCCACCTGCCGCGGTATGGACTCGGCGCCATGCCGCTGGACGGCGCCGTCGGGCTCGCGCTCGGTGGTCTTCGGGCGCTGACCGGACGGGTGTGGCCCTGCGCCGTGGCCCACACGGTGGCCGACTGGGGGGCCTGGTTCTGGGCATGACCCCGCGGCGCGCCGGGCTGCTTGCGCTCGCACTCGGGCTGATCACCGCCGCCCTGCTCCACGGCCGGATCGCCGCTCCGCCGGTCTACGACGGCATCATCGTGCCGCCCGAGCCCTATCGGTGGGAGTCGCCTCCGCCCAACCTCGCCGCGGGCAACAAGCCCCCGCTTCCCGGCGAGGCGACCCTGCCGGTGGAGAACGGCCAGGTCGCGGGAGGCGGCGTGCAGACGGGCGACAACCAGGTCGTGATCTACTTCGGCCCGGGGGCGTTCAAAGCGCCGGCCGGCGCGACGGGCGTAAAGTGCTCGATCACGCCCGAGCCGAAACCGCCAGCCGCGCGGGCGGGCGTCGAGATCCGGGGCAACGTCTATCGGATCGCGTGCGTGGGGGACCCTGGCGGCGTGCCGGTCGCGGTGGTATCGGCCTATCACCTGACGATGCGGTTCCCGCCTGGCGCTTTCAAGGAGATCCAGTACGACGACGGCAGTGGCTGGCGCCCCCTGCCGACCCTGATCGCCCCCGGCGGCGACCCGTATGCCAGCGTCAACGCACCGGGCTTCGGTGACTATGCGGCCACCGCGCCGACGGGCGCGCCCGGCCCGAGCGCCCTTTCCGACTTGGGGCGCTACCTCGAGTTCTTCGGCATCCTGGCATTCGTCATCCTCTTTGGGGCGATCGCGATCTTCCAGGAGATCCGCCGCCGGCGTCATCGGTCGCCTCCTCGGCCGCGCAAGAGAAGCTAAGAGCGACACCGTTCGGTATCGTGTTGACGATGAGCTTCTTTCCACTGCATGCCTTCGGTGCCCGCTACGACCTGCCCGCGCCCCTCTACCTCTTCCTGATCGGGGCGGGCGCGGTCGTCTTCGTCTCCTTCTTGCTGGTGCTGCGGCGGCCAGTTGCCCGACAGCAACCCGTGGGCGACGACGTTCCACCCGTGCCGCAGGCGCCGAGCTGGCCCGGCTGGCTGATGTTCGTGGTCGCCGTCGTGATGATCCTCGGCGGTCTGTTCGGCACGCAGAGCACTCCCGACAACATCGCGGTGACGGCGTTCTGGCTCGTTTTCTGGATCGCGGTGCCGATCAGCATCGCCGTGGTCGGAAACTACTGGCCCTACATCAGCCCCCTCAACGTGGTCGCCCGCTTGGTCGGCCCCAGGGCGCGGCTCGAATGGCCGGCGCGGTGGGGGTACTGGCCGGCAACCATCATGTTCTTTTTGTTTGCCTGCGGCGAGCTGGTCTTCAACGGTGTCACCACCACTCCGGCAGGAACGGCCCAGGTGATGCTCGCCTACGGATTCGTCAACGTCGTCATGGCGTACCTGTTTGGGGCGGAGACCTGGCTGCGTCGCGGCGAGGTCTTCTCCCTGCTGTTTGCCACCTGGGGCCGGCTCGGCTATTTCCGATTCGGTACGCCCGGCCCGCGCGGATTCTTCGGCGGGCTGCAGCGGCCGTTCGAGGCAACGGTCAGCCGCCTGACCTTCGTGCTCATGCTGCTGGTCTCGGTCAGCTTCGACGGACTCCTCGCAACGCCCGCATGGAAGAACGTGGTGTCCGAGCTGCCCGACTCGCTCCGCCCCGGGGGACCGGGATACACCGTTGCGTTGCTCGCCGTGTTCGTCACACTGGTGGGCGTCATCTGGGGACTCTTCGCCGGATTCGCGGCGGGCGTTCGAGCGGTCGGCCGCCTCGACGAGCCGCTGATCAACGTCATTGCCGGTCTGCTGCCCTCGCTCATTCCAATCGCCTTCGGGTACCTACTCGCGCACAATTTCGATTACCTGGCGATCAACGGGCAACTCCTGATCCACCAGGCCTCGGACCCGTTCGGGAACGGCCTCAACATATTCGGGACGGTCAACTACGAACCGAACCGCAACCTGGTTCCGACCGCGGTTGTCTGGTACTTCGAGATCGTGTTGATCATCGCGGTGCACATCGCGGCCGTGGTGTTGGCGCATGGCTACCTGGGGCGGGTGGCCCGCACCGAAAGGCAGGGCCAGCGCGCGGAGTGGCCCTGGATCGGCGCCATGGTCGGCTACACCATGACGAGTCTGTGGCTGCTCGCCCAGCCGATCGTCCAGGAGGGCGTCAAAGGCTAAATCGAATGGCACGGCTGCACGCGAGCCTCAGCCTCTGGACGTGGCAGTGGGATCCTACGGTCCTGGCGGGTACGCTGGCGCTGGCCGGCGGCTACGCCTGGCTGATCCGCGGCCGCGGGCGGGTGACCGCCTGGTCGCCGCTGGCTCGCGTGTACTTCGCCGGCGGTCTGCTGGTGCTGTTCCTCGCGCTCGAGTCCCCGATCGACGTCGGCGGCGACAAGTATCTGTTCAGTTTCCACATGCTGCAGCACCTGCTGCTGGCCATGATCGTGCCGCCGCTCCTGTTGCTCGGTTTACCAGAGGAGTGGCGTGCCTTCGATCGGATCCGGGTTTCACCGCTGGCCGCAAGCGTCGTCTTCAACCTGGTGCTTGCGATCTGGCACCTCCCGTTTCTCTATGAAGCGACCTTGCGCAACGAGCCGGTTCACGTACTCGAGCACCTCACGTTTCTGGCGGTCGGCGTGCTGTTCTGGTGGCCGCTGCTCGTCCCGGAGGGACGGCCCGGCAGCATGAGCGTGATGGGGAAGATTGCCTACCTCGGCTTCGCGGGCGTGCCCCCGACCATCCTGGGGCTCGCCTTTATCCTGTCGCCGGTCGTGATCTACCCCTTCTACGCGGCCGCGCCACGGGTGCTGCCGCTTTCACCGCTCGACGACCAGCTGGTCGCCGGGCTGGTGATGTTTGGCCTGGGCAATCTCATCTACTTCGCGGCCATCTGGGTGATCTTCTTCCGGCTCGATGACAAAGGGGCGACAGCTGGCGATCGGCCGGTGGTCGAGGTGGAAAGCCCTGCCACAATGAGGCGATGAAAGCCCGGCCGACGGCAACCGAGGCGCTTCACACCTCGGGGTACCGCCTGACGATGCAGCGCCAGCTGGTCTGGGACACGCTGCGGCAGAGCAAGAAACATCTCAGCGCCGAGGACATCCTCGCCCAGATCCGCCGGCAATATCCCCGCTTCAGCCTGGCGACGATCTACCGCTGCCTCGAGGTGCTGGAAGAGCTTGGTCTGGTCAAAGAGACGCGGATCCGGGACCGCGCCTACTACGAGCTTGCCGAAAAGGGCACCGATCACTACCACCTGGTCTGCGACCAGTGCGGCTCGACGCTGCACATCGAGGGCGACCACATGGTGCCGGTGCTCCACCACATCACGGACGAACATGACTTCGTGGTGAGTAACGCGGACCTCGTCGTGCACGGTCGTTGCGCGCGCTGCCAGGCCAAGGCCGCGCGGTCCCGCTAGTCGCTCAACTGCGAAGATAGGGACCGATGGCTGAGCCGGAGCCGGTCCGTCAGACGCAACCGCTGCACGAGCCCGATGCCGACAAAGGCGGGATTGGGCGGGCCCTTCGCGACATCATCCTCGGCGGCCAGGACGGCCTGGTCAATGTCCTGGGGTTGGTGCTTGGCGTTGCCGCCGCGACGGCCCAACTGCGGATCATCCTCGCGGCGGCCTTAGCCGCGACCTTCTCGGAGTCGATCGCCATGGGAGGCGTTGTCTACACCGCCACCCTGGCGGAGCGCGACTACTACATGGCGATGCTGGCCAAAGAGCAACAAGAAATCGAGGACCTGCCGGACGTCGAGACCGAGGAGGTCCGCCAGATCTTCCGCGACAAGGGCCTGCATGGCGAGGTGCTCGAGCGCGTGGTGAAAGAGATCACCAGCGACAAGAAAGTCTGGGTGGACGTGATGATGCGCGATGAGCTCCATCTCACGCCGGTCGCCGGGACGAATGCGGTTGGCCGTGCACTTGTCACGGGGTTCTCGACCCTGGTCGGCTCGCTCATTCCACTGATCCCGTTTCTGTTCGTCCCGCTGTTTGGGATCTCCGTGACCGCGGCGACCATCATGGCGGTGCCGCTGTGTGCCGTGGTGCTGTTTGCCGTCGGCGCCTACAAGGCCCTGACACTCGTTGGCGATTGGCGGACCAGCGGTCTCCAGATGACGATCATCGGCATGGTCTCCGCCGCGGCCGGCTATGGGATCGGGCGGCTGTTGCATGTGAGCGGCGCCTAACTCACTGCGCGCTGGAATCGCAGGTGACAAACGTCGCATAGATGCTCGTGTCCCTGTGGCCGGCGCAGATCTCGTCATCGACCAGCAACGTGTTGCCCTGCCGCACCACGTAAAGGTCCATCGCCTGGCGGCGCTGGAAAAGCTTGACATGGGCGATCCCGGCGTCAGCGCTCGTGACCTCGCCAGTGATCTCGCGCGTGGTCGATAGGTTTTGGGCGCGCAGGAGCGTTTCGCGCCGTTGGGTCAGTCGAGCTTTCAGCCGGTTGGTATACGGGCATGCGCTGAAATTCAAGTCGGCACCGCAGACCCCATAGGCGGGTTGCTCGCTCGCCTTCGGAAAAACCTGCTCGGCCAGCGCCGTGATTTGCTGCGTCGTCACCGAACTAGAGGTGGCTGAGGCTGGGGGCCTGTCAGCCAAACCGTTGGACGCGCACGCGGACAAGACGGCGGCCGCCAAAACAACCGCAACGACGATCAACTTGTGCATATGTCGACCTCCCGAACGATGTAATCCGCGCTCATCAGACGCACGAAACGGGGCCGGCGGCGCAGAGAGTTGGGAGGGAGGTCTATTCGGCGAGGGGATCCAGCGCCGGCTTCATGTGGGCGGCCCCGCACGGCTGGTCGTCGTTTGCGCCCTGGCCAACGGCACGGTTACGGAGCCGTAACGCGTTCGCTATTGCGAACGATTCGCAATAAGATATACTCCGTGCTCGGATGGCGGCGGCGCGCGCGGTTTTTCGAAGCTGGCGGACGACCTCGATGACCTCCGTCTCCTGGCGATTGACCGGCCTCTTCGGCAGCGTCGCCCTGCTGCACCTGGCCGGCTGGGGCATCATGCTGCTCCTGGTCGCTCCGCGGTTTCCCGTCATGCTCGGCCTGGGGGGCCTGGCCTACGCCTATGGTCTGCGCCACGCCTTCGACGCCGACCACATTTCGGCGATCGACAACACGACGCGCAAGCTGCTGCAGGAAGGGAAGAAGCCGCTCGGGGTCGGATTCTTCTTCTCGCTAGGTCATTCGACAGTCGTGTTCCTGATCGCGCTCGCGCTTGGTTTCGCCACCCAATTCGTGGTCACGAACGTCGTCAGTGCCAACGGCCAGCTGAAGAACCTCGGTGGTCTGATCGGCACGAGTGTGTCGGGGACCTTCCTCGTGCTGATCGGGATCCTGAACCTGATCATCCTGCTGGACCTCATTCGAATGTTCCGGCGGATGAGGGCCGGGGAGTACGATCGCGATTCGCTCGAGCATCAGCTGGTCGCCGGCGGCCTGTTGACGCGTCTCTTCGGCCGGCTCTTCAAATTGATCACCCACAGCTGGCAGATGTACCTGGTCGGTTTCCTCTTCGGGCTGGGTTTCGATACGGCCTCCGAAATCTCGTTCCTGGCGATTTCGGCCGGTGCCGCGGCCCAGCGCATCCCCATCTATGCGCTGATCTCCCTGCCATTGATCTTCGCCGCGGGAATGTCGCTGATGGACACCGCCGACGGCGCGTTCATGTCGCACGCGTACGCGTGGGCCTTTTCCAACCCGGTGCGCAAGGTTTTCTATAACTTGACGATCACGGCGCTCTCGGTGTTCGTCGCGCTCTTCGTTGGTCTCTTCGAGCTGAGCCAGGTACTCGTGCAGCAGCTCAATCTTCGCGGTGGTGCCTGGGACGCGATCCGGGGGATGGACCTTGGTGTCATGGGCTTTGTGATCGTCGGCGCCTTCATCGTCACCTGGGTGTGCGCCCTCCTGATCTACCGAGGCCTCCACGTCGAGGAACGCTGGTCCCGGGCGCTCCGGACGTAGTCCGCTGGCCTGGGCTTAGGCTGAGACGGTGATCGTCCAGGCCGTCCTTAGCGCGCTGGCGACCGCCTTCGACATGTTGTGGGAGGTCTTCTGGCCGCTCGTAATCGGCTTTATCCTTTCGGCAATCGTCCAGACGCTCGTCTCCCGGCGCGCGGTCGAACGAGCGCTCGGCTCGGACTCACCGCGTAGCCTCGCCCTCGCCACGCTGTTCGGTGCCGCCTCCTCCTCGTGTTCCTACGCCGCGGTCGCGATCGCCCGCTCGTTATTCCGCAAAGGGGCCAGCTTTCCAGCGGCCATCGTGTTCGAGTTCGCCTCGACGAACCTGGTCTTCGAACTTGGTTTGATCCTCCTCATCCTGCTCGGCTGGTCGTTCGTCGGCGCCGAGTTCGCGGGCGGCCTGCTGATGATCGTCATCCTGGCTTTGCTCTTTCGCTGGACGCTCAAGCCGCGCATGGTCGAGGAAGCGCGGCGACAGGTCGAACAGGGCCGGCGGGGACGGATGGAAGGGCACGGCGAGATGGACATGTCGATTACCGAGGGGCCCTTTCTCAAGCGATTGTTCTCCGGCCGTGGACTGACCGCGATCAGCCACAACTTCTGGGGGGACGTCACCGCGGTCTGGACCGACATCGGCCTGGGACTCCTGATTGCCGGCACGCTGGCTGCCTGGGTGCCCACGTCATTCTGGCAGAGCTTTTTCTTGACCAGCCACCCGGTGCTGTCCCAGGTCTGGGGACCATTGATCGGCCCAGTGATTTCGCTGCTGAGCTTTGTCTGTTCGGTCGGCAACGTGCCGCTGGCGGCCGTGCTCTGGAACGGCGGCATCAGTTTCGGCGGCGTCATCGCTTTTGTCTTCGCCGACCTGATCATCATTCCGATTCTCGACATCTACCGAAAGTATTACGGCGGGCGGATGGCGTTGTATTTGCTCGTCGTCTCGTACGCGGCGATGGCGCTGGCCGGCTTCTTGATCGGCCTGCTCTTCCAGTGGCTCGGGATCGTTCCCTTGCATCGTCAAGTGACGGCGCTGGTAAGCGCTCCGACGCTCAACTACACCAGTGTGTTGAACGTGATCTTTCTAGCGATCATGGCGCTGCTCGGCTGGCGCTTTCTCCGAACCGGCGGGCTCGAGATGTTACGGATGATGGAGATGCCGGCGGCGGCGCATGCCGATCACGATCATTCAGGGCATCACGGCGGCGAGCTCACGTCGGGGGACGGCGCACCGCATCACTCGGGAGACTGACGCGCAGCGCGCGGGCCAGGACGCGATCCATCCCGGAGTGGGCAGCCAGGATGACGCCCCGGGCCTTGAGCCGCTGACGCAGCTCGGTTTCCAGGTGGCCGGTGACCGCGATCACGACCGGGGCCGGGGCACGCCCCGTCAGGTGATCGATCAGCTCGAGCTGTTCTTCTGGTCTCAGCGTGGCCTGCAGCACAACCACCTGGTCGCGGTCCCAGGCGCGGCTTCGGGCCTGCGAGGGACTGACCGCCTGGACCGGAATTCCGAGCCGTCCGGCAGCCGCTCGGAGGCGCTGCGCGAACATGAGTTCGTCCTCGACGAGGAACAGTGTCGAGGCCATGGCTGCAGAATACCGCCTGATCGAGACGGCCACTCTTTGGCTAGCGCCAAAAAGGTCTTGGCGCTTGCTATAATCGCGCCCGGGAAAGTTGGGTCGAGGGCTACGGATCGCTCCGGCGAAACCTCTGAGATCCAAAGACAAAACAAAGGAGATTCGCCGTGAGCTTCAGCGACAAGACTTTGACGTGCCGTGACTGTGGTCTCAACTTCATCTTCACCGTCGGTGAGCAACAGTTCTACACCGCGAAGGGATTCCAGCACGAGCCGTCCCGCTGTCCCGACTGCCGGTCGATCAACCGCAACGTTCGGGGCACCGGTCGCGCCAAGGAGCTCCACGAAGTCGTCTGCGCCGAGTGCGGCAAGCCCGCCCAGGTCCCCTTCACGCCCACCATGGGCCGCCCCGTGTACTGCAGCGACTGCTTCGACAAGGTCCGCGCCACGAGGCGGTGACACCCCGGCCGTCTCCCTGTAACGGCCCCGTCCGTTTGTAACGGCGCGCGTAACGTTCCAAGCGCAGCATCGATCTGTGGGTAATGCCACCAACCCCGCCTTTCGCCTGCTCGACGATCCCGACGACCACGCGGGCGCGCGAGTCCGACGGATCGGGGGTCTGACGCTCTGGGCGGAGACGCTCGCCTTTCGCACCACCGCAGCTCGTGAATTCATCGATGTCACCGAACAGGTCGCCGCGGTCGTGCGCCGTTCCAGCGTCTCGCAAGGATGGGTCTGCGTGTTCTCCAAGCACACGACAGCCGCGGTTGTCCTGAACGAAAATGAGCCACTGCTGCTGAAGGATATGGGGGCGCTGCTGGAGCGGCTCTCCGCGACGTCCGGCACCTACGAGCACAACGACCTGAGCCGGCGGACCGGGGAGATGGACCCCGAGGAATGCGCCAACGGCCACTCCCATTGCCAGCACCTGCTGATCGGCGCCAGCGAGAACATCCCGGTCGCCGGCGGCCAGCTCGACCTGGGCCGTTGGCAGCGGATCTTCTTGCTCGAGCTCGACCGGCCGCGCGACCGCCAGCTCGTGGTCCAGGTCTTCGGCGCATGACCGGGTAACCTAGAACCGCTGGGGGCACGTCGCCACCGAAGGAGGCTTTGAATGCTCGAGAAGTTCACCTGGTACAAGCAATCCGCCTACAAGTGGAAGGGTGAGGGGATCACGGTCTATATCGATCCCTGGGGACTGAGCGCCCAGGAAGAGCCCGCCGACGTGATTTTCATCACGCACGCTCACGGCGATCACTTCGAGCCGACGGACATCGAGAAGATCCGCAAGGAGACCACGCAGTTCGTCGCTCCTAAAGACGTCGCCGAGAAGCTCCAGGGCGACGTCAAGGCGATCAAGCCGGGCGAGGCGCTGGACGTCGCCGGCATCAAGTTCCAGACGGTGCCCGCCTACAGTACCGTCGAGCATCGGCTGCAGACCCATCCCAAGAGCAACAACTGGGTGGGCTACATTCTGAGCCTCGACGGGCACCGCTACTGGTTCTCGGGTGATGGCGATCCGAATCCCGACATCGAGCAGGTCAAGACCGACGTCGCCCTGATTTGCATTGGTGGCGATCCGTATGTCATGAATGCCTCGGAGGCGGCCGGCGTCGTCAAGAAGATCAAACCGCAGGTGGCGGTCCCGAACCATTACGGGTTCGTCGTGGGGGTGGCCTCCGACGCCGAGACGTTTGCCCGCGAAGCGGCCCCCGTCAGAGTTGAGCTCCTCAAGCCCGTCAACGCGTTCGAACGGACGGGAGCTGCCGCGAATTAGCTGAAGCCTCGGGAACTTTCCTGCCCCGTCGGCGTCTGAGTAGTGACGCTTACGACGGAACAGGAGGTTCCCCATGGTTCACAAGCTCGTTCCCGCGGCGGCGGCGACCCTGGCGGTCTTTCTCACGCAGGCGCTCCCGGCGGCCGCCTGCGGTGGGCTGATCGCCCCCAACGGCGCGATCCGGCTCGAACGGGCGACGACGCTCGTCGCCTGGCATGACGGCGTCGAGCGCTACATGACCAGCTTCAGCTACAACGGCGAGGCGACCAGCTTCGGCTGGATCGTGCCCCTGCCAGCAGTCCCCGATAAAGTCGAAGAGGGTGGAGGCTGGACGCTCCAGCGGCTCAACCGCGAGACGCATCCGCAGCCGCCAATCCTCGCCCTGGACTTCGCGGCCAGCCAAGCGGCCGGTAAGGCAGTGGTCCTGCAGCAGGTCCAGGTGCGGGCCCTCGATATCACGGTGTTGCGCGGCAGCGGGCAGGCCGTGCTCGACTGGGCCGCTGAGAATGGCTTCGCCATCGATGCCGAGACCCGCGCCCACGTCATTCAGTACGCGAAGGGCAGCCCGGTGTTCATGGCCGCCAAGTACAACGCCGATCGCGCGGCGAAGCAGCGCCTGATCTTCGGCGACGGCGCCCCCGTGCTGATCACGATGAAGATCCCGCATCCCTGGATTCCCTTCGAAGTCCTGGCGGCCGGCCAACAGGTGCAGGCCGATCTCTATCTCCTGTCGGACAAGCCGGTCAACACCAGCGAGTGGCGCGCACTGATCGGCGCCTCCGGCGTCGGCACCAATGTGCAGGGCGCGGAGGGCTTCAGCCTCGCGTTCCAGGAAAAGATGACCGACAGCCTCTACCGGGATCTGTCGACCGACAAGAACATGGGCTGGGTCCGCCGTGACAGCTGGCTGACCTACCTGACGCTGAATGCACCCGATAGCAAGGTGACCTACGACATGAGCGTGACACCGATGGGCATCGTGAAAGTCGCGCCGTTTGGCACCAAGCCGATGGCGATCGTCGATGGAGGTGCGGTCGCGGACCGGGCGCTCGACGCGCCGACCGCTCCGATGGGCACTGCGATGACGTTGATGATCCTCGCGATCGTGATCGGCGCGGCGCTCTGGATCCTCAAGCCGCGTCGGGCATAGCGCCAAGTCTCTCTCTGGGCCGGCGGGTTTCCCCTCCGCCGGCCTATTTATATGTTGCTGCGGGACTGGCCGCCATCGACTGTCCAGCAGGCGCCCGTAACCAGGCTCGCCCGGTCGGAGGCGAGGAAGGCCACCACGGCGGCGACTTCCTCGGGCTTCCCGAAGCGGCCGAGTGGCAGATCGGACCGGGTGAAGGCGGCGATCCCCTCGGGGTCGGCCTGCTGACGGCGTTCCCAGCTGCTTGCGGGGAACATCAGCGAGCCGGGCGCGACGCTGTTGACCAGGATGTTGTCTTTCGCCAGCTCACGGGATAGCGACTTCGCCAGGCTGATCTCAGCGGCCTTGGCCAGGTTGTAGCCGGTCCGGCCGCCGCTCTCGCGCCCATACAGCGAGGCGATGAAAATGATCCGGCCGCGTTGCCGGCGGCGCATGAAGGGGACCGCCGCACGCGCCGCGCGCAGACCGGCCAGCACATTGACCTCCAGGCTTTGCGCGTACTCGGCATCCGGTGCCTGGAGCCCGGCGCCGCCGCCGCCGCCGGCGTTATGGACCAGGATGTCAAGAGTGCCGAAGTGGCCGGCGGCCGCCTCGATGAAGCCTTCCGCCTGGCCCGCTTTCGTGACGTCGGCGGGGTGCGCAAAGACTCCCGCGTCGAGGGCGACGGCGGCGTCGTTGAGCCGTCTTTCGTCTCGGGCGCAAATCGCGACCTGGCAACCTTCTGCGAGCAGGCTCGCGGCAATCGCGTAGCCCAGCCCATGGCTGCCCCCGGTGACTGCCGCGACCCGGCCTTCGAGACCGAGATTCAACGCCTAGCGGACTTGCTGGGCTTCGGCGATCGCCGGGACTTCCGCGGCCGGCGCACCGCGACTGATCAGGGCCTTCTCCGTCTTCGAATCGAACAGGTGCAGGTGGTGGGTATCGACCGCGACCTGGACGTTCTGCCCGGGCTGGATGTCGCTGCTGCGGGGATCCATGCGCGAGGTCAGCGTCTTGCCGCCGATGTTCAGGTAGACAAAGATCTCGCTGCCCATGCTCTCGACGACCTCGACTTTGGCGTTAACCTTGGGCAGGCCATCGCGACCGGGGAAGCGCACGTCCTTCAGGTCCTCCGGCCGCACGCCCATGATGACCTCCTGGCCACGGGCCGCGCCGGCGTCAGAAAGGGCCCGCTCTTCGACCGGGATCTGGAAACCCTCACCCGTCAGCATGGACTGCCCATCGCCGCCGACTTTGACCGTCAGGAAATTCATCGCCGGGCTGCCGATGAAACCCGCCACGAAGAGGTTCACCGGATGTTCATAGAGCGTCTGCGGCGTGTCGAACTGCTGGACGATGCCGTTGTTGAGCACGACGATCCGGTCACCCATGGTCATCGCCTCGACCTGGTCGTGCGTGACATAGATGAAGGTTGTCTGGAGCCGCTGGTGCAGCTTGAGGATCTGGACGCGGGTTTGCACGCGGAGCTTGGCGTCAAGGTTGGAGAGCGGCTCGTCCATGAGGAAGACCTGTGGCTGACGCACGATGGCGCGGCCGAGCGCGACGCGCTGCCGCTGGCCACCGGAGAGCGCCTTGGGCTTGCGATCGAGGTACTGTTCCAGCCCCAGGATCTGGGCCGCATCGCGAACGCGCTTGTCGATCTCGTTCTTGGGGGTCTTGCGCAACTTGAGCCCGAAGGACAGGTTGTCGTAAACCGTCATGTGCGGGTAGAGCGCATACGACTGGAAGACCATGGCGATGTCGCGATCCTTCGGCGCGACATCGTTGACCACCCGGTCGCCGATCTTGACGGTGCCGTCGCTGATCTCTTCCAGGCCGGCCAGCATCCGCAGCGCGGTGGACTTGCCGGAGCCCGAGGGGCCGACCAGGACCACGAACTCTTTGTCCTTGATCTCGGCGTTCATGTCGGTGATGACGACGTTGCCGGGGTACCGCTTGTACACATGCTCGTAAATCACGCCTGCCATTGCGATCTCAGTCTAGGCAGGATCTCGGTAAATACGCAAGAGCGAAGTTCGACAACCACGATTGGGGGTATCTCCTTGTCTGATACAGAGCCTTCCCTGTATTGGTATGGCTGTGCTAGCTTGATGTAAGGGCTTACATCGACCAAGGCAACGCGGCGCGGTGCGAAGGGCCGCGTGTCAATAGGGGAGATTTTGGCGAAGCGCGCTGCGACCATCTATACGGTTGCCGACCACGCCGGCGTCTCGATCGCGACCGTCTCGCGGGTCGAGCGCGGCCTGCCCAGCGTCGCCGGGGCGACGGCCTCACGCGTCAAGGCGTCGATGCGCACGGTCGGCTATCGACCGAACGGCGCCGCTCGCGCCCTCGCCACGCGGCACCACGAGGCGATCGGCCTGGTGTTCCCACACCTTTCCGGGCCGTATTACGCAGGGGTGATCCTCGGGCTGGAAGAGGCGGCCAGCGCCCTCGGTCAGAATCTGTTCATCGTCGGCACGCATGGCCGCGGCCGGGCGGAGCAGCTGGTCTCGGACCTGAGCCGGCGGGTCGACGGCCTCGTGGTGATGGGGCGGACCGTGCCCGACGAGGCCATTGCCAGGCTCCAGCGTAGTGGCCTCCCGCTCGTCCTGCTCGCCCGCCGGGCGGTCGGGTCGTCCGACGTCGTGCGGACCGAAAACCGCGTCAACGCGGCGGCGCTGACCCGGCACCTCCTCGAACACGGTCATCGCCGGCTCGCCTTCGTCGGTGACCCATCATCGTCCCCCGATGCCGCCGAGCGCTGGGAGGGCTTTGTGGCCGCCCACTGGGACCGCGGCCTGCCGAAACCCGAGCGCCCGGTGGTGAGTGCCTTTCGCGAGGTCGACGGCCGAGCGGCCGTGCTCGACCTGCTGGACGCGGAATCGAGGCCGACGGCGCTCTTCTGCGCGAACGACGAGATCGCCATGGGTGCCTACGGCGCCGCGGCTGAGCGACACGTGTCAATCCCCGCCGATCTTGCCGTCACCGGCTGGGACGACATTCCTGTCGCCCGATTTCTCGCTCCTGCGCTGACGACCGTTCGCCAGCCGCTGGAGGAAATCGGTGCGCTGGCCGCACGGCTCGTCGTCGAGCGCGCTGCGGGAAGCCGTACGAAAGCAGTCTCGACCGTGCTTCCGACAGAGATCCAAATTCGTTCGAGTTGCGGTTGCCAATCACAAGGAGGTACCTGGCAAAGATGAAACCGTTTGGTCACCCGTTCCGTGTCGTCGCCTTCCTGGCGCTCGCGATGGTCTCCGCCGCGTGCGGCAACAATCCCAATACCGGCGCCAGCGGCAACGGCCCGGTGACGCTGCAGGTGTGGGCCAATGGTGATGAAGGAGACAAGCTGGCGGCGAGCCAGACGCTGGCGAGCTTCAAGCAGCAGAATCCCAACATCACCATCAAGGTGACGCCGTTGCCCTGGAGCACGGCGCACGACAAGCTGATCACGTCGATCGCGGGGCGCGCCACGCCGGACGTCGCCATGATCGGCACCACGTGGATGGGCGAGCTTACCAAGCTCAACGCCGTCACGACCTTGCCGTCGTCCGTCAACAAGGGCGACTTCTTCGCCGGCGGTATGGACACGGCCTCTGCCAATGGGACCGCATACGGCCTGCCCTGGTACGTGGAGACCCGGGTGCTCTATTACCGCAAAGACCTGGCGGACAAGGCGGGCGTGACCTCGCCGCCCGCGACCTGGGACGACTTGACGACGATGGCGCAGAAGCTGAAGTCCGGTGGCAGCAAGTACGGCATCAACCTGCAGACCAACGACTGGCAAGAGTTCGTACCACTGATCTGGTCGGCAGGTGGCGACGTGATGAAAAGTGGCAAGTTCACGCTCGATAGCCCGGAAGCCGTCAAGGCCCTGACCTTCTACAGTGACTTCTTCAAGAAGGGCCTCACGCGCAGTTCGCAGCCGCAAGGATTCGATCTGATCCAGGCCTTCGTCAGCGGGGATGATCCGATGTTCATTTCAGGGCCCTGGATGGCGGGGTTGATCTCGAAGGCCAACCTTGACCAGTCGAAGTGGGCCGTGGCCCTGATGCCCAAGGGAGACAAGTCGGGAACATCGTTCGTCGGCGGCAGCGACTGGGTGGTCTTCAAGAACGGCAAGAACCAGGACGCGTCGTGGAAGTTCGTCCAGTTCATGACGTCGAAAGACGCCCAAATCAGCTGGTACAAGGAACTCAAGGACCTGCCCTCACGGCCCGACGCTTGGAGCGACTCGTCGATCAGCGGCGATCCCAATTTGAAAGTCTTCGGTGACCAGTTGAAGGACGCGCATTCAACGCCGAACATCCCGCAGTGGGAAGAGGTAGCGAAGGCGATCGACGACTGGGAGGAGAAGGCCTGCCTGAACAAGGCGACCCCGCAGGACGCCGCGAAGGGCATGCAGCAGCAAGCAACCCAGATCATCGGAGGCTAGTCGATGAGCGCCCAGCAAGCGCTGGTCGCGCCCGTTCCGCGGGCGCGGCCAGCCGCCAGGCGTGGATCGCTCCGGGAGGCCCTCACCGGGTGGCTCTTCTCGGCGCCGTTCCTGCTGATCTTTCTCGGGTTCCTCGCGCTGCCCATCCTGGCCTCGGCCATCCTGAGCTTCACCGATTTCAGCCTCGGCAACCTCGTCGACCCGCTCTCGGCGCACTTCGTGGGGTTGAGCAATTACGCCAAGCTCCTCCATGACCCGAACTTCCTGCAGGCGGCGTTGACCACCGCGATCTTCGTCGTTTTCGGCACCGTCTTGAACCTTGCGGTCGGGCTGGCGGCCGCAGTCGCGCTCAATCGCGGGATCAATCGGTTCCGGGCGGTCTTCCGGGTTGGCTATTACCTGCCGGTGGTGTCGAGCATCGTGGCGATTGCGGTCATCTGGCGCTTTCTCTTCAACGCCGACTTCGGCGTGGTGAACGGCGCGCTGCAAGCCGTCGGCATCAAGGGGCCGGATTGGCTCGGGAACCCCAACCTCGCCGTCGGCATCATCGTCGCGCTGATGGTCTGGCGCAACTTCGGCAACGCCATGATCATCTTCCTGGCCGGCCTCCAGGGCATCCCGAACGACCTGTACGAGGCCGCCCGTATCGATGGCGCCAACCGCTGGCAAGAGTTCCGCAGTATCACCCTGCCGATGCTCAAGCCGACGACGCTGCTTCTCACCGTCGTCACCACCATCGGTTTTCTGCAGGTCTTCGAGGAGCCCTTCGTCATGACCCAGGGCGGCCCGCTCAACAGGACGCGGCCAATCTCGATGTACGTGTACCAGCAGGGTTTCAACTTCTTCCACCAGGGATATGCGAGCGCCATGGCCTACACGCTCTTCGTCGTCATCGCGGCGGTGACGCTCATCCAGTTCCGGCTGTTGAGGAGCCAGACATGAGCGTTGCGGCCCCCGTTCGCACAGCCATTCCGGTGGTCACCCAGGCAACGCCGGAACAGCGTCCATCACGCGCCGGCCGTCGCGGCGGTAATTCCTTCTGGGTGTATGCCGCGCTGCTAATCGGCCTCGTCTTGCTGGTCGGCCCCTTCCTCTGGATGGTCGCCAGCTCGGTCAAGACGTCGGCCGAGTTGCATCGCGTTCCGCCGACCTGGATCCCGCAGACGTTCACCCTCGACAACTACTCGACGATCTTCACCAAGCTGAACTTCCCACAGTACTTTGTCAACTCGGTGATCGTGGCCACCTTCGTGGTCGCGTCGAACCTGCTGTTCTGCTCGATGATCGGCTACGCGCTGGCCAAACTGCGCTTTCGCGGGAAGAGCGCCGTCTTCCTGCTGGTGCTGGCGACGATCATGGTGCCCCAGACCGTCTACCTGGTCCCGCTCTTCGTGCTGATGAGCAACCTGGGGCTCGTCAACAGTTACGCCGGGCTGATCCTGCCGTTCGCCGCCCAGGCGTTCGGCGTGTTCCTGATGCGCCAGTTCATCTTGGGGATCCCGGACGAGCTGCTGGAGGCAGCGCGCATGGACGGCGCCGGTGAGTTCACGGTCTTTCGGCGCGTCGTGCTGCCGCTCCTCGGCGCGCCGCTGGCGACGCTGGGCATCCTGACCTTCCTCGGCAGCTGGAACAACTTCCTGTGGCCGCTGATCATCGCGACCAGCGACCAGATGTACACGCTACCGGTCGCGGTTGCGACCTTCTCGATCGGGCAGAACGCGGTCGACTACGGTCTGCTGATGGCAGGCTCGGTGGTACTGATCGCACCCGTGCTGTTGGTTTTCTTGTTGCTGCAGCGGTTCGTGCAGCAAGGCATCGCGACAACCGGCCTCAAGGGTTAAGGAGGAATCAGGCATGGTTCGTACACGCGTCTTCGGTGTGCTTTTCTCGCTGGTCCTGCTGGCCGCCGCCTTCGCGTCGCCAGCGGCGGCCGCCGGTGCGGGTGACCCTGGACAGACCAATTGCCAGGGTGACCACCAGGGGCGAGACTGTAATGGGTTGAGCGAGCGGCAGCGCACGAGGCTGATGGCGATTGCGCGCGATACCTGGAAGTTCTATTCGAAGGACGTCGACGCCCAGACCCATCTGCCGATGGACAACCTCACGTATGCGGGGGGCTCGCCCACACCTACCAGTTATGGCCGGTACACCTCGGCGGCCAATATCGGCGTCTATCTGTGGGCGGTGGTGGCGGCCCACGACCTCGGGCTGATCAGCAAGCGTGAGGCCACGAACGAGATCTCGGCCACCCTGACCGAAGTCGCCACGCTCAAACGCGATCACGGATTCCTTTACCAGTGGTACGACACCACGACGGGGAACGTGATCCTGAACCCCGGTCAATCAGATTGCTCAGTCGAGCCCACACCGGTGTTCGACAACTGCTACTTCATTTCCAATGTCGATAACGGCTGGTACGCATCCGGCCTGATCGTGGTTCGCAGCGCGCTGCCGAGCCTGCGGCGCCAGGTGAACCAGCTGATGGCCCCCATGGACTTCGGTCTCTTCTATGACGGCCGTCCACAGACGAGATGCAACGTCAACCCCGCCGTTGCTAATCAGCCCACCGGCCAGATGTATGGCGGCTACTATGTTGGGCTTCCACCGGATGTGGGCACTAACGGCGTGCACTACTACCATAACGGCGCCTTTTACAGTGATCCGCGAATCTCGGCCTATGTTGGCATGGGACTGCACCAGATGCCCGGCGATGTGTGGTGGCGCAGCTGGCGGGTGCTTCCGCCAAAGGCTCCGCATCCCGAATGCCAGGCGACTGACCCGGATTTCTCGTGGCAAGGACAATGGCCGCACCCTGGCTACTGGACGGTCTACCGCGATCCACAATCGGGCAAGGCATTCGACGTCTGGGAGGGCCACTACGCCTATCCCGGCGCGAACCTGGGCTTCATCCCCACGTTTGCCGGTGGGATGTTCGAGGGCCTGATGGCAAATGAGGTCGTCCCGGAGACCACCTGGGGGCAAAAGAGCTTCGGTCTTGCCGACGTGCAGACCCCCCAGGTCCAGATCAAGTACGCCACGCAGCAGCTCCACTACCCGGTCTGGGGCATGTCGCCGTCGAGCACCGCTGACGATAGTGGCGGATATGGCGGCTTCGGGGTCGAGGGGCTGACTCTCCCGTACTACGGGTTCGGGGCCAACGCCAGCCACCCGAGCAAAGGGTTGTCCCAGTGCCATGGCTGCGCGACTGAGGATGTCGTTACGCCGCACGCGTCATTTCTTGCCCTGGATGTCGCGGCCCAGCAGGCCTTTGCCAATATTCAAGCCTTGCGTCAACACTACCCCGGGGTGTACGGGGCCGACGGTTTCTTCGATGCCGTCAACCCCGTGACTGGCTCGGTCGGTCATCGGATCCTGGTACTCGACCACTCGATGATCATGGCCGCGCTGGACAATGCACTACAGAACCGTGAGATGCAGCAACACTTCGCTCAGGACCCGGTCTCCTGGGCGGCGCGTACCTACCTTTCGATGGAGACGTTCTCCATCAAGCAGCCCAGCGACTGATGTCGACATCGCTGCAGCCGCCTCCTGAGCAACGGGAGGCGGCTGCCCGTCTCGATTGGGAGCGGCGGGTGGGGCATCGCCGCGATTCGGTCGCGGCGGCGATCGCCGACGAGCTCCCCGCGCCGGATGAGGTCCGCGCCGAGAGCGGTGGGGGACAGGTGACCCTGCGCTGGTCGCCGGTGCAGGGCGCCGCCGGCTATGTCGTGCAGCGGTCGGAACGTCCGGATGGCCCCTTTACGACGATCGATCACGGTGGCGGAGACGTGCTCGCCGTGCCGGGACCAAGCTATGCCGACACCACGGGGCGTCCGGGCGTCGACGCCTGGTACGCGGTGGCCTCGCTGACCTCGGCCGATGGCACACACGGTCCGTTGTCGGCCGCGGTACGGGCGAAAGCGACGACCAGCGCCGGCGCGGTTGACCTCGCGGTGCATGCGGGTAAGGTGCTCCGTCCCCTGGCCCGTCCCTGGCACATGGTGGGCTCGGAACATCTGACGCAGCTGTTCTACGGTCGCGATGATCGTGACGTCGATGTCGGCGAGGAGTTCGGGCACGCGTTTCGGATCGCGCATGACGAGCTCGGCATCAACCGGGTTCGAGCACACGGCATCCTGCTCGATGAGCTTTCGGTCTATTCAGAATCCGATGGAAAACCGGCCTACAACTTTGATGGCGTCGACCGCGTCTACGATCGGCTGCTCGCCCTCGGACTCCGGCCGGTCGTCGAGCTCTCCTTCATGCCGAGGGCCCTGGCTAAGGATCCAACGGCCACGGTCTTTGATTACCGTGCCATCATCTCGCCGCCCAAAGACTGGGGCCGGTGGCACGGCTTGGTCGGTGCGCTCGCGCAACACCTGGTGGATCGCTACGGCATCGCCGAAGTGGCCGACTGGGGGTTCGAGGTCTGGAATGAACCCAACCTCGAAGTCTTCTGGAGCAGCGGCCGGCAGGAATATTTCCGACTCTATGACGAGGCGGCCGCCGCCATCAAGGCCGTCGATGCGCGCCTCAAGGTGGGGGGACCGGCGACCGCGGCCGCCGGCTGGATCGCCGATTTCGCGGCCCACGTGATCAGGTCGGGGGCCGCCGTCGATTTCCTTGCGACGCACACGTACGGGAATCTCCCTCTCGATGTGGCGGCCACGGCCGGCGACGTCGGGCTCGGACCGAGGCCGGTCTGGTGGACAGAATGGGGGGTCAGTCCCCGGCACTTCGCGCCGATCAACGATTCCGTGCTGGGTGGGCCGTTTGTCCTGCACGGGATGTTCTCGGCCATGGATCGCGCCGAGCATCTGGCGTATTGGGTCATCTCGGATCACTTCGAGGAACTGGGGCGACCGCCGCGCTTGCTGCACGGAGGGTTCGGCCTGCTGACGGTCGGCAACCTGCGCAAACCGCGGTACTGGGCGCTGCGAATGCTCGAGATGCTGGGGCCCGACCGGCTGGTCGTCGACGTCAAGGGCGACGGAGCGGAGTCACTGGTCCAGGCCCTCGCCACCTCGAGTCCGGACGGCGCCCTTCAGGCACTCGTCTGGAACGGCACCCTCGACCAGAGCAAGCAGGACGGCGACGCGCTGCTCGATCGAAACGTGAGGCTGCGCTTTTACGGGCTCACCGCGGCGCGGTACCGGATGGAGCATTGGCGGCTGGACCGGGAACATTCGAATATCGCTCTACATTGGCCGGCGGCGGGGTCGCCCGACTGGCCGGACGCGGAAGGCTGGGCCGGCCTTCGGAAGGCGGACCGGTTGGATAGCTTCGTGCCGCCGGGGATGGTGGCCGCGGAGCGCGGCGACGTCGTCCTGGAATTCCCGCTGCCGATGCCGGGCGCATCATTATTGCGGCTGACACCGGCATCCTGACCTACGGCTATTCGCTGAGAGGCTATTTGGGGCTAAACCCGCGGGGCAAGTTCAGACCTTCCCCGGGCGTTATAGGACTGGCATTATTTAGTGGGAAGGGTCGATTCGTCGACAGCGCAGCCCCCGGGGGAGCGCGCCCAGCCTACCCGAGGGATGTTGATCATACGTGGCAACCGAACCAGAGTCTCTTCTTCGACCCCGGACGCCCTCCGCCGGCCATAACGGCCATAGGCGGGGCCTGATCTTCGACTTCGACGGCACGCTGGTTGACAGCTATCCACTGATCGAAGAGGCGTTCGCGCACGTGATGCGGACGCATCGCCTGGAGGAGGGCGCGCGACAGCTCTTCCGGCAGAACCGAGGCCTGCCCCTGCCCGAGCAGATGAAGATCGTCGCGCCACACATGTGGGAGGAGCTGGTTGCGACGTACCGTTCGGTGGATTCGAGGCTCGGCCATGCGCGCCTGTTCCGGGGCATCCCGACCCTCGTCCGGAAGCTTCATCATGCCGGTTCGCCGCTGGGCGTGGTCTCCTGCAAGCGGCGCGCACTGATCGAGGCGGAACTCGAGGCGTGCGGCCTGCGGGGCTTCTTCGACGTCGTGATCGGCTTCGAGGATGTGACGCCGCCCAAGCCGGCGCCGGACCCGCTGCTCGCGGCCATTAGCCAGCTGGGGTTGTCCCGCGCGACCGCGATTTACGTCGGCGACAGCATGGTGGACCTCGAGACGGGGAGGGCTGCCAGGGTGCGCACGGTGCTCGCGGCCTGGGGACTGACACCCGAGCTTCGGGCTGCCTTCCGCCGGCACCGACTGTGGGCGACTCGGCCGTCCGAGATGCTGGCCCTGGTGCTGAACGGCAACGGCCACAAGCGCGCCGCATAGCGACGGATGAGTATTGTGGTCTTTTAGTGATTGACAGACAGCTGTCGCACCCATGCTTCACGATGCAAGCATGGCCGCGTCAGGCGATCGATTGGGGACTCCGCTCGCACGGATCAAGGCCGCCCTGGATGATCTGCCGGGCTGGCTGAGCGCGCAGGACGACGCGTCGCTCGGCGAGCCGTTGATCGAGATCCGGGGCGTCATCGACCGGTCCGAGTCGGTCTTCGCCGATGGCGTGCGCCGCTTCGACAAGTCGGGCGAGTACAGGGCGGACGGCGCGCTCTCACTGACGGATTGGTTGCGCTGGAAGTGCAAGCTCTCGGGCGGCGCCGCCCTGGAGCGCGTGGAGATCGCACGTCAGCTGGAGCAGCTGCCCAAGACCGAGGCGGCCTTCGCCACCGGCGACCTGGGATACCAGCACGTTGTCGTCATGGCTCGCGCCGCCGCGCACGTGGGCGCCGCCGCGGTTCGTCAAGAAGAGGCCAGCTTGCTGCAGGCGGCCCAGACCATGGACCCGGGGACGTTCACCGGCATCGCGAAGAATTTCGAGCATCGAGTGGATGCCGCGGGGGCGCTGGCCGAGGCAAACCACGCGTACCAGCGGCGCTACCTGCACATCGGCGAGCCGGTCGACGGTCTGGTCCGGCTGGACGGCGTGCTCGACGCGGAAGGTGGCGCGACGCTGCGGACGGCGTTGCAGCCCTTCATGAAGCCGGTCAACGATGACGCGCGCAGCTACGGCCAGCGCGGCGCGGACGCGCTGATGGCACTCTGCCGGCAGGGAACGGGCAGCCGGCGCGACGGCGCAGGCCCGCGGCCGCAACTGATCATCCGGGCCGGTCTCGACACGCTGGCGGGGGCGCCGGGGGCGCCGGCGGGTGAGCTGGATGGGGGCGGGACCGTACCGGCGGAGACCGTCCAGCGCCACGCCTGCGACAGCGCGCTCATCCGGATCACCGGCCAGGGCGAGCTGGACCATGAGCTCACCCACGCCAGCCGGACCATCCCGGCGTCGACCCGGCGCGCGCTCGAGTCACGGGACCAGCATTGTGTCTTCCCGGGGTGCAGCCGGCCGACCATCTGGTGCGATGGGCACCACCTGGTCTGGTGGATCAAAGGCGGCCTAACGACGCTCCCCAACCTGGCGCTCTTGTGTCGACCCCATCACCGGATGGTCCACGAAGAGGGCTGGCGTTTGGTCCGCCACGAAGACGGGGGGTTTACGGCGATCCCGCCGCCCCGCAGCGTGATGCCCAACTCGCGATCGGCCTGAGCTAACCGGTAAGGCCCAGGCTTCCCGCGCCCGTTGGAGGCGGCTGGTAGCATACGGCGGAATCTTCGATGGACGACGCCGCTTACTTTCAGGCGATCCCCAAGGCCGAGCTGCATCTCCACCTCGACGGTTCGGTGCGTCCTCAGACTGTGCTGGAGCTCGCCAAGCAGGGTGGCGTTCTTCTGCCGACACAGGATGTCGGAAAGCTCACGGACTTTCTCGAGGCCACCGACCGTACGGCGTCTCTTGTTGAGTACATCACCTACTTCGAGCTGCCGATCGCGGTCCTGCAGACGGTGCCCGCGCTCGAGCGAGCCACGTACGAGCTCTGCGAGGATCTGAAGAA
>DATEHI010000054.1:0-8939 GCA_035279665.1 Candidatus Dormiibacterota bacterium | reverse complement strand
GTTGGAGACCACGATTTGTCCGTTGACGACGGTGGGCGAGGGGATGGGCGTCGGCGTGGGGGAGGGCGTCACCGTCGCCGTCGGTGTCGGGCTTGCGGGCGCGCCGGTCATGGGATTGGAACAGGCGCCAAGCGTCAGGGTCAGAGCAAGGAGCGCGAGGGGACGGGGGCGCATGTCAACGCGAGATTCTACGCCCGCCAGATGAGATTCAGGCCACCCCGCGGTCTGCGGTCACGGCCACGCGGTGGCGAGGCCGGCTCGTTAGGAAGACCCCCAGCAGGATCACGAGCATGCCGACAAGGATCGGGAGGGTGATCGACTCGCGGAGGAGGCTCGCGCCCCAGAAGACCGCCGTGACCGGAAGCAGGAAGGTCACGGTCGTCGCGCGGGTGGCGCCGAGCGTGTTCATGATGAAGTAATAGAGAAGGAAGCCGATCCCCGAGGCGCCCACACCGAGGAAGAGCATGGCGGCGATCGACGCCACGTGCAGGTGGGTCGCGCCGATGCTCGGCAACGCGACGGCGAACGCCAACGGTGCGGTGAGCGCCAGCTGCCAGAACCCGACCTGCAGCGGGCTCACGCCTCGTAGCCGGCGTCGCTGCACCAGGGCCGCGACGGCGTAGCTGCACGCCGCCCCCGCGACCGCCAGCGTCCCAATGGTGGTGGCGCGCAAGGGCTGGCCGAAGAGGTCGGGAGCGATCAGGATTCCAGTGCCGAGGAAGCCGATCCCAACGCCGAGGTAGTTGAGCCCGCTTGGCCGCTCGGCGGGCGTAACCCAGTAGGCGAACACTGCAGTCCACAAGGGCGTGGTCGCGTTCAGGATGCTGGCCAGCGCGCTGCTGATCGACTGTTCACCGAACGCGATGGCGCCCCAGGGGATGAGGCTGCCGATGATGGCCATCGCAAGGAAGGGCAGCAGGCGGGCTCGGGTTCCGGCCGGGAAGGGTGTTTGCCGGCGCACCGCAAAGATCACGCCGAGGGTGAGCGCGCCGAAGAACGCCCGAGCGAGCACCAGCGTCGCCGGGCTCATGTCGCGTACGGCGAGCTTGATGAAGAGGAACGCGGCGCCCCAGATCAGGGCCAGCGTGATCAGCGCGAGATACCCGCGTCGCATCATTCGATTATCCGAAGTCGCTACGTAACCTCTCTATTCCCTCTCCTCCGGGTAAGGGCGGGTGTTATTCCGGGATGGGTTGGCCTCGATGCCGTGCCAGGAAGTACTCGGGGACGGTGTTCATCGGGGGACGCTCCTGGTCCTCGATCTCTTTCTGTTCGATCCAGTAGCGCTCGTCCTCGTAGTGGATCAGCTTCATCGTCTTGTTGACTTCCTCGAGCAGGTGGATGCGGTGCCGGTCACCGAGGTGCTTGAGACCGACCTGCATGATTGCGAACGCCATCTTCGAGAGGTCGAACAAGGTCTGATTTCGGTGCACCCGCATGCCCAGGTCGACCTGCGCGATGGAGCGAAGTCCGTACGCCTCCGACATGGCAAGCAGCAATCCAAGCTCCACCCCATAGCCGGTGAAGAACGGCACGCTTTCCAGCACGCGGCGGCGCCCCGCATACTCGCCCGAGAGCGGCTGCACCAGGCCAGAGAGTTCCGGAAAGAACAGGTTCAGCAGCGGCCGCGCCGCCAGTTCGGTGACGCGTCCACCGCCCTGTGCCTGGAATTCCGTGCCGAATTTCAATGGCCGGCGATAGAAGCCCTTGACGTAATGGATCCCGGGGTCGCTCAGCAGCGGGCCGAGCAGGCCATAGACGAATTTCGGATGGATGTTGCTGATGTCCGTGTCGACCCAGCAGATGAGGTCGCCCTTGAGCGTGAAGAGGCTCTTCCAGAGGGCTTCGCCTTTCCCCTGGAAGGCGCCGTATCGGGGGAGGATTTCGCTGTGCTGCACCACGGTCACGCCGGCCCGTTCCGCAATCGCGGCCGTGCGGTCGGTCGATCCGGAGTCGATGACGACGATCTCGTCCACCAGCGGCACCCGGTCCATCAACGCCGCCTTGAAGGTGCGGATCACTTTGCCGATCGTGGTTTGTTCGTTGAGCGTCGGCAGCCCGAGGCTGATGGTCACGCCCTGCCGCTGCTTGAGGTCGACCAGGCGCCGCAGGTCACCGAACTCCCGGCTATGAAACGTGTTCTCGGCAAACCAGCGATCGACCCGCTCCGCCGCCGCGGCGCGGCTCTCGACGCGGAACGGGCGATCGGGATCCTTGAGCTCCCTCACCGGTGCCGCCGTCTTGACCACCATCACGCTGCCCGGCAGCCGCCGCAGCAAGCGGCCGACAGGCGCGCCAAGCACCATCGGTCGGTGCATCAGGCTCATCGTCGCGCCCAGCACCACCAGCTGATGCTGCCCCGCCTCCCGTACGATCGCTTCCCGAACGGCGGTGGAGAAGAGCGTGATCCGCCGCACCGGCACATCCACCGCGCTCGACAACTTGAGGAACGCCTTTTCCTCCCGCTGGCGTGACTCGTCCGAGATCCGTGGGTTGTAGACGTGGAGAACACACAGCTCGGCGCCGGTTTGCTTGCAGACGGTAGCCGCCAGTCGCAAGGCGAGCTCGGCACTCGGGCCTCCTCGAACTGGCACGAGCACGCTTTTGATCGGCGCGGTCTCCGGCCGCACCAGGGCGACGTCGCACGGTGGATCGACGAGCAGGTCCTCGACCGCGTTCACCCAGAGGCCGTCGCGCTCCTGGGTGCTCCCCGCTTCGAGCACGAGCAGGTTGGTGTCGGTTTCCAGCACCGCCTCGCGGATCCCTTGCGCCGCGACGTGGGCGATCCGGACCTGGCCACGAAGCTCTCCGGGTCCTCGTTCCGCGTAGCGGGTGATGCGGGAGAGGAGCGCGCGGTAGGCGCGCGCCACCTCGACGCCTTCGCTCAGCGCCCGTTCCGGCGCCATCTCGATGACCCCGAGCAGGGTGCCGCTCGAGTCCTCAGCATTGAGGAAGGGCGAGACCGCCTTGAGCAGCGGGCCCGACCGCGCCGGATCTGTGGTCGGGACCAGGACGCGGTAGTGGCTCACGTACTGGACAGCAGCGGTTCGATGCGTTCGACAACGATGCGGTCCCAGGCGAGCGCGTTGATGACGCGGTGCCGTAGCCGGGCGACGGGCGACTCGAGTGCCTGCAGTACGGCGGCCGCGAACGCCGCCGGTCCGTCGGCCAGGGGCACGAATGTCACGCCCTCGGGCGCGACCTCGCGAAAAGCGGGCAGGTCGGTGCAGACCACCGGGACACGAAAGATCGCCGCTTCTGCCAGGGGAAGTCCGAACCCCTCGCTCGAGCTCGGGAGAGTAACCACGTCAGAAAGCATATAAAGGTCAGAGAGGGTTGCCGCGTCGATGGCGTAGCCGTCTGTCGCGCTTGATTTCTGCTCGAAGAGGAAGCGCACCGATTCCTCCATCCCCATCGCTTTCGTGAGTTGTTTCAGTTCCTGTACATACTCGAGGGCGAGCGGGTTGTGCGGACCCGGAGGTCCCGTGATCAGCAGCTGGACGGCTCGTCCCGATGCCCGAACGGCGGCGGCGGCCTCGATCGCCCACTCGAGGTTCTTGCGTCTGGTGATCCGCACCGGGGCGAGCAACACGACATCGCTACGGCCCAGGCCGAAGCGCTCGGCAAGCGCTTTGGCGACTGGGCCCAGCTTGAACAGCGCCGCCGGGTCGATGCCATTGGGGATGACGTGGCTCGCGTCGAGGTCGACGCCGGTCAATTCCCGCCACTCGTCGAGTCGCTGGCCCGAGACGAAAACCGAGGTGATTTTCGGATGCGGACGGCGGAGCAGGTCCCAGGGCTCACGCTCCTGCATCAAGGGGCGGTAGAGAGGGTTGACCCAGCTGAGGTCGTGCACCCAGGAGATGATGCGCGGGTGTCTCCGTTCCGCGATCTTCCAGAGGGCCGCCGTCAGCGGCAGGTTGAAGTGAAGGCTCAGCGCATTGTGAACGATCAGCGAATCGAGGTCGTCGAGCGCAGGCTCCAGCCTCCGCTCGATGGTCGCTTGCAGGGGAGCAAAGCCCGGCGGAACGTGTCCGCGATCGAGCCCGTCGCGAATGGCGCTCACTTCCGGGTACTTCGAATCGAGCTCGGGAATAATGAGCAGCTTGATGCCTGCAGCCGGAGGAAACGGACCACCGCGCCCACTCAGGACCGTGACGGGGTGACCCCGGTCGGCGAGCCGTGTCGCCTGCTCATACAGGATCGTTTCGACCCCACCGATGATGGGCGGGCTCGTGTAGTGCAGGAGTCCGACGCGGGGGCGAGTGGCCAAGCCGTTAACTACGTGATGAGGGGCGGTTCATCGAGGATGACGGCCAGGCCGTCGGGCTTCTCCATGACGTCGACCTGCGGCCGGCCGCCGTTGTAATCCACCTTGAAGGAGAGCTTGCCATTCCCGACGCGCATCCCGCGGATCTCGATGCTGCGCGCCTGCCCGAACGGAATGGGGTTCAGGTAGATGCGGCCGGCGGTCGTGTCGGGCACGATGCCGAGCGCGGTCTGCATCAAGTGGAAGGCAGCGCCTGCGCCCCACGCCTGCGGGTTGCAGGAGACCAGGTACTCGGCGGGACCGTTGTTGTAGTGCATGTCGCGGCGGAATCCGCAGAACAACTCGGGTAGGCGGTGATCCGGCATGCGGATGCCGGCTTCCATGATGCCCTCGATCACCTGGCCGGCGGCGTCCGCGTGCCGGTAGCGGCGCAAACCGGCAGCCGCGATCGAGTTGTCGTGGGGCCAGATGGTGCCGTTGTGATAGCTCATCGGGTTGTAGTGCGGTGAGTCGGCCGAGAGCGTGCGGATGCCCCAACCGGAGAACATGTCCGGCGCCATCAGCCGATCTTTGAGGATTTCGGCGCGCTCCGGATCGATGATCCCGGCCCAGAGGCCGTGCGCCGGGTTCGATGTGATCGACGGAATTGGCACCTTCTGCCGATCGAGCCCCTGGGCATAGAACTGCTCGCGGTCGAGCCAGAATGCCAGCTCGAAACGGCGCCGCAGCTCGGCGGCCTCGCGCGCCAGCCGTTCCGCCATCGCCGGTTGGCCGAGCCGCTCGAGGATCCGGCTGAGCCCGACCTTCGCCTGGTAGACGTAGCCCTGCACTTCGACCAGGGCGACCGGCAACTCCGCCGGGCGTCCGTCCGGGTAGAGCAGCGAGTCGTGCGAGTCTTTCCAACCCTGGTTTCGCACGCCGCCACTGGCGCGCTCGGCGTACTCGACGAAGCCGTCATGGTCGGCATCGCCGTAAAGATCGACCCACTTGAGGGCGCCCAGGATCGCGGGCAGGAGCTCGACGAAAAGATCCTGGTCGTTGAGCCAGTCCATCATTTCGACCGCGGTGACCAGGAAGAGCGGCGTGCTGTCGACCGATCCGTAGTAGGGCGTGTGCGGAATCAGTTTCAAGTTCGCCAGCTCACCGTAGCGCGCCTCGTGGAGGATCTTGCCAGGCTCCTCCTCGCGTGACGGGTCGATTTTTCGGCCCTGATGCTGTGCGAGGTAGCGTAGGGTTCCCCGGGCGACTTCTGGATTGAGCATCAGCGTCTGGATTGATGCGATCAGGGCATCGCGGCCGAACGGTGCCGAGAACCAGGGGATGCCCGCCATCGGAAAGATGCCACTGTCGAACTCTTCGAGCAGGATGCGCAGGTCCATCTGGCTGCGCCGCAGCAGTCCGCGGTCGAGGAAGGCATTGTCGGTGCGGATCCTGGTCGTGTTGTCGTGCCAGCGGCGGTAGGATCCCTGCAGCGCCTGGAGCGCATCATCGTAACGGTAGCCCAGCATCGGCTCGTTCTCACCGATCACCGGGATGACGTCGACCACTAGGGTGACCGTATCTTTCGGCTCGAGGTGGAAGTGCCAGCTGAGCGTGCCGTCCTGGTGAAGCGTGCGGGGCGTGGGGTCGACGGCCACATCGGTGCGCCGTAGGAGGCCGTCCTGGCCGTCGTAAGTGAAGGTAATGCCCCGCTCACCAACGTCGGGCGTTCGCTGCGTGCCGCGGGTCTGCACCTTGTAGCCGCGGACGTCGAACATGTCGCGGAAGTCGGCCTCGATCCGGAGTGAGCATTCGATCTCGACCGGCTCGGTCCCGCAATTCTGCACGCCGATCCGTTCGTGCAAGCCCCCGTAGATGAAGCGACTGCGACGAATGCTCAGGCTTTGCTGGGGAATCCGGCGCTTACCTTCGTCGAGGAGCAGCACCGGGTTGACCATCTGAAAGGTGGCCACATAGCTTTCGTCGACGGAAGCGGAGAGGAGGATCGGCTGTAACCGGTTCAGCCGGAACTCATAGGCTGAGAGGAAGCGGGTATCAGAAAAGTAGAGACCGAGCCCTTTCGTGTTTCCGGCCGGGATATCGCCCATCTCATCGGACACCATCATGATCCGGTTCTCTTTCAGAACCACCCGGCCGTCCGACACGGTGCCTATTATAGGTTCGGGTTTTCGCAAAGCCCCCTGCTGAGCTACACGAAATGTTGATAATCCACACCCACACCTGATGGCGCTGCCTCTAGTGGCGATCGTCGGGCGGCCGAACGTAGGGAAATCCGCCCTTTTCAATCGGATTCTCGGCGAACGCCGCGCCATCGTCGATCCCATGGCGGGGCTCACGCGGGACCGTCTCTACGCCGAAAGCGAGTGGCAGGGCCGCAAGTTCGTGATTGTCGACACCGCCGGGCTGGTGCTGGGCAAGGACCGGGACGAGGTCCCGGCGCAGCGCGAGTTGCGGCGCCGCATGGAGGAGCAGAGCCGGCTGGCGATCGAGGAATCGGATCTGGTGTTGTTCGTGCTCGATGTCAGGGAAGGTCTGACCGCCGTCGATCGCGACATCGCGGAGCTGTTGCGTAAGTCGCGGATCCCCGTGCTGGTGGTCGCCAACAAGGCCGATGGCCGGGGCCGCGAGGTGCTGGCGAGCGAGTTCTACGAGCTCGGGATCGGCGACCCCTGGGTGATCTCTGCCTTGCATGGCACGGGCAGCGGTGACCTGCTCGACGCGGTGGTGGAGCGGTTGCCGCCGCCAACGCCCGAGCAGGTCGATGACAAGCTGGCCGGCCGCGTGGCGATCCTGGGGCGACCGAACGTGGGGAAGTCATCGTTGGTGAATGCGTTGATTGGCGGTGAGCGAAGCCTGGTGACGCCCGTCGCGGGGACCACACGCGACCCGGTCGACACGACGGTGACGTTTCAGGGCAAGCGTGTTTTGCTGGTCGACACTGCGGGCATCCGGCGCCCCGGCCTGACCAAGGGTGTCGAGCAGTACTCCCTGCTGCGTGGACTGCGCGCGATGGAACGTGCCGATATCGGGATCGTCGTGATCGACGCGAGAGAGGGATTGACGGCGCAGGATGCCCACATCGCGGGTTACGTTGTCGAAGCCGGCCGCGGGCTCGTCCTGGTCCTGAACAAGTGGGATCTCCTTGCTGCTGAAGAGAAAGAGGAGAAGGTCTGGCGCAAGAAGATCAAGGACGCATTGAGTTTCGCGCCCTGGGCGCCGATCTCCTATGTGTCGGCGAAAACGGGCCAGCGCGTGGCGCAGCCGCTCGAGGTCGCGCTCAAGGTGGTCGAGGAACGCAAACGCAGGGTTGCCACGCCCGAGCTCAATCGCTGGCTGCGCACCAATCTGGGCAAGCGCGAACCGCCTACGCACAAGGGGAAGCGGCTCAAGGTGCTCTATGTCACGCAGGCCGAGGCCACCACGCCGACCTTTGTCTTTTTCGTCAACGACCCGGAGCTCGTTCACTTCTCCTATCGGCGCTACCTCGAGACGCAGCTCCGCCAGGCCTTCGGCTTCCAGGGGACGCCCATTCGAATGGTCTTCAGGAAGCGCGGCGAGGAGTGAGGCCCTGATTTCCCACCCCCGCTTGCGGGGGAGGGTAGGGTGGGGGCATACAATAGGCACCGCGTCGGGGAGTGGCGCAGCCTGGTAGCGCACCTGAATGGGGTTCAGGGGGCCGCAGGTTCAAATCCTGTCTCCCCGACCACGTTTTCCCGGCTCGAGGGCATGCGCCCTTCACCTGCTTTAGCGGATCTGCGTGGTGTCGAGCAGGCGCAGCACGCGGAACTCGCGGTCCTTGGAGTCCGGCCTGGTGTAGTCGGCCCAGACCAGGGTCGAGCCCCGCAGATAGACACCGGTGAATCCCGTGGCCGGGCGAAGGCGTACGAGCTGCTTGCGTTTGAGGTCGAAGGCCCAGACGCCTGCCCAATCGTCCCAGACAGCGAGACGATCGTTGATCGCCGGGAACTGGAGATACCCGGTCGTGCTGTCGGTGACGTCCATCAGGAGCCGATCCTTCTGGCTCAGGATGTCGATCAGGTGAATCGTCTTGTTCCCCGATGTCGTATAGATCAGGGTCGTCCCGGCGAGCGCGTAGTACTCCGTGTTCCGGACCGCGCCGACGGGGTGGTGGGCATACGTGCGGAGATCCATCGCGGTCAGCTCGACGTAGCCTCCCGGGATCGGTCCGACGTGCTGGCCGTAGACCACGTAGGGCCAGGAGATGACGGGGTGAAAGCAATCGGTGGCCAGGGTCTGGACCGGCTGGCCGCCGGACAGTGGCGCCAGGAAGCAGTCCAGGTGGTCACCAATCGCAGCCCGGGCCACACCGGCGGACCAGACGACCACGTCGCCGTCCACTCGCGGTTCGATGCTGGGAGTCGGGACCGGACGCCCGTCGATCGCGGCGGCCCGGGCCACAGTGCGGGTCTGGCCGGTGCGCCGGTCCTGGGCGTACAGGGCCCAGCCGTCAAGCGTGGGGCGGGGCGAAGCCTCGGTCCAAACCAGCCAGCGCTCGCTGGCATCGCCTGACAGTATGAGCGAGTCGGGCGAGGAAATGCTCGCGACCTTCAGCAGTTCGTCGGTCGCGAGCTTGAAGAGCGCCACTTCGCCAACGGGCTCCACCGATCCGGGCGGCATGGGTTTGAAGGTGAAGCCGAAGAGCGCGCCA
>DATEHI010000053.1:0-10635 GCA_035279665.1 Candidatus Dormiibacterota bacterium | reverse complement strand
TCAACTTCCACGAAGGCGGGAGACCCGTCGCCGGTGTGGAGGATGAATCTCCGATACAGCACCGATACAGCAAAGGAGTGGTAGAAAACGATGTCACAACTCGAGTCCTTTAACCGCTCAAATCGTATTTTGTAGGGGTGAACACCTTCGGTTGATCCGTCGCAAGTCTAGTTCGGTTGATCTGTCGCACTCTCATCCGGATCTTGCCCTCGTTGGCGCGGTCCCGTCGGCGTGCTTCTTGCGGATCTCTCCCCTGGTTTCCCGGGCCACCGTCTTCACCAGCTCATTGCCAACCCAGTACTGCAGCGTCCCCTCAGTGACCAGGACATCACAAGCGCTGCCGGCATAGCTCTGACCGATGCACACCTGCTGGTAGCCGACACAGACCACACCGACGGTGCTCACCTTGCGGCTGACCCAATGCTCCCCGGTGCGGTCGGGCCGGGGCGCCGGCTCCTCGACCTGGCGGGCGGCGGCGTGGAAGCGGCTCAGCGGCGGCTTGTCGCCCAGCGCCTGATGAGGCCGCTCGCTGTTGTAGTAGGTCACCCACTCGTCCAGCGCCTGCTGCGCCACGGCCAGGCTGGCGAAGGCCTGGCGGGTGTCGAACTCGAGGCGCAGGGTGCGATGAAAGCGCTCGACCTTGCCCGTCGTCGTGGGTGACGCCGGCTGCGTCAAGAGATGGTCGATCCCGTTCTCCCGGCAGAGCCGGTCGAACAGCACATCGACAGGTGGCTTGGCGTACTTCCCGGTGAACACCTTGCCGTTGTCGGTGAGGACCTGCTGGGGCACGCCATGCGTCCGGAGCGCCGCCAGGAACCCATCGCAGACCAGCTGGGTCCGCTCCCGGGGCATGAGCCGCGCCGACACACAGAAGCGCGAGTGGTCATCGATGCCGGTCAATGCCTTCGCCGAGGCGCCGTCGGCCAGCAGGAAGCCGCCCACGACGTCCATCTGCCAGAGCTCCATCGGACCGCCTCGCTCCCACCGCTTCCACATCTCCTTGCGGCGATGGCGTTTGAGCGGGTCGATAACGCCGGCGCGCACCAGACAGCGGTACACCGCCGACTCCGAGGGTGCCGGGGTGACGCCCTTGCGGGCCAGCTCCAGGGCCAGGCGGCGCGCACCCCAGTACCGGTGGGCCCGACGCAGCTCGAGCACCAGGACTTCGATCGCGGCAGGCATCTGGTGCGGACACCGCTCCGGCCGATGCGAGCGGTCCGGCAACCCCTCGAGGCCTTCGGCCTCGTAGCGCGCCAGCCAGCGCTCGACCGTCCGCCGGCTCACGCCCCACTGGCTGGCAACTTCCATCACCGCCCGGCCTTCCCCAATGACGTCCAACACCGCCTGGTACCGCTGTTCAGTCACGCTCTTTTCCCTCATGGGGGAAAGTGAGACACATCAGCCGAACCAGCTGGGACACATCAGCCGAAGTAGGTGCGACACATCAGCCGAAGGCGTGCGACACATCAGGCGAAGGCCCAATGCGACACGTCACCCGAACTTGTACATCGTATTTTGTAGGGGCGGAGAGGATCGAACTCTCGACACCCTGCTTAAAAGGCAGGTGCTCTACCACTGAGCTACACCCCCGCCGACGATTATAGGTAGGGGTCGACGCCCAGCCCGGCCCTCGTCTAGAGCCTGTTGAAGAGGTTGAAGACCGGGGAGTATGCCTGCGTCAGCGCTAGCCAGGTAACCCAGGCGATGGCGAGCAGGATCCCGATAATCAGCAATGCTTCCACCATGTCAAGCCAGTGGTGGAGATGCCGAACCATGTAAACCAGACCTCCTGCAATGAGCGTAGGTGGTCCCCATTGGCGCGTCAATAGCCCGAAGTGCCTACCGGCAACAGCCCCCACCCTGCGCTCCACAAAGGGGAGGGTATGACTGCTGTTAGACTCGACGACCGTGCTAACCAGTCGGGACGACGCCTGGGCGCTCCTCAACGAGTTCACCCAGAGCCCGCACCTGATCAAGCACGGGCTGGGCGTCGAATCGGCGATGCGAGCCTACGCTCCCAGGTACGGCGGCGACCCCGACACCTGGGGCGTCGTCGGCCTCCTCCACGACTACGACTACGAGCGCTACCCGGAGGTCGGCGAGCACGCCATCAAAGGCGCCGAGATCCTCAAAGAGCGCGGCTGGCCGGAGGAGATCTGGTACGGCGTCTTGTCCCACGCCGACTACGCGAACGCACCTCGGACGACCCCGATGCAGAAGGTCCTCTACGCCGTCGACGAGCTGGTTGGCTTCGTGGCGGCGGTGGCGCTGGTTCGGCCCAGCAAGGCGGTCGCGGACGTCGACGTCCAGTCCGTCAAGAAGAAGTTCAAGGACAAAGCGTTCGCCCGGGGCGTTCACCGCGAGCAGATCTTCACCGGGGCCGAGCAGCTCGGCGTCGACCTCGACCAGCACATCCAGGTGGTCATCGACGCAATGAAAGGGAACGCCGCGGCCCTCGGGCTGGCGGGAACGCCCGCTTAAGGCACGCTCAGGCGCCCGTCCCGCATCTGCAGGACCCGGTCGGCACCGGTCAACATCGCCGGATCGTGGGTCACGACCACCACGCTCCCGCCGCCACTCGTCCGGTAGTCGGCGAGCAGGTTGATGACGTCCCGGCCGGTTCCCTGGTCGAGCGACGCGGTGGGCTCGTCCGCGAAGACGACAGCCGGCCGGTGGATCAGGGCGCGGGCGACGGCCACCCGCTGCCGCTCGCCGATGGAGAGCTGATACGGCCGCTGTCGCAGCTTGTCGCCGAGGCCGACGCGCCGCAAGAGCTCCTGGGCGTAGGCCACCGCCTCGTGATTCCGGTTCACGGCGCCCACCATGACGTTTTCGAGCGTGCTCAGGTAGTTGATCAGGAAGTGCTGCTGGAAGACGAAACCGAAGCGCTGCCGGCGGAGTCGCATCAGGCCGGGAGTCGAGATGGCGCCGTAATCATGGCCTTCGAAGGCCACCCTGCCTCGGCTCGGCCGCTTCAGCCCGGATAGCAGGTACATCAGCGAGCTCTTTCCGGAGCCGGAGGGGCCGATCAGTCCGACGAAGCTGCCCTGTTCAACCGACAGGGAGACGGTGTTGACGGCGTGGGCGACGCTCTCGCCGGTGCGATAGTCGAGCGCGAGGTCCTGCGCGCTGAGCATCAGTCTCTCCTCTCGATGATCGAGATGGGGTCCAGGCGGAGCAGCTGCCAGGCCACAGTGCCCATGCCGAAGAGAAAGACCATTAACGGAATGGGGAGAGTGTGGAGCGCGAGCACGTTCCAGTCGAAGATGTTCATCAGCAGGCCGTGCGGCAGCATGAAAATCGCGTTGAACCAGCTGAGCACCGCCACCCCGAGGCCGACGCCGATGCCCCAGGCCGCCACGGTGACGCCCAGCGATTCCCAGGCCACCCGCATGATCAGACCCCAGCGGCTGTACCCGACCGCGGCGAGCAGCCCGAACTCGTTCATTCGCTGCCGGAAGAAGAGGTTGTTGAGCAATCCAACCACGAGCGCGAGGACGATCGTCACGAGCAGGATCAAGAAGCGATTGATGGTGTCAAGATTCGCGATCAGGCTATCGATCTTCCCCTTGATGTACGGCCAGTCGAATATCCGAAAGGCGCTGTTGCCGATCAGGCGCTGCACCTGGTCATGGACGGCCTGCTCGTGGCCGGCCTGCGGCACCACCACGAGGCCCTGGTAGCGCCGCTCGAAGAGGTAGTGCTGCGTCAAGTAGTCGAGCGGGATGAGGCCGAGGCGGGTCGGGCCGCGGATGATCCCGACCACCGTGAAGGTATCGGGCAGACGGTCGAGCTCATCGAGCGCGTTCCCGACCTTTCCGCCGATCCACACGTGCCGCGATCGCGCGATTTCTTCGGAGATCGCGATCTCATTGGCGTTCGCCGCCGGTAGCCGGCCGGTGACGACCTGGTCGCCGTACAACGAGAGAAGCTGCGCCATGCCGGCTTGATCGAGCCCGTAAAGGTCGAACTGGGCATTGCCGGCGAGCATATTGATGTCGAGGTTCGAGTACGCGTCCCGCTTGACGAACGTGGTCCCGGGGATGCGGGCGCTGTCAGCGACCAGCTTGTCGAGGCCCGGCTGAGGAGCCTGGATCGACCCGAGGCTCGACGTCAGTCGGTCGAGGGCCGTCTTGAACTGGGCGACCGTCGCGCTCGGCGAGGGTGGGATCGGGATATCCGCGATGTTGCGGCCGGCGGCGTTGAGGTTGGCCGTGTCGCGGTTCATCGCCTGCAACGATTGCTGCAGGCCGGCGGCGTCCGACGACGCATTGGTCACGGCTGCCTGGAGCTGGCCGAGCTGCGCGGTGTCGGGGAGGACCGAATGCAGCCAGGTCTGATGCTGCTGCAAGTAGGTGATCAAGGGACGTGGGTCATTGGGATTCTGCGTGAGGGTTCGGACCAGCTCCTCGAAGGCTTTCTGCTCCGATTGCAGTCGCTGGACCCGAACGATGAGATCGCCGAGCGGCACGATGTCGCCGCGCAGCCGGGCGGCGTAATAGCGCGCGTTGGCGGCGTCGACCTGAAGCTGCTGGACGGCGGGAAGCTGCGCGCGGACCTGGGCCGGCAACGCGATGACGGCGTCGTAGTAGGAGGAGATCCCGCCGGGACCATCGAGCGAATCCACCTGGAGTTGCACCTCGTGCAGCCGTGTGAGCGAATCCTGCAGTGGATTTGCCAGGTCCTGGTCGAGAGTCGCCCGTGGGGCGACGAGGATCAGCTTCTGGTAGCTGCCGAAGGTGGCGTAGGCCGTCTCACGGGCGGAAGCCAGCAGCGAGTCCGTGACGACCACGCCCAGGATCGCCAGCGCCAGGATGCCGATGACCGGCACCACTTTGCGCTTGTTGCGGAGATAAAAATGCCAAAGGGAGAGGGGGTTTTCCATGCACGCCATTTCCATGATAGGGGGCGCGCATTACGCAACCTTAGAATGGGTTCGCTTTGCCGGAGCTGGTGGATTTCTACCGCACCGACGACCTGCTGACCGACGAGGAGCGACTCGTCCGGTCGACGGTGGGTCGCTTCGTTGACCAACGATTCCTTCCCATCATTGCCGACCACTACGAGCGGGCGACTTTCCCGCTGGAGATCGTGCCGGAGCTCGCCCACCTCGGGGTCTTTGGCATGCACCTACACGGCTATGGCGCCGCGGGAATGAGCAACGTCATGTACGGCCTCGCCTGCCAGGAGCTGGAGCGGGGCGACAGCGGGCTGCGCAGCTTCGTCTCGGTGCAGGGGTCGCTGTGCATGTACCCGATCCATCGTTACGGGTCAGAGGAACAGAAGCAGCACTGGCTGCCGCGGATGGCCGCCGGCGAGGTAATCGGCTGCTTCGGGCTCACCGAGCCGGAGTTCGGTTCCAACCCGGCCGGGATGGCGACCCGCGCCCGTCGCGATGGCAAAGACTGGATCCTCAACGGCACCAAGCGCTGGATCACCAACGGCAACGTTGCCCACCTCGCGATCGTCTGGGCTCGCAGCGAGCAGGGGATCCGCGGCTTCCTGGTGGAAAAAGGCAGCAAGGGATTCGAAGCTCGCGAGATCCACCACAAGCTTTCGATGCGGGCCTCGGTCACGTCGGAGCTCACCCTCGACGACGTCCGGGTTCCGGCCGGCAACGAGCTGCCCGCGGCGCAGGGACTCAAGGCGCCCCTCTCGTGTCTGAATGAGGCCCGCTACGGCATCGTCTGGGGCGTGCTGGGTGCGGCGATCGCCTGCTATCGCAGCGCACTTGGCTATTCGATGGCCCGCGTGCAGTTCGATCGACCGATCGCCGGCTATCAGCTGACCCAGGAAAAGCTCGTCAACATGCTGACCGAGATCACCAAGGGTCAGCTCCTCGCCCTGCAGTTGGGCCGGCTGAAGGATCAGGGCAACGCGACGGCGACGCAGATCTCGATGGCGAAGCTGAACAACGTCCGGGAGGCGCTGCAGATCGCGCGCGAGGCGCGCAGCATCCTGGGTGCCAACGGCATCAGCCTCGAGTACCCGGTGATGCGCCACATGAACAACCTCGAGACCGTCCTCACTTACGAAGGAACCAGCGAAATCCACATGCTCGCCATCGGCGAGGAGATCACCGGGCTGTCGGCCTTTAAGTAGTCCTCAGGGACGGATTTCGCGCGGCTTGTTCGTGTAGATCGCGTTCGCGGGCAGCGCCTTGGACCAGGTGAGCGAGAAGACGTCGTCGACGGTCCATACCCCGATCAGCTTGCCGGCGGCGTGCAGTTCGGCCGCCGTTTCCGGCTCGATCGACGCCCAGTGTGGGCAGAAGACATCAGCGCCCGCGTCGTCCATGACGCGCAAGATGTCGACCGGGCGCGAGGCCTCGAGTACGCCCGTCAGGATCTCGGGCTCGAGCTCGCTGACCCGCTGGACGGAACGATGGTCGAAGGAGATGACGACCACATCGTGGGCCATCCCGGCATCCTTGACGGCGCGGACGACCGCGTCCTCGATCCCGGCGTAGGGAAGGGGAAGGTTCTTGATCTCGATCGCCACGCCGACCTTTCCCCTGGCGACGCCGAGGACCTCATCGAGCGACGGGATCCGTTCGCCTTTGAAGCGCGGATCTTTCCAGCTTCCGGCGTCGAACCGTTTCAGCTCGGCCATGCTGTGATCCCGTACCAACCCGCTGCCATCGGTGGTCCGGTCGAGCAGGTGATCGTGAATGACCGGAAGGCCGCCGTCCTCGGAGAGGTGGACGTCGCACTCGATCACGTCGACGCCGAGCTCGATGGCCGACCGAAAGGACACGATCGTGTTCTCCGGATATTCATCCGGATTCCCGCGGTGACCGCCGAGCAAAATGCGGCCGCTTCGAAACTTCGCTGCCAAACCCTCGGCCTGAGCCATCGTCACCGGCCAATGGTACGTGAACTGTCGCGAGCTTTTTACATCAGCCGCCACGCGCAAGAAATCTCGAATGCATCCGTGACACCACTAGCGGCTTTGGCGCGCGCCGGCCGTCTCAGCTATGACCCTTCCCAGGATCCAATCGCTGCTGCAACGACGGCGGGCGCAGGCGTTGGCGATCGTGCTGCTCGTGCCGTTCCTGGCGTGGGCGCCATTGCAGCTGTTCAAGCCGGCGACGGCGAAGGCCCACGGCGTCGTTGGACCGGTGCAAGTCGGGATCAGTTTCAATCCCCATCGCGCCGCTGAGATGGGGCTGGACTACCGTTCCGCATTCACCCGGCTCGAGGCCTTGCATTTCCGCGTCATCCGTCTCAGCGCCTACTGGGACCAGATCGACCAGGAGGGCTATGGGCAGCTCGACTGGTTGATGAGCGAGGCGCAGCGAAGCGGCCAGCCGATCGTCCTGGCTGTTGGCATGAAGGGACTCGGCTGGCCGGAGTTCTATATCCCGACGTCGGCGATGCCGGCCGCGGGTCTCACGCAAGGGCAGGACGCGGCCTCGGACGCCAGCCTGCGTGATGCAACCCTCGCATTCGTCAGCGACACGGTGCTTCGCTATCGCGACAACTCGACCCTGATCGCCTGGCAGGTCGAGAATGAGCCCTTCAACCGGGCTGGTCCGCAACGGTTATGGATCGATATCGCGTTCCTTCGCGACGAGATCACGAGCCTGCATCAGTTGGACGGGCACCACCGGCCGCTGATCGTCAACGCCTTCAGTCACTTCAACCTCATCCTCGACCACGCCTCGGCACGCCAGGGCTTCGACCTTCGGCAATTTCTCGGATTCGAAGCGGACAGCGCCGAGCGCGACGGTCTGTCGCTCCTGGGCAAGGGTGACGTCCTCGGCCTCGATGTCTACACTGCGATTGGCTACCGCTTTCTGGGTCATGACAACATGAGTCACGCCGATGGCGACTGGCCAGACCGATTGGCCAAGGTGCGCGAACTGGCCCGGCTGCAGGGCAAGCAGGCATGGATCACCGAGGCGCAGGCCGAACCCTGGGAGTCGGGCGCGAATAGTGACGCCAACCCGAAGAGCACCAGTCCGCAGGCGATCCGCAGCCTCTTCGCGAACCTCAAGGACGCCGGCTTCAGCACCGTCCTCTTCTGGGGGGCCGAGTACTGGCTCTGGCAGGCGGACCGCGGCGATTCCCGCTGGCTCGACACCATCAAGACGATCCTGCGCGATGAGGCCAGGGCGCCGTCGATGGCGGCGGCCTAGAAGACGGCCCAGTTGACGGTGGACAGCACGTCATCCGTGAAGTCCTGGCCGGGCTGCTGCAGGTACAGGTACCCGATCAGCCGGGCGACGCGCGCTTCCTGATAGTAGTAACGCCGGTGGTCCTGGTAGGCAGTGGAATGGATCGCTTGCCCGCTCTGCCCCTGGGCGGCGCTCTCTTCCGCGGTCAGGATCAGGTCGTAGTTCTGTAGGAATCGCTGCACCCGACTGTCGCGATACAGCACCAGTCGCGGCGGGGTCGCGCTCGCCAGGTCCGCCGTGATCCGCTGAAAGTCCCGTCGCATGGTGGCCAGGGCGCCTGGTGGCGAGGGTGACTGCGTCTCTCGATCGAGGTCCTGGTTCAACGTGGTCATCGACCCCATGACGCGGTCGAGATAGGCCGACTCAGCCGGCTGCAGGTCGCTGGGCCGCACGTAGGGCAGGGTGATCTGCCCGTGCAGGAAGTCGATCACCTCATATCCAACCTCGCCACCGCTCGCGCTGTCCTGCAGGAAGAACGCGTCGACCGGTGGTGACTGCTGCGCGCTGTAGCGGTAGAAGCCAACCCGATGCGTCTGCACCTCGCGCAGCTTGGCCTGGCGCTCGGAAAGGCAGAGGTCGGCGAAATCGGTCAGGCCCGGATCCTGAAGGATGAAGAGGCGCGCGTTTGAGTAGTTGGCAACTGTCGCGTCGGAGGTGTCGAGGACGAAGGCCTCATAGAGCGCGGCATCCTGCTTGGAGGCCGCCAGCGTCTGCGCCATCGACTGGACGCCGGTGACGTCAAGGGGCCGCTGCCCAGAGACGTTCATCTCGATCGTGCTCCCGCTCCGCCAGCAGTGCAGTGCCTGCAGTCCACCGCCGAGCGTCGGACAGCCGATCGCCTGCTCGCTGGTCCGAAAGGGCCGGCGGTCCGCGGAGACACCGCCAAAAGCAAGAAAGACGACGGCGACGGCGAGGCCGAAAGCGAAAAGGCCAGCAACCCAGGCGCGAAGACCCCGGCGTCTAACAGCGGGAATCAGGCGCCGGCTGACCAGGAGGAGGACGGCGGCCGTCGGGATGAACAGGATCGTGTACGACGCCAGCCCGAACACCGTGTCGGCCTGCGCCGTGCAAGGCATCCCCGGATAGTTGGCGCCCGCGCGCAGCGGCGTGATCAGCCAGGCGATCAACAGCAGTGCAAGCGGCCAGATCCATAGCGCCGACCGCCGGCGGCGGCCCGGCTCTGACGCGGCGGCTGTCACTGCGCCAGGCTGATGACGGACGCATGCCGGAGCGGCAGCATGCAGTGGATGCCCGGCTCGAGCCGGCCGCGCTGGTCGAGGCCGCCGGCCTCGAGGAAGCCGCGGGTGCGGGCATATGACTCTTCGATCAAGCGATCGACCTGGCTGAAGTCGGTCCCGGCTGTGCCGAACTCGACGTTCGGGACCATCAGACAGATCTCGGCCTGGTCCGAATAGCGCTGGTATTCCTCGAGCATTCGTTGGCCGAGCATGATCTGGATACTCTGCGACAGGATGCCCGTCAGCGTGTGGTTCGGTGGGCGGCGCGGATTCGACGTGCTGTTATCGATGGCGACGATGTGGGTGGCCCCCAGCTGGATCGCTTCGGGGAGGCCGACGTTCTCCGCGACGGCTCCGTCGACGAACTCTTCATCGCCGATCCGGTAGGGATTGAAGAGGCCGGGAATGGCAGCCGAGGCGGCCACCGCATCCGGCACGCTACCGGTAGTGAAGATCTCCTTGCGGGCCCGGGTCAGGTTGGTCGCGATCACGGCGCAGGGCAGCACGAGCTGTTCGAACGTCGCCGGCAGGTTCATCGCGGCCAGGGTACGCAGGTAGCGGCTGTCGAAAACGCTGTTGCGCGTGCGCACGTACCGGTAGGCCATGCGGAGCGGGTTGCGGTTGAAGAGGTCGCGATTGCGGATGGAGCGCCACACCTGGGCGAGCTGTTCGATCGTTTCCAGGTTGGGCTTGGCGGCCAGCGCGACGGCATTGAAGGCCCCGGAGCTACAGCCGACCAGCCCATCCGGCATGATTCCGGCTTCCAGCAGCGCCTTGAGGACGCCCACGCTGCAGGCACCTCGGCTCCCGCCGCCGCCCAGGACAAAGACCAACCGTCGCTGTTTCCCCCCAGGTTGCGCAATCGTTGGTCGGCGCCGACGCCACCAGGACAGCATGGTCGGGGATCGCCAGAAGCCAGTCTCCCGCATGGGCATTACGTTTGAGATCCCGATCCGAACATGCGCTCTGGCTGAGTGTAACGGGTCGGTGGCAGCAGGCTGGATGCTTGTGGACGCTGCGTTACTAGGCTTGAAGAGGGCGACTCCAGGGCGCACGAAGCCAGCCTCGTGTTAGTCTTGTAGTATCACTTTTCCTTGATATGCACTGTCCCTATCTAGAGCAAATCCTGCGTAAGCGGACCGCCTTGTTCAAGGTCTTTCAGGCGGATTGCCATGTCGACCGGAAGGTCCATAAGTTCTACGGCGTCGTCAAGTGGCC
>DATEHI010000052.1:0-75463 GCA_035279665.1 Candidatus Dormiibacterota bacterium | reverse complement strand
CGGCTCGACGACTGTCGAGATCACGTTGACGCCCGAGCAGGGTGCGACCGTGCTCCGCCTCCGCCACGTCGGACTGCCCGACGAGGGCGAACGCCGCCAGCACACCGACGGCTGGAGGCTCTACAGCAGCCAGCTCGCCCGGTCGGCGGTTGCCGGAGGTCGACTCTAGGCCCCCTTTTGCAAGGTGCGCGCGGTGAAGATTGGAACCGATCGGTAGACACGCAGGTATTAATGCCATGCGGGCAGGGATCGCGACGATTGTCTCCGTCGTGCTGGTGGGGTGTTCGAGCCAGGCGGCGACTCGGCCGATGCCCACACCATCACCGGTGAGCGGGCCGCCGTCGGCAGCAGCAATTGGGACGCCATCCGCCGCGGCGACGGCTGCCACTGCGGGCTGTGGATCGACACCGGTGGTCAAGGGTGGTATTCCGAGCTGGCTCGACGAGGCCGGCGGCCACAACAACCCCACCTCGCTGCGCTATGTCGTCGCTCACCCGCCGCTGGTCGCCGGCTTCCTCTTCAGCGATCCACTGCGCGCGGGGCGTCCGGAAAATCCCGCCAATAAGATTCTGTGGGTCGTTCGAACGCCCAGAGATGGATCCCAGCTGATCATCGATGGACACCCCCTCGGGGCGGCGCTGCCGAGAGTCCACGAAGCACGACCGGCCGACTCGAGCCCGGGGGAGATCTATCCAGACGGCGTTGACGTCCCAACCGCGGGTTGCTGGCAGTTCGACCTGTCATGGGCGACAAGTCACGCGCAGGTCGAGTTGAACTACGTCGCGTCCTAGCGCTCATGGTCGAGGAGGCTGAGGGTCTTCAACGCATCGGGAGGTGCGTGTCTGGTCCGAGCTTGCGCACCGCCTCGCCCGAACCCCGATAGAACGTCGGATACGCGTAGATCAAATGGCGCAGTTCGTCGCTCGGAATCTGCATCTTGATGGCGAGTTCGAAGATGCCGAGGAGATCGCCACCTCGCGGACCCATTGTCGTGGCGCCCACCAGCACCCCGCGGTCGGCGTCCTCGACGACTTTGATGAAGCCGTCGTTACCCGGTCCATGGATCCAGCCACGGGAGGTGACGGACGCCTCCTGGATCCCGGTCCGAACGTTAAGTCCTTTCTTCTTTGCCTGCTCCTCGGTGAGGCCGGTCGCGCCTACCTCCGGGTCGGTGAACGTGACCCGAGGTTTCGCTCGGTAGTCGGCGCCCGGCCCGGGCTTGCCCAGGATGTCGTCGATCGCGATGCCGGCATGGTAGATCGCCATGTGGGTGAAGCCGCCACTGGCGGTCACGTCGCCGATCGCCCAGAGCCGCTGACCCACGCGGAGATGGTCATCCGGTTCGAGCAAGTGCGCGGATGGATCGAGGCCAACCGTTTCCAGGCCGATGTCCCCCAGGTTGGCGCGGCGTCCAGTTGCGACCAGCAATGCCTCACCGCGGACCTGCTGCCCGCCGACCAGGTTGACCGCGATCGCGTCACCGTGGGGCTCGACCGACTGTGCGCGGCTACCGAGCCAGAGCTCGACGCCATCGCGTTGCAGCACCTCGCCGAGCACGGCGCTGGCCTCCGGCTCCTCCAGTGCCAGCACCCGGTTCATGCCCTCGATGATGGAGACCTTGACCCCGAAGCGGGCGAAGACTTGGGACAGCTCGACCCCGATGGCGCCGCCCCCGAGGATGATGAGGGATTCGGGTAGCTGTTCGACCTTGACCGCCTCGCGATTCGTCCAGTACTTGACGCGCTCGAGTCCGGGGATCGGGGGGACCGCCGGAGACGTCCCGGTCGCGATCACGACCGCGCGCGTGGCCTCGTACGTGGTGCCGTTGACGGTGACCCTGCCGGGGCCGGCGAGTTTCCCGGCGCCGCGGACGAAATGCCCGCCCTTGCCCTCGAATCGTTCCACCGCGACCCGGTCGTCCCAGTTGTCGGTGGCCACGTCGCGGATGCGTCGCGCGACCGGCTTCCAGTCCGGTTTCACGGTCGAGTCCCCGGCGAAGCCCGGAATGCGACGTCCTTCGGCGAGCATGTCGTCGGCACGGATCATCATCTTCGTGGGGATACAACCGAAGTAGGGACACTCCCCGCCGACGAGACTGCTCTCCATGCCGACCACGTTCAGGCCGCTCTCGGCGAGAGAATTGGCGACTTCCTCGCCACCAACGCCCATGCCGAGGACGACGACGTCGAAACGCTCAGTCATCACCCGCTCCTCACGGTCGTGCTCCCGATTTCCAGCGCATAGGCGACGGCCTGTTCGAGGGTCATCGCCTGGCCCTCGGCCCAGACTCGCGCCGCTTCGTCGTCATTGAGGCCTTCTCGGCCCGAGCGGCCTTCCTCCTCACGAAGCAAGCGCCCCAGGCCGGTGCCGCTGCTTACCTGATGGGCGCTGGCCGCAGCCCACAATCGGCCCGCGCGCAGGAAATCGCCATCGTGGCGCGCGAGGGCGGAGAGATTGTCGAGCTGGAGCACCATTCCGGGGACGTCCCCGGCGGCGGCGAAGAGCTGAATGGCTTCGATCCATGAAGCGCGAGCACGCTGGAAATCGTCGAGATTGAACGTCACCAGCCCCAGCGTGTGGATCGACCAGCCAAGGCCGAACTGATCATCCAGTTTGCGATTCAGCGCCACCGCTTCCTCCAGCACTGGCCGAGCCTCCGCATACTCCTTGGCGAAGAAGAACGCATTGCCAATCCCCCAGAGGACCCTCGCGACCCCCGTTTCGTCGCCCATCCTGCGGTACAGGGGAAGCGCTTCCTCGAGCATCGGTTTGGCCTCCGCGATGGCCACCCGGCTGACCACCCTCGGAAAAGCGGCATTGTATAACGCGTTGGCCAGGGCCCGGTCGTCTCCCAGATTGCGGGTGAGTTCGAGACATTCGTCGTAGAAACGCTGGGCGACCTGCATGTCGGCTTGCCAGTAGGCCAGTCCACCGGCGGCCTCGAGGGCGGCCAGCCGCTCTTTTGGGAACTCGCCGCTATCGCGCATCGCGAGCACGCCATCCATACGACGGCGCCCTTCATGTAGGTGGCCGCGCATCTGCCAGAACCGCCACAAACCGGTCGAGAGTTCCATTGCGCTGCGGGCGTCAGCGGAGGCGACCGTCCAGTCCAGCGCCGCCCGAAAGTTATCGTTGTCGTCTTCCAGCCGATCGAGCCATTCCTTTCGCCGCGGACCGAAAAGGTGTGGCTGCGCCTGTTGCGTGAGCGCGATGTACGCCTTGACGTGACGGTCGCGAATCAAGTGGGCTTCGCCACTTTCCTCGAGCCGCTCCGCGGCGAAATCGCGAATCGTCTGCAGCATCAGAAAGCGTGGTTCATCGAAGTCTGGAAGGCGGCGCAGCAGGCTCTGGTCTGCCAGTTGATCCAGCGCGTCGACGACATCCGCGCCGATATCGTCTGAAGGGCCGCACACCGGTTCCAGTTGTTCCAGGTTGCCGCCTCGGGCAAAGACCGAGACGCGAGCGAGGAGACGCCGGGCACCTTCATCGAGCATGTCATAGCTCCAGAGGATCGCGCCGCGGAGCGTCTGCTGCCGCGCGGGGGCGTCTCGTGCCCCAGTGCCCAGGGCGCTCAGCGATTTCACCAGCCGGCTCAAGAGTGCCTGCGGCGAAAAGAGCTTGACGCGCGCGGCCGCGAGTTCGATCGCCAACGGCAGTCCGTCGACGCGCTCGCAGATCCCCGCAATCGCCGGCGCATTCTCATTGGTCGCCTCGAAATCGGGCTTGACCGCGACCGCGCGCTCGATAAAGAGCCGCACCGCCTCGAACTGCGAGAGGGCGGCTAGTGAGGGCAGGGCTTTGAGGTCGGGTAGCGCAAGGGGAGGAACCGGAAATTCCTGCTCACCCGAAACGCGCAGCGCCGTGCGACTGCTGACGAGCACGCGCAGCCCGGCGCTTCCCTCGAGCAGCTGGGTCGCGATCGGCGCGGCTTTGAGCAGCTGTTCGAAATTGTCGAGCACCAGCAGTGTTTGTTTTTCTCGCAGGTGGTCGAGCAGGGCGTCGATCGGCCGTCGGCTGCCGGTCGTCGAGATGGCCAGCGCCTGTGCGATCGCCGACGCGACCAGGTCGGGGTCATGCACCGCGCTGAGCGGCACAAAGTAGACGCCGTCGGAGAACTGGTCCAGGACCTCCGCTGCGATTTCTAGGCTGAGGCGCGTCTTGCCGGTGCCGCCCGGCCCGGTGAGGGTTAGCAGCCGCGATCGGGCCAGCAGCCCCCTGGCTTCGCGGACCTGATCGTCCCGGCCGATGAAGCTCGTCAGCTGGGTCGGGAGATTGTTCGGGGTCGCCTCCAGCGTCTTCAGCGGTGGAAAGTCGGCGGGCAGGCCCTCGACCGTGAGCTGGAAAAGGCGTTCGGGCCGGGCCAGGTCTTTGAGGCGATGCATGCCCAGGTCCTTCAGCGTTAGACCCGGCGCGAGCATGTGATCGACCAGTGCCCGGGTGGTCTCGGAAACAAGTACCTGGCCGCCGTGGCCGGCGCTCGCCACGCGGGCGGCCCGATGGACGTCCAGGCCGAGGTACTCATTGCCGACGAGCGTGGCTTCGCCGGTATGCAGACCGATCCGTACCCGGATCTCTCCGTTCTCCGGCCATGCGTGCTGCGCCAGCATCTTCTGGACGGCGGCGGCGCCGGCGCAAGCTTCCAGTGCGCTCTTGAAAACGATGAAGAACGAATCGCCTTCGGTGCGAAGCTCGTGGCCGCCGTTGGCGGCGAGCGCCTCGCGCTGGATCGTGTGATGGGCGAGCAGGACGTCGGGGTAGCGGTCGCCGAGTTGCTGGATCAGCCGCGTCGACCCCTCGATATCGCTGAAGAAGAAGGTGACGGTCCCGGTCGGCAGTGGGCTCATGCGGGCGACGCCGCTTCGCTCAACACCGGCTCGAGCGCGTTGCGCAACTCGTCCTGGTAGTCGCGGCCGGTGAAATCGAGCAGTGGGTCCGGTGCCAACGCGTGCTCCGCAACGGAATCGGCCTTGCGGACGTAGACGACCGGGTACGGATTCCCCTGGCCGTTCGATTCGAGCGTAACCGCGACGGCGTCGACGCCACCCGAGTCGAGGAAGTGTTGCAGGGGCACGATGCCGTCGTTTAAGATCCCGGCGTCGCGATCGAGATTGATCGCGCGGGCCAAGTAGGCACGCTGGTGCCAGAGCTCGGGGCCGTTGCTCACTTGATCGAGGAGGTAGGGGACGATGCTTGCCGGGTCCAGGTGCTCCCGCGTTGCGGGAACGCCGAACTTCGTTTCGGCCAGGTGCCGGGCAAGGACGCGGGCGTTGTAGCGATAGCCCTGAACGGCGCCGGAGTTGCTCGGGATGCCGTGCTTCTTCAGGCCCCCCGCGCCCTGGGTGATCGTTCCGGCGAAAAAAATGCCTGGCCTGGTGGCGCTTTCCCAGAAGGGTGTCTGCGCCGGAAGCCGGCTCTGGCCGAAGGTCGCGACCCCCAGCGCGGGCAGGTCGCGAAGGGGCGTGACGAAGCCGGTCGCGGCGATGACATCGTCGGCCGCCATGGTGAGCTCGCGCCCGGCTGCATTCCGAGTGCGGACCCGATAGCCGGCGCCATCCTTCATGACCTCTTCGATGGTCGTGTCGAGAACGATGACCCCGCCCGCCAGCGCCCCGTCCTCGTAGGGCTGAACATAGCGGGCGCGGACGCCGACCAGGGTGTGCGTGTTGACGGAGAGCTTGGTCGGGCTCGGCGACGCCAGAACCAGCTGCCGAGCCCAGGGCAGCAACCCGGTTGCGATTTCGAAACCCGAATTCTGCTTTCCCACGATGAAGACCCGCCGGTCCTTGTACGTCTCGACCGGACGAAAGTCACCGTAGTGCGGCACCTGCTCCAGACCGGGGGTTGGGGGTTTGTAGGGTTGGGCGACGCCGACGGCAAACACGACAACCGGCGCGCGGTACTCGCCCTCGGAGGTGGTGAGCACGAACTCCTCACCGTCCTGACGGGTCGATTCCCAGCGCGTTCCATGGCGCACGCGGATACCGGTGCGCTCCGCAAATGCCTCCAGGCCTTTCTGCATCTCTGGCCGCGACGGAAAGTATGATGTCCCGTCCATCAGGGCGGGCATCACCGCACGATCCCGCTCGTCGTCGGCCAGCAGGCTGTTCCAGTCGTAGCGTTCGTAGGCGCGCGACGTGTGCTCGACGCCGGTGAAGGGCTTGGTCCAGCTCAGCATCCGCTGGAACACCGGCCAGCGCCGGAACATGCCGCCCGGCGCCGGGTCGTCCGAGATGACCGCGTGGTCGATGCCCAGCCGGCTCAACGAATAGCTGAGCTGCAGGCCACCGGGCCCGCTGCCCACCACGACCAGTCGATAGCGGCCCGGGGGAAAAGGCTTCTGCGCTAGCTCAGCCACTTGGTTGTGTTCTTGAGCTTGCGCGCCTCCCCCTGCAGCAGGCGATACATGATCCGCGGATGCCGCGTCAGAAATCCCTCGAGCTGGGCGGCCGGCAGGACAAGACACCGCAAGGGTGTTTCCGCCACGATGTCGGCAACCGGCACCTCGCCGAGCAAGCAGGAGATTTCGCCGAAGTAATCGCCAGCTTTCAGCGTACTGCGCTCGACGTTGTCGACGCGGATCCCGGCGGTCCCCTCGAGGATGACGTAGAAGCCCGATCCACTGACGCCCTGGCGGAGGATTCGCTCGCCCTGCCCGAAGAAGGACTCGTCGAACAGGTGCGCCACCTCCTCGAGTTGAGGGCCTGTCAGGTCCGCGAACAGCGAGAAGGCGGCGATAGTATTGACGACATCGTCGCGGACGGCCATCAGAGACTCTCCTTCGCGGGCTGAGTCTGGCCCTGGGTGGCCTCACGCTGCGGCGCCCGGGCCGGGTCCTGGATGCCGACCGCGTTCACGATGGCCCCCAGGAGGAGGAGCGCGGCACCGACGATCATCGCCAGGTGGAAGGATGCTGTCGAGGCGTCGCGCACGAGGCTGCCCATGACCGGGATCCCGGCGGGGTTCAGCGGGCTCACCAATTTGCGAAACGCGGGATCGTTGACATCGATGTCGGACCGCCGCGCGGCAATGTAACTGTAGAAGCTGGCGGTGATGAAGACGAAGATCAAGGCGCCGGCGAGCTGCGGGCCGACCCGCGAGATGGCATTGTTGATCGCAGACCCGAGGCCCGCGTTGTGCGCCGGCACCGAGCGCATCAACGCGGTCGTCAGGGGCGCGACCAGCAGGGACAGCCCCAGGCCGAAGATGATCCCGGCCGGAAGGAGATCGATGACGTAGGAGAGCGGGGGGACCCAGGTCGCCGGGTTCTGCGGTTCGAGATGCCAGGGGGTGCTCGTCGCCGGCATGCGCGCGTACCACAGGACGCCGATGGCCATGATCACCGGGCCGATGGCCATGAAGAGGCGCGATCCGATCCGGCCGGCGAGGCCGCCGAAGCGAGCCGAGAGAAAGGTCAGAAAGAGCGAGCCCGGAATGCCGGCCAGCCCAGCCGCGGCCGCGGTGTAGCCGATCGTTCCCTGCATGAAGAGCGTCAAGTAATAGAAGGTGACATAGAGCGCGCCGTAGATCACGAGCGTCGAGATGTTCGTCACCGTGAAGTTGCGCGAGCGAAAGAGCGAGAGGGGAATCAATGGGTGCGGCGCCCGCGCCATGTAGAAGGGGAGAGCGATCGTGCAGAGCACGCCGACGGCAAGCGCAAGGTAGCCCAACGGATCCTGCCAATCGCGTTGCTGGCCGTAGATCGTCCCGAAGGCGAGCCCTCCGACCGCCAGGGCGACGATCGCGGACCCCAGCCAATCGAAATGCGCCGTTGAGGTTTCGTCACGGCTTTCCGGCACGTGAACGTAAGTTGCCCAGAGCGCAACCAGGATCAGCGGCACGTTGATCAGGAAGGCGGCGCGCCAGGAAATCGTGTCTACCAACAGGCCGCCGACGAACGGGCCGAGGATGGTGGTTGCCCCGGAGGCGCCGGCCCAGAGGCCGAAGGCCCGGCCCTGGGCCTCCCCCTCGAAGTTGGCCGTGAGGAGCGCCAGCGATCCAGGGACCAGGACGGCCCCCGCCACACCCTGGAGAACGCGAAAGAGGACGAGCAACTCGATGTTGGGGGCCAGACCGCAAAGCACCGAGGTCAGGCCGAAGCCGACCAGGCCGTAGAGGAACATGCGCTTGCGGCCGTAGTAATCGCTGAGCGCGCCAGCCAGGATCAGCAGCGCGCTAAGCGTCAGCAGGTAGGCATTGTAGACGTAGGACTGGCCCTCGAGGATGCCGAACCAGAGTCGCGGGAGGTCCCGGCCGATTCGGGGGAGGGCAACGTTGACCACCGTGGAGTCGAGGAACACGATGCCGGAGCCGAGCACAGCGGCAACCAGGATCCAACGGCGCCGGTCGGTCATCTGCTCCCTCCTTCGGTCTTGGCAGATTCTAAAACCCTGCCCGGCAGTCGTGCGAATTCCGCCGTGATCAGGCAGGCTCGCCGGGGGTTACCAGGCGCGATTCGTAGGCGGCGACGACGGCCTGAACCCGATTCCCTACCTGGAGCTTGTCCAGGATGTGAGCGACATGCGTCTTCACCGTCGCTTCGCTGACGAAGAGCTTTTCGCCGATATCCTGGTTGCCCAGTCCGCGGGCCATCAGGCGAAGAACGTCCACCTCGCGTTCGGTGAGTGACGATAAGTCCGCGGTCGAGTCGCTGCGGGCGTTGCGCGCCGCGTATCGTTCGATCAACCGTCGCGTGATCGATGGCGCGAGCAGCGCGTCGCCGGCGGCCACCAGCCGAACGGCGGCGATCAGCTGCTCCGGCGCCACGTCCTTGAGGAGAAAGCCGCAGGCGCCGGCGCGCAGGGCGGCATACACATACTCATCCAGGTCGAAGGTCGTGAGGATCACGATCCGGCAGCCGCTCAAGCCGTCCTTCAGGATTTGGCGGGTCGCCTCGAGCCCATCGAGCCGTGGCATGCGCACGTCCATCAGCACGACATTGGGATGGTGCCGCCGTGCGAGGGCGACCGCCTGCTCGCCATCATGGGCTTCACCAACCACCTCGAAGTCGGGTTGCGACTCGAGGATCAGGCGGAAGCCGGCGCGAACCAGCGACTGGTCATCGGCGATCAGGACGCTCGTGCTCACGTTGGCTGTTTCAGCGGGAATCGGGCCCGCACCGCGTAGCCGCCCTCTGGCCGTTTACCGGCCTCGACCGTGCCGCCAAAGAGTGCGATCCGCTCCTGCATGCCGACCAGTCCGCGCCCGATGCCGTCGGAGGGATTGACTATCAGACCTTCATCCACGACTTCGAGCTCCAGCTCATCAGGGGTGTTGCGGACGACGACCTCGGTCTTCGCGCCTCCGGCGTATTTGAGGGCGTTGGTCAGCGCTTCTTGCACGATGCGGTAGGCTGCGACCTCCATCCCGGGTGGCAAGAGCAGGGGTGGACCCTCGACGCGCAACTCGACCGGAAGCCCGGCCTCTCGGACGCGAGCCGCCAGCGCTTCCAGCCCATCGAGCCCGGGCTGCGGAGCCAGCGGTGGCGCCTGGCTACCGTTCTCGCCCAGCACGCCGAGCAGCCGGCGCAGCTCGGCCATGGCTTCGTGGCCCGTGTTCTCCACGTTTTGCAATGACTCGCGGGCTGCCTCTGGTTTTTCCATGAGGATTTGCCGCGCGGCCCCGGCCTGAACGACCATGACGCTTACCGTATGAGCCACGACGTCGTGGAGCTCGCGCGCGATGTGGCGTCTCTCCGCCTCGGCCGCCGCCTTGATCGCCTCAGCGTGTTCCTCCTCCAGCTTGCCGGCGCGCTCGCGTTGCTGATTCAGCTGCTGCTGACGGGTTGAGATCTCCCGGCCAGCCAGGAACGAGGCGCCGAGAAGAATGAAGGCGAGCGCGGCGCCGGGGATTGGGAGCGTGCTCGTCGGGCCATGGCCGAACTCCAGGGCGATGACGAGCGCACTGCCTGCCACGGCCAGCCATGCCAGTATTTCTTGACGCGTATAAAGGCCGACCGAGACCGCGGCGGTCACCCCGCCGATGAGGGCGGCCAGGTTCGTGGCGTTTTGCGCGATGCTGAAGCCGATGACGGCCAGGATGAGCACGGGAATCGGCCACCGTCGCCGGACCAGCAACGGCAGGGTGCAGAGGAGAACGGCGGGGGAGCCTTCCAACTGATCCGATCCTGACCCTTCTACGACGGTCCAAGCGGTCAGGCCCAGCGCGAGCGCAGCATCGGTCCAGTGGATATCGAGGCGGCGGGCGAGCGTGCCGAGCTGCCGCACACCACGACTCTAGCGGGGCGGCGTGCGCGGCGCATCAGCCCGGGGGATGAGCCGGGGTCATTCGGCGGGATGAGCCCGGCGAACCATCGCCCGCAGGAATGATCCGAATTCATCTCTGGCGATGACGCCGGCGCGCTGAATCCACCATAGGCTGCGCTCCATCAACCGTGGGCCGCAGCCCAAAAGGAGCGTGGTCATGGCCGAACTCATCGCGCTGACCGAGGTCAGGAAGGTCTACAACGGCGAACGCGCGCACGCAGCGCTCGATGGCGTCTCGATCGGCATCGCCGCCGGCGAGGTGACCGCCATCATGGGGCCGTCTGGAAGCGGAAAGTCCACGCTGCTCAACGTGATCGGCGGCCTGGATCGTCCGACGAAGGGAACGATCGTCGTCGACGGCGTCGACCTCGGCCGGCTCAGCGAGGCCGGCCTGGCGCGCTTCCGCCGCGCTCGAGTGGGGATCATCTTCCAGTTCTTCAACCTGCTCAACAATTTGACGGCACTCGACAATGTCACGATCCCGGCCCAGCTCGCCGGGATGAAACCTGGCCAGGCGCGCCGGCGGGCGCTGGATCTGCTCGAACGCCTCGGCATCGCGCCCTTGCGAGACCAGTACCCGGCTCGGATGAGTGGTGGCGAGCGACAGCGTGTGGCGATCGCGCGGGCGCTCATCAACAATCCGGTCTTGCTGCTGGCGGACGAACCGACCGGCGCCCTCGACTCACACTCCGGCGACCAGGTGATGGCCATCCTCGGCGACCTGAACCGCACCGGACAGACGCTGGTGCTCGTGACCCACGACGAGCGGCTGGCCCGGTCGAGCGCCACGCGCGTCGTCCGGCTGGTCGACGGCGCTGTCGCTGATCAGCGCGGCGATGGGTCCCGCAGCCTGGTGCAGCTCCAATGAGCGCCGTACTTCGCAAGAGCCTTGCCGACCTGCGCCGCCGCAAGGTGCAGACCGCGGTCATTGCCATCGTCCTCCTGCTCTCGAGCCTTTCCGCCACGCTCGCGTTGACGCTTCTGGTCGAGTCGGACGCACCGTTCGACCACGCGTTTCAGCAGGCCCGGGGCGCGCACCTGACGATGACCTTCGCCGCCTCTGCTGTCAGCGAGGCACAACTTCGCGCGACCGGGCAGACGGCGGGGGTCAGCGCGTTTGTCGGCCCCTGGCGCGTGACCCCATGGCCGATTGCGCAACCCGATGGGCAGACGTTTACCGTACCGCTCGCGGGACGCGACGGACCGGATGGGGCCGTCGACCGTCTGACGCAGATCGCCGGTCGCTGGGCGCAGCGGCCCAACGAGGTGGTCCTGTCCCAGCAGTTTTCGGACAGGAGTGGGATCCAGCTTGGCGACACGGTGACGCCGGGCATCGGCAGTCTGCTGCCGCCCCTGACGGTCGTGGGTGTCGCGGTTGGCGTCGGCAATCAGCCGGCCGCCTGGACCGTCCCGGCGGCGGTGCCGCTGGTGACCAGCGGGAAGCTCCAGACCACCGATTTGATGGAGTACCGATTGGTCAATGCCAGCTCGCAGCACGACATCGACACCGTGGCCAACAGGATCAGTGCCGGACTCCACGGGGGCGCCGTCATCGATACCACCAGCTACCTCACGGCCAAGCTCGATGCTGACCGCACGACGGCCGTGATGATCCCCTTCCTGCTTGCCTTCAGCGCCTTCGCCTTGCTGGCATCGGTCTTCATCATCGCCACCCTGGTCAGCGGTGCCGTGATCGCGGGCACGCGTGACATTGGGATCATGAAGTCGATCGGCTTCACCCCGGGGCAGGTGATGTCGGTGGTGGCCGGCCAGATGCTGATCCCAGCGATCGCCGGCTGTCTTGCCGGTGTGCCGCTCGGCATCGTGCTGAGCCAGCCATTCCTGGCGGACACGGCACACGCGTTCAACCTGCCGCAGACGTTCGGGATTGCCCCGGTGACGGATGCCCTCGGAGTCCTTGCGATCCTCATGGTCGTGATCATCACGACGGTGCTCGCTTCCCTGGGCGCAGGCCGAATGACCGCCGCGACGGCGATCGCCACCGGCAGCGCGCCGTCCGCCGGACACGGGTTCCGGCTTGCTCGAATCGCGGCGCGGCTCGCGCTGCCGCGCGCCCTGACACTCGGCGGTGGTGATTCCCTAGCGCGACCGGTCCGGTCGGCAATGACCGCGGCCGCGATCCTGATCGGCGTCGCAACGGTCACGTTCAGCCTCGGATTGAGCCGATCGCTAGCCGATGTCAAGTCCGGCCTGAGCCGCGACCAGCAGGTGCAGGTCACCGTCTTTCGGCAGGTTGGGGGTGTCGGTAAGGAAACGGCTCAGCCACAGGGTGCCGGTACCAAAGGCCCAAGCACCACGCCAACCGACCAGCAGGTCACGGCCCTGATCGGGGCACAGTCCGGAACCGCGCACGTCGTTTCGGAAACCACGCTGGACGTGGCGGTGGCAGGCGCCGGTGAGCCCGTTCCGCTAACCGCCTACCGAGGCGATGCCTCCTGGCTCGGCTATCCGGTCATCGGCGGGCGATGGTTCAATTCGGCGGGCGAAGCGGTGGCACCGACAGCGTTTCTGACCAGGACGCAACACCGTCTCGGCGATACGATCACCGCCAGCCTGAATGGTCAGGACCTCAGCCTCAGGCTGGTCGGCGAAATCTTCGACATCCAGGGCGACAACATCCTGCTGCGCACCGATTGGGGGAGCCTTCCCGGCAATTTTGAGGCACAGCAGTACGAAATCCAGCTGCGGCCGGGCACCAACGCCAACGTTTACGCAGGTACCCTGCAGTCGGCCAGCCCCGAGCTCGGTGTTGACGTTCGCGCCCAGGGCGGCGTCGATACCGCATTCATCCTGATCAACAGCACGCTGGCGGGGCTGGCGCTGATCCTGACCCTGATCGCGCTCGCCGGCGTCTTCAACACCGTTGTGCTGAATACCCGCGAGAAGGCTCGCGACGTTGCGGTCCTCAAGGCCATTGGCATGACGCCAGGCCAGGTGACCGCGATGGTCCTGGCGTCGGTCGCGCTACTCGGCGTGGTTGGTGCCGGCATCGGCATCCCGGGCGGCATGATCCTTCACCGCAACATCCTGGTGCTGATGGGCCAGATTGCCTCGGGGACGGGCATTCCGAGCCAGTACTTCAACGTGTTCGACATCGGCTTGCTCGTTGCGCTAGCTGCGGCCGGCCTCGCGATCGCCATGCTCGGGGCGCTCATCCCGGCGCAGTGGGCGGCGCGGTCGAGGGTAACCGAGGTGCTGCAGACGGAGTAAGTCGTCGACGCGCTAGAAATGCGCCCGAAGCTCGGCAAACCTGCGCAAGACGAGGAGGCGGCCGTCGGCATGGTCGACCTCCTCCTTTTCAAGCCGCCAGGTGTGCTCATGTGGAATGAAGACCGCACTGAGTCCGGCCCGGAGCGCGGGGTTGATGTCGGAGCGCGGCGAGTTGCCGATCATCCAGGTACGCGCCGGGTCGAGCTGCCGCTGCTCGACGATCGCCCGGTAAGTTTCCACGGCTTTTTCGCTGACGACGGCGGTCGCCGTAAAGCGTGACTCCAGCCCGGATCGCTCGATCTTTAGCCGCTGCTCCTCGGGGTGCCCCTTGGTCACCAGCATCAGATCGTGGCGACCGGCGAGATAGTCGACCGTCGCTGCGACTTCTGGGATGAGCGTCAGTGGTTGGCTCGCGATCCGCTGGCCCAGTTGCATGACATGCTCGATCTCTTGCGGCTCTACGTCTCGTCCGGCAAGCCGCTCATACGTTTGCTGGAGGTTTTTCGTGAAGGCGGCCGATCCGTACCCGTGAACGCGGACGTTCATGTGCTCCACCTCGTCGAGCGCGGCGCGAACTTGCTCCCGAGTCATCGACGAGTGACCGAGGAAGTCGATGAACGCCTCGATCGCCTGCTCGAAGTAGACGTTGTTCTCCCACAGCGTATCGTCGCCGTCGATCAGGAGGAATTGTCGGCTGGTCGCGGGTGTCATCGCTTCAAGGCTACTGCTCGTCGCTTGCTCCGCTTCAGCGGTGAGCGTTTGTTAGGGTTCTCCAGTTCGGAGCGTATATAGACTGTGGCCGGCCATGAGCAGCGTGCCCCCGGAGAACCTGTGGAAGGCGGCGACAATCGGCCGCTAACAGCTGATCTGTTTTGCGCCCGGTACGCGCAGCGCGTCTATCGTTTCGCCGCCATGGTGGCGGCCGGCGACGTCGAGGCCGAGGACCTGGCCCAGGATGCCTTGGTGCGCGCCATCCGGAATTTGGGACGGTTCGACGCCAGCCGCGGGCCGGTCGAGACCTGGTTGTGGCGGATCGTCGTCAACACCGCGACCGACGCCGGTCGCGTTTCGACCAGGCGTCGCCGGCTGTGGGAGCGATTTCGATCGCAGCCAATGTTGGGCGTTAACGTCGAAGACCTTGCGCTCCTGCGGATCACGGCGGCCGAGCTGCTGGCGGCCGTCCGGCGGCTCCGGCCGCGGGAGCGGGGCATGATCGCGCTGCGGTTTGGCGCGGGCCTCGGTTTCGCGGAGGTCGGGGCTGCGTACGGTATCAGCCCGGCTGCGGCGACGATGGCGATCCGGCGAGCGCTCGACACGCTGCGCATCCTTCTGAAGGAGACGAGATGAGTACCAGCCTTGAAGATCGTTTGGCCGACCTCGATTTGCCGATGCCGGACGCGCTGGTGCCGCGCGTCCTCGCCCGAATGGCCGAGCCCGCTGCCCGGCGGACCCGTTCGATGCAACGCCGTCCTCGGTGGGCAACCGTCGCGCTGGCGGTCGTTTTGCTCATCGTCTCGGTGAGTGGGGCCACGTTCTATGCGCCGCGATTCGCGCAGGCCCTGGCCGATGCCCCGATCGTCGGAACCGCCGTCGGTCCGGCGCTGCGGTCGGCGGGGCTTGCCGGTCTGCAGGGGCGTTTCACCGCCCTGGACAGCCGCGCAACGTCGTCCGGTTACACGGTGCGGCTGGTCGCTGGTTACGCCGACAAGAACCAAACCGTCCTCGTGCTCAGCGTGGATCCGCCCGACCTCATGCTTTTCGGGCGGAACGAGCTAACCGATCAGTTTGGTCGCGCAATTGCGATCAGTGGCGGGACCTCGGACGCGCGAACCGGCGACAACGTCCTGATCTTCGATGGCCTCCCCTGGCCTGATTCGTTCCTCGGTGCGCGTCTCCGCCTGCATGCCAGCACACTCGCAGCTGCTCCGGGCGGCCAAACGGTCGCGGGCGATTGGACGCTGCAGGGCACGATCCCGGTTGAGTCGAGTCGCCCGTTGCCGCCGCCCGCCGCAGGAACACTGGGTGACTCGACGGTCCGCTTCACCAGGGTCGAGGCAACCAGCGCCACGGTTTCGGTCTATATGGTGATAAGCGGGCCGTTGGCGAAGCAGCTCGACCGGATGGTTGGGCCGACGATTCCCTACGTCGCCAAGCCGCATCTGGCCTTCTCTTATGAACTCGTCGACGCCGGCGATCGCGTCGCAACGCACATGAACGGGACGGGTTCGACTGGGATCGGACCCGCCGCCCAGGTCTGGGCGGGTTGGGTGATCACGCACCCGGGCGACTATCGGCTCCGGATCGCGTATGAGGGTGTCGGCAGTTTCGAGCGGACCATTACCCTACCGTAACGCGGCGCTGACCTACGGGAACCAGCGGACGCGCTGGGTGGTATGAAGGGTTAGCAATCGATCCGTGGAGGGCCGGCCACTGGACGACGTAGCGCTCGTCGAGCGCGCACGACACGGCGATGTCAACGCTTATGAAGCACTTGTCCAGCAGTACCAGCAGCTGGCGTTTCGGGTCGCCTACCAGGTCACCGGTGACGCCGCCGAGGCGGAAGATGCAGCGCAGGAGGCATTCGTGAACGCCTACTACGCGCTCGGCCGTTTCCGCGCCGGCGCGCCATTCAAGCCCTGGCTGTGCCGGATCGTCGCCAACGAAGCGCGTAATCGCCGGACATCGGCCCGTCGGCGGACGGTCCTGGCCGAGCGCGCCTTGGTCGCCCAATCCTCGGGGGACTCGGCCCAGTCCCCCGAGGACGCGGCCGAGGCGGATGAGTTTCGCTCCACCCTGATAGCGGCCTTGAAGACGCTGCGGGAAGACGACCGTCTGATCCTTGCCTACCGACTCTTTTTCGATCTGTCCGAGGCCGAGATGGCGGAAGCACTCGCCTGCCCGCGGGGTACGGTAAAGTCGCGCCTCTCCCGGGCTCTCGCGCGCCTTCGTGCCGCCTTGCCGGCCGACATCCGCATGCCGATCGCGGGAGGAGAGACCGATGACTGATCCGAGGCGCGTGACCGGCGTCGAGCTGGAGCGAGCGCTCCGGGACCTCGGGCCGCGCTATCCGTACCCACCGACCCCCAACCTGGCGAGCCACGTGCGCCTGCGCATCACCGCCCAGCCGATTGCTCGGCCGCGCCGGCTCGAGCTCTGGCGCGATCCGCGCCGGCTCGCCCTGGTCGCCGCGGTGCTCCTCGTCCTGCTGGGCGCCGCGGCCCTCGCCAACCCCGTGACACGCGATGCCATCGCGCACTTCTTCCACGTTCGAGGAGTGATCGTAAACCGCGAGGCGTCGCCGCTTCCATCGCTGTCTCCAGGCACGCCGCTGGACCTCGGCCGTCGCACCACCATGGCCGACGCCCAATCGAGGCTGAGCTTCTCCATCGCGGTACCCCCTGAGGTCGGCCAACCGGAGGCGGTCTATGTCGTGAGCGGGATTCCTGGAGGCGAGGTCGCGCTGGCGTACGCACCGCGCCCTGGCATCCCGTTGGTCAAGCAAACCGGGTTGGGTTTGCTGATCAGCGAGTTTCGCGGCGACCTCATGCCGGGCTTTATCACGAAAGGCGTCGGGCCGGGCACGACAGTGGAGGAAGTCTCCGTGCACGGCGACCCCGGCTGGTGGATCGCGGGCGAGCCTCACATCATCTACGTGAAGGTCGCGGGTACGGACCAGATGGAGACGTTGCGCATGGCAGCCAACACGCTGATCTGGGAGCATGCCGGCGTCACCTACCGAATCGAATCCGGCCTCTCGAAGGCCGACGTCTTGAAGATCGCGGCGGGTCTTCCCTAGGCGCGCCCGTTGCCGGCGGTGAATGGTCTCCGGGTCCCACCGCCGCCGGCTCAGGGCGCGTTGGTGCATTGTTCCCGCCCCTCGTGACAGCTGCCTGTCGAAGCCTCCTCCGCACGCCACGTCAGATTGCTTCACAGCTGATTCACAACTCTCGGGCAGGATGGAGTGCAGATAAAACCGCCGCCCTTTCAACATCGGGGCGGCTGATAAAGGAGAACGACATGAACGATTACAGAACTCGAGGTAGGAGCCGGACGCTGAAGTGGCTCGGGCTTGGCCTGGGGCTGGCGCTCTTCGGTCGGGGCCGCCTGGTGCGCCGAATGTTGATGGCCCGGATGGTTGCGCGGGGATTTGGCCGATATGGCGGCGGTGGGCCATGGGGCCCCTTCGGCGGCTATGGCTCCGGCGGTCATGGTGGATATCAGCAGGCGTTCACGCTCCCGCCCTTCATCGAGTCGACGCTGCGTGCCTGGCACGACCGGGCGCACGGAACTGCGCCCCAGGCACCGACGGGTCCGTCAGGAACCGTCCAGGTCTGATTTCCCCTCCCACCCGATTGAGGCGGAGTCCCCACTCCGCCTCAACTTTGTCAACCTTCGGCATAGGATGGCGCTGGTGAAGACGATCCTGGTGGTGGACGACGAGCCGCAGATCGTCACCCTGGTGCGCGATTATCTCGAGCGTGGGGGCTTCTCGGTGTTCACGGCAGCCGACGGGCCAACGGCGCTACGGACGGCGTCCACGCAGCACCCCGACCTCGTTGTCCTCGACCTCGGCCTGCCCGGCATCGATGGCCTCGACGTGACCCGCTCCCTGCGCCGCAACGGTACCGTCCCCATCATCATGCTGACCGCGCGCACCGATGAATCCGACAAGCTGATCGGTCTCGAGCTTGGTGCCGACGACTATCTCACCAAGCCCTTCAGTCCCAAGGAGTTGGTCGCGCGCGTGCGCTCCGTGCTCCGTCGCAGCGAAGCCGCCCAAGCGCCGGGCGACCTGATTCGCTCGGGGGACGTCGAGCTGATCGTGCCGAGCATGGAGCTGACCATCGCCGGCACGCGAATCGAGTTGACGCCGACGGAATTTCAACTGCTCGCGACGATGGCACGGCAGCCGGGCCGCGTGTTCAGCCGGGCCCAACTCCTCAACGCCGTCCATGGCGATGCGGGTGAACCGTTCGAGCGCGCGATCGACGCCCACATCAAGAACCTGCGCCGCAAGATCGAGCCGGACCCACACAATCCGCGCTACCTGTTAACCGTCTTCGGCGTCGGTTATCGCTTCACGGATGGACGGCGATGAGCCCGTCGGGATGGCGCGGCCGGGGCTGGGGCCCGCCGGGTTCGCGTGGCCGCGGTCAGCCGCCCTGGTGGCCCGAGGGTCAGCCCTGGCCGCCGGCCGGCCGGCCGCCCTGGCGCCGTGTCGGCCGCCGCTTCCTTTGGCGGATTGCCGGCTTCATCGCAGCCGCTTTTCTGGTCATCGCCGTGCTGCTCACGATTGGTGTGGTGCTCGCCGGCACCGCCCTCGGCCTGATCGAGGCGCCACACGCCGTTCGCTTCGTCGCGATTGCGGCTCTGATCCTCTTGGTGCTCCTCATCGTTCGCGGCAGCCGGCGGTTTCAACGGATGGCCGTCAACCTGGGCGAGTTCGTCGACGCCGCCGGGCGGATCGAAGCCGGCGACTACGGAGTGCAGATCGCCGAGCGCGGCCCGCGTGAGCTTCGGACGCTGGCCCGCGCCTTCAACGCGATGAGTGCGCGTCTCGCGGCCGCCGACCGCAACCGGCGCGCCTTTGTCGCGGATCTGACGCACGAGCTGCGAACGCCGCTCGCCATTATTCGCGGGCAAGCCGAGGGCATCGGTGACGGTATTTATCCCGGTGACCAGGCGCACGTGACGCCGATCCTCGATGCCGCGGCGTCGCTCGACACGCTCGTCGACGCGCTGGCCACGATGACGCTGGCCGACGTCGGCAGCCTGAGGCTCAAGCGTGAAGCCGTCGATGTGCCGGTCCTCGTTACGAGCAGCCTGGCGGCATTTCAGAGCGCCGCGGACGCCGCTTCGGCGCGGTTGGTCGCGGACCTCGAGCCGGACCTACCGGCGGTCGACGCGGATCCGGCGCGGATTCGAGGTGTCCTCGGCAATCTGCTCTCCAATGCGATTCGCTATACGCCCCGCGGCGGGACGGTCACCGCCAGCGCTCGACGAACGGGTGACAGTGTCACGTTCGCGGTTCGCGACACCGGCCAGGGAATCCCGAACGAGCTACGCCCGCGCATCTTCGAGCGCTTCGTCAAAGGTCCCGGCTCGCCGGGTTCGGGCCTCGGGCTGGCGATCGCGAGAGATATCGTGACCGCTCACGGGGGCACGATCGAGGCGATCAGCGAACCCGGAAAAGGGACGGAGATCCGCTTCACGCTCCCGGTCGCACGATAACCTTTTACCGTGGCGATCGCCGCGCGCATCGTGGTGCTGCCTGGAGACGGCATTGGTCCGGAGGTGACCGCCGCCGCGCGGCGAGTCCTGGATGCCGCCGCGGGCAAGGTTGGCATCGCACTCGACTACGTCGACGATGTCGTGGGCGGTGCGGCGGTCGATGCCTATGGCGTGGCGCTGCGACCGCAGACACTTCGTCTCTGCAAGACCGCGGACGCGATCCTTTTCGGCGCGGTTGGTGGACCCAAATGGGACGACGCGGCGCCGGACAGCAAGCTGCGGCCCGGCTCGGCCCTGCTCGGGCTTCGCAAAGGCCTTGGCCTCTTCGCCAACTTACGTCCGGTAAGGGTTGATGCCGCCATGGTCGCGACCTCGGCGCTACGCCCCGAGCGGGTCCGCGACGTCGATCTGCTGGTGGTTCGCGAGCTGACGGGTGGGCTCTATTTCAGCCGTCCCAAGCGGCGCTACATGACTGCGCGTGGCGAGGCCGCCGTCGATACCATGCGATACAGCACTCCGGAAATCGAGCGGGTTGCCGTCCGGGCGTTCGAGCTGGCCCGCCTGCGGCGCCACAAGCTGCTGTCGGTCGACAAGGCCAACGTGCTCGAGACCTCCCGGCTCTGGCGCGCGGTCGTCAGCCGGGTCGGGCAACGCTACCCCGACGTCGCCTGCAGCCACATGCTGGTGGACGCCTTCGCGATGGAACTGCTCCGCCGGCCGCAGGCGTACGACGTCGTGCTCACGGAGAACCTCTTTGGCGACATCCTCACCGACGAGGCGTCGATGCTGGCCGGCGCGCTGGGGATGCTGCCGTCCGCAAGCCTCGGCGCCGGAACGCTGGGATTCTACGAGCCGATCCACGGTTCGGCACCGGACATCGCGGGAAAGGACATCGCAAATCCGATCGGCGCGATCCTGAGCGCCGCGCTCCTGCTGCGCTGGTCGCTCAACCGGGAGGACGCGGCGCAGGCGATCGAGCGCGCCGTCTCCCAGGTCCTGGCGGGAGGCTTGCGAACCGCGGACATCGTCCCCGCGGGCCAGACCCCGGTGGGGAGCACCGCGATGGCCGACGCCATCGTGGATGCGCTGGGTTAGCCGATCGCGCGTCGCAGCGCCTTGAGCGTCGGCTCAACGGGCCGAGGCACTCGTGAGCCACGAGTCAGGGCCTGCGGATCCTTGAGCCCATGACCGGTAAGCACGCAAACAACCGGCTCGTCGCCCAGGGTTCCGGCGGGCGCCCTTTTCAGCAAAAGGGCCACGGCGGCCGCTGATGCCGGCTCGACCAGCAGACCTTCTTCGCGCGCCAGCCGTCGCTGCGCCGCGATGATCTCGTCGTCGCTGACGGCTTCGATCGTGCCGCCCGACTCGTCACGTGCCGCAATGGCGGCGCTCCAGGAGGCGGGGTTGCCGATCCGAATCGCGGACGCGACCGTCTGCGGCCGTGCCACCGGCCGTCCGCGGACCAGCGGCGCCGCTCCCTTGGCCTGCGCGCCGTGCAGCGTCGGGAGTGACGCGGTACTGCGGCCGGCGAGCTCGCGAAACCCGCGCCAGTAGGCGGTGATGTTGCCGGCGTTGCCCACCGGAATGAAGAGCTGTGCCGGTGGGCGGCCCAGCTGTTCGATGATCTCGAAGGCCGCTGTCTTCTGACCCTCGATGCGATAGGGGTTGACCGAGTTCACCAGGGTGACAGTAGGTTCGTCCGCCAGCTTGCGCACAAGGGTCAGCGCGCGGTCGAACGATCCCTTGACGGTCACGATGATCGCGCCATAGGCGAGTGCCTGCGCCAGTTTTCCGGCGGCGACGCCTCCGGCGGGCACGACCACGACCGCGCGCAGACCAAAGCGGGCGGCATAGGCCGACGCAGAGGCGCTCGTGTTCCCGGTCGAGGCGCACATCAGCGTTCGGGACCCGGCCTCGATCGCCCTGGCCGTGGCGAGCGCCATCCCGCGGTCCTTGAACGACCCGCTCGGATTCAGGCCCTCGCATTTGAAATAGAGCTGGTCGAGCCCGATCGCCGGGCCTATCCTCGACGACCGGACTAGTGGTGTCGACCCCTCACCAAGCGTGATGCGGGGGGTCGACGGGGTAACCGGCAGATACGCCGCGTAGCGCTCGATGATGCCGGCGGTCATGGCGGTGATGGTAGCGTTCCCGAATGCGTGCCCCGTATCGCGTTGGGCTGCTCGGCCTTGGCCACGTCGGCGGAGCGCTGGCGCGACGGTTGGTGGAGGATGCCGATCGGATCACGCAGGCCGCCGGCCGGCCGATCCAGCTGGAAGCCATTGCGGTGGCGCACCCTCAGGGCCGGCGCGCACCGGCACCATTGCTCCCCGCCGCGCAATTGCTGGCCCAGCCACAGCTCGATGCCGTCGTCGAGGTGATGGGCGGCCTGGAACCGGCGCATACCTATATACATACGGCGCTCCAGGCAGGCCGCCAGGTGATTACGGCCAACAAGCAGTTGATCGCCGCGGAAGGGCCGCAGCTGGCGCGACTCGGGCCGATTCGGTTCGAGGCCTCCGTCGCCAGCGCGATCCCGATCGTCGAAACCCTGGCCGACACGCTCGGCGCGGACCGGATCCGCTCGATCATGGGCATCCTCAACGGCACGACCAACTCGATCCTCGCCGCGATTGACGGCGGGGCGACCTATGCGGAAGCCCTCGCGGACGCTCAGCGCCGCGGCCTCGCCGAGGCCGATCCGAGCGCCGACGTCGATGGGCATGACCCGGCCGCCAAGCTTGCCATCCTCGTGATGCTGGCCTTTCGGCGCCGCATCGATCCCTCCCAGATTGATCGGGTCGGGATTCGTGGCGTCGATCCGGTGCAGGTCGAGGCGGCACGCGGGCGTGGATTCGTCATCAAGCTACTCGCGGCGGCGACGATCCACGACGATGCCTCTATCGAGGCCGACGTCCGTCCACGACTGGTCCCCGCGGCTGCGCCGATGGCGCGCGTCCATGGCGCGATGAATGCGATCAGCCTCGACGCCGAATACGCCGGGCCGCTCACCTTTGAAGGGCCGGGGGCCGGCCCGGACGCCGCCGCGAGCGCGGTGCTCGCCGATCTGTTACGGGCGGCAAGGGATGTGCCCGCGTCAGCGGGCTCGCTGCTCGCGAGCCTGGCGGACATGCCGCTGACGGCGGTCGCGCCGCTCGGACCAAAGAACCCGTATCCTGCAGCCTCATGATGACGGGGGCCGCGTGTCCGTTTCGCTGACGCTCGACCAGGTCAAGGAACGCGCGCGGCGCGCGCCGATGGTGCCGATCTTCCGCGACATGCTCTCGGACGCGCTGACACCGGTCACGGCCTACGCGGCGCTGGCGAGCGACGGTCCCGCCTACCTGCTCGAGAGTGTCGAGCGCGGGGAGCAGCTCGGCCGCTACTCTTTCGTGGCCGCCGACCCAATGGCGATCGTGACGATCGCGGGTGGTCGCGCCGCCGTGCAGGATGCCAGCGGCCGCCATGAGCTCGACGGAGCCGACCCGCTGCGCGCCCTGGAAGCCTACCTGCAGACATTTGCCGCGGAACCGGCGGAAGGTCTTCCCGAAGGGTTTTGCGGCGGCGCGGTCGGATACCTCGGCTACGAAGCCGCGGGTTATCTGGAGCGCCTTCCGGTGCCGGCGGCCGATCCACTACAGGTGGCCGATGGCGTGTTCGTCATCACCGACACACTCGCCTGCTTCGACCATGTCCGGCACCGGTTGAAGCTCGTCACCCACGTCCGCACGCAGCGGCCGCCGATCGAATCGCGCTATGCCGAAGCCGTGGCGCGGCTCGACGACCTGGCCCGCCGGCTGAACCGGACCGTTCGCCTTCGCGCGCTCGAGCCCGCCGACCGGCCGGCCGGTTTAAGCCTCGAAGGTCGCTTGTCGCAGCCGGAGTTCTTCCACGCCGTCGAGCAGGCGAAGTCGCACATCCTTGCGGGTGACATCTACCAGGTGCAGATCGCCCAGCGATTCACCACGCCGCTCCAGGCCGATGCATTTGACGTCTACCGCCTTCTACGAGCGCTTAATCCTTCGCCCTACATGTATTTTCTCAAGCTGCCCGCCACCACCATCCTCGGCACATCGCCGGAAATCCTCGTGACGGTGCAGGGTCGGAGGGTGCGCTACCGGCCGATCGCGGGCACCCGACGGCGAGGTCGCGATGCGGCGGCCGATCAGCGCATGGAAGACGAACTGCGTTCCAGTGAAAAAGAACGTGCCGAGCACGTGATGCTCGTCGACCTGGGGCGCAATGACCTCGGACGGGTCTGCGAGACAGGGAGCGTGAAGGTGACGGAGTTGATGAATGTCGAACGCTACTCGCACGTCATGCACCTGGTCTCGAACATCACCGGCCGGCTGCGCGCCGACTGCAGCCCGATGGATGCGCTGCGGGCGTGTTTCCCCGCGGGCACGGTAACGGGGGCGCCGAAGATCCGCGCCATGGAGATCATCGCCGAGCTCGAACGCGAGCGGCGGGGCGTGTACGCCGGGGCGATCGGTTACCTGAGCTTCACCGGCGATCTGGACACCTGCATCGCGATTCGAACCATGGTGGTCAAGGATGGAAACGCGACGGTTCAGGCCGCCGCCGGCATCGTTGCCGACTCGGTCCCCGAGGAAGAATTCCTCGAGACGCGCAATAAGGCATCCGCGCTGCTGCAGGCGCTCGCCGCCGCGGGCTGACATGAATCCCAGGGACGTCGTGCTGGTGATCGACAACTACGACTCCTTCACCTACAACCTGGTTCAGTACCTGGGCGAGCTGGGCGAGCGGGTGGTGGTCCACCGCAACAACGAGATCACGCTCGAGCAAATAACGCATCTACGCCCCGTTGCCGCTGTGCTCTCGCCCGGGCCCGGGACACCTGCCGATGCAGGTATCTGTAAGGATCTCCTCGTCGAGCTGGGCCCGACCCTGCCGACGCTCGGCGTTTGCCTCGGCCATCAGTGTCTCGGCGAAGCCTACGGCGGGCAGGTGCGTCGGGCCGCGCAGGTGATGCACGGAAAGGTCTCGCGCGTTTTTCACCGGGAGCAATCGGTCTTTCGCGGTCTGCCAAGCCCGTTCGTGGCCACGCGCTATCACTCGCTGGTGGTCGAGGGCGACAAGCTGCCCGACCACCTGGAGGTCACGGCATGGACCGAGGAGGGCACGGTGATGGGATTGCGCCACCGGCAGCATCCGCTCGCCGGCGTGCAGTTCCATCCGGAGGCGATCCTGACCGAGCATGGCCATCTGTTGCTCACGAATTTCCTGCAGGATGCGCGTGACTGGCGCAATACGCGCGTCACTCAGGGTGACCAATAGGGGAATAGCAGCGGCGATCGGGGTGTTGAATAGGGGTGTGCGATCGATTCAAAGATACCGTCACGCTTTTGTAGCCAGCGTCCGATGCTTTCGAAATACGGGAGACGTATGCTTTCGGACGTGAAGTTAGCTTCGAATCGTGAGCGGCCGCGCCTCGCCATCATTGCTCATGACGGCAAGAAGGCAGACCTGGTCGCCTTTGCGACGTTCAACCGCAGCCGCTTGCAGGAGTACGACATCGTCGCCACCGGGGCGACCGGCGACCTGCTGCGCGACAAGGTCGGGCTGGACGTCGAGCGCGTGACGGCCGGGCCGCACGGTGGCGACGTCCAGATTGCCAGCCGCGTTGTGGAGGGCGATATCGATGCCGTCCTCTTCATGGTGGACCCGCTCGACAAGCATCCGCACGATCCCGATATCCAGACGTTGCTCCGAATCTGCAACGTCTGCAACATTCCGCTGGCCACGAACATCGCGACCGCGGATGTGTTGATCAGCTCGCCGCTCCTCCTGGAATTTCGCGCCGCCGCTGCGAGCTGACTTTGCTCCCTCCGCGAGTGAGGGCCGGGGCCGACTCTAGGCGGCGGGCTTGTCGAAGGCTCCGGGAAAGCGATCGCCCAGCTTCATGATCTTCACGTGATCGTCCAAGCTGCCTTCGGGCTCCATTCCGATGGTCGACCACAATTGCGCCAGGTCGCGATCATCAAAACGAGCCGAGAACAGCGAGAGGACGCAGCGGCCCTTGGAATTGAAAAAGAAAAGCGCGGGTCTCGGGGTCGTGCCGTTCTTCGTAGGCTCATCGACGGTGAGTCGAACGATCCGAGCGACCTCGCTGATGGGGACAACCGCCGGCCGCCGCCACCAGCGCTTCAGAGTGACGTGGTCGCGGTTGGCCATGATCGTCGTCCCGTCGTAGTACGAGGCGCCCCAGGTAGTCAGGATGCACGCCACGACCGGAAACGCAACGCCGTAGAGGAGCCGCGGATCGTGTATGCCCGGAAGATACCGCACCACCGTCAATACGAGTGCGAGGTAGGAAGCCGCCATCAGCGGGATCCCGTACCTGACCCGGTGGACCCCGAACCGGGGAAGGGGCCAGTGGGCTGCGATCTCGATTTCGTCCGAGACGATCTCCGCCATAAGGCCACAACGAGGCCGTCGCCCCGACCTTTTGCAGAGGGAGGCATCGGGACCCCTTTGCGGTGGGTCCCGATGCGATGTCGGGTGTTTGTTAGGGAACGGTCGGGCGCTGGCCCGCGTTCTCCTGTGCTTCGCGTGCGGCGCTCTCGGTCGTCTCGTGCGCCGCGTTCTCGTTCGGGGTGAATTTCCCGGATCCGCCGCCCGGCCGCTGGCCTGAATTCTCCTGGGCCTCGACGGTGGCGCTTTCACCAGCCTCGTGGGTCGCGTCCTCGTTGGACTTGAAAGTACCGGCGCTCGCGCTCGGAGCTGCCGTTGCCGTGATCTGCTGAGTCGAATTGCTCGTGTTCGCCGCCGCGGCCGCCAGCGGACCGGCCAGTGTGGCCCCGATCACGCCGCCCGCGATGAGCGATCCGGCGACGCCGACAATCGTGATTACGCGTTGGGTTGGAGTGATGCTTCTCACCTCCTTCTCATCTGAAATCGCAGGCATGGAGAAGCACGTCTCCACGCTGGGCTCAGTCTGCCCGGGCGAACCTTTCAGAAGGGTTACAGGGACCGGTCTTTTTTCAGGGTAGCGCCGGCCGGCGAGGCCCTCAGCATGGCCATACTCCCCTTGACTCCGTGCAAGCCCGCGGCCCTGATCATCGCCATGCCGACGGCCGCCAGGTTTCGATCCGCAACGGCGATGACACTGCCGCCCGCGCCGCTGAGCGCCGCCCCCAGGGCCCCCGCCTGTTCGGCCGCCGCGATCGTGTCGTCCAGATAGGGATAGGCCTGCGCCCGGCCGGGCTGATGCAGCCGGTCGTCCATCGCGCTAGCGACCAGCGAGCGGTCCTTCTGGGAGCACGCGAGCACCCACTCCGCGACCCGGCCAAGATTGAAGACCGCATCCTCGCGCGTTGGACGGCGCGGCACCAGGCGGCGGGCCTCGTGAGTGGGAGATACTTCGTTCGGAACGAACAGGACGGCCCGCCAGCGGGCTGGCCAGTCGAGGCGGTGCACGCGCACCCCGCCGTTTTCGATGACGGCGATGCAGAAGCCACCGTAGAGCGCGGCTGCCAGGTTGTCACCATGGCCCTCGAGCGGGATGGCGAGCTCGAGGAGCCGCTGCGCCGGCATTCGCAGGCCGCGCAGTTTCGCTCCCAGCGTGATCCCCGCGACGATACCGGCGGCACTGCTGCCCAGGCCGCGGCCGATCGGTATGTCGTTCTTCACGCGAACCTCGAGTCCACTCAGCGGGCGGCTCCAACCCGCAAACGGCTCCTCGGCTGCGCGGACGATCAGGTTCTTGCGGTTGAGCGGCACTTCCCCGGCGCCTTCGCCCTTCCAGGTGATCGTCGTCGTCGGCGACTCGCGCGCCTCGAGCGTGAGGTGGAGGTCGAGCGCCAGGGCGAGCACATCGAAGCCCGGTCCGAGGTTGGCCGACGATGCCGGGACCCGCACCGCGGCGCTTTTGGACACTACAGCCTGAACGCCTCGTGCAGAGCCGTGACGGCGTCCTTGACCTTTCTTGCCTCGATGATGCAGGTGATGCGCACCTCCGACGTGGAGATCATCTCGATGTTGATGCCGTGGTCCGACAGCGTGCGGAACATGGTCGCCGCCACGCCAGGTTGCCCACGGATGCCGCTCCCGATCACGGAGACCTTGGCGAGGCCGTTTTGCGCGAGCACCGTGCGCGCGCCGATTTCTTTGGCGACGCCCTGGACGATGCGCTCGGCCTGCCTGCCGTCGGCCGATGACACCGTGAACGACATGTCGGTTACACCTTCGTGGCTCGCGGTCTGCACGATCACGTCGGCGGCGATGTCGGCTTCCGCCAGCGGCGCGAAGATGGCGGCGGCGATGCCGGGCCGATCCGGGACGCCGACCACGGAGAGCCGGGCGACGTGCTCCTCGTGCGCGATGCCCCTTACGCGATTCCGCTCTTCCATGATCGTTGCCTCTGAACTGATGATGGTACCCGGCCCCGCGTGGAAGCTCGAGCGGACATGCAGCTCCATCGAGTAGGCCTCGGCGATCTCGACGGCTCGCGGGTGCATCACCTGGGCGCCAGAGCTGGCCAGCTCGAGCATCTCCGGGTAAGCGATGTGCGGCAGCAATCGCGCGTTCGGAACGAATCGCGGATCGGCGGTGTAGATGCCGCGCACGTCGGTGAAGATCTCGCAGGCTTGCGCTTTGAGGGCCGCGGCGAGCGCCACGGCCGTCGTGTCCGAGCCACCCCGTCCGAGGGTGGTCACTTCCATCTCGTCGCCCATGCCCTGGAAGCCGGCAACCACGACGACCCGCCCGGCGGCCAGCTCGCGCTCGATCCGACCCGGGGTAAGACCGACGATGCGAGCCTTCGCGTGGCGTTGGTCGGTCTGGATGCCCGCCTGGAAGCCGAGGAGAGAGACGGCCGGCACGCCCAGTTCGTTGAGGGCCATCGACATCAGCGGGGCCGAGACGCCCTCCCCGGTCGAGAGCAACAGGTCGAGCTCGCGCGCGGTCGGCTCTTTCGCGACCTGCGACGCCAGGCTCACCAGGTGGTCGGTCGAGTCCCCCATGGCGCTGACCACAACGACGACGTCGTAGCCCGTCCGCCGGCTCGCGGCGACCCGCTTGGCCGCCCGCTTGATGCGGGCAGGCGTACTGAGCGACGTACCGCCGAACTTCTGAACGAGGATCGGTCGCGTGAGGGACTCAGGAATTGCTGACAATAAATCCCTCCCGCGTCAGCCATTCAGCCGTAAGGACCGCCCCCTTGCCCGCGCCGAGCTTGGTGTTGTGCGAAAGCACGACGTACTTCACCCCGTGGAGCGCGGGCTCGTCGCGCACGCGGCCGACGGTGACCGTCATGCCGTCGCCCGCGTTGCGGTCCCGGCGTGGTTGCGGTCGGAAGGGGTCGGGATTGACCTGCAGCAGCCGTTCGGGCGCCGAGGGGAGACCTTTGAGTCCGTCGACGCCGAACCGCTCCATCGCGGCGGTGGCCGTCGCTGCATCGGAGGGCCGCTCCGTCCCAACGTAAACGGCTTCCAGGTGTCCGTCCTGGACATTGACCCTGGTGCAGGTGCACGAAACCGTAAATTGCGCGGGCTCGCCCCAGTGCCCGAGGATCTTCTTCGTCTCGCGCTCGACCTTTTCTTCTTCACCGGGGATGAAGGGGATGACGTTGTCAATCACGTCGAGCGCCAGCACCCCGTCCTGCCGGCCCGCGCCCGAGACGGCCTGGAGCGAGGTCATCATCACGGTGCGGACGCCGAAGGCATCCTGGAGCGGCTTCAGCGAGACGGCCAGCCCGCTCGTCGTGCAGTTGGGGATCGGCGCGATGAAGCCGCGCCAGCCGCGGTTGCGGCGCTGATCGTGCAGCGCTTCGGCATGCGCGTCGTTGATCCCGGGGATCAAGATCGGGACATCGGGGTCATAGCGAAACGCCGACGCGGTGCTGATCACGGGCACCCGTTCCGCAAAGCGAGGCTCCCAGAGTTCCGCGACCTCTTTTGAGACCGCGCTGAAGACCAGGTCGAGCGGCTGCGCGAGGAGTTGCTCAGCGTTGAGGCAGCGGAGCGACAGCAGCGACCCATCGGGATGACCCTCGGCAAACCAGCGGCTTGCACCAGACGGGTCACGGAGCGCGTGGTCCAGCGATTTCCCGGCCGAGCTCTCGGAGGCGCCCACCGCCACAACCGTGAACCACGGGTGCTGGACCAGTGCGGCCAGCACCTGCTGGCCGGCGAGCCCGGTCGCGCCAATGACTCCGACCCGGAGCGTTTGGGTCATGCGACCGCGGCTGGGGCTTTTTCCGCAGCAGCCAGCGCCTTCTCGAACTCTGACGCGCGGGGCTTCGCCAGGTGCAGCCGGAGCCCATCGCGGACGTCGAAGAGCTCGGTCGTCTTCAGGCCGTTGCCGGTGATGCAGATCACGACGGTTTCCTCCCGCCGGATGCGCCCGCTCCCGATGAGTTCCTCGAGCCCGGCGACCACGACGCCACCGGCGGGCTCGCTCAGGACGCCCTCGGTCTCGGCCAGCAGTGCCATCGCTTTCTGGACCGCGTCCTCGCGGCAGGCGGTACCCCACCCTCCCGAGGCGCGCACCGCCCGTGCCGCGTAGCGGCCGTCGGCGGGGTTGCCGATGGCCAGTGACTTCGCGATGCTATTCGGCCGCACCGGCGTGACCTGGTCGCGGCCTTCCTTGATGGCCGTGCTCACGGGGGCGCAGCCTTCCGCCTGCGCGGCGTGGATCCGCGTGGAGACCCGGTCGACGAGGCCGACGCCGAAGAGTTCCTGGAACGCCTTGGCGGTCTTGGCGAGCAGGGACCCTGCGGCGACGGGAACGACGATATGATCGGGCGCCCTCCAGCCGAGCTGTTCCACCACCTCGAACGCCAGCGTCTTGCTCCCTTCGGAATAGAACGGCCGGAGGTTGACGTTGACGATCGCCCAGCCGTATAGGTCGGCGAGCTCGACGCACAGCCGGTTGACGTCGTCGTAGGTGCCGTTGACCTCGACCACGGTGGCGCCATAGGCGCTCGCCGCGCCGACTTTGCCCGGCTCCAGATCGGCGGGAATGAAGACGAGCGCGCGCATTCCCGCGCGCGCCGCGTAGGCGGCGACCGAGCCGGCGAGGTTACCGGTGGAGGAGCAGGAGAGCGTGTCGAAGCCGTAGGAGAGCGCGAAGTTGGTGGCGACCGCGACGTTGCGATCCTTGAACGAGCCGGTCGGGTTCACCGTGTCGTTCTTCAGGTAGAGATGATCGAGGCCCAGGACCTTCCCGAGGTTGGGGGCGTGCACCAACGGCGTGAAGCCCGTCCCCAGGTCGATGGGCTCGCTGTCCGGGGCGGGCAACAGCTCTCGATAGCGCCAGATGGTGTTCGGTCCTTTCGCGATCGAGTCGTGGCTGACCCGCTCCCTGACGGCGTCGAGGTCGTACGCCACCTCGAGCGGTCCGAAACAGTGCTCGCAGACGTAGGCGGGCTCGAAGTCCCGCAATCGTCCGCACTCCCGACATCGCAACTGCTTCACCGATTTCCTCCTGATCTTCTCGCGGCCTTTCCACGCCGGGGCCGCTCATTCTCGCGGCCTCACCATAAAAAAAGCCCCTGCGGGGAGGGGCCGTCTCGTCCGTGACTGCATCATCTTTCAGACTCTCGTCTGACGGACTTTCCACCTTGCCGGTATTCCGGTAGGTTGGCAGGCATCTCTGGGCCGGTCCCTCCGCCACTCTTGATAACCGTCGGTATTCAGTTGTCCGAAAAGCCTAACAGTCCCTGCCTCCGCCTTGCAACTTGACTACCTAATTCGGGGCATCCCCCCATAAACGGGGGTGCACCATTGCCGGTAGCGCGGGTCCTGGCCCCGCACCGCGCGGAAATACGCCTCCTGAAGTCCCATGGTGATCGTGCCGGGCCGGCCGCTGCCAACCGCGCGCCCATCGACCTCGACGATCGGCGCCACCTGGACACCGGTGCCGCAGAGGAAGGCCTCATCGGCCTGGTAGACCTCGGTCCGGTCGATGCTTCGCTCGACGACGTCGAGGTCGAGGTCAAGGGCCAGCCCCATCACCGCGGCCCGGGTGATGCCAACCAGGATGTCGTCGGTGACGGGGGGCGTGATCAGGGTTCTGCCCTGGACCATGAAGAAGTTGGCGGCGGCCCCCTCGGCGATGTGACCGTCCTCCGTGAGCATCAGGCAATCGTCGTAACCGGCGGCGTTGGCATCTTCGGTGGCCAGCGCGGTGTTGATGTAGGCGCCGGTGATCTTCGCCCGAGCCGGGATGCTGTTGTCGCTGACCCGCCGCCAGGAGGAGATCGTGACTCGCAACCCATCGATCCGTGCGTAGGCCCCCATCGGCATGGCGAAGATCGCGACCGCATCCTCGGACGAGTGAAGATCGACCTTGATCATGGCGGAGGACTTGAAGGCAATCGGCCGGACATAAACGTCCGTATGGAAGCCGTCACGGCGGACGATCTCGCGCGTCAGCTCGCACAGCTGGTCGACATTCTCCTCGAGCTTGATCTTGAGCAGCGCCGTCGACTTGAGGAACCGCTCGTAATGTTCGGCCAATTTCAGGAGATAGATCTCGTGCTGCTCGGCGTTCCAGTACCCGCGAATCCCCTCGAAGCATCCCGTGCCGTAGTTCAGGGCATGGGTGCCGACGCTGACGTTCGCCTCGCCGAAGGGCACGATCGCGCCCTTGAAGTAGGCAAAGCCGCCATAGATCGCCTTCGTGGGCGGGGGTGGCGCGGTCTCCGACGGGTGCAGGGGCTCGACGGCCATCAGGCGATCACCCCCACCCTGCCCTCCCCCGGAGGGGGAGGAATCGAGGATACCAGCGACTGTGTGCGGCGCACGATATCCTCCAGGTCCCGATCGAGGATGTCTTTCTTGCGGTCGGCGAGCTCCAGGAAGAGCTCCCAGGCCCTTCCGAAGTCCGCCTCCGACAAGTGATACCCGAGCTCCCCCAGGCGGAACTGGAACGCGTGCCGTCCCGAGCGGGGCGAGAGCACGATCCGGCTTTCTCCCATCCCGACCTCTTCGGGCCGCATGATTTCGTAATTCAGCTTGTCCTTGAGGACCCCGTCCTGGTGGATGCCGGAGGCGTGCGCAAAAGCGTTGCCGCCGACCACCGCCTTGTTGGGCTGCACCGGAATGCCGGTGTGTCGCGAGACCAGCGCGCTGACCTCGGCCAGGCGCGTGGTGTCGATCCCGGTTCGCAGCCCGAGTGACTTCTCGCGGGTGCGGAGGATCATCACGACTTCTTCGAGCGAGGCGTTGCCGGCCCGCTCGCCGATGCCGTTGATCGTGCACTCGACCCGGCGAGCGCCATTCAGGACGGCGGCGATACTGTTCGCGGTCGAGAGGCCGAGATCGTTGTGGCAATGCACGCTGATCAAGGCCCGGTCGATGTTGCGGACGTTCTCGCAGATCGATGCGATCAGCGCCCCGAACTCGTTGGGGAGCGTGTAACCGGTCGTATCGGGAATGTTGACGACCGTGGCGCCGGCGTCGATCACCGCCTCGAGCGTTTCGAAGAGGTACGCGAGATCGGCGCGGCCCGCATCCTCCGGTGAGTACTCGACGTCGTCGCACAGCGAGCGCGCATAGGCAACGGCCTCGACGCCGCGGCGGAGCACGTCGCGCCGGTTGGAGCGAAGCTTCCGCTCGATATGGATGTCCGACACGGAGAGCACCATGTGGATCTGCTTTCTCTCGGCATCCTGGACGGCCTGCCACACGGCATCGATGTCAGGACGGGCCGCACGCGCCAGCGCGGTGATCATCGGGCCTCGAATCTGCCGGGCGATCCGTTGCACCGCCTCAAAATCGCCGGGGGAGGAGAGGGGGAAGCCGGCCTCGATCACGTCGACGCCCAGGCGAGCGAGTTGCCAGGCGATCGCGAGCTTCTGATCGGGCGTCAGCGACGCGCCGGGCGATTGCTCGCCGTCGCGCAGGGTGGTATCGAAGATGAACACGCGGTCGCCCGTCGGTGTCGGTACTCGGGCCTCCATCAGTTGCTGGCCTTCTTGTCGGCTTTCAGCCAGGGCATCATGGCGCGCAGCTCCGAGCCGACCTTCTCGATCAGCTCGCCCTTGGCGCGCTGCCGGGAGGCGTTGAAGGCGGGCCGGCCCGCCTGGTTTTCCAGGATCCAGGTGCGGGCGAAGGTGCCGTCCTGGATCTCGCGGAGGATCTGGCGCATCTCCTCGCGGACCGCGGGGCTGATGATCCGGGGGCCGCTGACGTAGTCGCCGAACTCGGCGGTGTCGCTGATGCTGTAGCGCATGTAGCTCATGCCGCCCTGGTACATCAGGTCGACGATCAGCTTCATCTCGTGCAGGCACTCGAAATAGGCGAGCTCCGGCTGGTAGCCGGCTTCTACCAGCGTGTCGAAGCCGGTCTTGACGAGCGAGGTGAGTCCACCACAGAGGACCGCCTGCTCACCGAAGAGGTCGGTCTCGGTCTCCTCTTTGAACGTCGTCTCCAGCACGCCCGCCATGGTCGAGCCGATCCCGCGGGCGTAGGCGAGCGTGCGGGCGCGCGCCTTGCCGGTCGTGTCCTGGTGGACGGCAAAGAGCGCCGGTACGCCGACCCGCTCTTTGAAGAGCCGGCGCACGATGTGGCCGGGCCCTTTGGGCGCGACCATGGTGACGTCGATATCAGCCGCCGGCAGGATCTGGCTGAAGTGGATGTTGAAGCCGTGCGCGAACATCAGCGCGCTGCCCGGCTTTAAGTTCGGCTTGACCACTTCATCGTAGAGTCGCTTCTGCGTCTGATCGGGCACGAGCATCATCACCAGGTTGCCCAGCTCGACGGCCTTCTCGACCGTCTCGACCCGCAGGTCTTCCTTTTCCGCCGCCTCCCAGGACTTACTGCCCTTGTAGAGGCCGACCACGACATCGACGCCACTGTCCTGCAGGTTCAAGGCATGGGCGTGGCCCTGGCTGCCGTAGCCGATGACCGCGACTCGCTGGCCCGCCAGCGCCGCCATGTCGGCGTCGTCGTCGTGGTAGACCTTGGCCATTAGAGGTACGTCTTGGTCGTCAGGTTGTTCAGCCGAGGGTTCAGGCCGATCACCTGGTCGGCGTCGACCGGCACGTCGATCAGGATTGACTGGCCCGAGGTCTCGTAGCAGGCGTCCATGATCTCCTTGAGATTGCTCAAGTCCGGCTTCACCCGGTAGCCGTCCCAGCCATGCGCCTTCGCCGCACCGACGAAGTCGATCGTCGGCAGCGTCGAATGGTAGCGCCGCTTCTCGACGTCGGGGATGACGACCTCGAGGCCTTTGTCGACGATCCCGTAGACGCCGTTGTTGATGATGAAGAGCCGCAGGTCGAGATTGGCGGCGTCGGCCAGCGCGCCGCCGAACAGGCGCCAGCAGCCGTCGCCGGAGAAGACGAAGGTGTGCAGGGTCGGGTCGGCCATCTTTGCCCCGACGCCGAGCCCGAACCCGCCGCCCATCGCCGACCCGTCGTGGGTACTGTGGAACGGAATCCAGGGATGGGGTCGCTGGGTGACGTACTGCCGATCCTTGTAGGCGATGCAGACATCGTCGAACCCGATGCTGTTCGGCCGCCACGATTGGTGCAGCTGCTCGTAAAAGCGGATGAAGTCGACGCTACCCTCGCGCACGTCACGAGAGATCTGGCGCGTATTGAGGCGCTCGGGCACAGCCATCGATGGCCGCCGGCCGACGCCACGCTTCGAGAGCTGCGGAATAACCTCTTCGAGAACGGCGTCCAGGTCCCCGTGCACGACGTCGTAGTTGCCACGAACGCGATGGCGGAACTCGCCGGCGATGTGGCCGTACTGCTCCGTCCACCCGGTGAAGTTCCACACCTGTCCAGCAGGTATCGTCGCCAGGTTGAGGGAATATTCGCCCGGGTCGAAGCCGAGCGTGATGACGCAGTCGTCGGGACCGACACTTCGCCAGAGCTTCATCGCCTCGTCGTTGCCGCCGAAGGAGATGTAGCCGAAGCCGAAGCGGTTGTCGGGGGAAACGGCATTGGCCCCGTTGACCGACCAGACAGTGGGGGCCTGCAGCAACTCCGACAGCTGGGTGGTCAAGGCCGGCATGCCCGGCCAGCGCGCGGCCTCACTGCCGACATAGATGACGACCCGGCGCCCGTCGGCGATCTGTGGAAAGTCCTGAAGGAAGCGCTCCACGTCCTGCGGTCGAAAGCCGCGGGGGCGGAGACGTGAGGGCACGTCGACCTCGACGTCCTTCGAGAGGATGTCCGGATAAAAGGCGATGGCGATCGGCTTGGATTCCATCAAGATCGCCTGGGCCCGCTCGAGCTGCTCCTCCATGGTGTCGATGTCGTCGATCACGATGCAGCCGTCACCTAGCTCCGCCTGGAGTTGCGGCACGATGTTCATGCCGTGGACCGACACGTCCTGGAGCGGCGCCTGGCCGATCGATAGCGTGGAGTTGAGGGCGACCAGATAGACGGCCGGGATGTTGTGCAGCTTGGCGTCCGTCAGACCGCTCCCTCCCAACTTGGTGGCGGCGCCGGTAGTGGTGATGCAGCCGGCGACCCGGCCGGAGGCGAGGTAGTAGCCGAGTGGGACGAAGCCGGCGACGTACTCGCCCATCGTCAGCATCCGCGGTGCGCCGTCGGTAGCTTCCGAGGGGTCGGACAACGGCTCGAGGTGCTTGGTCACGTGGATGAGGCCACCACCGTTGACACCCGCGTAAGAGGTGATGCCCCAGCGCCGCAGCGTCTCGATCAGCCAGAAGTTGCCGCTGGTGCGCTCCAGTGGCGCTGGCCCAAACGGTGTCAGCTCCTGCTCGACGCGGTCGATCATTTCAGTACTCATCAGATTCGACGCCTCTCAACCACTGAACATGCGATTGATCGCTTCGGTGACCTCGTGTCCGCGCCCGAACGGATGGGCCTCGGTGGGCCTTCCGGCGACGGCGGCGGTCAGCGCCTGGGTGCAGATATCCGCCACGTCGATCTGGTGCCGCCGCTCCTGGATCTCGTGGTGCAGCCCGTCAGGGATCTCGATGGTGTAGCTGGCCATTTGGTACCTTCCTCCTCGTTGCAGCTGGCTGGCTCGAACGACACGTTCCTGCTGCAAGGACGAGAGGATCCCCTCCCGCGGTACCACCCTGCTTGCGGCCACGGCCGCCGCTCTTGTCGAGCCGGCCAGCTCCGGGGGTGAGTAAATCCCCATCAACGCCGGTTGACTCAACCCGAAACGCTACCAGCCTCAGGCGCCCGAGTCTATTGTGCAAACCATCTAAAAGTCGTTGGTTCCTTTGGTCCTTCACGCCAGCCCGCGCTTGAGGCATACTAGTCACTCCCATGGCGCTCACAGTCCGGGAAGCGATGGCGCTGGGGGGGTTGAGGAGGGGCGAGGTCCTGGCCGGGGCCGGCGGCCTCGACCGCACGATCACCTGGGTCAAGGTACTCGAATCCCCAGAGACGATCAGTTGGCTCGCGGAGGGCGAGCTCCTGCTGACCGTGGCGTTCGCCATCAAGGATGACCAGGCGGCCCAGAAGGACCTGATGCGCAACCTGGCCGCGGTCGGCTCCGCCGGGCTGGTCATCAAGCCAGAGCGTTACCTTCCCCAGATCCCGGAGGACATGCTTGGCCAGGCGGACGAATTCAAGATTCCTCTGATCCGGATCCCACCGGACGTCTCCTACCTGGAGATCATGAACCCGATCCTGGAGCGGATCATCAACGCCCAGAACAGCCAGCTCCGGCGCTCGATCGAGATCCACCGGCAGTTCACCGACCTCGCCCTGGACGGCCAGGGCCTGGAGGTGATCGTCAAGAAGCTTGGCGAGCTGGTCGAGAGCTCGATCGCGCTGGAAGACGCGAGCTTCCGGCTGCTGGCCAGCCACGTCGTTCCCGGCGTCACAGACAAGCACCGGCAGCAGACGCTCGCCCACCACGGCACGCCGCCCAAGGTCCAGCAGTCCGCCGCCATCAAAGCCATGCTGCACGAGGTGGTCGTCGGCCGCGTCCCCCGTAAGGTTCCCCCATTTCCCGAACTTGGGCTGACCGCGCCCCGCATCATCACGCCGGTCCTCGCCGGGCGCGAGCACCTCGGCTTGCTCTCGATCATCGACCATCCCCAGCATCTCGAGGAGCTCGCTATGATCGCCGTCGAGCACGCCGCCACGGTGATAGCGCTCGAGATGATCAAACAGCGCGAGGTGGCGGAAGCCGAGGACCGCGTGCGCGGCGAGCTGGTCGATGACCTGCTCAACGGCACCTTTGGCGATCAGGCGAACGTGCAGCGCCGGGCGCGACATCTTCGCTATGACCTGTCGGTGCCACACCGGCTGCTGGTGGTGGACGTGGATCACTTCGGACGGTTCATCAGAGAGCGACGCTACGAGGAAGGGCGCGTCATCGCGCTCAAGCATCAGCTGTTCCAGGTGGTGACCGGCGCAGTTCGCCGGCAGCATCCGCGCCACCTGGTCAGCGCCCACAGCGATAGCGTCATCGTGCTGGTACCCCAACCTGCTGACGGCATGGACCCCGAGGCCGAGGGCCTGGCCACGCGGATCCGCGAGGCCGTCGCCGAGTCGGAGCTCGGCATCACGGTGTCGGTCTCGATCGGCCGGCTCTGCGTGAAGCCGGAAGACTTCAAGCCCGCCTTCGTCGAAGCCCAGCGCGCGCTCGACCTGATGGTGCGCTTCGGCAAACGCGAGCAGGTCATCAACTACGAGCGGCTGGGCGTCTACCGGCTGCTGGCGCAGGTCGAAGATCGAGCCGGCCTGGACGCCTTTGCCGGCCGAATGCTGGCGCCGCTGGTCGACTACGACCGTGCCCGTGGCACGCCGTTACTGAAGACGCTCGAGGTCTACCTACAGCGGCATGGCAACCTCCGGCAGTCGTCGCGTGACCTGCACATTCACCTCAACACGCTTCATTACCGGCTTCGCCGGATCAGCGAGGTCACCGGGGTCGACCTCAAGGACGCCGACGCCCGACTCGACCTGCTACTCGCCTTGCGGGTGCGAGCCCTCGCCGAGACAAGGTAGGTTGGAACTGTGGGCCCAATGACTACCGTGAAGGGGCGAACCATGATCGCCAAGATCTGGGACCAGCACATCGTCGCCGCGGGCCACGGTGACCCGGACCTGCTCTATGTCGATCTCCACCTGGTCCACGAGGTGACCTCACCTCAGGCGTTCGAGAGCTTGCGGCTGGCCAACCGGCGGGTTCGCCGGCCCGACCTCACGGTGGCGACCATGGACCATGACGTGCCGACGCGTGGTGGGCGGCCGGCGGCCGACGAGATCGCGGAACGTCAGATGTCGGCGCTCGAATCCAACTGCCGGCAGGAGGGCATTGCCCTCTACGGTATGGGGCACGCCCGCCAGGGGATCGTCCACGTCATCGGGCCGGAGCTTGGCCTCAGCCAGCCCGGCCTGCTGATCGTGTGCGGCGACTCGCACACCTCGACCCACGGCGCCTTCGGCGCGCTCGCCTTCGGCATCGGGACATCCGAGGTCGAGCACGTCCTCGCCACCCAGTGTTTGCGGCAACGCCGGCCGAAGACGATGGCGGTGACGGTCGACGGCGCGCTACCGCTCGGCGTGACTGCCAAAGACGTTGCGCTCGGCATCATCGCCAGGATCGGCGTCGACGGCGGCCGAGGTCACGTCATCGAGTACCGCGGGTCGACCATGCGGGCGCTGTCGATGGAGGGGCGGATGACGGTCTGCAACATGACGATCGAGGGCGGCGCTCGCGCCGGGATGGTGGCGCCGGATGAGACGACGTTCGCCTACTTGAAAGGGCGACCGCATGCGCCCCGCGATGAGCACTGGGAGGAGGCGATCGCGCGCTGGAAGGCGCTGGCGACGGAGGCTGACGCGCAATTCGACCAGGAGGTCACGATCGACGCCACGCACCTCGAGCCATACGTGACCTGGGGAACCAACCCCGGCCAGTCAGTGCCAGTAACCGGGAGCGTCCCGAAGCCGGCAACTGAAACCGATGCCCGGGCGCTCACCTACATGGCGCTCGAGCCGGGAACGAAGATCGAGGCGATCGCGATCGACCGCGTCTTTATAGGCTCCTGCACCAATGCCCGTCTCGAGGACCTCCGCCTGGCGGCCGCCGTGATCCGCGGCCAGATGGTCCATCCGAAGGTTCGGGCGATGGTCGTGCCGGGCTCCGCCAGCGTCAAGCATCAGGCGGAGGCCGAGGGACTGGATGCGGTGTTTCGCGCGGCCGGCTTCGAGTGGCGCGATGCGGGCTGCTCCATGTGCCTCGGCATGAATCCCGACATCCTCGGGCCGGGCGAGCGATGCGCATCGACGAGCAACCGCAATTTCGAAGGCCGGCAGGGGAGTGGAGGCCGCACCCACCTGGTCAGCCCACCGATGGCGGCCGCGGCAGCGATCGCCGGCCACCTGGTCGACGTGAGGGAATTCTCGAGGAACTGATGGAGGCCTTCACTCGTGTCACCGGCGTGCTCGCCCCGCTGGATCGGTCGAACGTCGACACCGACCAGATCATTCCCAAGCAATTCCTCAAACGGATCGAGCGTTCGGGCTTCGGGCCCTTCCTCTTCTACGACTGGCGGCGTAACGGCGAGTTCATCCTCGACACGGCGGCGTACCGGGGGGCGTCAGTCCTGGTCACCGGCGAGAACTTCGGCTGCGGCTCGTCGCGCGAGCACGCGGCCTGGTCGTTACTGGACGCCGGGTTTCGCGTCGTGATCGCGCCCTCCTTCGGCGACATCTTCAAGAGCAACAGCTTTCGTAGCGGGCTGCTCCCGGTCGAGCTCCCTGACCCTCAGGTTGCCGAGCTGATCCGTCTCGCCACCGAGGAGCCAGGGATGGAGGTCACGGTCGACCTCGCGGCCCAGCGGATCGTCGCGGGCGGATTCGAGACGTCCTTCACGATCGACCCGTTTTACCGCGAGTGCCTCCTCAACGGTTGGGACGAGGTCGCGCTGACGCTGCGACAGGAGGCCGCTATCGCCCGCTACGAGACAGCCCGGTCGGCCTGGCTTCCGGCGGCAATGCCGTAGTCGCTCATTCGAGCAGTGACGCGAGGTGGCCCGCCGCCGTTGCCGGCGGATTCGTCGCGCGTAATCGAGCGGAATGCTTCGCGGCCCTATGGCCCATCTCCTGATTGACGAGCGCCCGCTTCACGGCGGCGCCGATGGTTTCGGGCGTTGCTTGCTCGCGCGGCACGACCTCGGCGACACCGAGCGCCTCGGCTCGTGCGGCGACCCCTGGTTGATCACGGCCCCAGGGGATGAGCACCATCGGCTTCCCGTGCCACAGCGCCTTCATGACGCTCCCATGACCCGCGTGGCTGACGAGCAGCGCGGCTTGCTCCAATACCGCCGCATGCGAAACGGTGTTTTCGACCTGCAGGTTCGGGGGATCTGCTGAGAGCTCTGAGGGCTCGTGTTCCGCGCCAAGCGTGACGAGAACTCGCAGCGGCTCAGTGGCGAGCGCGCGAACGGCCGCGTCGGCGAGCGCGACGTCGTCCTGTCGCTGTGAGCTGATCGACACGAGGACCCACGGATCGCCTGGTTCTCGAAGGTAGGGCGGACGTTCTCGAGGTGGCTCCCAGATGCCGAGCGGTCCGACATAGTGATGACGAGACGGCAGGCGGTCAAAGGAGTAGTCGAAGACCTGGTCCGTGGCGTGCAAGACGAGGTCCGCCCCCTCGAGCAATTCCGCGTAGCGCGTGACCAGGGGGATCGCCCGCGGGCCAAAGTCCTCCTCAACGGGCCGCGGCGGGTTGGGGCCAATGTAAAAGGTGCTGTTTACGACCGCCCAGGGACACGGTGGGCAGGTGGCGTCAACCGCCTCGACGCCAAAGAGAGAGGCGACGATCGCCGTCGGTCGATGACGATCGATCGCCAGGGAGATCGGCGCCGCCACGTCGTGCGCCCACACGGTCATGCCGCGTTGAAGCAATGGACCGGCCTTTGCCAGCTCACCCCCCGACGCCTGCATCGCATCCTGGACCAGCCTTGCCAGCCGAGGACCGAGGTCGAGCTCTGTGGGAAGGAGTTCGACCACCACCCTGAGCGGAGCGAGTGTGCGCTGTACCGACGCATCGCCGATAAAGACGGTGCCGTAGCCCCGCTCACGCAGGGCCAGGCTTGCGGCGACCAGGGGCGGCAGGTCGCCGCCGGCGCCACCGGTCGCGACGACGAGGATCTTCCTCATTGTTCAATGATGCGCCGATCCGCCACTCGCTTCAGGGTCGGGCCGATTACGCTGATTTGCTTCAGTAACCAGCGGCTTTCCCGGGGCGTTTCTCGATGTAAACGTTCTGGGGCTGCCGTTCGTAGTACCGATGAGAAAGGAGGCCACGCTGCCCGCTGCCGACCGTCCGTGGTTCGAAGCACACGTTCGGCTACTGGCGCGTCCCGCCTACCAGTTCAGCCTGATGCTTACTCAGAATCCCGCCATCGCTGAGGAGGTCCTGCAAGAGGCCTTCACCCAACTCTGGGCGTCGCCCGGTACGCCTTCGGAGCTGGCCGACTTCCGACGCTACCTGTATCGAATCGTGGCGAGCCGGGCCACCGATTACCGCCGGCGCCAGGCGCTGGCCCGGCGGATCCGTTTCTTCGCACCCGCCTCGCCCGATCCCATGGCGGAGATTGAGCGGCGAGTCGGCGACCAGGAAGTGGGCCGCCTGCTCCGCTCGCTGTCTCCGCGCGAACGTCAGGTCGCCTACCTCTATTACTTCGAAGACCAGCCTGCCGATGAGATCAGCCGCTCGTTGGGGATCAAGCCCGCGACCGTGCGTGTCATGTTGCATCGCACGGTGCAGAAGCTGCGCCGCCTGGCTCCCACACTGAACATCCAGGAGCAGTCGAACTGATGGAAAAGGATTCAATGGGTGAAGACCGCCTCCGCCGCTATGCGCAGGCGTTTCGGCGGGAGGCCAACCCGCCGGCCAGCCTGGCCGGCTCGTTGACGAACGGCCTGGCCGCTGCTCGACCGGCTGCCCAGCGAAGCATCGTTCCGGCCTTCGCCATGGCCGCTGGCGTGCTGGTGGCCGGCCTCGTGATCACGTTCGGCGCGATCCAGCTCCACAACCTGGGCCGGCCGTCGCCTGTCGTCACCCCGCCAGTCAGCATCACCACGCCGACGCCGAGCGCAAGTGCCCAACCGACGGCGACGCCGGTGCCGACGCCAACCCCAACGCCCTCAGTGGTACCGCCGTCAGGCGCAGTGCCCGGATCGGTTCCGGCGCTGGCGTCGATTCAAATGGTCGGTGCGCACTTGGGCTGGGCGGTGGGCTCGCACGCTATCTACACGACCAGCGACGGGATGCATTGGACGAAGCAGTATTTATCTACCGAGGACTACGTCGGCGTTGACTTCATCAGCAGCACGACTGGCTGGGTTGTAGGTGGCCGGACGCTGCTCGGAACCACCGACGGCGGGCGGAGCTGGCACCAGCTTGGCGAGGCGCGGCAGTTGATTCGATCCGTTCACTTCGTCAGTGCGACGCACGGTTGGGGAATCGCGGGTGGCAACGAGCCGCTGATCATGCACGGTACCCTGATCCCGGGGGGCGGCGGAAGCACCCTGATCGTGTCGAATGATGGCGGTCGCACGTGGACGGAATTGAACGGTCCTGGCGACCCGGGCGGCGACCCCCAGTCGGTCTGCTTCAGCGACGACGCCCATGGCTGGTTGGCCAGCCTATCGGGAGCAGTCTTCCGCAGTCAAGATGGCGGCCAGAGCTGGAACCAGGTTCTCCAGATGGCCAGCAGTCAGCCCGGTCTGACCGGGTGGGCTCGCGTCGAATGCGCGGCGTCGTCGGCACTCTGGGTGCAGTGGTCGCCCGGTGGCGCCGCAGCCGGACATGTGCCGTACGTCGTCTATGCCACTGTCGATGGACAACACTGGCGCACCGTGATGGCTGAGTCCGGCACGATCGGCAACAGCTTGCCAGGTGTTCCGGCCGGTCCCGGTTCGTATCCGGGAAGCTTCAGTGTGGTAGATCCGTCGGACGCAGTCTTTGTCGGTGATACGCCGCCGGCCAACGCCGCGACCACCATGCTCGCCAGCAACGGAGGGGCGACCTTGAAGGCCACGGGAGCAATCGCGGACGCTGTGGAGACGCTCGACGCGGCTTTTGTGACGCCATCGACCGGTTGGGTGCTCGCGCACAACACCAGTGGGGCCTGGGTGATTGCCGCCACGAGCGACGGCGGCTACCACTGGACACAACAACTCGCTGTATCCCGCTGATGTTGTTGCCGTGGCGGCGAGCCTAGGGCAGCCTCCACGACTCGCCGGTCAATCCCAGGCGATCGAGAATCGCCTGGTTCTGATCGCGCGTGTGCGGGACCCAATCCGGCGACAGCCGGTCAGCCCACCAGGCATGCGCCAGCTCGCTGAGTTTCGTGACGCTTGTGGTCGCCCCAGGGTTGCGTCCCCCGAGCCAGCGTGTAATGTGCTCTTCCGACCGGAAGAGATTCATCGTGCTTCAGGTGAAGACGATGTCCTCCCACCAGTGTCGGGCCGGAACCAGGCAATGGAAGAAGAGATCTTGCTGCTCGGGTCGTTGAGCCCGGACATCGATCTTGATTGGTGCGCCGCAATCGATACAGTTCGAGTCGATATGTCCGTCGGCATGGAGGGCGGCACAAATCCCAAATGCGTCCCAGGCGCAGTTGGCATACCAGTCCCGGCCGCCGGCGCGGACGCGATAGCGAGTCGGAATTGCCGAGAAGGGGTTCGCCATACGGATTTCCGCTCGGTCGGGTTGCAGCACCAGAGCGTGCGCGTCGTGCAGCCGGCGCCAGCCATCCGCGACGTCGTGGGCGGGTAGCGAGGCGGCCTCCGCGGCCTCCTCGACAGTCGGCGCCCGACCGAAATCGATGAAGAGCCGGTAGGTCTGACGTCGAAGAGCGAGGTCTCGCTCTTCCACCGCCTACCAGTTGGTCGCGATGTACTTGGTTTCGAGGAACTCGAGCAGACCCTCGTGCGAACCCTCGCGACCGACGCCGCTCTGCTTCACGCCGCCGAAGGGGGCAGCGGGATCCGAGATGAAGCCGCGGTTGAGGCCGACCATCCCGGACTCGATCGCCTCGGCGATCGCCAGGCCTTTCGCCAGGTCGCGCGTATAAACGTAGGAGGCCAGGCCACGGTCGGTCCGGTTCGCAAACTCGATGGCTTCGTTGACATCGCGGAAGGTGACGACGGGCGCGATCGGCCCGAAGATTTCCTCTTTGAGGATGTGTTCATCGGGTGGAACTTCGCTCAGCACCGTGGGTGGGACGAAATACCCTGGTCGGTTCGGCGCGCTGCCTCCGGTCAGCACCCGGGCCCCATGCCCCGCCGCTTCCGCGACCAATCCCAGCATCTTCTCGCGGGCGGGTTGGTTGATGACCGGCCCGACCTTGACGTCGGGATCCATGCCCGAGCCTATCGATAAGGCGCCCATGGCACGCGCCAGCATCGTCGAGAACTTCTCCGCGACCGGCGCCTCGACGTAGAACCGGTTGGCGGCGATGCACGACTGCCCGGTGTTTCGCATCTTGGCGACCATCGCACCCTCGAGCGCGGCATCCAGGTCGGCGTCCGCCAGCACGATGAACGGCGCATTGCCGCCCAGCTCCATGGAGCAGCTGATCACATTCTCCGCCGCCTGCGCCAGCAGGATGCGCCCTACCTCGGTCGAGCCCGTGAAGGAGAGCTTGCGCACCCGCGGATCTTTCAGCATGGCCTTGACCACTTCCGACGAGCGCTTCGACGGAATCACGTTGACGACCCCCTTCGGCACGCCGGCCTGCTCGAGGAGGTCCGCAATCGCCAGCGCCGTCAGCGGCGTTTCCGATGCCGGCTTCAACACGACGGTGCAGCCGGCGGCCAGGGCAGGTCCGATCTTTCGGGTGGCCATCGCCGCCGGGAAATTCCAGGGCGTGACCAGCACGGACACCCCGATCGGCTGGTGCTCGACCAGGATGCGGTTGGCACCGCTGGGCGAGATCGACACCGAGCCGATATTCCGCACGGCTTCTTCGGAGAACCAACGGAAGAACTCGGCCGCGTAGGCGACCTCGCCGCGCGCCTCGGCCATCGGCTTGCCGTTCTCGCGGACCATCAACTCCGCGAGTTTTTCCTGGTCGCGCATCATCAGCTCGAAGCCCTTGCGCAGGATCTCGGCGCGCTGCCGGGGCGGCCTGGCGGCCCAGGGTCGCAAGGCGTCCGCGGCAGCCTGCACGGCCGCGAGCGCATCCTGCACCGCGGCACTGGCGACGGTCGCGATCACCTCGCCGGTCGCCGGGTCCTGGACATCGATCCGCTGGCCGTCGGCGGCCGGGCCCCAGGAGCCATTGAGGTAGAGGTCGGTATGGCGGACGGAGATCAGCTCACTGACAGGGGTCATTTCATTGATTTTCGCACGGTCGCGACGATGCGCTCCACCGACGGCATGGCCACATCCTCCAGCACGTCGGCGGCCGGCAGCGGGACGTGCGGCGTCGTGATGCGGACGATGGGGCCGTCCAGGTCGTCGAAGCACTCGTCGGCTGCGATCGAGGCGATCTCGGCGCCCCAGCCGCAGAGTCGCGGGTTCTCCTCGACCGTGAAGAGCCGGCCGGTCTTGATGACTTCCGCGAGGATCATCCGCGTATCGAGCGGCACCAGGCTGCGGACATCGACAACGGTCGCGTCGATGTCCAGGTCTTCGAGTTTCTCGGCGGCCTGCATCGCCCTGGGCACCATCGCAGCTAGCGCCACGATGGTGCAATCCTTCCCATTCCGAAGCACGTTCGCCGTCCCGAGGCGGTCGACATGCTCGCCGTCCGGGACCTGGCCCTTGACGCCGTAGAGCGATTTCTGCTCGAAGAAGAGCACCGGGTCCGGGTCGCGGATGGCAGCCGCCAGCAAGCCCTTGGCGTCGGCGGGTGTCGAGGGCGCGACGACTTTCAAGCCTGGCACCGCCATGCCCCAGTTCTCGAGGCTCTGCGAGTGTTGCGCGCCGAAGCGTGTGCCACCGCCGTTGGCGGTCCGGATCACGAGCGGGAGCGAGACCTGGCCGTCCGTCATGTAGCGCGTCTTGGCCACCTGGTTCGCGATCATGTCCCAGCAGGTCGCGAGAAAATCGGAAAACATGATCTCGGCCACCGGCCGAAGACCGGTCATCGCCGCTCCCATCGCGGCGCCGATGATCGCCTGCTCCGAGATCGGCGTATCGCGCACGCGTTCCGGGCCGAAGCGTTCGAATAGCCCGACCGTCGCCTTGAAGACACCGCCGGCGGCGCCGACGTCCTCGCCGATGAAGTAGACCATCGGGTCCCGCTCCATCTCCTGCGCGATGCCGGCCGCGATCGCCTCGCGGAAACTCAGTTCCGCCATGCTGCGCCTCCGTCACTCCAGACCTGGCGTTCGATCTCGGCGACCCGGGCCGGGGCACCCTTGCGCGCCTCATCGGTCGCCGCGTCCACCTTCTGCTGAGCGCGGGTATCGATCTCGTTGAGCTCGGCCTCGCCGATGCCGGCGGCCTGCAGCCGTTCGCGGTAGCGCTTCACCGGGTCGCGGCCGAGCCATTCCTGCACCTCGGCCTCCGGCCGGTACTTGGCGGGATCGGCGCGCGAGTGACCACCGTGCCGATAGGTGAGGGCCTCGATCAGCGAGGGGCCGCCACCGTTGCGAGCCTTGCCGATCGTTTGCCTCGCCGTCTCGTACATCACGTCGGCATCGTTGCCGTCGACCAGGATTGCGTCGAGGCCGTAGGCCGAGGCGCGGTCGGCGGCCGGATGCTCGACAGCGGTCACCGATCGAATCGGCGTGTACTCCATGTACTGGTTGTTCTCGCAGCAAAAGACCACCGGCAGCTTCCAGATCACCGCCAGGTTGAGGGCTTCGTGAAAGGCGCCGATGTTGGTCGTCCCGTCGCCAAAGAAACAGACCGCGACCTGTCCGGACTTGCGAACCTGCGCCGACCAGGCGGCGCCGGCCGCGATCGGCAGGTGCGCGCCGACAATCGCGTAGGACCCCATGGCCCCATGCGTGACGTCGGTAAGGTGCATCGACCCGCCCTTGCCGTGGAGCATGCCGTTGCCACGCCCCATCAGCTCGGCCAGCGCGCCGGCCATCGACGCGCCGCGAGCGAGGGTGTGGCCGTGACCGCGATAGGTGCAGAAGGTGTAGTCATCGGCGCGCATCGCCACCGCGTAGCCGGCGGCGATGGCCTCCTGCCCGAGCGCCAGGTGGCTCGTGCCGCGCACCAGGTTCTCGAGGAACAGCTCGTAGGCGCGCTGCTCGAAATCGCGCAGCTCGACCATCAATCGATAAAGGCGCAGCTGCGTTGGGCGGTCCACCTCATCCTCCACGGGCCGACCGACCTGGGTGCTCAATAGGCGTTCGCGATGACGAGCTCCTCGGCGGGGAAGAGGGTGATCACCTCGTGCCCCGTCGCCGTCACCACGATTTCCTCCTCGATGCGCGCCGCCGAATGGCCGTCCGACGCCGGGCAATAGGTTTCCAGGGCGAAGACCATGCCCTCGTTCAGTTCGACCGGGTGGTCGAGCGAAGTGAGGCGGCTGATGATCGGTCGTTCGTGCAGCGCCAGCCCAAGGCCGTGCCCGAACTGTAGGCCGAAGGCCTCCATCTCGTTCTCGAAGCCGAAATCCTGCGCTTTCGGCCAGGCCCGGGCGATCATGTCGGTCGTGACCCCGGGCTTCACCATGTCGATCCCCGCATCGATCCATTCGCGCGCCTTCTTGTAGGCGTCGCGCTGGCTCTGCGTCGCGCGGCCGACGTTGAAGGTCCGGTAGTAGCAGGTGCGATAGCCGTTGTAGGCCTGGATGATGTCGAAGAACGCCTGGTCGCCGGGCCGGATGAGGCGATCGGAGAAGACATGAGGATGCGGGCTGCAACGCTCGCCCGACACGGCATTGATCGCCTCGACATCGTCGGAGCCCATGTCGTAGAGCTGCTTGTTGGCAATCGCGACGATCTCGTTCTCGCGGATGCCCGGCTTCAACACTTCGTAGATCGTCTGGTAGACGCCATCGACGAGCGCGGCCGACATGCTGAGCAGCGTGATCTCGTCCTGGGACTTGATCTGTCGCGCGTCGAGCATCGCCTGCTGCGCATCGACGACGTTGATGCCCGCCTTCTCCAGCGCGAAGACCATCGGCAGCTCGGCGATGTCGACGCCAAGCGGCTCGCCGGCGACGCCTTGCTCGCGCATCAGGTCCTTTACGGTCATCGCGACGTCATCCGAGAGGCCCGCATCGGGGGCAACGGACCCACGTAGACCCGTCATTCCGGCTCGAGAATTCTCTGGCCGCAGCCAGGGCGCGTGCAGGCGATGCGCCTTCGCCGCCGAGCCGAAATCCCACAGGATCGGGTCGCCGCCCCGGGTCAGCAGCGCGAAGCGAGCCATCTTGTCGCGCGCCCACTCGCCGATGGTGGTGCTGGTGATGTAGCGGATGTTGTTCATGTCGAAGACCAGCACCGCACCGAGGCCGGCATTCGCGATCGCCTGGCGGGTGCGTCCCAGCCGGTAGTCGTGGAGGCGGCGGAAATCGACCCGTTCCTCCCAATCGACGTGCATCCGCCCCGGTGCGGGGACGGAGGTCACGGTGAACTCGGATTTCGTTCGTGCCACCGCGCTCAAGGTTAACGAATGGCTGGAGGCGGACCGGTCGATTGGCGCACCACCAGCTCGGGGGCGAGCCGTCGAGGGGCCGGCGCCCGGCCCGGCGGCCTGAGCATTTCTACGAGAAACTGTGCGGCGGTCCGGCCGATTTTCTCGCGCTGTTGTCGGATGGAGGTGAGCGGCGGCACGATGCGCTCATCGTGCGGCAGATCGTGATAGCCGATCATCGACAGGTCCTTCGGAGCCAGCAAGCCTCGCTCCTCCGCCGCGGTGAGCGCGCCGAAGGCCATCAGGTCATGATGCGCGAAGATCCCGGATGGCCTCGGTCCCTTGCGATCGAGGAGCTTCCCCATCAGGAAACGACCCTCGTCGGGTGATCCCGTGGGGGCCGTGGACCGAAGGGCGACTTCCACGGCGCCCGCGGCCGCAATCGTCTTGCTGAAACCCCGGGCACGCAAGACGCAGGAGTTGAGGTCCGGCGGTCCGCGCAGTTGGGCGACGCGCCGGTGCCCGAGCGAGAGGAGATGTTTAGCCGCCAGCACGCCGCCGAGGAAGTCGTCATTGATGGCGGCCGGCAAGCGGATCCCGGGAACATCCTGAACCACCAGCACAAGCGGGATGCCTTGACGCCGGATCTGGCGCAGTCTGGGTGCGTCGCGGATTCGCGCACCGGTCAGGATGATGGCGTCGACCCGCCGGCTCAAGAGGTGATTGAGGATCCGATCCACGAATAGTGAACGCCCGCTGCCCGAGCAACCTCCTCCAGGGTCACGATCGTCCGCCCCCGGCGCGCGTTGCGTTCGCCCACCCGTCGCCCCGCCCTGCCATCACCCAGGCGCTCAGCGCCCTGGTCCAACGTTAACCGCTGGTGAGGGGTATGCATCGGAAGCAACGCTCCGCAACCCCGCGCGGCTGAGGTTAACGGGCGCCAAACGTTTGGCACGCAGAAAAGGGCGGTATGGCCAAACCTTTGACAGATCAAATGGGGGTGGTTAGCATGGCGGTCAGCGAGGGGTTCGCGACGTGCTATCCCCGAGTGCCAGGGCGGCGAAGGGGGCGGCGATACGGATACCGGCGCAGAGCGGTTGTCTGTAGCGCCGCTCCGCCCTGGTGGTGCGTCCATCGCGGACCGCGCGTCGGGTTAGTCTGCCTCGAGTCCGTCCGACATCTCGCGTGCCTCCGGAGCCAGGTGGAGATTCGCTCCACGGGCCTCGAGCTCGAGGAGCGCGGCAAAATCGACCTCGCCCAGGCCGTTCTCGATAAGGCTGACGACGATCTGGTGGGTGAGGGCCGCGACCGGCAACGGAACGTCGAGCTGGCGCGCGGCGTCCAAACCGAGTTCAAAGTCCTTCCGCAGCAAGTGGCCGGTGAAGGTCGGCGTGAAATCGAGGCTGACGAATGCAGGCGTCTTGTAGCGGCTGAATGTCGAGCCCATCACACTGTCGTTGATGAACGCGAGGTAGTCGGCGCGGCTGATGCCGCCGCGTTCCGCGAGGATGATTGTCTCGGCGAGGATCTGCGTGACGACGCCCAGGATGAGGTTGTGGCAGATCTTGACCAGCCTGGCCGCCTCGCCCTCACCGACATAGGTCACGCTCTTTCCCAGCATCTCCAGGTAGGGCAGCGCGTCTTCGAACGCCTGGCGTGGCCCCGACACGGCCAGGCTCAACTTGCCGGCGCGCGCGACCTTCGGGTTGCCGCTGACCGGCGCCGCGAGCAGCGCCGCACCGAGCTCGGCCGCCTTCTGACGGATCGTTTGCGAGACGTCCATCGAAACGGTGGACGTGTCGATCACCATCGCGGGCACCCGGCTGCCGTTCGCGAGGAGACCGTGCGGCCCGGTCATCACCTCGGCGAAGTCACGGGATCCCGCGACGGAGGTGATGACGATGTCGCGGTCGCGCAGGTCCGCCGGCTGATCAACGATGCGCGCGCCGTGCTGCGCCAGTGCTTCGGCCTTGGCCCGAGTGCGGTTGTAGACCGTCAGGTCGCAGCCGTGCTCCAGCAGGCGGGTGGCGAGTACCGATCCCATTCGCCCCGTCCCAATCCAGCCGAGTGTGCGCAAACGATTGCTTACCATTGCAGTGTCATCATTCGCTGGCAAACGCCGGTACGGCTTGGTGAGCCGCTTGAGTGCCAGCGCCGGCAACCGTCGACCCGCGGACGATCAGCTCGGGATTGAAGATCACCCGTCGCCGGCTGCGCTCGCCCGTCTCGATCTGCTCCAGCAGCAAGCGAGCCGCCGCGGCCCCGAAATCATGGATCGGGACGTGCACCGTTGTGAGTGCCGGTACCATTCGCATCGCCAGCGGGATGTCGTTGTAGCCCACGATCGCCACGTCCTCGGGGACGCGCAAACCCATCCGGCGGGCCGCGCCGAAAGCCCCCACCGCCGTCATGTCGGTCACGGCGAAGAGGGCCGTGGGTCGATCTTCGAGCGCGAGCAGGCGCTCGGCCGCCCGCGCGCCGCCCTCCTCCGTATAGCCGGACTCGATGACCAGGGCTGGGTCCGGAGTCAGGCCGGCATCGCGGAGCGCGCAGAGGTAGCCCCGCCGACGTAGCACTCCGGTGCTGACGGTTGGCTTGCCGGCGAGGTGGCCGATGCGGCGATGGCCGAGTTGGGCGAGGTGCGTTGTGGCGACCCGGGCCCCGACGAGGTCGTCCGAGCCGACGAATGGGTCCTGGTCCTCGTCGCTGAACCGATTCACCAACACATAGGGAATGTGCTGCTGCCGCAGCCAGCGAACCGTCGGATCTTTGAGGAAGCTGCTGGCGAGAATGACGCCATCGACCCGACGCGCGTGCAGGCTTCGCACGTGCGAGCGCTGGCGCTCTGGACTCCCATCCGTGTTGCAGAGCAGGACGTTATACCCCCGTGGCGTGGCGCCATCCTCGACGCCGCGAAAGAGGGCCGCAAAAAAGGGGTTGGTAACGTCGGGGATGACCACCGCGAGCACCAGGGTCTGCGCCAGCTTCAGCCCGCGGGCGACGCCGTTGGGGCGGTATTCGGTTTCGCGGAGCAGCGTCTCGATCCGCTGCCGTGTGACGGGGCCGATGCGCAGGCTCGGATCGTGGTTGGCGACCCGCGAGACGGTGGAGGGGTGGACGTGGGCGCGAGCGGCCAGCTGCTTCAGTGTGACCGGCATGCTCGCGTCCTCATTGACAATCGTATGACCCGTGCCTAACATAGAACAATCGTTTGTTCAATGCAAGAACAAACCGGCTGAGCCAAAAGAATGAGTCGATTCTGGCCCGAAGGGAGGGAGCATGCGTAAGCCCGTGTCGATGATCGTGGCCGGGTTCGCCCTGGTTCTATCAGCGTGCGGCAGCTCAACGGCGAGCACGACCGCGTCACCCCAGGCGCCGATTACGATCGGAGTCTCCGTATCGCTGAGCGGCGACTTCTCGACCGACGGGAAAGCGCTGGAGCAGGGGTATGACCTGTGGATGCAGGACGTCAACAAGAAGGGCGGACTGCTCGGGCACCAGGTAACCATGAAATACGTCGACGACGCCAGCAGCCAGCAGCAGGTGGTCACGAACTATACAAACCTGATCACGCAGGAGAAGGTGGCGTTGGTCTTCGGACCGTTCAGCTCGCTGCTGACGATCCCGGCCTCCACGGTCACTGACCGTTATGGCTACGCCTTTCCCGAGCCGGCCGGCGGCGGTCCGGCCGTCTTCAACCGCGGCCTGAAGTCCATTTTCTTCGTGCAGCCGGCGGCCGTCGAAGACAACCTCGTGAGCTATACGAAATGGCTGCTCGGACTCCCCAGCAGCCAGCGCCCGAAGACCGCCGCCTACGCGACGCAGGATGATCCCTTCACCCAGCCGCAAGTCGACAAGGCCAAGGCCCTGCTCGAGGCCGGCGGGATCACCACACCGTCCGGTGGGTACAAGGTATATCCAGCGGAGACGACGGACTTCACGCCGATCGCCCTGCAGATGATCCATGCGAATGCCGACGTCGTGATCCTGGGAACACAGATCCCCGACGCCGTCGCCTTCATCAAGGTCTTCCAGCAACAGCACTACAACCCCAAGTCGCTGATCGAAACCACCGGCCCGGACCAGGGCAAGGATTTCTCCGACAAGGTGGGTTCGGCGGACGAGGGTGTGATGGTGCCGGCCGGCTGGACGTCTGATGCCACCGCCTATGGCAACAGCCAGTTCGTCAGCGAGTTCATCGCCAAGTACGGCGGTACGGCTGGCGGCATCAGCGCCGACGCCGCCGAGGCCTACAGTGTTGGCCAGGTGGTCGAGCAGGCGGCCAAGAAGGCGAACAGCATCGAGAACTCGAAGCTGATCATCGCCTTGCATTCGGGGACCTACCAGACGATCCAGGGCCCCATGTCCTTCGACAGTACGGGCAAGCCGCAGGGTGGCGTGGGCGTCTACATCGAACAATGGCAATCCGGCCAGGCAGTCTTTGTCTATCCCCCGACCGTGGCCGGCTCCAACAAGCCCGAGTTTCCGAAGCCGAACTGGCCTTAGTTAGGCTGAGGGGACGGTGACCAGCAGGCGCCGTCCCCTCATCTTTCGCTTGCTTCCGCGATGAGCCTCGTCCTTCAGGCCGCGGCCCTCGGCATCCTGACGGGCGGGGTCTACGCGCTCATGGCCTCGGGGCTCACCTTGATCTTCGGCGTGATGCGCATCATCAACGTCGGCCACGGCGCGCTGGTGGTGCTCGGCGCCTACCTCAGCTTCGCGCTCTTCCGCTCCTTCCACATCGACCCGTTCCTCAGCCTGGTGGTCACCATGCCGGCCATGTTCGCGCTGGGCGTCGTCTTGCAGCTGGCGTTCATTCGCCCGCTCAGGACGGACCGCGAAGCGCTGTCCGTACTCGTGACCTACGCGATCGCCCTTGGCGTCGAGGGCGTCCTCGGTTATTTCTTCAGCACCAACTACGTCCAGTTGCGGGCCTGGTACGAGACCGCCAGCTTTCCGATCTTCGGTTTCCGCATCACCTATGTCTATGTCTTCGGCTTCGTGCTTTGCCTCGCGATCCTGGGGGCGCTGTTCTTGATGCTCTACCGCACCGCATTCGGCGGAGCTATCCGGGCGACAATGCTCAACCGAACCGCGGCGCAGTTGATCGGCATCGACGTCGACCGAGTCGCCGCGCTCGCCTTCGGCGTCGGGGTCGCGACCGCGGCGGCCGGCGGCGTGGTGTTCGGCATCACCAATGCGTTCAACCCGGGCAGCCACTACGATCTGATCTCGCGCCTTCTCACCATCATCGTGCTCGGTGGCCTGGGAAGTCTGCGCGGGGCCGTCGTCGCCGCGCTGGTCATGCTGGTCACCGAAGACATCACCGCCGTCCTGGTCTCGCCGGTCTGGGCCAACTTCGTGTTTTTCGTCATTCTGGTCGCCGTCCTGATCGCGCGACCGCAGGGCCTCTATGGCGTGCGCGTGCGTGATCGAATATGACCGCCATCCCCACGCTCAGGCTGAGAAGCGGTCAAACGACCGCACTCAAGGCGCTCAGCCTGGTCGTGCTCGCCGCCTTCGCGCTGTTCCTGCCCGTGATCGCGCCCGACCCGGCGACCACCAACATCGCCGTCTTCACGGTGATGTACGTGGGGCTGGCAACCGCCTGGAACGTCATGGGCGGCTACACCGGTTACATCTCCCTCGGTCACGCGGCATTCTTCGGGATCGGTGCCTATTCGTTCGGCCTGCTGTTGATCCACCTCAACATCACGCCGGGCTACGCGCCCTTCCTGCTGGTGCCGGTCGCCGGCTTTCTGACGGCGGTGGCCGCGGTCGGGATCGGCTGGATCGCGCTGCGCACCCGGGCCGCGACCTTTGTCATCGTCACCATCGCCTTCATGTTCATCGTGCAGTTGCTGGCGGAAAACCTTGTCAAGCTCACTGGAGGTGGCGCCGGCCTGAGCGTTCCCTACCCTCACGACTGGACGGGTGATTTCTTCAACATCCCCTTCTATTACGCGATGCTCGCATTGGCGGTCCTCGGGCTCGCCTTGTCCTGGTGGATTCGCCGCTCCAAGTTCGGGCTCGGCTTGCTCGCGATCCGCGACGATGAGGACAAGGCGCTGGCGGTGGGCGTGCCGACGCGCGCGTTCAAGCTCACCGCCTTCGTCATCAGCGCGACGCTGGTAGGCATGATCGGCGCCGTCTACGGTTATTACGTCACTTACCTGTACCCGCAGTTCGTGGTGGATCCGCTGCTCGGCATCTCGATGGTGCTGATGACCTTCCTCGGTGGTCTCGGAACGCTCAGCGGGCCGGTGATCGGGGCGGTGCTCCTCGAGCGTGCACAGCTGGAGTTTGCCTATCGCTTCGGGGCTAGCCGGCTCTACCTGTTGCTGTTTTCGGCGGTCTTTCTGATCGTGATCCTCTTCCTCCCCCGGGGGATCGTTCCCTCGCTCGCGGACCTCTTCCACCGTTGGCGCGTCGGTGCCCGACAGGACGTGGCAACGCCGGCAGAGCACCGGGCCACATCACCATGAGCCTGCTCGAAATCCAGGACCTCTCCAAGCGCTTCGGTGGTGTGGTGGCGGTCGACTCGTGCTCGCTCTCGGTTCCGGCCGGCAGCATCACCGGGCTGATCGGTCCGAACGGCTCCGGGAAGACGACCGTTTTCAACCTGGTGACCGGCTTCCTGCCGCGAGACGGCGGCGACGTGCGATTCAAGTCGCGGTCGATCACCGGCCTGGGCCCCGACCGCATCTACGGGCTGGGTATCGGACGCACCTTCCAGCTGGCCCGCATCTTTCCACGGCTGACGGCGCTGGAGAACATGCTGGTACCGGTGCGGCGTGCGGGGTTGCGCGCGCTGCTTTCCCATGGACAGTGGGGCCACGAGAAGGCGCGGGCGATGCAGATGTTGGAGTTCATGGACATCAGTCGAGTCGCGGGCACGCTCGGTGGTGCGCTGTCGTACGGGCAGCGCAAGCTGCTGGAACTGGCCGCGGTGATGATGGCGCAGCCGGAACTGGTGTTGCTCGATGAGCCCGCCGGCGGGGTCAACCCGGTGCTGCTCGAGCGGATTGCCGAACACATCAGGCAGCTGAATGGGCAGGGCGTGACCTTCCTGCTGGTCGAGCACAACATGAGCTTCGTGATGAACCTGTGCCACGAGGTCGTGGTCCTGCACCGGGGCCGCGTGATCGCGAGCGGCAAGCCCAGCGAGGTGCGCGAGAATCCAGCCGTGCTCGATGCCTACCTGGGAGCCTGAGATGGGGGCGCTGCTCGAGCTCGAAGGCGTGACCGCCGGCTACGGCGGGGGCGATATCCTCCATGAGCTCGACCTCACGGTTGAGGATGGGGCCATCACTTGCATCGTCGGGCCCAACGGGGCCGGGAAGTCGACGGTGCTGCGCGTGATCAGCGGGTTGCTGCGACCGCGCCTCGGCCGTATCCGCTTTCGCGGCGCATCCATCGTCGGGCTCAGCCCGCCGGCGATCTTGCGCCGCGGCGTCGTGCAGGTGCCGCAGGAGCGAAGCCTCTTTCCGACGATGACGGTGTGGGAGAACGTTCGTATGGGTGCCTACACGGTGCGCGATCGCGGGCTCGTTGAGCGCCGGCTGGGTGCCGTCTGCGAGAGCTTTCCCATCGTGCGCGAGCGACGTCACGAACCTGCCGCGTCGCTCTCTGGCGGGCAGCAGAAGATCGTGGAGTTCGCGCGGGCGCTGATGCTCGATCCCGCCCTCGTAGTCCTCGACGAGCCCTCGATGGGTCTCGACCCGAAGACGCGCACCGTTGTCTTCGACACCATCCGCGCCATGAACCAGGCGGGACGAACCATCCTGCTGGTCGAGCAGAACGCACGGTCCGGACTCGGACTGGCGACGCACGGCGTCGTCATGGAAAGCGGCCGGGTGCGGCTGCAGGGCGCTGGCCCCGCGGTGCTCAACAACCCGGAGATCGGCCGCCTCTACCTGGGGGCCACGGCGTGAATGATTCGGCGGCGGCGATCGCTTGAGCGTATCCGCCCGCGGTGGCGAGTGGGACATCATTGTCGCCGGCGCCGGCCACAACAGCCTGCTGACCGCCGCCTACGCCGCCCGCGCCGGTTTCAAGGTACTGGTTCTCGAGGCCGCCGCGCAGATCGGCGGCGACACAATCTCCGAGGAACTCACGCTGCCGGGCTTTGTCCATGATTCGTGTGCGACCGCGCATAACCTGATCCAGAGCAACCCGTTGATGCGCAACAACGAATTGCAACTCGACCGCTACGGGCTGCGTTACCTGTCGCCCGATCCAGTGTTCACCATGCCGTTCCGCGACGGCCGCAGCATTACGATGTGGCGCGACCTCGATCGCACGTGTGCGGAGCTGGCTCGCTTTTCGCGTGCGGATGCCGACGCCTATCGCGAGCTGCTCGCCGATTGGCAGTCGCTCTCGCCGATCGTGAACGCCGAGCGGGAAAACTCGCCCCGACCACCTGCTGAGGTCGCGGCGCGGACGCAGGCAGGGCCGCTCGGCGCGCGCGGGCTGGACATCCGCCGGGCGACCGCGCTCGATGTCATCACCGCACGTTTCGCCGAGGAGCACGTGCGCGCCTTCTTCGCCTGGATCGCCTTCATGACGCTGCATCCACTGGACGAGCCGGAGACAGGGCTGCTGGCTCTTTCGCTGGTGGCGGGACGGCAGCGCTTCAGCTGGATCCTGCCCGAGGGTGGCTCGAACCGCCTGCCCATCGCGCTCGCGCGGATCATTGGGGAGCACGGCGGCGCCATCCTGACATCGAAGCCGGTGACCCGGATCGTCGTCGAAGGCGGACGGGCGACTGGCGTCGTCACGGCCGACGGTTCGAGCTATTCCGCCTCGAAGGCCGTGGTCTCGACGATCCACATCGCGCATCTGAGCGGCATCGTGGGAGAGGCGAACCTCACGCCCGAGTACCGCGCTGGAATTGCCCGCTGGAAGCCCAGCGTGACGATGTTCGTGGCTCACTATGCGTTGAGTGAGGCGCCGCGCTTTCAGACGGAAGTCGGGTCGTTGGAGAGCGTGACGATGGGCGGGCTCGAATCGCTGGACTCGCTGCATCGCATGTTGACCGCGTTTCGCGCCGGGCGGGTCGAGCTCGATGACCCCGTCTACCTGGCGATCACGCCAACCGTGGTCGATGCCTCCCGCGCGCCCGCCGGCAAGCAGACGTTCAAGCTGATCAGCTTCCTCCCGTACGAACTCGCCGAGGGCCCGCCACACTGGGACGCGATCAAGGAGGAGGTGGCGACGCGCCTGTTCCAGCGGCTGGCGCCGCTGACCACGAATCTGTCGGAGCGCATCGTGCTGGCGCGACACGTCGAAAGCCCGCTGGACCTCGAGCGACGGAATCCGGCGAACTGGCGGGGATCGTGTCATGGTGGGGCCAGCACACCGGACCAGAGCGGCTACTTCCGCCCGGTCGAAGGCTGGTCGTCATACCGGACCCCGGTCAACGGTCTGTATCAGACGGGCGCGTGCACGCATCCGGGCGGGTCGGTGTCCGGTCTACCGGGCCGGAACTGCGCCGCCATCCTCCTGCAGGATCTCGGCTCCGGTCTCCACGCGGCCATCCATCAGAAGGAGAAAGTCACATGACGGTGCACGCCACCCCGCCACCGCGACCCTCCCCCACAAGGGGGGAGGGAGATCTACCGAGCAACCGGGTCCAGGTCGCCGCCCATCACTGGCGGGCGCGCTTCGTGGCCAACGGCATCGATGTCAACGACTTCGACACGATCGTGGGGAAGACGACGGAGTGGAAGGACTGGGGCCCGAACTGGCGGGCGGTCGGTGAGGTGCACGAGGCGCTCGGCCGCGAAGCCGAGCAGCACGAGCGCATGGTGTCGGCCACCGCGGCCTACCAGCGGGCGGCCTGGTGCTATCACCTCGGGAAGTTCCTCTGGTTCGAGGATCTCTCGCTCCACGGCGAGCTCCGCGACCGTTCGGTCTCGGTCTACGGCAAGACGCTTCCACACCTGGACCCGCCGGCGGAGCGCCTCGAGATCCCATTCGAGAGCCACATCATCCCGGGGCACTTGCGTCGTCCTCGCGACGTGCGCCGGCCACCGCTCATCCTCATCGTACCGGGACTCGACTCCTCGAAGGAGGAGCTGTTCGCCATCGAGGAGGAGTTCCTCCGGCGCGGTCTGGCGACCCTGACTATCGACGGCCCCGGCCAGTCGGAGAACTCGGTGCATTTTCCGATTCGCGTCAATTGGGAATCCGTGATCACGCCGCTGGTCGACGATCTCGAGCGGCGCCATGACCTGGGCGTCGACTTGAACCGGATCGGCCTGATGGGGATCAGCATGGGTGCGATCTACGGCCCCAGGGCGGCGGCGCACGAAAGGCGGCTGCTTGCCGTCGTCGGACTGTCCGGGCCGTACAACCTCGGAGAGTGCTGGGACGCGATCAACCCACTGACCAAAGGCGGCTACATCTTCTACACGAAATCGGCGGATGAGGCCGAGGCCAAGCGCAAGGCATACACGCTAAACCTCGAGGGCGTCCTCGACAAGGTCACCCAACCACTACTCGTGATCCATGGCGCCCGCGACGGCTTGTTTCCGCCCGCGCAGGCGGAGCGGATTGCACGCGAGGCGCCGAACGCGACGCTCGTGATGTACCCGGATGGCAACCACGTCTGCAACAACATCGCGTACAAATACCGGCCGCTGATGGCCGACTGGCTGAAGGAGCGTCTCGGGTAACCTGCTCGACCTCGCACGACCATTGTGCGGAAGGTACGACGCCACGCCATCCTTTTGGACCAATCGTCCGTGGCGTGAAGCGGCCGCAATCGATAGCGTTGGTAACTCAGATTGGGATACGCGGGCTTGTACGACTCGCGCTTCGAGCACGACGCCTGCGGGATCGGTTTCGTCGCTGACGCTGGAGGGCGAGCCAGCCGAGGAATTGTCGAGTCCGCCCTCGCAGCGCTGCATCGTGTCCGCCATCGCGGAGCGCTGGCCGCGGATCACCGGTCAGGCGACGGCGCTGGTCTCCTGCTGGCCATTCCCGATGCCATCCTCCGCGACTGGATGCAGCAGACCGCGATCAATGTCGAGCCGGGTGTCCGGCTTGGGGTGGCCGTTGTCTTGCTCTCGAATGCCCCTGGCGCCGACGGTCACAATCAACGGCGTCTAACGCGGCGGCTGTTCGACGAGGCCTGTCGCGCCGAACAGCTCGACCTGATCGATTGGCGTCCTGTGCCGGTCGAACCGGCGGCGCTCGGCGATCTCGCCCGCTCAACCGTCCCGCACATCGAGCAGGCCATCCTCGCGGTGGGCGACTCACCGTCGAGTGCCGATGCAGAGGCGCGCTGTTATCGGGCGCGCAAGCGCGTCGAGCGCACCGCTCGAGCGGCGAGTCTGGGTGTCTACGTGGCATCGATGTCGTTTCAGACCGTGACGTACAAGGCGATGTGCGCCGCCGACCAGCTGGCTGCTTTCTACCCCGACCTTCGCGACCAACGATTCATCGCCCCCTTCGCGATCTTCCACCAGCGCTACAGCACGAACACCGCCCCCTCGTGGGAGCGGGCTCAGCCGTTCCGGATGCTCTGCCACAACGGCGAGATCAACACCATCCAGGGCAACGTCAACCGGATGCGCGCCCGCGAGGGGCGTCTGGGCGCCATGGTGTCGGCCGACGAGGGCCTGCTGGCGCCCGTCATCGATGAGCGGGGGTCCGACTCGGCGATGCTGGACAATGCGCTCGAGCTGCTTGTCCGCGGTGGCCGCGACGTGCGCCAGGGTCTGGCCATGCTGGTGCCGGAAGCCTGGGAGGGCTTCGACGTCGATCCGGCAGTCCGTGATTTCTATCGCTACCACGCCTGCTTGATGGAGCCCTGGGATGGGCCCGCCGGGCTGGTGTTCACCGACGGGCTGCGGGTCGGCGCCGTGCTCGACCGCAACGGCCTGCGGCCGCTGCGTTACGCCGTCTGCGAGGACGGACTGATCGCCTGCGCCTCGGAAGCCGGTGCGGTTGACGTCAACGCACACGGCCGCGTCCGGCGCGGGAAACTCGGGCCGGGTGAGATGCTCTGCGTCGATCCAGAGCGCGGCGGACTCGAAGAAAACGACACCATCAAGAGCCGGCTCGCCGCCCAGGAGGCGTACGGTCGTTGGTTGGACGACAACCTGCAGTCGCTCGATCCCGGGGAACCCGACGACGGAATCTCGCCGGACCTCGTGGCCCGCCAGGCCGCCTTTGGCTACACGAGGGAGGAGTTCACCTACGTACTGCGACCGATGGCGACCCAGGGCAAGGAGCCGATCTTCTCGATGGGCGACGATACGGCGCTCTCGGTGTTGGCTGGGCCGTCGCGCCTTCTCTACAGTTATTTCAAGCAGCGCTTCGCACAGGTGACGAACCCGCCGATCGACCATCTCCGGGAGCGCCTGGTGATGTCGCTGCGCAGCTATCTGGGTCCGCCAGCTCCGCTGCTCTCGACCGGTCCCGCCGCCGCACGACTGGTGCAGCTCGATTCATTCGTTCTCTATCCGACTGGACTCGAGGCGGTGCGCGCACTGGGCACCCCTTTTTCGTCGAGCGACCTGGATGCGACCTTTGCCGTTGCCGACGGACCCTCCGGACTGCGGGCCGCCTGCGAGCGGCTGGCTCAGGAGGCTGAGCGCGCCGTCCGATTCGGGGCGTCGATCCTCATCGTTTCCGACCGAGGCGCCGGCCCGGAGCGGGCGCCCATCCCCGCACTGCTCGCCGTCGGAACCGTGCACCACCATCTGATGCGCCAGGGCCTGCGCGGGCTGACCAGCCTGGCGGTCGAGACCGACGAGGCTCGCGAGGTCCATCATGTCGTCTGCCTGTTGGGCTATGGCGCACAGGCAATCTGTCCGCGTCTTGGCATGGCATCGATCAGGGCGCTAGCCTCGGCCGGCCACCTGAAGGGGGAGGGTGCCGATGGCCGGAGCGCACAGGCGCATTACGTCAAGGCGCTCGAGGACGGCACCCTCAAGGTGCTCGCCAAGATGGGCATCTCCACCCTCGATGGCTACCAGGGGGCGCAGACCTTTGAGATCATCGGTCTCGACGCCGACGTGGTCGACCTCGGCTTTGCCGGGACGCCGTCTCCCGTGGGCGGCGCGACGTTCACCGATATCGCCGAGCAGGTGCTGGCGAATCATGCCGCAGGGTTTGGAACGGCGTCGCCAATGCTGGTGAGTCCCGGCTTTTTCAAGCATCACAAGCAGGGGACCGAATATCACGCGACCAACCCTGATGTGGTCGATGCGCTGCACGACGCCGTGCCGGCAAACGACGGGGCCGCGGCAGCGGCAGAGGAGCCGGCGCCGTTCGAGCTGGCGTCGGTAAGCACATCCACCCAGCCCTCCAATGGCAGAGGAGAGGCAACGGCGACGAAAGAAATGGCCGCGGCGCACGCCCTGCAGCGCGCGGTCGCCACCGGACCGTATGGCAATGGCTCTGCCTCCTACGAGAAGTTTGCGCGGCTGGTGAATGACCGTCCGCCGACCTATCCGCGAGACCTGTTAGCGATGCGACCAGCCGGCCCGGCGGTTCCGCTGAATGAGGTCGAGCCCGCCACCGCGATCCTGCGGCGGTTCTCGACCGGTGCCATGTCGCACGGCTCCATCGCCGCGGAGGCGCACGAGACGATCGCGATCGCGATGAACCGGCTCGGCGGAAAGAGCAACACCGGCGAGGGTGGCGAGGACCCGGCGCGATATCGCACGAAGGGGCTCCCCATCGACCGCAACTCGCGAATCAAGCAGGTGGCGTCGGGGCGCTTCGGGGTCACGCCCGAGTACTGCGTCTTCGCCGATGAGCTGCAGATCAAGATGGCGCAGGGATCGAAGCCGGGGGAAGGTGGCCAGCTGCCGGGCCACAAAGCCACCGCGGAGATCGCCCGCCTTCGCCATACGCAGCAAGGGATAGCGCTGATCTCGCCGCCGCCGCACCACGACATCTATTCCATCGAAGACCTCGCCCAGCTGATCTACGACCTCAAGCAGGTCAATCCCGTCGCGGCCGTGTCCGTCAAGCTCGTCGCCGAGGCCGGGGTTGGGACGATCGCCGCCGGCGTGGTCAAGGGCCTGGCCGATGTGGTGCACATTGCCGGCATGGATGGCGGGACGGGCGCCAGTCCGCTGTCGTCGATCAAGAACGCCGGGATGCCCTGGGAAATTGGCCTGGCCGAAACGCAGCAGACGCTGCGGATCAACGACCTGCGCCATCGGGTCCGCCTGCGCGTCGACGGCGGCATCAAGTCCGGTCGCGACGTCGTCATCGCCGCGCTGCTCGGCGCCGACGAGTACAGCTTTGGCACCGCGGCGCTGCTGGCCGAGGGTTGCATCATGGTGCGCACCTGCCACCTGGACACCTGCCCGGTGGGTATCGCGACCCAGCGACCGGAATTGCGGGCCAAGTTCGGCGGAACACCCGAGATGCTGGAGGCCTATCTGACGCACGTCGCCGAGGAAATCCGCCACCTCCTCGCAGGCCTCGGCCTGCGCAGATTGGACGACGCAATCGGCCGGACCGACTTGCTGTCGCAGCGCATCACCGGGGATGCGCATGCCGACCGCCTTGACCTTTCACCATTACTGAGCGACGAGGGTTCGGAGCCCCGCCGGTTCGTCGGCTCGATCCCGCTGCAGCGGCCGTCGTCGCCGCTGGGCGATCGAGTCTGCCTGGACGCCCTAACGGCGGTTCTTACGGGCGCGGATGTGCGCGCCATCTACGCGATCGAAAATTCCGACCGCTCGGTCGGAGCGAGATTGGGCGGAGCGCTGGCGCGAGAATGCGGGGCGTCGCCACCGGCCGGGTCGGCATCTTTCACCTTTGTGGGGTCGGCCGGCCAGAGTTTCGGGGCATTCCTCACCGACGGCATAGAGTTCGTCCTGATCGGTGAGGCCAACGACTACGTTGGAAAGGGAATGGGCGGTGGCCGGATCATCCTCCGCCCGCCCGCCAACGATGCGGGCGATCCCCACTTGCTCGGCAACACCGTCCTCTACGGCGCCACCGGAGGCGAGCTCTTCTGCGCCGGGAAAGCGGGCGAGCGCTTCGCGGTCCGCAACAGCGGCGCCTCGGCGGTGGTCGAGGGGGTTGGGGAGCATGGCGCCGAATACATGACGGGTGGCACCCTGGTGGTGCTTGGCCCGGTAGGTCACAACCTCGGTGCAGGAATGACAGGCGGCGAAGTCTTCGTCTACGACGACGGGATCGGCGTGCCCGCGATGGTGAATCCCGAGTTGGTCGACGTCCATCGGCTCAGCGGGGAGCACCAGCTCCTGGCGGAGCAGGGCCTGCGGTTACGAGTGCTCCTCGAGGATCATGCGAGGTACACAGGGTCGTCGGTGGCCCGCGCCATAATCGATGACTGGCATGCGGCGCTGCATCGGTTCTGGAGAGTCGCACCGAAGGCCGACGTGGCCCTTATCGAGAACGCCCAGGAGGGCACGGTCGCCTCGCGAGCGTAGGGCGAGGCCGACTTTCGCAAGCGGCTGACGTCGGCGAGGCCGACTTTCGCAAGCGGCTAACGGCGGCGCACCCTCCGGACTGCTCGAGGGGCCGGCCTGCTCAGCCTGAATCGGCTACGGATTAGCCGGCGTAAACGCCTCCGCCGTTCGTGCCGAGATCCCATTCCCCGAAGTGGGTCGATCGTTGGTTAAGCGGCCCGACCCCTCTGCGGCGCTCCGGAGGGCGACCCGCGCCGCCTCGCCGCCTGCGAAGGCGGGTCGTCGCGACGAAGGGGAACCCGCACCGCCTCGCCCCTTGCTTGGCCGACGTCGCCGAGCTGGACCGGCTCCTTGCGGCACGCGCCGAACCTAGCGGTGGGTCAACAATTCCTCAGGCGGCGGGGTCGGGGAGGCTGGGGTCGAGGTCCGACCGCTGGTTCGCCTGATGACCCGCGGCATCGTGCGTGTTCATGACTCGGGCCCACGCGGCGTCGTCGGCTGGTGCACGTTTTCCAGGCGGCCAGTCGGTTCGTAAGCTTCGCGCGATGCGCAACTGTTCCGCGAACCGGCGAGCAGCCTCAACGGGATCGTCAACGTCTGCCACGCGCGCCAGCCCGGGTGGGCGAGGCGGCACGGCCAGCACCTCACCCTCCGCCGTTCGCACCAGTTGCCAACCGCCCTCATGCGCCATCCAATGATGTCGGTGGCACAACAGGATCATGTTCGCAAGATCGGTCTCGCCGCCATTCGTCCAGTGGACGACGTGGTGGGCATCGCTCCACGACGCCGGCCGATCGCACCGCGGCCACTTGCAATGACCATCGCGGGCGTTCAGCGCGCGACGCATGGCCCCGGCGACCACGCGACGCGCCCGTCCGACATCGATCACGACGGACTCCGGTGCCAGCACGACGCGGGTGATCGTGCCGTCGCACGCCAGGCGTTGTACGGTCGCCGACGACACTGGTAGCGAGTACTCCATGTCACCCGCAGGCGAGCCGGCCAGTCCCCGGAGCGTGTCGAGCGAGGCCGTTACCTGAAGGTGAGGACGTTGGGGTAGCACGCCAGTGTCTTGTGCGTGACTGCAGACCTCGACGAAGGCGTCCGCGTTGCGGTGTTCCCGGCCGCGCTCATCGTGGTCGCCATGCGGCTGAGCCAACGGCTCGAGCGCGCTGCGAACCACGGCGCCACCGACCGAGTCGATCCAGCCCTCGATAGCCAGGGAGCCGTCTTCGTAGGTGCTCATCTTTAACCTGCGCGCCTCGGTCGCGCGGCTCTGCTCGGCGGTAAATTCCTCCGGGTCTGTGGCGTGGCGCATGTGATGACAGAAGTACCAGAGCCGGCCGACGCTGTACTCGCGGGCCTTGTCGAGTAACCCATCCTCCTCGAAAGGTGCGGCGGTGGATGATCCCTGTACGGATTCGGCGGTTCGGGCCATGAGCGCCAGGTGGGCGTAACCGATCTCCGCACTCTCGACCGCCTCGATGCTGCGCGGAAGGTCATCGAGGTGCTCGCCGACCGCCAAACTGTTCCATACCGCCCCACTGGACATCCGGCATTGATGACGGATCCAATCGATGGGGCTCACAGACCCCTGCTCGTCGTATTCCTCCGTCTTGCTGAAGGCCGCCGCGGTTTGCGAGAACTCCAGCTCGAGGAGATCCGACGCGTGGCGGATCCCTTTCAGTTCTGCGGCAAGCACCTGGGGCTGCCGGTCGGTTTTCGGGCGCCGGCGGAACCGATCGACGGCGCTCAACAGGTCCGCCACGTGGACGCTCGTCGGCAGGGTCGGTTCCGCATCTACCACAATTCTGTGTTAGTTTAGCGAACATGCGTTCGTTTGTCAATTCGGAAATCCCTGCCTTGCGCTCCCTAGAGGGGGAGGGAAACCACTGGCTATGCGTTTCCAAAACAGCCGCATGTTCAACCTCGTCGAGCCGACCGAGCAGCCCTCCGGCAAAACCAGGCGCCGGCTGTCGATTGGGCGAGTCCTTTACTGGTCGTTTCTGCTTGGGATCCCTCTAGCCGGCGGCGCTGGCGGTAGCGCTTTACTGGTCGCCGCAAATGAGCTGGATGCCGCGGTGCAGACTTATCGCAACGCAACACCCTGCCGCGGCGCAGTGACCACCGCTACCTGCTACACGACGGTCACGGGCACGCTTGCCAAGTTCTCCGTCACCCACGGCAAGACCGGCGACACCGCTGACATGACGCTGCAGCTCCGGGACGGCACGAGGTCGACCTGGGCCAAGACCAACTGGCAACAGGAGGACGCGCTACATGTTGGGGCGCCAATTCAGGCGGAGTTCTACCAGGGAGCGATCACGGCGGTGTATCTGGGCGCCATCGGCATTGAGACGAAGGACAGTCCCATCTATAAGCAGAGCGATCTGCGTCTCGGCGCGGTGTTGATTCCGACGCTGGGGCTGATCATCGCGATGGCGACCTTCATCACCATGCGCGGCCAGAAACAGGCTACGGTCGGGTCGCTGGTGGCGATTGACACGACGCTACCCATCGCGGAGCAGGAGGCGCTGCTGCGCCACGCGCTACTGCAGGATCCGCCGGCCGAGACGCCCTCGGTGACGGCAGGCCCGCAGCCGTCGGTGACGCTTCCGTTTACGCTCCGACCGCATCCTATGCCGACCAGGCGCCCCTGGTGGGTGGGTCTGATCGCTCTCGGGTTGGGGGTGCCGTCGTTTGTCTTGCGTATGCGCACCCCAGGCCCCATCGCTGAGGTCGTCCTTGGGGCGACGGTTGCTACCATCGTCGCCGCTGTCGCCTTTCACTGGCGCTATCGGAATGGGCGCCGGACCGTCGTCGACGACTTCAGTGTGCGCCGCGTGAGTCTCCTTGGTGCCGTGCGCGTCGTTTCCCGGAGCGATGTCGCCCGTTTGGCATGTCCGAACATCATGACCTTCGGCATGGCCTCTCCGGAGCGGCGCCTTCTGCTCTTGGACGCCAGTGGCCGATGCCTTTTGGCACTCCCGCGTTATTACTCGACGGAGGGGGAAGCGACTCAGTTCGCTGCTGCCCTCCGGGTCCCGCTCGATAACGAGTTGCGGAGCAGTCTCACGACTCCCTCCAGGCTGCGGCGGACAGTCCCAGGCGCAGTCAGCTGGTCGGAAGCGCACCCCTTCTTGATGACGATCATGCTCATCCTGCCGATTCTCGTCGCGCTGGGGCTCTTCGTCTGGATGCTTAACGGCTTCAAATAGCCCACCGTGACCCTCCCCCGCAAGCAGTCCCGAGTTGTTTGATTAAACAGATCGAAATAGTCAGCCGAGTCTCCGCTCATAAAACACGACGTCGACTGGCGCGTCCAAGAGTGGCGCCTGGATCGCTTGAAAGCGCTGGAAATAGTCTGAGGCCATGTGGCGGTCGAGGGCTTGTCGTCCGCTGAAACGCTCAGCCAGCGTGAACGCCAGCGGGTCAGCCGCCGATCGATAGAGTGTCGATCCCCGGATGCCGGGCAAGTCCCGGGTCGCGCGAACGAATGCGTCCGAGGCCTCGGCGAGCTCGGTCTCCCGTCCCGGCCTTGCCCGCAGCGTGACCAGGAGCATGAGCTCGCCGGTCGGCACGGACTGGCCAATGGCCCGCCGGATCCGCTCGTGGAACGCCTTCGACGGCGGCGTTTCGGCGGTGAGGGCCCATGTCTGCTCGAGGGCCTCGGCCCGTACCGGAAAACCAACCGAAGCGATCGAGGCGTCGAGCTCGGCTAGCGTTGGCTCGTTGATCATTTCTCGCCCTCTCGCGCCGCGGGCTCTTCCGCCGCGAGCAGCTGCGCTAGCCTGGTGCGCGCCCGGTGTAGCCGCTGATCAAACGCTGCCCGGTTGATGCCAAGGAGCAACATCGATTCAGATGGCGTGAGTGTCTGCCCGTAGTGTGCTTCGAGCAACAACCGGTCGGCGGCCGATAGCTGGTCGAGCGCGCGAGCCAGTCGGCTCCGCAGCGATTCTCGAGTCGGTTCGCCACCAGGGTTGCTGATAGGCGCTTTCACGCGGCCCGCCTCGACGGCGAGGCCGCCCTCGCTGCGCGGCGGGCTCCCGTGAGCAACCCGTTCCCGGCGGATCCAGTCGATGGCCGCGTGATAGACGCTAGTCGCCAGGAAGGCGCCGATCCGGTCGGCGTCGCGGATCCTTGGCGGCCGCTCGAGCCAGCGCCCCAGCAGTTCTGCGACCACGTCCTCGGCAGACCCCGGATCGTTCACGTACCGCCGGGCGAAGGACACCATCTTTGCACCGTGCCGCTGGTAGACGAGCGCAATGGCGTGCACCTCTCCCTCGCCAATGGCGCGGAGGAGCTCATCGTCGCCCGGGATGCTCGCGGACGGTACCAACAGCCTCTCCCTAAAGACGCCATTCCCTGACACGCACGCCCCGTGTCAGCGTCTCGCGTCTATGTGGATGACAGGAGGTAAGGATGAACCAACTCGCCGACGCGCGTGCGATCGTCGTTGGCGCCAGCCGTGGACTGGGACGAGGCGTGGCCGAGGCATTCCTGGCCGAAGGCGCCTCGGTTGTGGCGGTGGCCCGCGACACCAGCCCGCTTTCGACGTTTGCCGCCGGTCACAAGCATCTGCAGCTCGAACCGGGAGATGCGACTGAGCCAGGCCTCGCCAGCAAGCTACTCCGACAGTATCGCCCTGACATCGTCGCCCTGGTCGCCGGCGCGGCGCCATCCATGCGCCCGCTGCACCTCCAGACCTGGGAGTCGTTCTCCTTGAACTGGAACACCGACGTGCAGATGACGTTCTACTGGTTGCGTGAAGCGCTCCTCCTGCCGCTGCGTCCCGGAAGCCGGATCATCGTGATGAGCAGCGGGGCCGCGATCATGGGGTCCCCATTGAGCGGCGGATATGCGGGGGCCAAAGCCACCCAGCGTTTCATGGCGGATTATGCGGCCCAGGAGGCGCGCCGCGGCGACCTGCAGATCATGGTCAGCGCCGTGCTGCCGAGACTCACACCTTTAACCGACCTCGGTCGAGCCGCGACGGTCGCGTACGCGGACCGGATGGGCGTCGGCGAAGAAGAATACCTTCGACAACTCGGGAAGCCGGTGACGCCCGAAATCGCCGGGAGGGCCTTTGTGAGCATTGCCACTGGTGGTGAGGCCGCGGGAGCGCACATGCTGACGGCCGACGGCTTGCAGCCGCTCCCCGGCGCGGCGCCGGTGGATCGGCAGCCACCGGTCCACGCACTCAAGGAGAAACGATGAAGTACGTACTGCTCGTTCACGGACCGATGGCGGAAAACGAAGCCGAGCGCGCGGCGGGCATGGCCGAGATGGCCGGATGGTACCGGGCTTTGGGGAAGGCGCTAGTGGACCCCGGCAGTCCATTCACCGGCGGCGTCAAGACCGTCAGCCAGGAGGGGGTGACAGACGGACCGATCGCCTCCCAGGCCACCGGCTACAACATCGTTGAGGCACCGTCCCTCAGCGCGGCGATCGCGCTCGCCAACGGTTGTCCGCTTTTGAAGGCGGGAAGACGAATCGTTGTTTACGAGGCCTTCAGCGCGATGTGACCCACTGACCCTGGCGCTTCGTACAATCCGCAGATGAGTCCACTCCGGGAATCGACACTCAGCGTCGTCGGGGCTGGCGTGATGGCCGAGGCGATCATCGCCGGCGTGCTGGAGCGCAAGCTGGTGGCGGCCGGGTCGATCGTTGCCAGCCATCCCCGTGCCGACCGACGGCACGCGCTGGGCGAAAAGTATGGGATCCACGTGACGGCCGAAAATGCCGAGGCGGCGAAGCGTGGTGACGTCGTGGTGCTCGGCATCAAGCCGCAGGTGATGCCGGGTGTCCTGGCCGAGCTTCGCGGCAGCCTGGCGCCCGAGAAGCTGGTGATCTCGATCATCGCTGGAGCGACGACGGAAACGCTGCGCAAGGGTCTCAACCACAACGCGGTTGTCCGCGTCATGCCCAACACGCCAGCCCAGATCGGCGAAGGCGTGAACATCTGGTACGCCACGCCGGAGGCGACCGAGGCGCATCGCGAGCAGGCCCGCGCGTTGCTCGGCGCACTCGGCCACGAGCGACAGGTGGGCGACGAGCGCTTCGTCGCAATGGCGACGGCGGTCAGCGGCACCGGTCCGACCTATGTCTTCCTGGTCATGGAGGCGCTGATCGACAGCGCCGTCCACCTCGGATTTCCCCGCCACCTGGCGCACGACCTGGTCCTCGAAACGATCAAGGGATCGGTCGCGTTCGCCGAACGGACGCAGAAACATCCCGCCCAGCTTCGCGACATGGTGACCTCCCCGGGCGGGACGTCAGCGGCGGCGCTGCACGAGCTCGAGCGTGGCCGCCTGCGCACGGTGCTGGCCGACGCCGTCTGGGCCGCCTATCGGCGGACGATGTCCTTGTCGGACAGCCTGAGCGCCGGCAAAGATCCCGAGCCGATGCCGCCGCGCTCGGATAGCTGACGCTGCCGGACGGTCGGCCTCAGACCCAGGCCGGGTCGTCAGACTCCTTCACCAATCCTTCCGAGCCGAACACGAGAAAGCGCTGAAACGACTTCAGCAGCCAGCGGTCGTGCGTGACCGCCAGGATGGTGCCCTCGTACTTCCAGAGCGCGTACTCGAGCGCATCGGCGGAGGCGACGTCGAGGTTGTCGGTCGGCTCGTCCAGGACGAGCATCGTCGATCCGCGGACCTCGAGCACGAGAATCTGCAGGCGGGCCTGCTGGCCGCCTGAGAGTTTCTCGAAGGGGACGTCGGCGGCGCCGTCGAGTTCGTAGCGGCGAAGCGTCCCCATGGCGGCGGTGCGGTCGAGCCCCTCACGGCTGAGGACGGCGAGCGGTGCTGCGCGCGCGAGATGCGGCGAGTCGTGCAGTTGCGAGAAGTAGCCGACGTTGACGCGGGCGCCCAGCATCCAGTCTCCTGTGTGCTCGACCGCGTGGCCCGCGAGCAGGCGGACGAAGTGGCTCTTGCCGGTCCCGTTCTTGCCAATCACGCCCACGCGTTGACCGAAAAGGATCTCGGTGCTGAACGGTCGCACCAGCCCGGGGAAGGCAAGCTCCTTGATCCGCAAGGCGATCGTGCCGGTGCGACCCCCGCCCAAGCGGATCGTCACTTTCTGCTCGCGCGGCCGCTCGACCAGCTCGGTTTTCTCGTCGAAGAGCCGGAGCCGGCTCTCGGCTGCTCGGACTTTCGGGCCCCACACGTCTGATGATTGCGCTCGGCGGCGATACTCCTTGAGGGTGGCGATCAACGCCGAGCGCTGCTCCTGATAGCGGCGATGATCCTTCTCCAGGCCGGCGATGCGTGCCTGGCGAGCCTCCTCGTAGCTGCCGAACGGTGCCGGATGCGTCCAGCTGCCCTTCGCCTCGAGGGTCACGATCTGCGTGGAGGTGTTGCCCAGGAATTCGCGGTCATGGCTTACATAGAGGATCGTCTTGCGGCTGGCCGTCATCGTCGCCTCGAGCCACTCCTTGCCGACGACATCGAGAAAGTTGTCCGGCTCATCGAGCAGGACAACCTCCGCGTCGGAGCGGAACAGCGCCTCGAGCAGGATGCGTTTCAGCTCGCCGCCGGAGAACGTATGGGCCACGCGCGCGCCTATCGCCTCGAACGGCTCGCCCATGGCCGTCATGGACGCGGCGTTCCAGCTCACTTCGAGCTCGTAGCCACCGAGCTCGCCCCAGCGATGGACGGCATCGGCGTAAGCGACGCCGGCGGCCTCCGTCGCGCCAGCCTGCATGGTGCGCTCGGCCGTCACCAGCGCGGCCCCCGCGCGTGCCAGCTCGACCGGGGCCTGGGCGAGCAGCAACTCGCGAAGCGTAGCGGGGGAGTGGGGATCATGGACGAGCTGCGGCATCCGGGCCAGCCGTCCGATCGCGCGGATCAAGCCGTTATGCGCGTCGTCCGCTTCAGCGATCAAGCGCAGCAGCGTCGTCTTCCCCACGCCGTTGTCGCCGACAAGGGCCACGCGCTCGCCGTCAGGGACTTTGAAGGAGACCTTGTCGAACAGTGTCCGGCCACCGGGGAAGGCATAGCCGACCTCGACCAGCTCGATGAATCCCATGCGGTTAGCGTACGGGGCCGCTAGGTCGTTTCACTGCTCAGCGATCCGAGTGTTGCACTACTCTGCAATCCGTAGTAGTGTCTATGCCGTCAGATGAACCAGGCCGAAGTCGATACCACCCAACTGCTCAAAGGCGTTCTCGATCTTGCCGTGCTGGCCGTCCTGGCGGAGGCGGATAGCTATGGGTATGACGTCGTCCGGCGGCTCCGCGAAAACGGCCTGGACCAGGTCGGCGATGCGTCCGTCTACGGCACACTGCGGCGCCTCTATCAGGCCGGCGCGCTGAATTCATACGTCGTTCCCTCTGACGAGGGGCCGCACCGCAAGTACTACGGCCTCAACAACCGTGGTCGAAAAGCCCTCGATCAATCGGCCCAGACGTGGGTCTCCTTGAGCAAGGCGCTCAACCATCTCCTGAACGGAAGGAGTAACGGTCATGGCAAGTAGCGATCCGGCAAACGACGTCGCAACCTACGCGTCCTCCGTTCGGGCTGCGCTGTCCGACCTCCCACGGGATCAGGCGGACGTGCTCCTTGAGGAGCTCGAAGACCACCTGCGGGAAGTGGCATCCGTAGAGGGAGGTCCGCTTGCCGAACGTCTGGGCCCACCTGAACAGTACGCGCAGGAATTGCGCGAAGCCTACAGTGCCACGCACACCGGCGGGACACGACAGGACAGACCCCTTCGCGACCTGCGGCTGGCAGTTCGAGCAGTGACGGCGTCGGCTTGGTTTGTGCAGGTGCGGGCGTTTCTCCCGGAATTGCGACCGGCATGGTGGGTGCTACGCGCGTACATCGTGGTCCTGTTGCTTACCGAAGCCTTCAGCCGGAACTACAACCTTCGGCCCATCCCGAATCCATTCTCGAGCCGCGGACTGATCGAGATCATCGCCGCGGCGATTGCGATCGTCGTGTCGATCCGGTTGGGCCGCCGAAACCGTGCGCTGTCGAACCGCGGGCGCTTCCTGGCGATTGCTGCCAACGTGATGATCGCGCTCATCGCAATTCCGGTGCTTGCCCGAATGGGCACCTTTCCCTCTTACGCAATGGTGGAATCGAGCGGATCAGGCCAATCGCAACCGCTGATCCTGCCGAACGGCGACGCCTTAACCAACATCTATCCCTACTCCAGGGACGGCAAGCCACTGCCCGACGTGCTGCTCTACGACCAGGAAGGGCGCCCATTGACTCCCAGCCCGAATGTCGGGGACGTGACGACCGAGTATCCCGTCGGAGCAGACGGCCAACCGATCACGAACGCCTATCCGCTTCGCCAGCAACACCTCAATGGCGACCCAGTGTCGGCTCCCCGAGTGGCACTGCCACCGTGGCCCTCCGCAAGCCCGACCGCGACTCCTCCAATGAGCCCTAGTCCGACTCACTAGCGACCGTCAGTTGATCAATCGAGCTCAGTGCGATTCGACCGTGCCGCAGTCGAATGACCCGCTCACCGTTAGCGGGGCCGCGGCGATCGCTCGCGCGTTCATCAGGACGGCGGTGATCTGCCCGGATTTTTGATCGGCGTTGAGCGCGAGCGAGGCCTGCCCCACCGGGGGTTGGTGCCCGGCGTTGACTTGCGACGTTCGCGCGAACGCTGGGTTCGGATGGCTGCCGTACTCCGTCGCCGTTGGAGCGTTTGGCGGGATGGTTCCGAGGACGACGTGAACCGGCGCGCCGACCCTTGGGCGGATGCCGGTCCCCTGGTAGAGCGTGCGCGTGTCGCTGACAGCCGGATCCGCGTACTTTCCCGGCCCCGTGTAAGGACTCACGCTGATCAGCAACACCATGTGATCTTTTCCGACGACACCGACAAAACCGCCGCTCCAAACTTTGGTGCGCTGGACCGTGCTGGTAAAGCACCCCGAGTTGAAGTCGCGATAATTCGACAGCTCGGTCATCTCGCCATTCATGGCTCCCGAAAACCTGAGTCCCGCCGACGGGTGGTGGGTTACCTGGCCAAGGAATGGACTGACGAGCAGGATGGTGGCCGTGGCAAGCCCGACGCCGACGATCAGCCAGAAGCGTCGCAGGACACGCCCTAGCGCGGTCGAGTAACGGCTCCCTCGCTGGCTGACGACACCTGCGCGGCGTACTTGGCAAAGACGCCCTGGGCATAGCGGGGTGCCGGTGGCTGCCAGTCGTGCAGCCTCCGAGCGATCTCGTCCTCGGATATTTCGACATTCAACTGGCGCTTGTTGACATCGACGACGATGGTGTCCCCATCGCGCAGGGCGGCGAGCGGGCCGCCGCGCGCGGCTTCCGGTGCGATGTGGCCCACCATCAGACCGTGCGTCGCGCCGGAGAAGCGGCCGTCGGTGATCAGTGCGACGGCGTCGCCGAGACCTTCGCCGACGAGCGCGCCGGTCACGCCCAGCATCTCGCGCATCCCCGGGCCGCCGACCGGTCCCTCATAACGGATCACAACCACATCGCCGGCCTTGATCTTGCGCTCCTGTACCGCGGCGAAGGCCGCCTCCTCGCTGTCGAACACCCGAGCCGGGCCCCGATGCATAAGGCGCTCGTGACCGGCGAGCTTCACCACGCAGCCCTCTGGCGCGAGGTTGCCACGGAGGATGGCGAGGCCGCCGGTCGGCTTCAAGGGCTTGGCGAGCAGCGTCACCACCTTCTGGCCGGGCGTCTCCACGGCGGCCGCGGCGACCTGCGCCAAGGTCCGGCCGTCAACGGTGCGAGCGGCGCCGTTGATCAGCCCGCCTTCGGCCAGGCGCTGCGCGACCAGCGCAATGCCGCCGGCATCGTGCAGGTCCGTCGCGACGTAGGCGCCGCCCGGCTTGAGGCTCGCCACCACAGGTGTGCGCGCAGCGACA
>DATEHI010000051.1:0-13763 GCA_035279665.1 Candidatus Dormiibacterota bacterium | reverse complement strand
GCCGGATCGGACCAGGCGGCGCTATAGGGCCGTCGCAGGATCGTGTGCGGCGCGCTCACCCCGAGTTGGAAGAACTGCCCGGGCTTGACGGCGGCCGCTGACGGCGGATGGTAGAGGACCAGCTCTACCGCCCCGGCTAGGGGGACCGAGCGCTCGACCACGACGGCAGGCGCGACGGCCATGCTCACGCGGGCACAACCTCGGGGACAGCGCCCACGTACTCGCCGAGCGTCGCGACGCTCGAGCGATGTTCCCGGCGTGAGGATCGCAATGCCTGCACGAGAGCCCGCGCGGTATCCAGCGAGGTGAGGCACGGGATGCGGCGCTCAACCGATGCCCGGCGGATCTCGTAGCCATCGCGCAGGGGCACGCCCGCACCGTTGTCAGCCACGGGGGCTGAGGTCGAGACGGTATTCACGACGAGCTGGACCTGGCCCGACTGGATGACGTCGACGACGTTGGGATGGCCGTCGCGAAGCTTCTGCACCGTCGTTGCCGGGATGTCGGACTCGCCCAGCAAGGCCGCGGTGCCGGCTGTCCCGTAGAGCCGAATGCCCAGCGCATGGAGTCCCCGCAAGATGGGCAGCGCCTCCTGCTTGTCGGCGTCGGCGATCGAGCAGAGGGCCGCGCCGTCCGGTGGAAGTTCCGGCATGGTCGAGAGGAACGCCTTGTACTGGGCGGTGGGCAGGTCTTGCGCAATCCCCATCGCCTCACCGGTCGACTTCATCTCGGGGCCGAGCACGGCATCGACGGCAGGTAGCTTGGCCATCGAGAAGACGGGGGCCTTGACGGCATACAGCTGCCGGCTCGGCTGCAGTCCATCCGAGAAGCCGAACTCCTTGAGGGAGCGACCCAGCGCCGCGTGCGTGGCCAGGTTCACCATCGGCACCCCCGTCACCTTGCTGAGGAACGGCACGGTCCGGCTGGCCCGCGGGTTCACCTCCAGCACGTGCGGGATGCCGTCCTGGATGACGAACTGGATGTTGATCAGGCCCACCGCCCTGAATAAGCGGGCGATGACGGTGGTCGCCTCGACCACGCGACCGGTCTCGGCCGGCGTGAGCGTGATCGGTGGGTAGACCGCGTACGAATCGCCCGAATGGATGCCCGCCCGCTCGATGTGTTCGAGGATCCCCGGGATCAACACCGTCTCACCATCGCAGACGGCATCGACGTCGAGCTCGCGACCGAGGAGGTACTTGTCGACGAGGATGGGGCCGCGGACGCCGAACCCCAGCGCCGCATCGACGTAGCGTCGAAGGTCCACCGCCGAATGGACGATCTCCATGCCGCGCCCGCCCAGCACATAGGATGGCCGCACCAGGACCGGATAGCCCACCTTCGCCGCGATCGCCAGCGCGGCCTCGGCATCGATGGCCGAGCCGCCGGGTGACTGCGGGATACCGCTGTCCCGCAGCAGTGCCTCGCAGCGACGGCGATCTTCTGCCAGGTCGATGGTGTCGACGGTTGAGCCGAGAATCCGCGTGCCGCCCGCCGCCAGCGCGTCGGCGAGGTTCAGACCGGTCTGTCCGCCGAACTGGACCATCACGCCCAGCACCGGATCGCGGTGAAGCACGTTGCGGACCCCCTCCAGGTCGAGGGGTTCGAAGTAGAGACGGGTCGAGGCATCGAAGTCGGTGCTGACCGTCTCAGGGTTGCTATTGATGAGCACGCTGTCGAGACCGGCTTCCTGCAACGCGGCCGAGGCGTGGACGCTGCAGTAATCGAACTCGATTCCCTGGCCGATCCGGATCGGACCCGAGCCGATCACCGCCACCGCGGTATTTCCGCTGCGGATGATCTCGTCTTCGTCCTCGTAGGTCGCGTAGTAATAGGGCGTCACCGCCTCGAACTCCGCAGCGCAGGTATCGACCTGCCGGAAGGTCGGCTCCGGCGCGCTGGCCTGAAGCCGCCCGCCGCTGAGCGCCGCGATTCGCTCATCATCGAAGCCAGCGCGCTTCGCGCGCAGGAGAAGATCCGCGTCCTGCCCCAAGCCTGAGCCTCGCCGCAGCTCCGCCTCGAGCGCGGTGATGAATGCCAGCCGGTCGATGAACCAGAGCGCGTAGCCGGTCGCCGCAGCGACCTCGTCATTGGCGGCGCCGTCGCGCAGCGCTTGCATCGCCGCCATCAGCCGGCGGTCGTTGGGCTGATGCAGCAGGTCCGGACGCCCGCGCAGTTGCATGGCATCGGGAAGGCGCTGCTCGAGGGCCCGCAGGGCCTTGCCCAGCGCGGCCTCAAACGTCCGCTCGATCGCCATCACCTCGCCGGTGGACTTCATCTGCGTGCCCAGGGTCCGGTCCGCCGCCGGGAACTTATCAAACGGCCAGCGCGGGATCTTGACGACGCAGTAGTCGAGCGCCGGCTCGAAGGCCGCGCTCGTCTGCCCCGTGACCGCATTGGCGATTTCGTGGAGGCCACGTCCCGCGGCGATCTTGGCGGCCACTCGTGCGATTGGATATCCCGTCGCCTTCGACGCCAGCGCTGACGAGCGGCTGACCCGAGGATTCACCTCGATGACGTAGTACTGATCGGATGCCGGGTCCAGCGCGAACTGCACGTTGCACCCGCCTTCGATGCGCAGAGCCCGGATGATGCGCAGCGACGCGGATCGGAGCATCTGGTACTGACGGTCGGAGAGCGTTTGGCTGGGCGCCACCACGATGCTGTCACCGGTATGCACGCCCATCGGGTCGAGGTTCTCCATGTTGCAGACAGCGATGCAGGTGTCGTTGGCGTCCCGCATGACCTCGTACTCGATCTCTTTCCAGCCGGAGAGCGAGCGCTCGACCAGCACCTGCCGGATCGGACTCGCGGCCAATCCCTCGCGGACGATGGCTTCGAGCTCGAGCGGGGTCTCCGCCATCCCGCCGCCGGTGCCGCCGAGCGTATAGGCCGGACGAACCACCAGCGGAAGGCCGATCGCCGCGGCGAATTCCTGGGCCGCTTCGACGGTCGTCACGGTGCGGCTGTCCGTCACCGGCTCGCCCAAGCGCAGTAGCACGCCCTTGAAGGCCTCCCGATCCTCGGCCTCGCGGATCGCCGCGAGCGGCGTCCCGAGCACACGCACCTCGCAGCGGTCGAGGACGCCGGCGTCGGCCAGTGCCACCGCCAGGTTGAGCCCGGTCTGGCCGCCGAGGGTCGGCAGCAGCCCATCAGGCCGCTCGCGTTCGATGATCGCCGTGATCGCCTCGACCGTCAGCGGCTCGATATAAACACGGTCGGCGATGCCTTCGTCGGTCATGATGGTAGCCGGGTTCGAATTTACGAGGATGGTGCGCACACCTTCTTCGCGAAGCGCCTTGCAGGCCTGGGTTCCCGCGTAGTCGAACTCGGCGGCCTGGCCGATCACGATCGGGCCGGATCCGATGACGAGCATGCTGGCGGGACGGCGCACCGGCTGGCGTACGGTGATCGGCACCGTTTGCCGCCGGGCGACCAGGTCCAGGAAGTCATCGAAGATCACCTGGTTGTCCTGGGGTCCGGGTGCGCCTTCGGGGTGATACTGCACCGAGCGGACCGGCAGGTGATCGTGCACGAGGCCCTCGACCGAGCCGTCGTGCAGGTTGCGGTGACTGACGCGGAAGCCGCTGCTGGCGGGCAGGCTCTCTGCATCGACCTCGAACTCATGGTTCTGCGATGTCATGCTCACCCGCCCCGTCCGCAGGTCGAGCACGGGATGGTTGCCGCCGTGGTGCCCGAATCGCAACCGTGAGGTGCGGGCGCCGGCCGCCTGGCCGAGGAGTTGATGCCCGAGGCAGATGCCCAGCACCGGCAGCCGCTTGATCAGCTGCCGCGTCATCTCGATGGCCGGCCGCAACTGTGAGGGGTCGCCCGGGCCGTTCGAGAGCACGACCCCGTCAGGGCGGCGCGCGAGGATCGTCGCGAGGTCGCCGTCGTGCGGCAGGACCTCGACCTCGACACCACGGGCGCGTAGCGATCGGAGGATGTTGCGCTTGACGCCGTAGTCGACGACGACTAGCCGCAAGCCGGTCCACTGGCGCAACGACCGGACTGACAGCACCGGATCGAGCGTCTCCACGACATCGGTGAACGCCCCAGAGACCTGGCGGACCAGGTCCTGTTCCTCGAGTGGGGTCACGCGGTGGACACGCTCGCGCAGTGAGGGGAGCTCGTGACGGGGCCCGATGAGCGCCCGCTGCGCCCCGGTGCCTCGCAGATGCCTGGCCAATCGGCGCGTATCGCAACCGGTGAGGATCGGGACACCGTAGCCGTCGAGCCACTCGGCGAGTGACTGGTGAGAGCGCCAGTGTTGCTGGAAGGGGCTGAGCTGACGGGTGATCAACGCCCGAGCCCAGGGGCGGCCCGACTCCTGGAAGTCCGGTGTCGCACCGTAGTTGCCGACCAGCGGATAGGTCATGACCACCATCTGCCCGGCATACGAGGGGTCGGAGAGCACTTCCTGGTAGCCCGTCATGCAGGTGTTGATCACAACTTCACCGGCGGCCTGGGTGGCCTGCCCGCCACGCTCGCCGAACACGGTGAAGCCGTCCTCGAGGACGAGCACCATGGCGTCAGGCATGCTGCATCACGCGCTCCGTCACCACCTGCCCTCGACAGACGGTCATGACGACATGTCCGCGCAACCGCCGCCCTTGAAACGCGGTGTTCTTGCCGCGGCTGCGGAAGGAGGACGCGTCAACCGTCCATTCGGCATTCGGGTCGATCAGGATCCATTCCTCCTCGAGCGATCGGCCGGCGATCTCCCGTGGGCGCGACACGCAGGCGCGGTAGACGACGCGATCGGTGAGCCCGAGCCCCAGGACGACGCTCACCGCCGTCTCGAAACCGTGGAAGCCGTTTGCGCCAGCCTGCTTTGCGGCCTGGTCATGGGGCGCATGATCGGTCGCGATCACGTCGATCACCCCCTCGATCAGCGCCCGGCGCAGCGCATCGCGGTCGTCGGCGGTCCTTAGCGGCGGATTGACGTTCCCGTGTGGACCCATCGCCGCCGCATCCCGCGAGGTGAGCGTGAGGTGATGCGGGGTGGCTTCGGCCGTCACCGCCAGGCCATCGGACTTGGCGGCACGAATCAACTCGACCGCCTGGCGCGTGCTGACGTGCTGGAGGTGGAGGCGGGCTCCCTTGATATTGCGCAGGGCGTCGAGCGCATCGGTCACCGCCGCGACCTCCGCATCGGGGCCGTTCCCCAGGCCCTCCGCCTGCGCGTGGATGAGCACCGGCAACCCAGCCGCTGACGCTGCTTCGAGGGCACGGCCGAGCGTGGCGCGGTCCATCGCGTGCCGGCCATCGTCGGAGAGCGCCACGGCTCCGGCCGCCTTCAGCGCCACAGCGTCGGTAAGCTGCCGGCCTTCGAGGCCGATGGTGACGGCTCCGACGAAACTGATGCGGATGGGCAGCGCCTCGCTCCGCGCCACGAGGCTTTGCAGCCGCTCGGGTCGATCGGTCACAGGGTCGGTGTTCGCCATGGCAACCACGTGTGTGAACCCGCCGACGGCGGCGCTGGTCGCGCCGGAGAGCAGTGTCTCCTTCTGCGGGAACCCGGGATCGCGCAAGTGGGCGTGCAGGTCCATCCAGCCGGGCGAGAGCACGAGCCCGGTGGCGTCACGATCGTCGGCACCCTCGGCGTTGACATCAACGGTTTGCGGCATCGAAAGGCCGCGGGGTCCAAGCACGCGGACGTGGTGCAGGCGCATCAGAGCTCCGACCGCTCCAGGATGCGAACCGCATCCTCGCCATCGGTTTCCATCAAGTGCACGTCTACCCACTCCTGCCGCGAGGTCGGCACGTTCTTGCCGATGTAGTCAGGACGGATCGGCAGCTCGCGGTGACCGCGGTCGACCAGCACGGCCAGCTGGATCTGCGTGGGGCGGCCGGCGGCGATCACGGCGTCGATGGCGGCGCGCACGGTCCGCCCGTTGAAGAGGACGTCATCGACGAGCAAGATGGGCCGGCCGTCGACCGCTGCCGCCGGCAGGACCGGCAAGGGTGCCGCCGCCGCACGGGGCAGGTCGTCGCGGTAGGCTCGCACGTCGAGTGGGATGACGGGAAGGCGGACGCCTTCGAGCTGCTCCAGGGTCGCAGCCAGCCGCTGCGCGAGCGGGAGGCCGCGGGTAACGATGCCCAGCAGAGTCAGCTGCGCGAGGTTCGGCTGCCGCTCGATCACTTCGTGCGCGATGCGTCGCCAGGCGCGGCGCAGGCCTTCGGCATCGAGGATGACGGCCTTGGCGGGCGGGGTCTGCAACATCAGCGCCCCAGGGCCCATTCGAGCACGGCCATCCGTACCCACAACCCATTGCGCGCCTGCCGGAAGTAGGCGGCCCTCGGGTCGGCGTCGACCAGCGGATCGATCTCTCCCAGGCGCGGCAGCGGATGCATGAGGATGGCGTGCTCAGGAAGGCGGCGCATCACCTCGGGCGTGACGATGTAGACCCCGCGATGCCGCTCATAGTCTTCGGGCGACTCGAAGCGCTCGGCCTGAATGCGCGTCTGATACAGGACGTCGAGCTCCGGGATCGCGCCGACCAGGTCCTCGGTCTCCCGCAAGCTTTGCTGGGCCCGCTCGAGGGAGCCAACCAGGTCCTCTCCCATGCGCAACCCCGGTGGCGCGATCAGCACCAGCTCGTTTCCCGGGAAGCGTGAGAGCAGCACCGCGAGCGACCGAACCGTTCGGCCATTGCGCAAGTCGCCCGCCAGGCCAATCCGCAGGTGGTCGAGGCGGCCCAGCTCTTTCTTGATGGTGAAGAGATCGAGCAGCGCCTGCGTCGGATGCTGCCCGGCCCCATCTCCGGCGTTGATCACCGGCACGGCGGCCACGGCCGCCGCCTTCTCGGCAGCGCCGACCTCAGGATGGCGCAGCACGATTCCGTCGACATAGCCGCCGATAACGCGGATGGCGTCTTCCAGCGACTCTCCCTTGGCTGCTGACGAGGCCCGCGTGGCGTTCTCGGCGCTCAGCACCTGCCCGCCGAGGCGGTGCATAGCGGCCTCGAAGGAAAAGCGCGTGCGGGTGCTCGGTTCGTAGAAGACCGTCGCGAGCAGCCGGCCCGACAGCCGCCCCACCGCCATCTCCTTGACCTGCTCGAATGCGGCCGCGCGCTCGAGCAAGTTCTCGATCAAGGCACGGTCCAGGACGTGTGGCCCGGTCAGATGATGGAGGGGAACCTGCGTCCGCGCAGGCGGAGCGGTCAGGGTGTCTCGCACCGAATTCTCCTTTCGGTCTCGCTGGACCGGGTTAAAGGACGAAGATCCCGGTAAGTCTACGGGCCGGCAACCGGGCTGTCAAACCGACGATTTCTCGGCCTGATATCAACGATCCTGATCGAACGCATCAGAACAATGAATTGGACATATGGCAGGTCCGTTGATACTCTCGATATCAGCCTATGGAAGTCATCGTTTACACCCGGCCGGACTGCGAGAGCAGCCGCCGAATCAAGGAGATCCTGGAGAACCGCGGCGTGGCGTTCCAGGAGCATATTTGCGCCGACGGCAAGCTCGATGGCAAGGACCTGCGCAACCTCGACATCGAGGCCCGGCAGGTGCCGCTTACCGTGATCGACGGCGTGCCGATCGCCGGGCTGCAGCAGGCCCAGATCGAGCAAGCGATCGGCTGGATCGGCTTCTAACCGATTCGCGACGCGACCGCTAGATCAGGGCGACGGGCCACGCGTACGATGGCTTCATGCCCGAGATCGGCAAGCTGCTCATCATCATTGGCGGCTTCATCCTCGTGGTCGGGCTCTTTCTCAGCCTGGGACTGCGGATTCCCTACCTCGGAAAATTGCCGGGCGATATCTCGGTCGACCGCGGCAACGTGCACTTCTACTTTCCGATCGTCACCTGCTTACTGCTGAGCCTGGTGCTGACGATCCTGCTGAACGCGTTCTTCCGCCGCTGATTCAGCTCGTCCGGGCTTTGCGGATGCCCTCGTAGAGGTCGCGCACCGCCGGGGTGATGGGCTCCGGGATGCGAATCTCGACCGTGGCGTAGAGGTCGCCGGGCAGTCCGTCTTTGAGCGCGGGTAGACCCTTGCCCTTCAGCCGGAAGACTTTGCCCGCCTGGCTCGCGGGCGGGATCTTCAGCTGGAGTTGTCCCCCAGTGAGTGACTGGATCGTGACCTCGTCGCCGAGCGCGGCCTGGTCGTCGAGGACCGCAAGCGTCGTGTAGAGGTCCCGGCCCTTGGCCGCGAAACGGTCATGCGGCAGGAGATGGACGCGGAGGTAGAGGTCGCCGGCTTCGGCGCCACGCTGCCCTTCTCCCTTCACCCGGATGCGCGAGCCCTCGATCACGCCGGCCGGAATCTTGACCTGGATCTGGCGGCGCGTCGCAAGCACCCCCGACCCGCCGCAGGTCGAGCAGGTCACGCTCTCCATCACGGTTCGATTACCCGCCTTTCGCCGCTCACCGACGAAACCCGAACCGCCACAGGTGGGACAAGTCTCGGGCACCTCGGTTTGAATGGTGCGCTCACCACCGCGCGCGGCCTCCTCGAGCGTGATCTCGATAGGGTGCTCGATGTCCTCGCCCCGCTGGCGGGTAACGGTTCGCCCTCGCGTCCCCTCGAAGCCGAAGCCGGAAAATCCGCCACCCTCGCCGGAAAAGTAGGTGTTGAAGAAGTCGCTGAAATCGCCGAAGCCGGCGGCCTGGCCGGCTCCGCGGCTGGGCTGCGACTGGTACTGGCGGGCGAACTCTTGCTCGCGCTCGATTCGTTCCCAGTCGGCGCCGAGCTGGTCGTATTTCGATCGCTTCTTGGGATCACTGAGCACCTCGTAGGCCTCGTTGATCAGCTTGAATCGGTCGGTGGCCTTGGGATCCTTATTGACGTCGGGATGGAACTGGCGGGCCAGCCGGCGGTAGGCGGACTTGATCTCCTTCTCGGTGGCGGTCCGAGTGACACCGAGGGTCTGGTAGTAGTCCTTGTACTGGGGGGTAGCCATGGATTACTCTGTGATGCCCGAAACAGCCCAGACTAAAACGAGGTCAGGGGGCGCTGCGAATAGCGGCGTATTCGCGGCAGTGCTGGACGAATTTGTCGACCAGCAGCGGGTTCTGCCCGAAATGCAGGTGGACGTAGCTGGCCAGCAGGTTGGGCGCCACGAACCCTTCGTAGCCGATGGTGTCGCCCTCGGCGTTTTGCATCTGGTAGGCGGGCTTCAGGTCACCGTTATGACCGGTGATGCGGCTCCAGTGGAACTCGTGGCCGCGGTAGAACTGCCCGCGGGGCGACAGGATATTTTCCTCGAGGGTGAGGAGCTGCCGGTACCCGAAGCGATGGATCTCGCCGTCCATCTCGACGTCGACCGGGATCACCCCGGCCATCTGGTGCGTCGTCCCTGACTCCGTTCGGAGCGAACGCCCCAGGTACATCAGGCCCCCGCACTCGGCGTAGATCGGTACCTCGTTGCGATGGGCGCGCTGAATCGACTCGGCCATGGTGTGATTGCGCGCCAACGGTTCGACAAAGATCTCGGGAAAGCCACCGCCGAGATAGACGCCGGCGATGTCCTGCGGCAGCTGCGCATCCTCCAGCGGACTGAACGGCACGACCTCGACGCCGTGCTCCTCTAGCAGCTCGAGGTTTTCCGGATAGTAAAAGTTGAAGGCGTCGTCGTAGGCAACGGCGAGGCGCACGGACCGGCCGCTGTCGGGCTTTCCCTGGAACACTTTCTTCGGCACAAGCGGCACCAGCTCCGCCTTGCTCGCGATCCGCAACAACAGATCGAGGTCGACGTCGCGATCGATGGTCTCCGAGAGCACGCCGATCATCTGATCCCATTCCTTGTTCTCGGTGACCGGCAACAGACCACGCTGGCGTTGCGGAATGTCAAGCTGCGGCATCGCCGGCAAGGCACCCAGGACCGGTAGCTTGGCGTGATCCCAGATCGCGTCTTCGATGGTGCGCCGATGGGCGTCGGAGCGAACGTTGTTGAGCAGGACCCCGGCGATCTTGGGCGACTCCGCGTAGGTTTTGAAGCCCAGGGCCAGGGCCGCCGCGCTCTCGGCCATCTCGCGGACGTCGATCACCAACACCACCGGCGCCTTGATGACGCGAGCAACATCCGCTGTGCTCCCCTCGGTACTCCCGTCGCGGCCATCGAAAAGTCCGAGCATGCCCTCGACCAGCGCCAGGTCGACGCCCAGGGCACCCTGCGCGAGCACCTGGCGTATCGCGCCCTCACCCAGCATCCACGAGTCGAGGTTGCGACAGGGCCGCCCGCTGACGTGCGCAAGATAGGCGGCATCGATGTAGTCGGGGCCGACTTTGAAGGTTTGCACCGTGAGACCGCGGGCTTTGAAGGCCGCAACCAGCCCGGCCGTGAGGATGGTCTTGCCGACGTTGCTCGCGGTACCGGCGACGACCAGCCTTGGAGTGCGTACTTCGTCCAGCATCCTTGCCTCGCTATAGCTTGCTCAACAAGGTGCCTCTTCCCCAAAGCACCTGCCTGAGGGTACCGTAGCACAGCGGTTGCGCCGGAGTAAAGGCAGGCTAAGACCCTTTACACGCCCGCGAGAACGAGCGCGGGCTGCACGGCCGGCCGGAGGTCGCGCAGATGCAACCGGATTCGATCCAGGCCGTCCCATCGCTCGCACTGCAGCGCGTACACGACATCGATCCGCCGGCCGGTGGGGAGATGCGGCGCGGCCGCCGCCTTGTCGAACGCGATCGCTTCCGCGCTCGCCGTCCGATCGCGCACCTGCACGCGAAGATGGCGGCGATCCGAGCCGAACGTCTCGGTCCGCACGACCTCGACCTCCCTGCTGAGAAGCAACGGCTCGCGATTGCCGACCCCGAAGGGGGCGAGCATCTGGAGTTCGTGGTGCAGGCTTGGCTTGAGGTCGGCGAAGACCGCCGTCGCCTCGATCGTGATGGGCCGCGAGAACGCATCGCCGTTCAAGCGAGCCGTCGTGTATTGCTCGAGGCATTCCTCCAGCTCGGCAAAGCGACTCTTCAGCACAGTCAACCCAGCGGCCATCGCGTGCCCGCCAAATCGATGGAGCAGCGGTGCGCACTCCTGAAGGCAATCCACCAGGTGAAAACTCTCGATACTCCGCGCCGAGCCACGCCATTCATCACCCTCGGTGTTGAAGATGAACGTCGGCCGGTAGAACTCTTCAACCAACCGGCTGGCCGCCAACCCTAGCACGCCGAGCGGCCAGTGGTCGGCGCCCATGATGATCACTGCGGCCCCATTGTCGAGCTCGGCGACCTGGGTCCTCGCCTCGCGCACGATCTCCGCGGTCAGTTGCTGGCGCTGCGCGTTCTGCTCGTGAAGCCGCTGAGCGAACGGATCCGCTTCCTCCCGGCTCTCGGCCATCAACAATTGAAGGGCGAGCATCGCATCCTCCATCCGTCCGGCAGCATTGATCCGCGGCCCGAGTTGGAAGGCGAGGTGCTCCGCGGTCACTGGCGCGGTGATGCCGGCGACGGCGAGCAATGCCGCGCACCCTGGACTGGGAGCCTCGCTCAGGCGGCGAAGGCCGGCGCGCACGATCGCGCGGTTTTCCGCGCGCAGTGGCACGACGTCAGCGACGGTTCCCAGCGCCACGGCGTCCAGGGACGCGCCGGGGTCGAGTTTGCCGCGAAAGACCCGCCGTTCGAGCGCGACGAGCAATTTATAGGCGACACCACAAGCCGCAAGCCCATCAAAGGGATAGGCGCAGTCGGGCTGCTTGGGATTGATGAGCGCGTCGACCGCGGGGCGCTGCGCGGCGACCTCATGGTGGTCGGTGACGATCAGCCGCATGCCCCTCGGCCTCCCCGCGGCGGCCTCAACCGAGTTCGTCCCGCAGTCGCAAGTGATGACGAGCCTCGCGCCGCGTGCGTGCAGGTCGTTGAGCGCCTCGAGATTCAGGCCGTAGCCTTCGGTGAAGCGATTGGGGATATAGGTGATGACATCGGCGCCGACCGAGCGAAGCCCGCGCGCGAGAGTGACGCAGGCCGTGACCCCATCCGCGTCGTAGTCACCGTAGATCGCGATGCGTTCCCCGGCGGCGATCGACTGCGCGATGAGATCGCAGGCGACCGCCATGTCCTTCAGCAGGAAAGGGTCCGGGGCCCCCTCGAGGTCGGTTTGCAGCCAGGGATCCAGCTGACTCTGCCGGACGACGCCGCGACCATGCAGGATCTGCCGGAACACCGAGGAGAAGGCCTCCAGTCCTGGTTGAGCCCGAAGTGGCTCGGGGAGTTTCCAGTTCCGGCGTTCCTTCTTCAAGGCCGCCCGCAGTATGGCACCCGTTTGCGACAGCTGCGTGTCGAACTTATCCACAGCGCTTGCGCTTACGGTGGTTGACGTCAGTGGGCCGGGCGGCATTCCTCCAGGACGCGCCGCGCGGACTCGACATCACCGCTGCGGACCACCAGGACCCGAACGATCGGAAGGTCGAGACCCATCGAAAGGCGTTCCACCTGCGCTCGAGTCTCGCCCGGCCTGCCCGCGGCAGCGACGCGAGCGATGAATTCCGGGCTGGGCGAATCGCCGGTTCCCTCGATCCGACGGAGTTCTTCACCGAAACCCATCCGTTCGAAGTGGCGCCGGTAGGCGGGGACGTGAAGCGCGTAGGCGAGCGCGGCAGCGGCCACCGTCCTGTGGGCCAGCTCGACATCCGTATCAACGGCCGTCCGAATGTACTCGATCACGCGAGGCACCGGTCGACCGGCGGCGTTCGCGGCGTCAGCCAGCTGCTGGCGCGACCAGCCCACCTGCTCGGTGGTGCACCAGTTCAAGGCGACCCCGTCGGCGAGTTCCCCGGCCAGGCGCAGCATGCGTGGGCCGAGTGCGGCCAGGTAGAGCGGCATCTCGGCCGGTAGGCGCTTTCGAAGGTCAAGGAGATAGGGGCGCATCGTCTCCGCGGGATGGGGCATCTGCCCAGTGCCCACGCCCAGCGTGAATCGACCCCCGGTTTTTTCCCACACACGGCAGGCGTGTTCCGCATAGAACGCGGGCGGCCGGCCCGATGCGGGAACGACGGAAATCCCAACCGGCAGTCGACCCGCCGCATGCCAGCGAAGACAGCGGTCGAAGGCCGCTGCGTCGGCACGAGACGGCGTCCAGGCGGAGTCGTAACCGAGCTCAGCGGCCAACCGAACGAGCTGCGCCTCGTCGGCTTCGCTCAGGCCCTGGTCGGGATCGATGCTGAACCCGGCTCGCAAATCAGTCATCCGTCACCGCATCGCCGCGTCTAGGCTGCGGCGGGCTCCTGGACCACGACGGGTGGCACTCGCGCCTTGGTGTAGTTCAAGACCAGGATCACGACGATCAGCAGGCCCGTCCCTATGAACTGGGGTGGATAGAGCGGCTGGTTGAAGCCATAGGGTGGTGGCGCTGACGCGATGAAAGTGGCAGTGACTGGGTAGGCCAGCTCGGCAATCGTGGCCAGCGTCGCCGGCGTGCTGCGCAGCGCCCGGTAATAGAGGAGCAGCGCGAGAAACCCGGGGATGAGCGCGATCCCGAGGAACGGCAGGATGTCGGACGTCTGGTAGTGCGCAAAGGCGGATCCGCGGTATTGCAGGACGACGATGACGACGAGGACCGGAAGGGCCAGGGTGAACCGAAGCGCGGTCGTGGTCGTGAAGCTCAGCTTGCCGAGCACGAAGCGACCGAGCACCGTCCCGCTGGCCCACAAGGCTGCCGCGCCCAGGGCGTAAAGTCCGGCCTCGAGCCGGCCATGCTGCAAATCCGAGAAGGGCGCCGAGAGGTCCTGGGCGAAGACCACCATGTAGACGCCAACAAGCGCCAGCAATGCGGTGGGCCAAAACCAGGGCCGGCGGCGCTCACCAAGGA
>DATEHI010000050.1:0-36836 GCA_035279665.1 Candidatus Dormiibacterota bacterium | reverse complement strand
TCAACTCCTTCATGCGTGGGAGTGTCAAGCATCAGCCGACACCGGTGTAAGGCATCAGCCGAAACTGTGTCAACCATCAGCCGAACACGTTTTGTCGTGTATCAGCCGGATTCACACAATAGGGAGTTAGCCCACATCCGGATTTGAACCGGAGACCTTCGCCTTACCAAGGCGACGCTCTACCACCTGAGCTATGTGGGCTCTGGTATTGGGCAGAGGAGGATTCGAACCCCCGAAGGCGCTAGGCCAACTGATCTACAGTCAGTCCCGTTTGACCGCTTCGGTATCTGCCCGACCGCGTGATTTTACCGATAATCGCCCGATGGGTCCACGGCGCTGGATCCTGTGGCAGGGCCTGATCACCCCCAGCATGGAGCGTTTCATCGTCGGCTCCTCGGATGTTGGCTTTGAGTTCTCGGGATTGATCCTGCAGGCGCACGAGGAATCCCCCTACGTCGTCCGCTACGCGATCGAGGTCGACGCAGGCTGGCGGACCCGGAAAGTCGAGGTCGAGATCGAGGACGGGGGTCAGCGACGTCTCAGCCTGACGGTGGACGGCGCGGGCAACTGGTCTCACGAGGGTCACCGCCTCGAGCAGGTTGCCGGCTGCATCGACGTCGACCTCGAGTGGTCACCGTCGACCAATACGCTGCCGATCCGGCGCCTGGGGCTGGCTCCGGGAAAATCAAAGACCGTCACCGCGGCGTGGGTGCGTTTTCCGTCGCTGGACGTCGAGCGGCTCGAGCAGAGCTACGAGTGCCTCGCGGAACGCCGCTACCGCTATCGATCTGGTCGCTTCACCGCTGACCTTGCGGTTGACGTCGACGGCATGGTCCTCCAGTACGGCGTCAACTGGAAGGCGGTCGCCACCAGCGGTGAGCTCGCCTAGTGCAATTTCGTCAGGAGTTTGTCCTGCTTGAGGAAGAGCCCGGTCTCCCGCAACAGAAGGTACAGGCCTCCCGACACGAGCACCCAGGCCAGCACGGCGAGGGTGAGCGCGACCATGGGATTCGCACGCAACAGCTGAAGGGCGGTGAAGGCAAAGGCGGCGAGCCCGAGGGCGCCGAGGACACCGCCGCTGGCGTCGGCCCAGGCTTTGGCCGTCCCCTCCTTCTTCTCGATCAGTGTCAGGGTCGCGGGAAGGACGGCGGGGAAGGCGAGAAAGAGTCCGCCGAATCGAGGGCCAACCAGGGATCCCGCAAGCGCTGAAACCAGCGCGATCCCTCCGCCGAAGACGAACCGGATCAGTAGCTCGGGTGGATGCGTTTTGGACAGTTTGGACCAGTCGAAACCGACAGGCTCCAGGTCGTCCTCGAGCACCTGACGCCCGTCCATGGCTAACGGCCCACGGCGAGGTACAGGGCCCCAGCCACGGCGAACCATGCCAGCCAGGCCACGATCGACCCGACCAGGGCGTGCAACCGGTTGACGAGGTACAGGGAGGCGAGGCAGTAGGCGAGCATGCCAGCACTGCCGATCAGCATGCCCTGGGCATACGGAACGGTCGCCGTTGGGCCCTTGGCGATTACCGTCATCGCCAGACTGGCCAGCGCCACGGACGGGGCCGCCGAGAAAAGCCCGGCGAACCGCTTTGGGTGACCGGCTTGTCCAGTGAGTGAAAAGCCGACGACCGCCAGGCCGGCAACCACGGTTTTAAGGCCGATCAGGGCTATTGACATGCTACACTATTAATATCAGATTGTACGTAAGTCTTGATAACACGAAGGAAGGAGGAACGTGAATGCCACGGGGAGCTAGCCCAAAGCGGGAGCGACAGTACGAAAAGATCAAACAGAGCGCCAAGAAATCGGGGCGGTACGGTGCCCGAGCTGAGGAAGTCGCAGCCCGAACGGTGAACAAGATACGGCGCGAGAAGGGTGAGACCAAGGCGCAGCGATCCAGGTCGAAGAAATCGTCGACCAGGGCGAGCTCCAGCAAGTCGCGAACCACGAAGTCTCGCTCGACCACGTCAGCTACTCGCACCCGTAATTCCTCGACCAGCCGGTCGCGCCGGTCCGCGAAGTCCGCACCGCGCCCTGGCCGCTCGCGGCGTGCCTCGAGCACCGGCCGCGGCTTCGCGGGGATGAGCGATCAACGGCAACGGGAAATCGCCGCCGAGGGTGGACGGGCAGCCCATGAGCAAGGGACGGCCCATGAATTCTCCAAGGCGGAAGCTCGGAAGGCCGGGCAGAAGGGCGGCGAGGCCATCAGCCGCAATCGCAGCCACATGGCGGAGATTGGACGACGAGGCGGGAAGCGCTAATTTCGCAATAAACTGGCCGTATGGCCACGACGATCGAGCGCCAGGCGGCGGCTCCAGTCGTCAAGGTGCCGGACCAGTTCAACGTTGCGGACTACCTGGTCGACCGGCACGTACGTGAAGGGCGGGGCGGACGGACGGCCATCATCTGCGGAGACGAGTCCGTCACCTATGCGCAGGTGGCGGAACGATCCGCCAGAGTTGGCAACGGGCTGCGCGCGCTGGGTGTCCGGCGTGAGGAGCGTGTGTTACTCCTGCTGCTGGACACGCCGGCCTTTGTCTACAGCTTCTTCGGAGCCCAGAAAATCGGCGCGGTTCCGATCCCGACGAACACGCTGCTGAAGAGCCAGGACTACCACTACATGCTCAACGACTCGCGGGCCACGGCTGCGATCGTCAGCGAGCCGCTGTTACCGCAGCTCGCCGCCATCCCGCGGGATGAGCTGCCCTACCTTCAAAATCTCGTCATCGATGGCAAGCCCAGCACCAACGCGATCGGGTTCGACCAGCTGCTTGCCGCCGCGCCGGCGCTCGAGCCGGAGCCGACCAGCAAAGATGATGCCGCCTTCTGGCTCTACTCCTCCGGCACCACCGGCTTCCCCAAAGGGGCGGTGCATCTCCATCACGACATCGTGGACACCGTCGTCTGCTACGCCCGGGGTGTGCTGGGGATAACCGCTGACGACCGGACGTTCTCGGTCGCCAAGCTGTTTTTTGCCTACGGGCTCGGCAACGCGCTCACTTTTCCATTTGCGGTCGGCGCCACCACCATCCTCTGGCCCGGGCCGCCGACCCCGCCAAATGTCTATGCGCAGATCGAGCGACACAAGCCGACGCTCTTCTATTCGGTTCCTACTAATTACGGGCAACTCCTGGCACACAAACGCGAGGGCGCGGACTTCGATCTGTCCAGCGTCCGGCAGGCGGTGTCTGCCGGAGAAGCGCTGCCGAAGGCCCTCTATGAGCGCTTCAAGGATCGCTTTGGCGTGGAGATCCTCGACGGCATCGGCAGCACCGAGATCCTGCACATCTTCATCTCCAATCGATCGGGTCGCGTCCGCCCCGGCTCTGCCGGCGAGCTGGTGCCGGGCTACGAAGCGCGGATCGTCGATGAGGCCGGTGATGACGTGGCGGACGGCACCGTCGGCAACCTGCTGATCAAGGGCGACAGCATCTGCGCCTACTACTGGAACAAGCATGAGCGGACCAGGGACACGATCGAAGGCCATTGGATCCGGACCGGCGACAAGTTCTCCCGTGACGCCGACGGCTACTACTGGTATGCAGGACGTGCCGACGACATGCTGAAGGTGGGGGGCATCTGGGTCAGTCCGGTGGAAATCGAGAACACTCTCGTCGAACACCCGGCGGTCCAGGAGGCGGGCGTCATCGGGCGGCGCGATGCCGACGACCTCGAGAAGCCGATGGCCTATGTGGTCCTCGCCGCCGGGCAGCAGGAGTCCGCGGAACTGGCTCGCGAGCTGCAAGACTTTGTCCGGTCGAAGATCGCCGAGTACAAGCGGCCGCGGTGGATCGAGTTCGTCGAGGCGCTGCCGAAGACCGCGACCGGCAAGACGCAGCGCTTCAAGCTGCGCCAGGCGGCCGCCTCAGACGCGGTCTAACGCCGCGTAGTACCAGCCGACCGCCGGCAAGAACCAGGGTTTCTCGCGATAGAAGGGCACGCTCGGAAACGCCCCCTTCCAGCAATCGGGCAAGTCACCGCCGGCGATCCAGTCGGCCGCGAGCTGGCCGAAATAGGTCGACATCGCGACCCCTGTCCCGCAGTAACCCAGCGCATATGTGATGCCCTTGATGCGGCCGATATGGGGCAGGCGGTCAAAGGTGAACCCGATGTTGCCGCCCCAGGCGTGCTCGACCATGGTTCCCTCCAGCTGGGGGTGGACACGGATCATCGCCGCATAGAGCCAGTCGCGGGCACGCGCGATCGACGTCGGCGCAAAGCTCGCCCGGCCGCCAAACAGCATGCGGTTGTCGCTGCTCAACCGCCAGTAATAGAGGAAGTTCTTCGAGTCGAACAGCATGCGCCGGTTGCGAATCGCGCTCTGGGCGCGCTCGGCGGCGAGGGGCTCGGTGGCGATGATGTAGCTGCCGATCGGGATGATGCGACGCCGGAGTGCCGGCAAGACTCGATCGCTGTAGCCGTTGGTCGCGAGCAGCACATGGGGGGTGGCGATGCGCCCCCGCGGTGTCACGACGACGAACCCGTCCCGCCCGTGGCGCTCGATGCCGATCGCGGGCGTCTTGTCATGAAGGTGGGCCCCGCGATCACGGGCTAGCCGAGCGAGCCCGGCGTGGTACTTCGCGGGATGGAGCCCGCCACTGCGCTCCACGAGCAGGGCGCCATGGTAAACGGTGGACCCGATCTCGGAGGCCAGCGCGTCTCGGTCGAGGACGCGGGCGCTGATGCCGAACTCCTGGCTCAGCAGATGGGCCTCCGCTTCGAGATGTTCAACGTAACCGGGCTTATGGGCGAGGTAAAGGTGGCCGGTCCGCGCGTAGTCGCAGTCGATTCGGTTGGTCGTGATGGTTTCCTCGACCAGGGTGAAGGCATCGAGCGTGGCGCGATAGAGTTGCCGGCCCCGGTCGCCGTAGCGCTTGAGCAGGTCGCCCGGACCCAGCTTGAAGCCGGGATGGACCATACCCCCATTGCGGCTGCTGGCGCCCCAACCGAGCTCGTTCTTCTCCAACAGGGCGACCGACCGCCCGCGCTGGGCCAGCCTCGCCGCGGCCATCGTTCCGGTGTAGCCGCCGCCCACGACGACGACGTCGACCTCTGTCGGAAGGGCGGTCGCGGCTCGTGCGCGGGGCGCGGCTTCGCGCCACCAGTAGGGCTCCTCGCGGTAGCTAGGAGCGAGCGGTGTTACGCCTCGACCTTGACGCCGTGCCAGAATGCGACGTAGTCCTTGATCTGGGCGGCCTCCGGCTTGGGATCTGCGTAGAACCAGGCCGCATCTGGATTGGTTTTGCCGCCGACCGCGACCGTGTAGTAGCTTGCCTCGCCCTTCCAGTGGCAGATCGTGTGCATATCGCTCGGCTGGAAGAGTTCGCGGTTCACGGCGGTCGGCGGAAAATAGTGGTTGCCCTCAACGACGATCGTCTTGTCGCTTTCCGCCAGGGTGGCCCCGTTCCAGACTGCCTTCATATCCCTCCTAACAACCCGGTCCGAGGCTTAGCTTATTCCGCCCGCCGCCGCCGGTAGGACCTGGCGACCGGCATCGAGCGTATAGATGTTGTGCCGGATTGTAGACGTCACGTGCTCAGCCGTGGTCGGGATTGCTCGACCACAGGTACGCCGCCGATTGCCCGGCGATGTAGAGGAAGGCGATCAGCGCCAGAAAGAGGCGCAGATACCACGCGACATGTGGCGTGCCGATGACGATCAAGACGGCCGCCAGCAGGCCGCCCCCGAAAGGAATCAGCCAACGCCAGAGCGCTCGCTGCTGAGCTTGGGCTGCCGCAACGGTCGCGCGAGGATGCATCGAGGTGCCAATCAATGTTCTTTCCATTCTCCCTATATGCAAACCGGCCGCGCCCGCCCCGTTATTCCGGCCATGAGTCCCCTCAGCAACGTCCAGTTCAGCCGCTTCACGGAGACCGAGGTCGCCAAAATCCTGACATTTGGTAGCGGTGGACTCCTCGAGGTCATGGTTCCGATGACCGATGACGAACGCCGGGACATCGAGACCCACCTGAAGCAGAAGTTCCGTCTCAGCCTGGCGATCCAGGTCAAAGCCCGTCATGTTCTGGTTCGTCGTAACAGGGCTGACCTGCTTTCGATCCGCTTCGATGAGAAGCGTGAGCGGCTGGTTGCCGATCCCTTCTTCTGGTACTTCTTCGGATTCATGGACCTGACCGAAATGCAATTCCGGGCTCCGGTCTTTCTCCTTCCTTCGCAAGTGGTTCACGCGTCTGCGGACCCTCGCGCTCATGGCGACCTGGTGCGCTTCACATTCGATGGCAGCATGGACCGGCAGTCGAAGGACCGCTGGCGCCCGTATGCGTGCGATCCATCGGAGGTCGCGGGCCGGGTCGTGAAGTTCCTACGAGCTCACAAAGCCCGCCGGCGAGTGGCCCTGCCACGAGCCGCCCGGTCGCTCATCACCCAGCCAGGGACGATCCTGGTGGGGCGGGCGGCCTGAACCCGGATGAAAGACATTGAACTCGATGCAAGCCAGCATTAGGATGGCGGCGAGAGGGGATCAATGTCGCCAGGCGACCACAAGCGCGTTTTCCGGCGCCTGATAGAGGAGGCCTTCAACGGCGGGTGCATGGCCGTCCTCGATGAGGTGCTCACGCCGGACTTCGCCGACCATTCGCCGTGCCGGCAGCAGGGCGGAGCCGACGCCCTCCGGGGGCGAATTGCCCTGCTACGGCTGGCGTTGCCCGATCTCCATGTGTGCGTCGACGACATCGCGGCGGCCGGCGACATGACATGGGCGGCCGTGACTGTTCGCGGCACCGGCCACGCGGTCCCGGGAAAGGCGGCAGCCGACGAGTGCCTCGGCTTCAGCCGTATCGAGACCTGCCGCTACGTCGATGGGCGGATCGCCGAGTGCTGGAGCGAGACGGCCGACCTCATGGAGCAGCTCGGGATCACTGTTACCTAGCTGATTCGAACTCTCGCTTGACCAGGCGGCCGACCTCCCCTTACACTGGCGACCTCAGATTGTTGAGTTTGTAGATCGAATAAGTCAACTATGACAACTGTCAACATCGAGACACCCCTCTACGATCGAACGGCGCGCAAGGCGCACCAGTGGACCATGGTCGCGCTGGTCGTGGCGGGCCTGATCCTGCAAGGCGTCGCGGGCGGGCTGCTCCTGACGCTCGCCGGCGTGATCATGCTGGCCGGCCGGTTCTGGTGGCCGGCCGACGTAGTCCGGCAATTCGTGTGGCGTGTGCTCGAGCCCGCCGGGATCCTCAAGCGTGACGACGTGCACGAGGATCACGAGACGCGGCGGATCGGGCGGATCCTCGGTGGCACCATCTGGCTGATGGCGGCCGCGTCCTTGCTGGCGGACAACCCGATCCTGGCCTGGGTGCTGACGCTTCCGATCGCCGTCATGGTCGCGCTCGATGCGAGCGTCGACTTCTGCGCCCTGTGCTTCGTGGTGGCCCAGCTGAACCGGCGCGGCATTTTGCGGCGGGCCTGACATGGTCGAGCGCGCGATCGTCCTGGCGGTCGCCGCGACCGCGGTTGCCGCGATCACTCTCGTCGCCCGCTGGTGGTCCCGACGGGGCGTGGCGGGGTTGCGGCGTGCGCCGGCGGAAGGACTGTGGACAGCCCTCGGCGCCTCTCCCGACGGCCGCCCGTCGTTGGTCGTCTTCTCAACCCGCAGCTGCACCGTTTGCCGGACCGCGCAGTATCCGGCCGTCGAAACCGTCGAGGCGACCTTCGGCTCCGCGCTTCGGGTCCTGCGGGTCGATCTCTCGCGGCAGCCCGCCGCCGCTGCGGCATTCAAGGTCCTGACCGCCCCATCCACCGCGCTCTTGACTGCTGATGGGCGCGTGGGTAGCTTCAACCACGGGTTCGCGCCGGCCGAGCAGCTGTCGGCGCAGCTCAGCGCGCTCGGCGCTTTGCCAGCGTCGACGCGGTAACCGCCGCCGCCAGTTCCACCAGCTCGGGTGGTGCCGCCATCGGCCGGCCATCGCTCAGCCGCACCCAGACCCACTCGGTCAGCACTTCGGCCAGCAGCTCGCCGTCGGCGATTCGGTGGATCGTCGTCCGCCGAACGCCGCGGGCTCCCCGAACGAGCTCGACCCGAACGGTCAGTTCGACCTCATCGCCGTAGACAGCCGGCCGGTGATAGGTGATCTCCGTTTTGCGGATGATCCAGCCACCGCCCCGACTGGCCGACCAATCGCGACCGTACCCCGCCGCCTCGGCGTGAGCTGTCGCCACCTCCTCGGCCCAGCTCAGGTAAACGGCGTTGTTGACGTGTCCGAGGCTGTCCAGCTCGTAACCGCGCACCGGCCAGCGGACCGTGAACTCCAGAGGGTCAACCACGCGACTATTGTGAACGGCATGCAAGTCAAGGAGCTCGGCCACCTCGTCCTCTACGTTCGCAATCGAGGACCGCAAGCTCGCGTCCGGGAGACCGTTTCATAATTGTGACCCGCCCACGGCGTTCCGACCGGATGGAGGCCATACTGCGCGACGCCGATGCCGCCTTCGAAAAGTGGTTTCGCGGGGCGAAGAAGCGCAGTGCGGGCGTCCTCCGGCACCGCGTTGACGACCTGCAGGCTGGATTGAAGAAGCTCAGCGCCGGGCTCGAGCATGTCGAGAAAGAGCGTGCGGTCACACCGACGGCCCAGCCGCAAGGCGACCACAAGGCTACGCCGCGCAAGCGCCCGGCGATCGTCCGCAAGCCGTCCGCCAGGCGAAAGCACAAGAAAGCCGCCTGAACGGCCGCGAGGGGCTAGACGATCTGATGCTCGATGGCGTATCGGGTCGCGGCGCTTCGCGATTTGACATCCAACTTCGCGAAAACGGATCGAAGGTGGGCGTCGACCGTCCGGGTGCTCACTCCAAGCTCCTGCGCTAGCTGCCGGTTCGTGAGGCCGCTCGCGACGCGCCGCAGGATCTCGACCTCACGCGAGGTCAGCCCGTCCGTTCTGGACCGCCTAGGCACTATTGCGTCCACCTAGGCAATGTGAGAGTGTGTGAGGCACTACGACAACGATTGGGTATCATAACAGTTAAGCACAGAGCGCAATGAGCGACAAGCTGCTCACCACGCGCGAGGCGGCCCGGTTCCTTCGGGCGAGCGAGGCGTCGCTGCGCCGCTGGGCCGATGCCGGGTTGCTCCCCGCGAGCCGGCTGGGACGACGGCGGGCACGCCGGTTCAAAGAGGATGACCTCCTGCGCTTCATGGGGCCGGACCAGGGCGGGCCGTCCCCGGCGACGACTGGCCTGCTGCGACCCGTGGCGTTGGAGGGCATGTTCGTCGGTTTGGGGAGTCATCTCGGGAGCTTCTACAGCACCGATGCCGGACGCCTTCGCCTGGGTCTTCCGTTTCTGCGCGACGGCATCCGGTCCGGCCAACCGTGCGTGCTCTTCGCATTGCCAGACGTACGCGCGCAGTACGTCCGGGCGTTGCAGGCAGAGAGCGTCGACGTCGAGGACGCTGAGCGTACCGGTCTGCTGACGATGCTCTCTGTCACCGCCGTCTCACCCGAGGAATTCATCGCGCGCCTCGAAGGCGTTTTTATTGATATCACCCGGCGGCGGCCCGGACCGTTCCGCTTCCTTGGGGAGCCTGTTGCGGGAGTGGCAGCCGTGCAGACGGTCGAGGCGTTCCTTCGATTCGAGCATCAGTGCGGCGCACTGACCAAACGGTTTCCGATGGTGATGCTCTGCGCCTATGACGTGCGGGAGTTCGACGCGCTGACCATTCTGGAGTGCCTCAAGCTTCATCACGACACGTTTGCGTACGAACCCCGCTACTTCCTGAGCTAACGCGAGCGCTGAAGCGCCGGCCTACAGCAGTCCGTGCTGAACGGCGTATCGCGTGGCGGCGCTACGGTGGCCGACGCCCAGTTTGTGAAAGATCGAGCGCAGGTGGGCGTGGACCGTGCGCCGGCTGAGAAAGAGCGTCTCAGCGATCTCCTGGTTTGTCATCCCGCGCGCCACGAGCTGCAACACCTCGATCTGTCTCGGAGTAAGGTCTTCGAGGCCAGCCGGTGCAGAGCGCGCTTGGCCCGGCTCCAATTGCGCCGACGACGCAGCTTCACGCCCAGTAGCCAGGAATTGCACCCCCTGCGCCTCCGGTGGCCCAGTAACTGGAGGCAGTCTTATTATGTCCTTTCGCCTCACAGCGTCGCAGTCACTGCGCGCGACTGCATCGGCAGGAGTGCCTATTTTACTTGCGCGTGCTGTTGCCGCCGGCCCTGCTATTCAGCCAGCGCGCCTGGGTCGACAGCCACCGAAAAGCCTCGATGTAACATCCACGGGATCGCGCGAACTGAGCTTAGACTGCCCCCCGGCAGCGTGCCTGCGCCCCTGTATGCACTGGGTGCGATCGCCTCTGTCCAGCTTGGGGCGACCGTCGCCCGGCAGCTGTTCGCGTTTCTGGGCGCGACCGGGACGGTCTTCCTCCGCGTCGCATTCGGCGCCTGCATCCTGCTGGCCCTCGCCCGGCCACGATGGCCGCGATTCGACGCTCGGCAGTGGCGCGCCATCGTCCTCTTCGGATTGATCATCGCCGCCATGAACCTCTGTTTCTACCAGGCGATCGCGCGCATTCCGCTCGGCGTGGCGGTCACTATCGAGTTCATCGGCCCGCTCGGCGTCGCCATCGTGAGCTCGCGCAAGGCGCTCGACTTCGCCTGGGCGGCGATGGCCGCGGCCGGCGTCGTGCTGCTGTCGTTCAGCGGTGGGGCTATGACCACGCTCGGCCTGCTCTTCGCGCTGGGGGCGGCGGCCGGATGGGCATCCTATATTGTCCTCAGCCAGCGCGTGGGGAGGCTGGTGCCCGGACCGGATGGCCTGGCCTTCGCGCTCGGCGTGGGCGGGCTCGCGCTCCTCCCGTTCGGCATCGTCGGCGCGGGCAGCCGGCTCCTCAACCTGCGCAACCTCACCCTTGGCCTGATTGTCGCCATCCTGTCATCCGCGATCCCGTTCTCGCTCGAGTTCGCGGCGCTTCGTCGCCTATCGAGGCAGGTCTTCGGCATTCTGATGAGCCTCGAGCCCGCGATGGGAGCCGCCGCGGGTTTTCTCTTTCTGGGTCAGCGGCTCTCGCCCCGTGTTTTGATCGCGATCGCCCTTGTGATGGTGGCCAGCGCTGGCGCCACGCGTACGGCACCCCCGCAGGCCGCCACAGATGTCCCGTGATCGAGGCGTTTGAGCCGCGCCGAGGGCGGGTACAATCATTAAGTCTTGCCAGCGAAGTTCGCTTCCCCCTTCAATCCCGGTGAGCTGGTGCTCCATGCAACGCACGGCCTCAGCCGATACGTAGGAACCCGGGAGGTCGAGGCAACCGACGGGACGATTGCCCAATATTTTCAGCTCGACTACGCCGACGGCCATCGCGTCTTCGTGCCGGTCGAACACGTCGCGCGCCTGAGCAAGTATGTCGGTGAAGAGGCTGCCCTGGCGCGGCTGACGACGACTGAGCAGCGCTCGCCCTACAGCCGCAGTCAGAAGCCCGCTGCGACCCCGACGCCCGCGCCGGCCTAACCGTCTGTTAGCTCGGAGCGAGAAGCCAACTCCCTGAGGCCCCGTTGACCTCGGTGGGTTACGCGCGTGCCGGTGCCCATGCGGTCCCTGACGGGGTGTCCTGTACCTCCACACCGCACTCAGCCAGGATGGCGCGGATACGGTCGGCATCGTTGAAGCGTCGCTCACGCCTCGCCTCGTCACGCAGCGAGACGAGTAGCTCGACGAGCGGTGCGACTGATCCGCGCACCCGCACCGCCTCCTCTTCACCAGCACTGGCAATATCCGCGAACCGCTCCTGGCGCCCGCCCTCCATCTCGACGATGGTCGCGACCAGCCCGTCGAGGCGCGAACCATCCTGCAATTCGCTCAAGGAAAACGTGGTCCGTTTCCAGACTCGCTCCGAACCGCGCCGTCGAACCGTGACCCCTCCTCGTCCTCGCACCGTCACGGACTGCGCGTCGACGTCGATGATGCAGGCGGTGTACTCGTCGACCCCAAGAATCAGGAGATCGTCGGGCAGCATCGACTCGAGCACACGCAGCCGTGCCTCACCCATGTAGCAGAATCGCGTGTCGTGCGTGCCGCCTTCCTGGTTGTTGTAGTGGGGGATGACAGCGCATCGAACACCGATTTGCCCGAGCACGTCGAGGCCGGGCGTCCACGAGGGATCCTCGCCAACCTTGTAGATCTCATAGACCGGGAGGGCGTAGGCCCCGAGCCCGATCGCCGCCGCGCTGGCAAATACGACGCATCCGCCCAGGGCCAGCTTCTCGACCAGTCGCTCACGCACGCCGGTGTGGCGCCAGTGGCGTAGAGCGTAGGTCGGGCTCCCCGGACCCGCGAACACGTAATTCGCCTCGCTGAGCCGGGCAAGGAATTGCTCGAGCTCCGGCGCCGTGGCCCGCCCGCTGTGCCGGAGCGACGCCAGCGTGATTTCGAGGCCCACGTGCTGCCGGAAGTAGTCGGTGATCCGGGCGACCAGGTCATCGGCGTTTGGCTGGAAGCCGAAGGGCGTGTCGAGGAGGATGGCGGTAGGTCGTGGGTTACCGATCCGCGCGGCCAGCTCCTTGTGGACAGACGTCATCGTCGGACTCGTCTCTCCGGAGCCGAAAATGGCGATCACCCGCGCCGGGTGAGCCTGCTGGCGGTCCACATCAGAAATGCTACGGCTTGCTTAAGCCTTTACTGGAATCGGCAGGAGGCTTCGAAGCCGCCTGTTCGGCGGTGCGCACCAGGGCGTGGGCGATCGCTTCGACGACCGACTCCTCGTGCGGGCGGATCGTGGTGCGCGCCTCGCGTTGCAGTCGCCTCGGCACCATGTCGTGAATCACCTGCTCCACGGCCCGGGCCCACTCATCAGTCAGGATGTGCGTCAACTCGTGCACGATGACGACATCGCCACGTTCCACCAGCACGTCCTGGCGGAACTGGAGTTCCGCTTCAAGGAATGTTGGGCTCACCTCCGCGTAGCCTTCGGCTCCCCGCAGCTTGGGCTTGTATGAGGTCCTGATGGTCCAGGCGCCGAGACCCATCCGTTGCACCCAGGTGGCAAGGCGCTCCTCGAACCATTCCGGGGGTTTGAGCTCGCGGTGCCCGGGAGCTCGCTCTGGCGTTTTCGTCTGTGTCGTGTCCACGGCCACCTGTTTCTCCTGATCGCTCATAGCCGAATCGTAGTCGACGAGAACCCGGGCAAGCTGGGTGGGCGACGTCACGCCGAGCATGCAGAACCCTTTGACCAGGTGGTATTGGACCGCACTGGGGCGGGTGGCCTGCGCCGGTTGCACCGGCCTGCTGTTCGAGGACGACGCGACATAGCTGTCACCGATTTCACAGGGACGCGACGCGAAACGAGTTGTACTCAATATGGAACAAGAACGGGTTAGCATCAGCACCCACGCGATCATGGATAAGGTCCGCGAGATGGGCCTCTATCCCGACGTCGTCGCCGAAGGCCGATTCACGTCATCGAAAAGGCTGGCACATGCCATGGAAATTGCCTACAAAGCGCTGTCCGCGCCCGACGTTCGCATTTCGGCACCCGTGCCTCCGGGTCAGGGTATTACCGCGGTAACCATCAGCTCGACCGCGCCGGCGGCATCCTAGCGCCTCTCGATCGCCCGGGCGGCTCGCGCTAGTAGCCCGGCGGTCGTCGGAATCCGCCGGTGACCCCAGCTAATGCCTCTGCCACGGCCAGCAGGCGCGATTCACTCCACCGTTTTCCGACCATCTGGATCCCAATCGGGAGACCGGCGCGGTCCAGGGCATAGGGCAACACCACGGCCGGGTGGCCGGTGTAATTGAACAGCGCGCCATGAGCACTGACGCTCCAGTACGAGACCTCCTGGCCGTCGACTTGTAGCGGTGACCCGGGATCGCAGTGCGGGAACGCCGTCGTCATCGAGGGTGGGCAGAGGAGCACATCCCACCGGTCGAAGAATTGCTCCCAGGCGACGATGGACTGGTCGCGCCGGTCCAGCGCTTCCAGGTATTGCGCCAGGGTCGTCGGGTGTTCCTCCGGCTGGACGGCCCCGATCATCATTCCGACCAGCGCCCCGCCGCTGGCGAGGTCCTGGGTGACGTCGAGCAATGGCGGCGCCGCTTCCTCAACCACCCGACACATTGGGGAGAGCTTGCTCGCCAGCTGTACGACAGCCGAGCGGATTTCCGCCGCGACCGGGATGCCGGGAAACGTGGGGGCAACGGCGATCCGCAGGTCTTTCAACCCGATGTCGGCTGACGGTCCAACGGGCACGGGTGGCACCTCCGTATCGCGTCCGTCTGGCCCGGCGATGATCGAGTAGAGCAACGCGAGATCCTCGATGGTGCGCGCCATCGGGCCAATGCTGGACATGATCCGGAGCGGTCTGGGCCCTGGAAGGCCGGGAATCAGCCCGGTGAGGGGGACGCGTCGCTCGGTCGTCTTCAGGCCGAACACGCCGCAGAAGTGGGCAGGAAGGCGGATCGATGCGGAAAGGTCGGTGCCGATCTCAAACGGGGTCATTCCAGCTGCCAGGGCGGCGGCCGCGCCGCCGCTGGAACCGCCCGGCGTGCGCGCGATATCCCACGGGTTGTTGGTGCGGCCGAAAATTGGATTGCTGGTTTGAAAATCGGCCAGCATCACCGGCACGTTCGTCTTGCCCATGAGAATGCCGCCTGCCGCCTTGAGACGGGCGGCAACTGCCCCATCCTCTTGAGGGACGTAGTAGGCGTGCGGCGGGAAGCCGGTGGTCGTTCGCACGCCCGCGGTCGCGTGGGCGTCCTTCAGCGTGAATGGCACACCGTGGAGTGGACCCCAGGTCTCGCCGCGAGCCCGGGCCTCGTCTGCGTCCTGTGCGCGTTCAGCCGCGCGCTCGGCGTCGAGCGTAATGACGGCGTTCAACGCGGGATTGTGTGCTGCGATCTGCGCTAGATGTCCATTCAGGACTTCCGTGGCCGAAACCCGACCCGCCCGAATTGCTCCGGCCAGCTGGGTGGTGCTGGAGAAAACGCTATCGGCCGTGATCGTTGTGGCCGGACTCCTGGTGTTCACGGGGCTAGCGGCGGGAGATCGCGTTGCTGACGAGCTGGCTGAGCTGGGTCGCGGTACTGAAGTCGGGACTGAGCCGGTTCTTGGTTATCGCGAATGAAATCCCGGTCGCGGTGTCGCCGCACGCGAAGCTGCCACCGGCGCCTCCTACGCCGAACACCGTGTTGGAGTGTTGCGCCGCAGAACCCAGACCCCCGATCGCGTACCCCAACCCCCAGGTCGACGGGTTGCCAAAGACCTCATCCGTACCACTCGCGGACACGGCCGTCACTTCGCGAAGCCGCTCCGCCGAGATGAGGCGGATGCCATCGACCTCCGTCATCAGGGCGGCATACAAGCGGGCGATGGCCCTGGCCGAGACCTTCCCGCCAGCCGGGATGTCGGCGCCAAGCACGTCCGTGCGATTGCCCATCGTGGCATTCGGAAAGGTCGCCATTGGCCCAGCCTTGAACATCGGAAGGTCTGGTGGCATCTCGGGCATGGGGCCGGCGCTCGGCGCATCCTCCAGGCGGGCCAGTCGATGCTGTTCGGACTGCGGCATGCCGAAGTAAATCTCATCGGGGACTCCGAGGGGACCCGCCACATCCTCCCGCAGGACCTGCGAGATCCGTTTGCCGGTGGCCCGGCGGACGATCTCGCCAACGATGTACCCGAAGGTGTAGGCATGGTAGCCGACCTTCGTTCCGGGTTCCCACCACAGCTCTTCGTCGGCGATCGCCGCGCACATCTTGTCCCAGTTGCAGACATCTTCAATCGTCGTGTCCAGCGGTATGCCCGGCACACCGGCCGTGTGGTTCAGAACATGGCGGACGGTGACGGACTCCTTGCCATGGGTCCCGAACTCGGGCCACAACGCGACCACCGGCGTGTCGTAGTCGAACAGGCCGCGCTCAGCGAGGACGTGGGCCACGGTCGAGGCCGCGCCCTTGCCGATCGAGAAGTTGTAGAAGGGCGTGTCTGGGGTCACGGGCCGTCCGCTTTCCGGGTCGGCGATGCCCGCTACGGCGTCGACCACGAGGTCGGCTCCGCGGTAAACGGCCACCTGGATCCCGCGCTCGGTGCCGGACTCGACTAGCTGGTCGATGGCGTCCTGCACCTGCTTCTGTGCGTCGCTCATCAGCTTTCCGCGATTGAATGCCGTCGTGCTGCTGCCTTCCGCGACTGTCTTTTTCATCAATTCTCTCCTTGTAGCACTTCGAGGGATGACCGGCCACTGCCCGGCGGAATGTTTTGGTTGAGCCGGAAGAGGTTTGTCGGGTCGTAGCGCGTCTTCACGGCGACGAGACGATCCCAGGTGGAACCCGGGTAGGCGTCGCGGACCCGCGCCGCGCCCTCCTCGCCCAGGAAGTTCACGTATACGGTGGCATCACCACGATGCAGCATGCTGGCGAATCGAGAAACCCAGGCCTCGTGCGCCGGCGCCTCCTCGGCGCGCTCGTAGAGGGCCGCCAGGTTCAGCAGGATCCGCCGCCGTCGATGGGCGAAGGCAGTCGCCTCGACGGGCACGCGAGCCATCGCTCCGCCGAGGACGCGGACCTGGGCCACCGCCATCGAGGCGGTCGAGGACTGGAGATGGTCGATGATCGCCGTGGCCGCCGCGTTATCCATCGCATCGACGAAGAGCGAGCGCCCCGCTGCGACGGGATGGTAGCCGGACCCCTCGGGTGGGTAGATCTGCGAGTAGGCCATCGGCCGAACCATATCGGCGATCGGCGTGGTGAGCGCCCGGAACGGCGCGATGGCGCGGTGGCCGGCCTCGGCCGATCCGGCGTGGACCAGCATCGCCAAAATGATGATCCGCCCCTGGTACTCGGCGGGCACGAACGGTAACGGCGGGGCCGTCATGATGTTCGCGATCGTCGTGAGCTCTTCTGGTGCCGCCTCCGCCGCGGCCACGAAGGAGCGAACGACATCGGGCGTCGCCGGCAGCACCAACATGCCGCCGGTGATCGCCTCCACCTCGTGCAGCCGGAACTGGAATCGGGTCACCACGCCAAAGTTGCCCCCGCCGCCGCGGATCGCCCAGAAGAGATCCGCGTTGGTATCAGCATCCACCCGGCAGAGCTCACCGTTCGCCGTCACGATATCGGCAGCCAGCAGGTCGTCGATCGTCAATCCATGCTTGCGAACGAGGTACCCGATCCCACCGCCCAGCGTGATGCCCCCGATTCCGACCGACCCGGTATCGCCGAACCCGGTCGCCAGCCCATAGGCTCCCGCCGCCGCCGTGTATTCGCCGGCTGTCAGCCCCGACTCGGCCCAGGCGGAGCGGTGCTCGGCGTCGATCTGCAATGCGCGCATCTCCGAGAGGTCGAGCACGATGCCTCCCTCCGAGACGCCGTGGCCCGCAGCGCTATGTCCCCCGCTACGGATCGCGAGTTCGAGCCCCGTTTCCCGCGCGAGTGTTACGACAAACGCGATATCCGCGGCATCCGCGACACGGACGATAACGGCCGGTCGGCGGTCGATGCCACCGACGAACACGGTGCGCGCCGTGTCGAACGCGGCGTCGCCCGGCGCGATCACGCGGCCCTTCACCATGCCGCGAAGCTGAGAGATCGTGATCCGGTCGCCGAGGGCGGCGCGGCCGCCTCGGCCTCCGCGAATTGCTGCGTGGCTCTTCTCAAGCATGTGGTTCCTCCGCTTGCGGGGTCGACGAGCTAATCGCTAATAGAGACGACCACTGCTGGAAAAACTCATCGGTCGGCCACTGCGCGATGAGTTCTTCGTGCCCAGGGCGTCTAACTCATTGGACACACGATGTCGACGCCAGAGCGCAGCGCGGTCACTGTCGTCTTCTGCGACGTCCAGGGGTTTGCCGCCGACGCGGTGACGGTGGACGCGCTTGCACGGCTGCAGCTCGCCGCCCGCCGCAGTCAGTGTCAGGTCAGGCTGAAGGGCGCATCGAACGAACTACGTGAGCTCGTGGCCTTCATGGGGTTAGAGGACGTGCTGCCGTGCTGCGGCGATCAGTCGATGTGATCGGGCAGGCCGAACAGGGGAAACAGCTTCGCGGTATCGAGGAAGAAGGTGAACTCGACGATGCGGTCCTTCGCGGTCTCGACCACCAGGAGCGCCCAGGGATCGCGGCCAGGTCCGGACTCGCTCGGCTTGTACTGTCCAAACGCGGCGGAGCCGTTCGCCCCGGTCGTGGGTAGGAGCCGCGAGCCGCGACAGCCGATGCCCGGCCCGAACCACCAGGTCAGGATGTTCTCGCGGCCGTGCAGCCAGAGGTCGTACGGCGGCATCGACTGCTTGGCATCTTCCTGGATCAATGCGGTGAGCGCGCTCAGGTCGTACCGCTCGAAGGCCTGGACGTAGCGCGCGAGGAGCTGCTTCCGAGCCTCGTCCATTTCCGGGACCGGATCGTTCGAGCTCACGCCGCTCGCCTCCAGCGTCTCGCGCGCGCGTTGCAGCGCGCTGTTGACCGATGCCACGCTGGTGTCGAGGAGCCCGGCCACCTCCTTGGCTTTCCAGCGGAGGACCTCACACAGGATCAGCGCCGCCCGCTGCCGGGGCGGAAGATGCTGGAGCGCCGCCACGAAGGCGAGACGGATCGACTCCCGCGTGACCGCCAGCTCGGCCGGATCCCCCGCCTCGGCGAGGATGCTGTCCGGGATGGGCTCCAGCCAGGCAACCTCGGGGAGCCAGTGGGCGTTCTCCAGTGCGGGGGACTGCGCCGGGCCGAGATCCATCGGACGGGCTCGACGGTTGCGTCCGTCCAGCATGTCGAGGCAGACATTGGTGGCGATCCGGTAGATCCATGACCGCACGGCTGCCCGTCCCTCGAAGCGTTCGAAGCCGCGCCAGGCTCGTAGCAACGTTTCCTGGACCGCATCTTCCGCCTCGAATGGCGAGCCGAGCATCCGGTAGCAATACCCGGTCAGCTCGGAACGGTAGGCCTCGAGCTGGCCCTCCAGTTCGGGCGGCGCGGCGGTACGAGACGGAACCTCCACCGGGGTCATCCTACGGCTTAGACGGTGACGAGGGCCTGAAATCATCTGCGCTTAGCGAAGAAGCGCAGGGCAAAGCCACCAGCGGAGCGTCGCGTCCGCACATCGGTGACGGCCAGACGCCCGAGCAACGCCTCCAGCTGTCCGGGGCCCATCATTCCAGTGCGGCGCGGCCCGTCGTGGTGCCCGTGGTGCAAGGGCGCCCCGTGGAGCAGGTCATAGCCGACGAAATAGCCGCCGGGGCGGATGACCCGGATGGCCTCGGCCGTCGCCCCCGCCCAGTCACCGACATGGTGGAGCATCGCAAAGGACAGCACGACGTCGAAGCGCCCGTCGGCAAAGGGCAGGGCCGCAGCGTCGACCCGTTCCGCCGTCGCTCGCGGCCCGAAACGCGCGAGGCTGCGCTGCGCAACGGCGACCATTTCGGGGTCGTAGTCAGTGGCGACCAGGCGGAGCGCGGGAAACTTCCGGAGCAGTTGGGCCGCCATCGCTCCGCTACCGCTGCCGATCTCGAGGGCTTCACCGCTTGGCGAGAGACCCTGGAGGGCCCAGGGAAGAAGGACCCAGCGGGCGAGCGCGCGGTACGGCGGGCTCGTGCAAAAGCTCCTGGCAAGGGCCGACATCTCAGGCATCGCGACTATGTTGTCAGGTTAGAGTGCGGGGATGGCAGCGCAGCCCGATCCGTGCTAAGCGTTTGCCCGGGATGCGGCCTGCAGCGCCCGAGCCTGGGCCTTGACCCTGATCGAAAGGCCAACGCCTCCGGCGAGTGTCGCGCCTTGATGAATGAGATGACGTACTACACGCTCGCCCACGGCGATCCGAAGTTCATCCACCAGCACCTCGTCGACGCCTACGGGGCCCAGCATGTTCGCCCATCGAACTCAACCATCGGGGCGGCCTTCGCGCTCGCCGGCCTCTACCTGGCCGTTGAACGCGGGCTCACCGGCCGCCAGGTCCAGAAGACGCATATACGGATGGCCCGGAGATCGAAGCAATGGCCCCGATTCGTCCCGCCCGAGGACGTCGGCCGGTTGACGGTGGCGGACGTCCTGACGGTTGAGCCGGGACCGCGTCGAGACGAGAAACTGATGGAGTGGTGCGCCAGCGTCTGGAGCGCATGGTCATCGGAGCATGCCCGCGTGAGACAGATGGTTGCGTTGACCGATGATTTTAGCGCCGGGAGCGGGTCGTAAGAGCATGAGTTCGGTCACGTGCCAGATCTCGATCTCACTCGACGGCTTCGTCGCTGGGCCAAAGCATGGCCGTCATCGCTTCACCGGCGGTCACGCACGTGAGATATCGCATCGTTCGCTAAGCTGCGGGTGTGAGCCGGTTCATCGATGTGAGTCATCCGGTGGTGGAGGGCATGGAAACGTACAGGCCGTTGCCCACGCCGCGCGTCGAGGTGCTCAACAACTATGACGCGTCGCGTTACGATGGCAAGGCGGAGTTCCTGATCGCCTCGTTGCACTTGTGCGGCAACACCGGGACCTACATCGACTCGCCTCGGCATCGGTTCCGCGACGGTGCGGACCTCGCGGGACTTCCGCTCGACCGCTTGGCCGACCTTTCCGTCGTCGTGGTCGACGCCACTGGCGCCGGTCGCGCGATCGGCCCTGATCTCCTCCCCGAAGGCGATCTGCGCGGCAGAGCCGTCCTTGTGCGCACCGACTTCTCGCGCCACTGGGGCACCGATAGCTACTTCAGTGGCAATCCCTATTTGACAGCCGGGGCAGCCAGGAGGCTGGTTGACGCCCGGCCGGCCCTGGTCGGGATCGATTCCTTGAACATCGACGACACCGCCGACATGTCGCGACCGGCCCATACGCTCCTGCTCGGCGCCGGCATCCCAATCTGCGAGCACATGACGAACCTCGCGTCGCTGACGCCCGGTGCGGGACGTCTGCACGCCGTCCCAATCGCATGGGTCGGCGGTGGGACATTCCCGGTGCGGGCATACATCGTCGCGACATGATGGCCGATGTCTTCCGCCATTTCTACGACTATCACTTCAGTGAGAACCGGAACATTTGGGATACGTATGTGGCGCCGCTCGCCGATCAGCAGTTCACGCAGAACGAGGGCTACTCACATGGATCGGTCCGAAACCAGATCGTGCACCTCATGAGCGTTGATGACACCTGGTTCAGCGGATTGCGAGGTGTCGAGATCCCGGACTCGCTCGACCCTTCCACCTTTGTGGATCGGACGACCATCCGTCGTCACTGGGACGCCGTCGAGCAACGTATGCGTGACTATCTTGCGGAGTTACGGGATCGCACGCTCGTTGAGAAGCCGTTCGCAGAGGGGGAGGACAAGGATCTCTTTGTTTGGCAGGTGCTGCTCCAGGTCGCCAACCACGGCACCGATCATCGAGCACAACTGCTCAGGCTGCTGAACGATCTGGGCGTCAAGACCGTATCCCAGGACTACATTTTCTACGTCTACGACCACCCCGCCCTGGATCTCGCCCAAAAGGGGCGTGAAAAATAGGGATACGCTTGAGGTAATCCGTCAGTCGGTCAGGCGAGGAGGGTAAGTGATGGCCGGTTTGATATCCCGCGGATTCCTTGGACGTCGGCGTCCGGCAGAAGTCGAAGACCGCCTTCCGCCAGGGCAGTATCTCGTGACCGATTTTCCGGTCCTATCGGCGGGGCCAACGCCGCACACCCCGCTCGACCAATGGTCGTTCACCGTCGACGGCCTGGTGCAGTCGCCGGTGACCTGGACCTGGGACGCGTTTCAGAAGTTCGTCACCCAGACATACACGGTCGACATCAGCTGCGTCACCAAGTGGACCAAGCTCGAAACCAGGTGGCTTGGCGTCAGCGTCGATACGTTGCTCGACGCCGTCCAGGTTGACCCGATGGCCCGCTTCGTGATGGCCTACAGCGATGGCGGCTATACCACCAACCTTCCCCTTGCTGAGATGGTGAAGGGCCAGGCGTTCGTCGCCTACCAGTTCGACGGCAAGCCGCTCGAACCTGTGCACGGCGGGCCGGCGCGGCTGGTGGTGCCGCACCTCTACTTTTGGAAAAGCGCCAAGTGGATCCGGGGCCTTCGCTTCATGGAACGCAACGAGCCGGGGTTCTGGGAGTCACTCGGCTACCACATCCACGGCGATCCCTGGAAGGAAGAGCGCTACAGCGGAGACTGACGGTGCAGCCGGTTCTCGAGTGGCAGGCAGGGACGCTGACCGCGATCCGTCCAGAAACCAAGCAGACGAAGAGCTTCACGCTCACGCTCCCGAAGTGGATGGTCCACAGGCCTGGTCAGCACTACGACGTCCGCCTGACGGCGCCGGACGGGTACCGGACCGAGCGCAGCTACTCGATCGCCTCCCCGCCCGAGCGCGTCGGCGAGCTCGAGCTGACCGTCGAGCGGATCGCTGAGGGTGAGGTCTCACCGTACCTGCACGACGTCCTTGTTCCGGGCGACCAGCTCGAGGTCCGGGGCCCGATCGGCGGATATTTCGTCTGGGACGTCGCGCTCGGCGGCCCTCTGCTGCTCATTGGCGGCGGCTCGGGCGTGGTGCCGCTGATGGCTATGCTGCGACATCGCGCCGCGCAGCACGCGACCCTGCCGGCGAGGCTGCTCTATAGCAGCCGCTCCGTGGATGACGTCATCTATCGCGACGAGCTCGACGGCCTGGCGCGTAGCGACCGGGCCTTCGAGGTCTTCTATACGTTCACGCGACAGCCGCCGGTGGGTTGGACCGGGTATCGGCGGCGAGTCGACGCCGCCATGCTGGGCGAGGTCATCAAGCCCTTCGACAAGCGCGCTCGCGTGTACATTTGTGGACCCACCTTGCTCGTCGAGGGTGTCGCGAACGCGCTGGTGCAGATGCAGTTGCCGATCGAGCACATTCGTACCGAACGCTTCGGCCCAACTGGAGCCTGAGGAGGCAGAACCATGGACAACGATGAAGGCGACATGAATACGGCCTTGATGGTCGATGGCAACGCGGTCGCCGGCCGGCTGGAGCAGATTTTCGGCCGCGACATGACGATGACGGTTGCCCGGTGCGCCGGCTGCGCCCGCGATGCGGAGATGGGAGCGTTGATGGCGTTTATCCGCGGTCCCGGGATCGTGCTGCGCTGCCCCGCGTGCCAGAACGCCATTGCCCGGATCGTGGCGACGCCGACAGCGACGTATCTCGAGGCACGCGGCGCCGCGTATCTCCGGATGGCTCCGCAGCCCTAGGGCGCTACTTTTCGCCCGCGGTGTGAGGCACCGGCTTGTCCTCGATCGGGCCTTCCGCGGCCGCCTCGCTGATTTCCTCGGACAGGCGTGGGAGGTTCTCCGCGTGCACCTCCCCGGACGGGCTCGCGGAGAGCGGAGTTTCCTCGCCGCGTCGCGCGCGGTAGACGGCGCCCAGGAAGACATTCGCCAGGGCGGCGATCGGTACGCCGAACAACGCGCCCAGAATGCCCGCCAGCTCGGCGCCGATCAAGAGCGCGGCCATGGCGACCAGTGGATGAATGCGTGTCGCGGATCCGGTCACACGCGGGCCCAGGATGTACGCCTCGATCGCGTGGCCGCCCAGCGCGATAATCAGGGCCAACAACCCGATGAATGGTCCCTTGAAGGCGAGGGCAATGAGCACCGCCAGGCCCATCCCGATCGGCGCGCCGATCAGCGGGAGGAACTCGAGGAAGAAGGTCAAGATTCCCAGCACCACGGCGTAGGGGACCCCGATCGCCGTCATCGCGATGCCGGTGTACGTCCCCATGACAAACGACATGAGCAACTGCCCCCTGGCATACTGGCCGACCGTGGTCCCGACGGCGACCAAGGTGAAGTCGTAGACCTCTTCCCGTCCGGCAAAGAGTTTGCGCATACTGGCGATCAGCTGGCGACCTTCCACCAGCAGGTAGATCGAGATCACCACTACCAGCAGGATGTTAATCAGCGTCCCCAGCGTCCCGCTCAGGATGCCGAGAACCGACCCCAAAACGGCGGTGCTGATCCCGCCAGCCGCGGTCGGCAGACTCAGCTGCAGTGGAATGCCCGCATTATCGATCGCGTCTTGCAGCGTGCGGACCAGGGCGATGGCGCGCGTTTCCAACGCCGGTAACTGCTTTGCCTGGCCGATCAGCGCCGGCGTCACGAGCGCGATCACCCCGGCGATCAAACCGATGATGACGACGTACAGCAGCAGGACGGCAACGACCCGCCGGCCTTTGAAGATGGCCAGCATCTCCATCCGGTCGATCACCGGGGTGAGCAGCAAGGCGATGATCGCGGCGAAGACGAACAGCAGCAAGACGTTGAACAGGTGCACGACCAGGTATTCGGTCTGGTGATAGAGCATCACCACCGAAAGCGCGAGAAGCAGGTAAACGAGGATCCGGACCGGTCGCTCGAGGTGGCGCCAGGCCCTGGTCAAGTGTCCACCCTGTTCGGGGCTCGCCATGAGGCCAGTCTCGCAGACCAGCCGCCCGGGAGGAGCGGAGGCGCTAGATCGCCGGACGGGACGCCGGGGTTTTGCGCGTCCGCTTCGCCCCGCCGGCGCCGGATGGGCGGCGGCGTCGCGGCTTGGCCGGCGTCATGTACTTTTCAGCCCAGTCGCCCAGCCTGAGGAGCCCGGGGCCAATCGCCCGCCCACTCTCAGTCAGCTGGTACAGGACGCCGAGCGGCGGACCATCGAGCACGGTCCGGTCGATCAAGCCCGCCCGGGCCAGCTCGTTGAGACGGTCGGACAGCATGCGCTCGCTGATCCCGGGTATCGTCCGCGCGAGCACGGCAAAGCGAGCCGGACCCTGGAGCAACAGACCGAGGATGACGCCCGACCAGCGCTTGCCCAGGAGGGTGAAGGCTTGCGTCAGGCGCTCATCACACTCGAGCGCCTGGGCGCCCGCCTTACGATTCACGCGGTCAGTGTAGCGCTGCACGCTAGTTACTGCAGGGACTTGCGAAAAGTAAGCTCAGGGTGTTACCTTGCCTCTACGATCCGATCACATAGGAGGGCGATGGATGGGAACCTGGACCTTTGATCCACTGCACACGCAGGTCGAGTTCTCGGCAAAACACCTGGGAATGATGACCGTTCGCGGTAACTTCACCGAAGTGACGGCGACCGGTGATGTCCACCCCGACCACCCGGAGCGTTCGAGCGTCGACGTCACGATCCGGACGGCCAGCATCCGCACCCACAATGAGCAGAGGGACAACGACCTGCGCCAGTCCTACTTCCTGGAGGTCGAAAAGTACCCCACCATCACCTTCAAGAGCACAAAGATCGAGCCGAAAGGGCAGGACCGGGGCACGATGACCGGCGATCTCACGATTAAGGGCGTCACCCATCCCGTGACCCTCAATGTGGTCAAGTACGGCGAATTCAACGATCCGGGGATGGGCCACCGGATTGGCTACGCCGCAGAGACCAAGATCAATCGGAAGGACTTCGGGATGAGCTTCGACATGATGCTGGACGGGAAATTCGTGGTCAGCCACGATATCCAGATCAACATCGAGGGCGAGCTCGTCGAGGTGGCTGACAAGGTGGCGGCCGGCACCACGAAATGACGCTATCCAGGGCAAGTCGTGGCGTGTAGGTGGATTTCAGGTCGCGGGGTAGCGGCTCACAACGATGGCGTAATAGACCAGCGCCAGCAAGATCAACGGCACAATCGCCGAGCTCGATGAAAACCCGATCATCTGGATGATTTCAGCGACGAAGGCGATCGCCAGACCGTAGATCGCGAGCCGTTTGCCGCTCTCGTTCCCCTGGTACATCTGCCAGCCGCCGAGCGCGGCCATCACGTCGGCGACCAGGTTGAGAATGACGCCGATCAGGGCAAGGAAGAAAATTCCGGCAAAGGCAGACAGGGCGGCGCCAAGTCCCAGCAAGCCGAGGAGTCCCAGGAGGGCGAACAGGGCGCCGAGGCCGCCGAGGATGGCGACCACGAGGCCCACCACCTTGGCATCGAGGTTGAGTTTGACCGGTGGGTCGTTGGCGAAGGGCGGGTTGACGAGCGTGTCGAGTGCGGACATGTATTCCTCCGTCCGAGTTATTTGGCGTCATGGTAAACCTGCCAGACTAAAAGTGGTGTCATATCGGGCGGCGGTCAGCGGTTGGCACGATTTCTACATCCTCGCGTCTCCCTGCGCAATACCTGGGATCTGTTAGTTACTGTGGGGGACGTCACCCTTAGAGATTGACGACACCCACGCCGTACTCAGCCTGGAGGCGAGCCGCAATCAGCGAACGGTGGCAGGCCCTGGCATCGCGCTCGACGCACAGCAGCGCAGACGTCGCATCGTCAGGCAGTGATTCAAGGAAGGCTCCCAGGTCGACATGGTCGAGTACCTCGTGGAGGTAGCGGCGCCGATACTCCTCGGCCAGCTCGACGCGTGAGCGTTTGCCCAGCTTGAGACGGTCGTCCTCGCGGTATTGAAGCTGGCGCAACTCCGTGGTGGGCGCCAGTTCGGGGGCATGCCGATACTCGATCCCGGCTTGCTTGAGCGCCGCTTGCAGCCGGAGCGAGTTGGCCCAGGCGTAATCTCGGCCGCGGACGCCCCGCCGCTGCCGGACGTCGACCACCATCGAAGCCCGGTTGCGCCGGAGCTTACCGAGGAACTCGTCGAGGCTGGATTGGTACACGCCCACCGTCGCGATCGACCGCAGCGAAGGTCCCCGGGCTAGCTGACGCTAACGACCGTCGCCTGCCGCTCCCCTCCCGGGGTCTTGAAGGTGACGAGATCACCAGCCTTGTGGTCGACCAGCGCGCTGCCGAGCGGCGAGGCGATCGACATCAGACCCCGTGCCATGTTGCCTTCGCTTGGGCCGACGATCTGATAGGTGGACTCGCCGAACTCGTCTCGGACCACGACGGTCGAGCCGATCCGGGCGACACCCCTCGCGGCGCTCTTCTCGACGACGTCCGCCCGCGTGAGCGTGGCTTCGATCGTCTGGATGCGACCGTCGAGCATGCCCAGGTTCTGGCGGGCGTCGTGGTAGGCGAAGTTCTCGCTCAGATCCCCCTGCGAGCGGGCCGCCGCGACTTCCTCGACTATTGCGGGTCGGCGCGCCCGCAGCTCGGCCAGCTCAGCTTTGAGGGCCTCGAAGCCGAACGCGGTCATTGGGATGCGGGCGTCGCTGTCCCGGGAAGTAGCGATCAAGCCATCGTATCGTCTAGGGCGCCGCTACGCTGGCGGGTTCGCTAGCGATCAGATTCACTCGAGGCCGGCTGGCGCGTCATTCACCATGGCGAAGCCGGTGCCGATCCGAACGCCGCCGTGCCCCAGTTCCATGGTGGCGCTGACGGGGCAGTAGCGGGTGGTGGCGAGATCGATCGCCTTTTTCACGGAAGCGACGTCGAAAGATCCATCGCCGCCGAGGATGAACTGCAGGTGGATGTCCGTGAAGGCCCTGGGCCATTCGGGCTGCTGAGTCCCCTCCACACGGATGAACAGCGAACGCAGAGGCTGATGCATCTTTTGCAACAGTGAGACCGCGCTGATCGCCGAGCAGGTGGCGAGCGCCCCGAGGAGCACCTCGCAGGGCGTCATGCCACGACCCTGTCCCAGCGGCGACGCCTCATCGACAGTCACGACCTGCCCGCGCGGACCCGTGATGTCGAACTGGAACGGCGTGCCCGACCAGCGGGCCGTGACGGTCGCGAGGTGGGCCGGCTGGATGGCTGGCTTCATGGCGAGCACGAGCGTGTCGAGCGCCGCCGCGACACCGTCGCTCGTCTGCACCTGACGTTTCACCGTTTGCGCGCGGGCCATTCTCAGCCCGGGGAGCTCGGACGCGATCTGGTCGGGCGTGTACAGCACGCTCGGGTCCTGTGGACCGCCGTGGCCGGCGACCCGATTCTCGAGGTCGTGTCCGACGATCAAGAGCCGTCCACCGGGGCGGAGCGCCACCACCGCCTGTTCGAGGACGCCGCGTCGGGCATCCGGCGGGAGGTGCAGGTAGAGGATGACAACAAGATCGAAGCCTGCCGCGTCTGGTCGGTATTGGGTCAGGTCCGCGTGCACCCACTCGACGTCGACGCGGCTGCGCCGGGCGATGGCGGCTCCGCGGTCGAGGGCGACGCGCGAGAAGTCCACTGCGGTGACCTGCCATCCTTGCTCCGCCAGCCAGACGGCGTTACGGCCCTCGCCTGTTCCCAGATCGAGGGCTCGGCCCGGCTTGAGCCCGCTGACTTCCTCGACCAGGAACTGGTTGGGTCGTTCTGTCCACAGGAGGGTCGCCCCTCGATAGCGCTCATCCCAGTCGTGCGCTTCCATCCAATCATTCTCCGCCCGGCAGCCCTCGCGATAAAACGGCGCGGCGGACCTGCTCGATCGTCTTCGCCGTCGATCGTAGCTTGGCGGCACCGATCTCCGCGCCCATTGCGTCGGCCCAGGCCTTTTGTTGGATCGAGATTGCGCGCAGCGCCTCCCGACCTCGCGCTGTCGGGTGCAGCAGCTTGGCGCGACGGTGATCGGGGTTTGGCTCATAGCGGGCGAGCCCCTCACGCTCGAGAAGATCGGCCACGCGCTGCACGGCCTGGCGAGCGATATGGCGCTCTCGGGCAATCTGGGCCACGGTCGCAGGTGCATCTTCGATGCGGTCGAGGATGACCCAGCGGGCGAGTGTCTGGTTTCCGACCTTCGCGAGCGCCTCGCCTGCCGCGGTAAAGAGTCCGCCCAGCCAGGCAACCTCCAGGACCAGTTCGGTAAAGGCCTCCCCTTCAGGGCTCCTCCGTGGGCGTAGTGATTCAGACATTGACAACATGTTGTCGAACGGGATAGAATCCCAACATGACAACATAATGTCATATGTCGATGTCGGATGACGAGCCAAATGAGAGGGAGTGGTGATGGCAGAAATGACCGCCGAGCGCCAGACGACGACAACAGCCGATGCCGCGATCAAACCCTTCCGGGTCAACGTGCCCCAGGCGGACCTGGATGCCTTGCGTGAGCGGCTCGGCCGCACCCGCTGGCCCGACGAGCTGGCCGACGCCGGCTGGGATTACGGCGTCCCGCTCGAGGAGATGAAAGACCTGGCTGACTACTGGCGCACTGCGTACGACTGGAGGACCCACGAATCCCGTCTCAACACCTACCCGCAGTTCACGACCACCATCGACGGGCAAACCATTCATTTCCTCCACGTTCGGGCTGCCGAGCCAGACGCCCTGCCCCTCGTTCTCACCCACGGCTGGCCGGGCTCTGTCCTGGAGTTTCTTGATCTGATTGGTCCGCTGACGGACCCGGGCGCACATGGTGGCGATCGCCGCGACGCCTTTCATCTCGTCATTCCATCCCTGCCGGGTTTCGGGTTTTCGGGACCCACGCAGCAAAGGGGCTGGGATAGCGGCCGCGTGGCCCGCGCCTGGGCCACGTTGATGGGGCGGCTGGGCTATGCACGCTACGGCGCGCAGGGTGGCGATGTCGGTGCTCTCGTCTCACCGGAACTCGGCCACGTCGACCCCGAACACGTTGTCGGCATCCACGTCAATGCCGCAACCGTAGGCTTCATTCCCTGGGGTGACGTCGATCCGGCTGAGCTCGCGACCTTCAGTGACATCGAGAAGGCTCGCCTGGAGCGGGTGAAGAAATTCTTTTCGGAAGGCAACGGGTACTTCCAGATTCAGGCCACCCGGCCGCAGACCATCGCCTACAGCCTCACCGACTCGCCCGCCGGGCAGCTCGCCTGGATCGTCGACAAGTTCCATGATTGGACGCACGGGCCGATGGAGGCGGCGGTTGGCCGCGATCAGATCCTGACCAACGTGATGCTCTACTGGATCACCGGCACGGCTGGATCGGCGGCCCGGATGTATTACGAGAACATGCACGCCGCGCCCAACTGGGGCCGTCCGCCGTCGACGACGCCCCTGGGCGTTGCGGCCTTCGCCGAGGACGTTTCTATTCGACGGTACGGCGAACAGGCGAACAACATTGTCCACTGGTCGGACTTCGACGAAGGAGGTCACTTTGCGGCAATGGAGGCGCCCGAGTTACTGGTAGCGGATGTGCGCGCTTTCTTCCGTAGTCTCCGCTGATTTTGGACCTTTCGTCGCTATTCCCATCCTTGCCGCGAGTGCAGGGATGGGAATAGATAGGGCTGCGTCCGCGTTTCGGCTTGTGTGGCCGTGAAGGCATCCGAGCTGAGCCGGTTCCGTGCGGAGAAGGACCAGGTCTTTGCCAGCGACCCGCACTCCCCCTTGACGTCCGAGCAACGGCGCGGGTTCGCAGGGCTGGCCTACTTCGACGAGAATCCACGCCTCGTCATTCACGCCACTGTTGATCGTAATGTTGAGCCCGATGAGGTGCGCATGGCGACCACGGGCGGCGAGGAACAGGTCTACCGGCGGCATGGTCTGGTGCGCTTCCGCGTGGACGATCAGCCGGCGCAGTTGGTCCTCTATGCCTCAGATGATTCAGACGAGCTCTTCATCCCCTTCCGAGACGCCACATCCGGCCACGAGACCTATCCCGCTGGCCGCTATTTGGAAGTGCACGCCCACGGCGACGACGTCACGATCGACTTCAACTACGCCTACAACCCCAACTGCGCATACGACCCGTCCTGGAGCTGTCCCGTGCCGCCTCGGGAGAACTGGCTCAAGGTCCCCATCCGCGCCGGCGAGAAAACGTTCGCGGGCGGGCATGACACGACGTCCTAGCAACCGTTGAGCGCCCAGAGCGCCGGCCTCGTTGTCTATCGCCAGCACGACGGAAAGGTCGAGGTGCTCCTCGTCCATCCCGGGGGGCCGTTCTGGCAGAAACGTGACGAGGGGGTGTGGTCGATCCCGAAGGGTGAGCTCGCCGACAAGGAAGCCGCCTTCGATGTCGCCCGCCGCGAATTTCAAGAGGAACTTGGGGCGCCCCCACCTGCAGGTGAGGGCGCGGCGCTCGGCACCGTGCGGCAGGCGGGAGGCAAGATCGTCCATGCTTGGGCTGTGGTGGGCGACCTCGATGTGACCCGGACGACCAGCAACACCTTCGAGCTGGAGTGGCCGCCACGGTCCGCGAAAATGCAGACGTTCCCTGAAGTCGATCGGGCCGCATGGTTTGACCTGGAGACCGCGCGTCGCAAGCTGATACCCGCCCAGCGCGCATTCATCGATCGCCTGGAGGAGCAGCTGTGACGTTTGCCGAGCTGAGCGGCTACCTCGACCGGCTGGAGTCGACCAGTAGCAGGAACGAGCTGGTCAAGACGCTGGCTGAGCTGTATACGAAGAGCTCGCCTGACGAGATTCAACCGCTGACCTATTTGATCCAGGGGCGGCTGGTTCCCTTCTTCGAGCCTGTCGAGATCGGCCTCGGCGAGAAACTGGTGATCGCGGCGATCGCCCAGGCGTTCGGGACGCCCGCCGAGGAGGTCGCGAAACTCTTCGGGCGGCTCGGCGACCTCGGGTTGGTGGCGGCCCAGCTCGCGGAGCACGGCTCGAGCTCCTCGCCGGCTGTCGCCGAGGTGCACGCCCGGTTGATGGAAATTGCCGTTGCTGCCGGCGCCGGGTCGGTGGAAAAGAAGCGCTCGCTCTTTGCTGCCTTGCTGAACCAGGTCGACCCGGCGTCCGCCAAGCACCTGGTGCGGATCGCCCTTGGTCGGTTGCGGCTCGGCATCGGCGATCCCACCGTGCTCGATGCGCTCTCGTTTGCGAAGAAGGGGGACAAGTCGCTTCGGCCGGTGCTGGAGGGCGCGTACAACCGTGTGTCCGACCTTGGCCTGATCGCCAGGACCTTCTGGTCAGATGGGGAAGGCGAGGTCAACGCGCTGAAGATCACGGTTGGACGGCCGATCCGGAGCCAGCTCGCCGAGCGCCTGCCCAACCCGGAAGCGGTCATCAAGCGGCTCGGATTGGTCGCCGTCCAGCCGAAGTACGACGGCATCCGGGTGCAGATCCACAAGAACGGCTCGGCCGTGCGCGTCTTCTCGCGCAATCTCGAGGACTACACCGTGATGTTCTCCGAGCTGACCGCGGCCGCCCAACAGTTGCAGGCCGAGACGCTCATCCTCGATGGCGAAGCGATCGCCTATAGCAAAGAATTGGAGGAGTACCTGCCCTTCCAGCTGACCGCGAGCAGGCGGCGACAGCACGGCATCGAGCAAGCCGCCCAGGATCTGCCGCTGGTCGCCTTCGTCTTCGACATCCTCTACCGCAACGGCCGCGACCTGACCGAGATGCCCTACGAGGAGCGGCTCGCGCTGGTCGACGACGTGATCGCGGGCTCGGCCGTGCTGCTCCCCGCCCCGATCATCAAGACCGACTCGGTCGAGGTCCTGACCAAAACGCTGCTCGACTCGATCAGCCAGGGCTTGGAAGGCGTCGTGGTCAAGCGACCGGATTCGAAATACCAGGCGGGCGCTCGTAACTTCAACTGGGTCAAGCTCAAGCGCCATACGAGCGGGGAGCTCAACGACACCGTCGACCTCGTCCTGATCGGCTACTACTTCGGAAAAGGCAAACGGGCGGAGTTTGGGGTGGGCGCGCTGCTGGGGGGCGTCTACGATGCGGAAAACGATCGGTTTGCCAGCATCACCAAGCTTGGGACCGGCTTATCGGACGCCGAATGGCGGCAGATCCACGAGCGCGCGGACAGGCTGCAGGTCGACCAGCGGCCGGCGCGGGTGGATTCGATCCTGGTCCCGGATGTGTGGCTCGAGCCTGAGGTGGTGGTCGAAGTGATGGCGGACGAAATCACACCCAGCCCGAGGCACACCGCCGGTAAGGTTGGTGACGAGCCTGGATTCGCACTTCGCTTCCCGCGAATCGTCTCCTTCCGCAGCGCAGACAAGAGGCCGGAGGACGCGACGACCGTGAAGGAGATCGCCGAGCTGTTCGCGCAGCAGCGGCAGCGCAAGCAACCCGCCTGACGTCCTCCAACCGACGGCGCCCTCGATGCAAAGCGGGGTCAGAAGCGGTGCAGAATCGGGACCCGCGGCGCGATCACATAGTTCAGCTGGATGAGGAAGATCAGCGCGATACTCACCCAGGTCGGAAAGACGATGCAGGTGGCCGTGGCGATCGCATACAGCGACTGGGCGATCAAAATCCGGCCGCGCATGAGCCGGGTTACGTCGGGCAGGTCGGTCGGCTTGAACAGGCCCGCTCGGAGCCCGTATTGAAGTCCGGCGAGGAGTGTCATGCCAAGGAGCACGATGTTGAGCCAGTACGCCACGAGCGCAAGGCGAAAAGTTGGGAAGCGCGCGAGCAGCGCGGTCGAGAAGGGCACGAGGGTCACGGCGAAAAGAAAGACGAGCTGCAGCCACGAGTAGTTGCGATTACTCCGCGCCAGCAAGTTGAGCTGCGTACCCTGGCCGACCCAGAAGATGCCAAGCGTCATGAAGCTCATGGTGTAGACAAGGACATTCGGTCCAAGCCCGAGCAGCGCGTGCCAGAGATCGCCCTCGGTTTTGCCGGCGCTCACCGCTGGTACGGATAGACCCAGCACGAGCAACGTCATGCCGACCGAGAAAATGCCGTCCGAAATTCCGGAAAGGCGATCGACGTTCGTGCCCGCGAACTCGTTAAAGCGGCGCCCGGGGCCCGAGAACAGATTCACCGCTCAGCAAGTCCTCGAACGATGCCGAGGATGATGTCGATGTCCTGCGCGGTCGTCCGCCAGTTCGCGACGGCCGGGCGGAAGGCTACTTTTCCCGCGTAGACCGTAGTGCCGAAGTAGACGGTCCCGTCCGCGATGATGGCCTGACCAAGCCGGCGGTTGATCTGGTCGAGTTCGGCCTCGGGACATTCCTTTGGCCGATAGCGAAAGCACACGACGTTCAGTCGCGGTTCTTGGAGCAGTTCGAAATCTGAAGAGGCGCGGATCTGGTCGGCAAGCCGCTTGGCCAGGGCCACGTGCCGCTCGACCATGGCCTGATATCCCCGGCGACCGTAGGCGGCCAGCGTAGCCCAGACGGCCAGCGATCGGGCGCGGCGCGACATTTCCGGAGCCAGGTAGAGGAAGTCCGGATGCTCGGCCTCGGTCGCAGGGAAGTACGGCGCATTCATCCCGAAAACGGCATTGAGAAGACGGGCATCCCGACAAAAGGCGAAGCCGCAGTCATAGGGGACGTTCAACCATTTGTGGCCATCGGCGATGACGGAGTCCGCCCGGTCAACTCCGTCCGCCAGGTCAGCCGTCAGCGGTGACAAACGCGCGAATAGCCCGAAGGCACCATCGACGTGAAGCCAGGCATGATGACGGTGGGCCAGATCGGCCATGGCGGCGATCGGATCGAAGCCGCCGGCATTCACCTCACCGGCCGTCGCGATGACGATCGCGGGCGCGCCTCTGAGCGCACGCAATCCCTCGTCGAGGGCGGTCAGGTCGATGCGTCCAGCCGGATCGTTGCTGAATACCTGGACCACGTCATGGCCAATACCGAGCATGCTCAGCGCCTTTTTCGCCGAAGCATGGATGAAGCCGCTGGTCATCACCGGCGCCGCCGGCAGACCGCTCATCCCACGCTCCGCGATATTGGTCCCGTGCTCTTCTCCCCACCACTGGCGGGCTGCCGCGAGGGCCGTGAAGTTAGACATCGTGGCGCCCGTCGTCAGCACGCCACCCCAACTCCTCGGGAGGACAAAGAGATCTTTGAGCCAGCCGATGGCAACCTGCTCGAGCTTTGAGCCAAGGGGCGAGCTCACCCACAACCCGGCGTTGTTATCGAGGGTCGAGGTCAGCCAGTCCGCGGCGAGCGCGGCGGGAGTGGATCCACCAGTGACGAAGTGGAAGAATCGAGGGCCGGCCGAGTTCGTCGCCGCCTCCAGGCCGTGTGTCAAGAGGCTCGTCAGAGTCGCAAGACTGCCGCTTCCGTCTTCGGGCAGCTCGCCGACGAAGTGGCCCGTCGCTTCGTCGCGTCTCGCCGTGCCGCCCGCCGGTAGGTCATCAACTCGCGCCAGGTATTGCCGCGCGGCTTCGGCTACTTGTGTGAGCCGGTCGGAGAGATAGTCTCGATCGAGGATCGGGTCAGGCATGCCAGAACGTTACCGAATAGAACAAAACATATCTACTCGACGCAAAGATTCTCGGTCGCGAATATGTTGCGGTTACAATAATCCCGGCATGGACAAGAGCCATGATTCGGTCGACGTCATCAAACGGGAGTTTGCCCAAACCCTTCCCGGTGTAGACGTCGGAGCCGCGGCGGTGACGGGGCGGATCCGCCGGACGAGCTTCTACCTCAACCGCAACGCCGAAGAAGTCTTTAGCGCCTTCAACACAACCGGCGCGGCCTTCGATGTCCTCGCTGCCCTCTACGCGCTCGGCTCTCCCTATCAGATGACCCCGACCGAGCTCTATCGGGGTCACATGATGTCCTCGGCGGGGGTGACGGCGAGGCTGGACGTGGTCGAGCGGGCTGGCCTGGCCGCTCGCTCGCGCGACCCGCGAGACCGACGCGGCGTGATCGTTACGTTGACCAGGCCGGGCCAGAAACTGGTGAGGGACGCAGCCCAGGCTCTCTACCGCCGTCAGGCAGTCCTTCTCAACGTCTACACGGTGCGTGAGCGTAAGCAACTCCTGAGCCTGCTGAAGCGCCTGCTGAACTCGCTCGAGCGTCTCGGCTCCGGGACGACGCTCCCGGACTACGACGCCGCGAGCGCCCCGTGGGTGCGGGAGTTTCCCTCGCTGGATCCCTGGCTGATCGAGTTCCTGCTCGTGATCGCGATGTTAACCGGCCGAATCAACCGTGAGACCGACCGGCTGCTTCACGGTGTCGACCTCTCCCGCAACGCCCTGACCACCCTCGCCGCGCTCCGCCGCTCGGGCGACTCTCAGCGCCTCTTGCCGCGTGAGCTTTCGCAAGCCGCGCTCCTGTCGTCAGCAGGCATGACTTCGCAGCTCGATCAGCTCGAGGACCGTGGACTCGTCCGCCGATCGCCGCATCCGGAAGACCGGCGGGCGATCTACGTCACGCTCACTCGTCCCGGCCAAAAGCTGGTTGACAAAGCGATCGAAACCTATAACGCCGGACACAAACGCATGCTCGCCGGTCTGTCGTCCGGCGAGCGACAGACCCTGGATGCGCTGCTGCGAAAATTGCTCGTCTTCCTCGAGGCGAGCAATGGCAGCAAGACAGGGAGATCGCACGACCGTGCGGGCTCCAGGGCTATGGCCGGTTGACCCTCATGATGCCGTCGAGGATGAGATCGAGCCCGTATTCGAATTCGTCACCGTAGCTGTAGCCGGGCTTCATGGCGCGATCGAGGGCCATCTCGGCCAGGTGGGGATACTCGCCGGGTCGGAAACCCTCCATGATATTTCCTGCCACCTCGGCAATCTCTGAGTTTCGGAACGGCAACGTCAACTCTGTCAGCGTGAATCCATAGATGTAGCCATCCAGGATCGAGTACGCGTGAGCGGTCAGGTCGACCGAGAAGCCGGCTTGCCGGAGACTCCCAAGGACGGCGTCGTGATGTCGCAAGGTCGCGGGACCGGGTGTGGCCCGTGACTCCATCAGACCGATCGCCCATGGGTGTCGCAAGAGTGCCTGGCGGGCGGAGATCGCGCGCTGACGCATGGCGGTCCGCCAGTCGACTCCGTCGACAGGCAGTTCGATCTCGCTGAACACGACATCGACCATACCGTCCAGCATGTCGACCTTATTGCGGACATGGTTGTAGAGGGACATGGCCTCGACCCCGAGTTCCTGGCCGAGCTTGCGCATACTGAGCGATTCGATGCCGTCTCGATCGGCGAGGCTGATGGCGGCTCGCAGGATCCCCTCTCTGCTCAAGGCCACGCGGCGCTTTGCCTTCCGTCCAGCACTCGTGGCCATCTTTCCCCTCGTCACCTCATTCGTAGCATACACCGTAAGTCTGTCGTAGATCAGTGATTCTGTCCGGCTAACGGCTCCACGATTTTGTCCGATTTCGCTGTCGTTTGCTGAACGCGGTTCGCCAGGGATGGCTGGGCGCGGGCGCCGGGTGCCCATTGGCCGCAACGGCGGGGAGTGCCGGG
>DATEHI010000049.1:0-31321 GCA_035279665.1 Candidatus Dormiibacterota bacterium | reverse complement strand
TTGGCATCACCAACCACGGAAAGGCGGCCTGCTCGTTAATGGGTTACCCCGGCTTTTCACTCGTCACGTCCCAGGGATCGGCCCTTCGGCTCCCGGAGCAGCAAGTCTCAGGTGGTTGGGCTACCGCCTCCCCGGCGCAGCTGGCCATTCTCCCTCCAAACCAAGCCACGCCGGTTTCGCACACGCCGGTCGATGGTGCGAGTTTCAGTTTCGAGTGGTACTACTGCGACGGGACAACGCCGCCAGTTACGGCCGCAGACATCACACTCCCGGGCGTCGCAGGCATCCGCCGCGTCGCGTTCGGAGGATTGGAGACGGGCTCGCGCTGCGACACTCCAGCCCAGGGCCGGATGCTGCTCATCGGTGCGATTCAGGGCACAAACCCCCAGAGCACCGCTGTGACGCCTCCCCTCGTGCGGGTCGCCCTTGCTGGCGTTCCGGACAGGATTGTCGCCGGGACGACGCTCCGCTACGAGGTCACGATCACGAACGAGTCCCGATCGACGATTTCGTTCGACACCTGTCCTGCGTATGACGAGGGATTTACTCCTGATGCGATGGTCACTTATCTGCTCAACTGCGGACCGGTCGGGAGACTCGAGGTCGGGGCCAGCGCAACGTTCGCCATGGAGTTCACCGGTCGACCGTGGCCGAAGGCCCCGACAGGCCAACAAAAATTCATGTGGCGGCTCCATGCGGACTACGGCAATATCTCTGCGGGCAAGGTGGTTACGGTAAGCGCGTCGTAAGACGGTTCCACTTTTCCGATAACGCTGCTGTCACTACCCACCGAGGCGCGCCGGGTTGACTCTCCGGCGACCCGCCCGCAGAATGACGCGGCCCCATGAATCACCTGCTGTCGATTGCCTCGATCTTCGCCACCGCCACGTCGCTGCTGGCCGGACAGGCCGGCTCGGCAGGCTACACTCCCGGATCGACCGGTTATGACATCAGCTTTCCGCAGTGCGGCGCCGCCTACCCCGGCGGGGCGTTTGGTGTCGTCGGCGTCAACGGCGGCTACCCGTTCGTGCACTACAACCCGTGCCTGGCCGATGAATACAGTCACTCGCCGCACGCGGCCCTCTACATCAATACGGGCTATGACCCGATCTATACGCAGGTCGATGGACAGCACACCATCCCCGATTGCCTGACCAGGTCGGCCACCGTCCGGGGTTCGGACGATCAAAAGACCGCCTGGGCGGTGGGCTGCAGCGAGGCGTCGCGCTCGATGGCCTACGCGGCCTCGCAGAATGTCGCCAATCCGAGAGGCTGGTGGCTCGACGTCGAGACCGAGAACAGCTGGTCAGATACGGATCTGAGCCTGAACCAGTACACCATCCAGGGTCTTGTCGATACACTCCACCGCCAATCGCCGGCAGCGGTTGGCATCTACTCGACCGGCTACCAGTGGCACAAGATCGTTGGGGGCCTGGCCGTAACCGGTGTCCGGGCCAACTGGGTGGCCACTGGGAGCTTTTCCGTCGACGAGGCCCATGCCCGTTGCGGCACTGGCTTCTCAGGAGCGCCCGTGTGGCTGGTCCAGTACCTCCACGGGGGCTTCGACACGAATTACGTTTGCTGAGCACCAAATAGGGTAGCTTTTCGGCCTCGCCCGGGCCGCCAAACTCGTACCCTTTGTATAGCTCAGCCCGTTAACTGAGCCAGGGAGGCCCCCTGCTTGCGTGCCTCTAATCAAATTTCAATCTTGAATAGCGCATGATTCGTTCGAGCTGATGGCTGGTCAAGTGCCTGCAAGGCGTCGGCGTGCCTCTCGTTTGCATCCTGTGCGGATTGCGGCGCTGACCCTGTTTTGCCTCGTCCTCTCCGGGACGGCGGGCGTCGCCGCCTACTTCTTTCCGGTGGTCGTGGCGGGTGTTAGTCAGACCGGCCAGACCGTCGTTGTGCCGCCCAGCCGCAGCCCGGGCCTGGCGGCAACCGCCACCCCCTCGGCCGTCCCCGGCTCACCGTTCACGGTGCTGCTGCTCGGTTCCGACGATGATGGCAAGAACAAGTCCCCGCTAACCCAGTCAATGATCCTGGTGCGGGTCGAGCCGGCCACCAAACACGTCACCATGCTTTCTATCCCGCGCGACCTGTGGGTACAGCTCTCGGTCGGCGGTTACGCGAAGATCGACGCGGCCTATGCCTACGGCGGCGCGGCCGCCGCGGTTGCCACGGTCGAGCGCAACTTCCACGTCCACGTCGACGAATACGCCTGGGTGGGCCTCAAGGGCTTGATCAAGCTGGTTGACCGGCTTGGCGGTGTGGACCTGGTCGTCACCAACCCCGTGCTCGACGACCAGTATCCCGACGACATCAATTCGGGCTTCCTCTACGGATACAGGCGCGTCGCGGTGCTACCGGGCCCTCAGCACCTGGACGGGACCCATGCGCTCCAGTACGTCCGCTCGCGCCACAACGACATCAACGGCGACTTCGGACGATCGGCCCGGCAGCAGGAAGTGTTGCTGGCGATTAAGGCCAAGGCCAGCACGCTCAACGCGGCTGACCTCCCCGATATCGTCGACACCCTGAAGGGCAACTTCACGACCAGCATGGGGCTGGACCGGGTGCGGAGCTTGCTGAGCGTCGCCACGGCCTTCGACATCGCCAGCGTCAAACAGATCGTGCTCTATGTCCCAACCTATACGAGCTACGGCAATGGACCAGCGTATGGCGGACAGAGCGTCGTGGTCCCCCACTGGTCGCAGATCCTCGCGGTGACGAGGGAAAACTTCCCGTGATCCTTCGCCGCATCGCGGCCATCCTCTTCCTCCCAGTGATGTTGGGCTTTGGGTCCGGCGTCTACCTGTACCTCGGCACACTCAAAAGCAAGGTGGTGCAGGAGCGGCCCGTGCTGCCGACGGTGACGAAGCCGAAGTTCGTGCTCCCTGGCACGATGTACCTCGTCCAGGACGGGCGAATGTTCAAGCTGAACGCCGGCAGCTTCACAGAGATCGGGCCGGCTGGAGACTGGTCCCAACCAGCGCTAACGCCAGACCACACCAGGCTGATCGCGGTTTCCCGAGGCGCGCAGTTCAGCGATATTTACATGCTCGATCTAGATGGCCATGTCGTAAAGCGCATCACCAAGAACGACTCGCGCGTCATCGAGTACAACCACTGGGCCCTTTACCCTCGCGTCTCGCCGGATGGTGCGAACCTCGTCTACAGCTACGACAGCCCCAAACTAAACGGCGTCGACCTGTCGGTCTGGAGCATGCCCCTGAACGGGTCCCAGTACCAGGCGCGGCGTTGGACCGACCCCTACTGGTACACCGGCGGCGACGTCAGCCCGATCCCGCTCGCGCGTGGAGGCCTCCTCTTCGTCCGGCATTCGATCGCCCCATCGACGGTCGTGCACTCGCAGATCTACTACCAGGCCCGCGCACTGGCCCTCGCCACACCGCTGACCCCTGAGGCCGAGGACTGCAGTGAACCGGCTCTCTCGCCCGATGGAACGCAGCTGGCGATGATCTGTTCGCGCGGCAAACAGACGACCGCGCTCGAGGTCGCGCCATTCAATGGGACCGCACTCGGCCCGGCCCGCGTCCTTATGGAGGGCGGGCTCTACAGCTCGCCGGTCTGGTCGCCCGACGGCAAGGCGCTGGCCTACTACGCCCCGACGGGCCTGACGGGCCATTTTCAGTTGTGGTACCTGCCGTTGGCGGTCTCGCCGACACCTTCCCCCACCGCCTCGCCGTCAATATCGACGTCCGCACACCCCTCCCCCTCGATCGTCGCGCCCCCAGCGACTGCTCCCCTGCCGGTGCAGGTGACCGAGGGCGTCGACCTTTCCGCAACGTCGCCTCCTGTCTGGTACTGAGCGACCGGCCCTACGGCAGCGAACGGCGGTTCGGTAGGAAAGAAGCTTTAACCGAACCTTCTTGATTTCTTCCATCGAGTCGCGTAAAAAGGGACCCTAGGGAATACGGATCGGGGCTAGCCAAAGGGAGGAGGAACTTGATGAACGCACGCGTGCGGATCTTGGTGCCTGCGGTTCTGGCGTCGTTGCTGGCGCTCACGGCGCTACCGGCCGCCGGATCGGAGTCCGATCGGGGCGGATCGCCGCTCGGCAAGATCAACCACATCGTGGTGATCTACCAGGAGAACCATAGCTTCGACAACCTCTATGGGGGCTGGGAAGGCGTGAACGGCCTGACGAATGCCAGGGCCTCGCAGACGTTGCAGGTAAAGCAGAACGGCACCGTCTTCGCCTGCCTGATGCAAAACGACGTCAACCTCGCCGCCGTCCTGCCGGCGAATTGCGCGGACACGACGGGGACGCCGGCCAACACCCCGTTCACCAGTGCCTTCACAAACGCCCCATTTCAGATCGACGCCTACATTCCGGCCAGCGCTCGGACCTGCCCGGTGCCGGGCGCACCGTTCTCGCCGCATGGCTACAAGGAAGGCCCGTCAAACCTGCCCGGCGGCTGCACGGAAGACATCGTCCACCGCTTCTATCAAGAGCAATATCAGCTCAACAACGGCCAGCAGAATCACTACACGGCGGGCAGCGACGCCGCCGGCCTGACGCAGGGCTACTACAACACGCGGGCGCTGCCGATCTACCAGTACCTCCACGAGGAGGATCATCCCAACTACGCGATTGCTGACAACTTCTTCCAGGGCGCCTTCGGCGGATCGTTCCTCAACCACCAGTGGCTGATCGCGGCCGCGTCGCCGACCTGGCCGGGGGCTCCCGCCGCGGTCCATTCGATCATCGATTCGAACGGCATGCCCAACGCCACCTATCCGCTCTACACGCCCACCGGTCCGGTTCTAGACAAGCAGGTCACCCAGGTCTGCCCATCTGCGGTTGTTGGACGGGCGTGCGGCGACTACGCGATCAACACCATCCAGCCGGCCTACCAGCCGTTCAAGGGCAGTCCTCAACTGCCGCCGCAGACTGGCAAGACGATCGGCGATGAGCTGAGCGCGGCCGGCGTCAGCTGGGCCTGGTACTCCGGTGGCTGGTCGAATGCCGATGGCGACGTCGGTGCACCCGGTTGGACCAACGGCACCACCCCCGGAGTGTGCACCGATCCGTACTCGGCGCCGAACCCCGCCTATCCGTATTGCCCGAACAAGGTCTTCCAGTTCCACCATCAGGCGTTCAACTACTTCGCCAACTACGCGCCTGGAACCCCCGCCCGGGCTCAGCACCTCCGCGACGAGGCCGAATTCCTGAGCCTGGCCAAATCGTCCAGGGAGGAGCGGTGCAATCTGCAGTCGGTCAGCTTCGTCAAGCCGATCGGCCTGGACAATGAGCACCCCGGTTACACCAGCGAGACCGCGGGGAGCAGCCACCTGGTCAAGCTGCTCAAGGCGATCGAGAGGAGTGCCTGCGCAAAGGACACCCTGGTCGTCACCACCTACGACGAGTTCGGTGGCCAGTGGGACCACGTCGCACCGCCGGGGCAGGGCACAACGGTAGGCCCGCACGACCTCTGGGGTCCCGGAACCCGAATCCCGGCGCTGATCATCGCCCCGCGGCTGCGTGGCGACTTCGTGGTCGATAGCGCCCAGCACGACACGACGTCGATCCTGGCCACCATCGAGCACCGCTTCGGACTCGCTCCGCTGGGAACGCGCGATGCCGCGGTCAAGGACCTGTCAACGGTTTTCAAAGCCCGCGAAGGCGGTGACGGCGGTGAGGGCGACGGAGGCGGTGGTGGCGGCGGCGACAAACGGACAACGAACAACTGAAGATCGTCAGTCAGATGCGCTGGGGGCTGGATTCGTCCGGCCCCTTCATCTTTCAGGACGTGAGCGGGGCAGTGCGGCGGATCGAGATCACGTTGCGCACGATCTGCACGCCAGGCACCTGGCTGGCCACCGACTCGATCCTCCGCGCGGTGGCCGGGTCGGGGACGACACCCGTAATTTCCGCCGTCCCGTGGTGAGCGCTGACCTGCACATCCGCGGCCCTGAAAGCCGGATCGGATCGGATCGCGTCGGTCACGGCTTTGGCCAGGTCGTCATCGGTGATGAGCTTCCGGTCGACTTGCAGGACGCCCGGCACGAACCTGATGACGCGCGCCACCCGCTCCGCCTCCGATTGATCGGCAACGTAGCCGCGGACTGTCACCACCTGGTCCTGAACGTCGATTACGATCGACCGCTGGATCCCGCGCAGGACCGGGTCGGTCATCAGCTGCTCCGTGATCGCCTGCCGGATTTCCCAATCGGTCGCAAAGGGCGCTAGCTTCGACCAGGCGCCGCTCGGCAAATCGGTGACGATGCCATTCGGGCCGGCCTCCCGGACTCGATCGATCGGTAGCAGGCGCAGGCCAGGCGTGCCCCGGCCGGCAACCACGAGGCCGGTCGCCGTGCCAGAGGCTCGATCAAAGCACACCAACCGAAGGCGGCCAAGGCGCTTGCCGTCGACGCTCCTTACCAACATGTCCCGGCGCAGGCTGGCTGCATCCCCACCGGATGCGGCCGGCGACTCGGTCCACACCTCCGCCAGTCGCACCACCTGGCCATCGGCCGACAAGATGGCGCCGGCCGGCACCTGCCGTTCTTCAAGGCCAAGCCCGGTCGCCAGCTCGAGGTCCTGCAATCGGCGGTTCTCGGGACGAAGCTGCACCGCCTCCACCGTGCCGCGGACATTCCCCAAAACTTCCGCGTCACCGCCAAGCAAAATCTCGTCGCGGCGCCCGGTGAAGCCGGCGGACGGCACGCCCGCCGGCGCAAAGCGGATGGCGACGCCACCGGGCCGCAACGACATCGCCGTGCCGGCGGCGACGATCACCACGACCCAGCCGCCCATGATGACGATGGCGGCAAGGGTGAGGTCCATGACTCAGGGAATTATGACCGAGCGGGCTCTCCTGAAGTGATGCCCGCCGCCCATTGACAAGCCCCACTGGGGGCCGCCATAGTCGCGTCAGGCGAGGACAACGGGCGCCATGCGGCGCCCCCACGAGTCGATCAAGGAGGGAAATCGATGTCGGAAGACAGGTCCTATGGGGTCACGCGCCGTGACGCACTGAAGCTCGGAGCCGGCACCCTGGCCGGAGCCGCCGCATCCGTCGCCGCGTTACAGGGCGCACCACTGGCGGCGCTGGCAGCGGCGCCCACCGACTTGAACGAAGCCACCGTCGTCCAGCTGCAGGCGCTGATGGCAAAGAAGAAGCTGCGTTCGGTCGATCTGGTGGACTTCTACCTCAGCCGGATTCGCGCCATCGATCAGAGCGGCCCGACGGTGAACTCCGTCATCGAGGTCAACCCCGACGCCCGCGAGATCGCCGGCCGACTCGACCACGAGCGTCGCACCCGGGGAGCGCGCGGTCCGCTGCACGGGATCCCGGTCCTCCTTAAGGACAACATCGACACGCACGACGAGATGCAGACGGCCGCGGGTTCCCTGGGGCTGGTCGGGGCGCCGGCGCCACAGGACTCGACCGTCGCCGCGCGACTGCGCGCGGCGGGCGCCGTCATCCTGGGAAAGACGACCCTCAGCGAATGGGCCAACTTCCGCTCGACGACCGCCACCAGTGGCTGGTCCGGCCGGGGTGGACAGTGCAACAACCCCTACGGGATCAACCGCAATCCCTGCGGCTCGAGCTCCGGCTCGGGCGCCGCGGCCTCCGCAAACTTCACGGCGGTCTCGATCGGCACCGAGACCGACGGCAGCATCGTGTGCCCCGCCAACAACAACGGTGTCGTGGGTATCAAGCCCACCGTCGGACTGGTTAGCCGCGCCGGCGTGGTGCCCATCTCGCACAACCAGGACACGGTCGGACCACACACGCGCACCGTCGCGGATGCGGCCGCCGTCCTTGGTGCGCTGGTTGGCGTCGACTCGCGCGACGCTGCGACGCAGGCGAGCGCCGGAAAGTTCTTCACCGACTACACCCAGTTCCTGAACCCCGACGGCCTGCGGGGCGCCCGGATCGGCTTCACGCGCCAGTACGAGGGCTCGAGCCTCAAAACCGATGCCGTCTTCGAGCAGGCGGTGCAGGCGATGGCCAACGCGGGCGCGACGATGGTCGAGGTCCAGCTGCCCCATTTCGACGAGGTCAACGCGGGGGCCGCGGAGTTTACCGTGCTCCTCTTCGACTTCAAAGTCGACCTCAAGACGTACCTCGCCACTCGCACCGGGGTCCCGCTGGCCCATGGTGACCTCGCCGCCGCGATCGCGTTCAACACGGCGCACGCTGCCGAGGAGATGCCGTTCTTCGGCCAGGAGATCTTCGAGATGGCGCAGGCCGTCGACGTCAACGACCCGGCCACGATCGCCGCCTATCACGATGCGGTTGCTCACGACCACTTCATCGGCGGCACCGATGGTATCGACAAGGCCTTGAGAGACAACGATGTCCTCGCCGTGGTGGCGCCCACCGAACCGCCGGCCTGGTCGACCGACTTGATCTACGGCGACCACTTCACGTTCGGCAGTTCGTCGCATGCCGCGATCGCGGGATACCCGATCATCAACGTCCCGATGGGGCTGATCCTGGGACTGCCCGTGGGAATGTCGTTCATGGCGGGCGCGTTCAGCGAGCCGACGTTGATCCGCCTGGCGTCGGGCTTCGAGCATGCGACCCATGCGCGTCGCCAGCCGAAGTTCCTCGCCACCCTGCCGGCGACGAGCCCCAGCGGCGCGAGCGGCGAGTCCGGTGGAGGCGGCGACGATCGGGGAGCGGCCGCGGCCCGCGCGGCGCAGCGGGCTTTAACGCGCCCGATAGTGAAGCTGAAGCACCTCTAGGGGTCAGCCCTACACGCCTTCCCTCCCCCCGCCTCGGGGGGAGGGTAAGGGTGGGGGAGCTATCGCGCGAGCGCCAGGAGCGCGAGAAACTCGTGCAGCATCGTCGCGGCGAGTAACGAGGTGACTTCACCGTGGTCGTACGGCGGCTGCACTTCGACCAGGTCGAAGCCGACGAACTCGATGCCGCGAAGCCCGCGAACCAGGCGGAGGGCATCGCGGCTGCTCGGTCCCCCGACTTCGGGCGTTCCGGTGCCGGGCGCAAAGCCCGGGTCGACGAAATCGATGTCGAATGTAAGGAAGACCGGGCCGCTGCCGATGCGCTGGTGAACTTCAGGCAGAACCGCGTCGACGCCGCGTTGCAGCAGCTCCTCGGTGGGAATCAGGTGGAGTCCGAGTGCCCGTGCGCCGCCCCGGTCCTCGGAACCGTAGAGCGATCCGCGGATCCCCAGCTGCACCGCCCGGCGTGTGTCGACCAGGCCTTCCTCGATCGCGCGTTTGCACCAGGTGCCATGGGTGTAGCCCTCGCCCCAATAGTTGTCCCAGGTGTCGGTGTGTGAGTCGAAGTCGATCAAGCCGACCGGCCCGTGCCGTTTGGCGATGGCTCGCAGTTCGCCGAGCGTGATGGAATGGTCTCCGCCGATCGCCAGGGGAACGACGCCGGCGTCCAGGATCGGACGAAGCCCATCCAGCATGACCTGGTAACTCGCCTGGATGTTCCCCGGGATCACGGCCAGGTCGCCGGTGTCCACCACCGAGAGATGATCGAAGATCTCGATCTCGTGCTCGACGTGGTATGGGCGCAGCAATCGCGACGCTTCGCGGATGGCTGCCGGTCCGAAACGGCCGCCGATCCGATAGCTGACGCCGGTATCGAAAGGGATACCCACGATGGCGGCGTCGACGCCGTCCATCTCGCTGACCTGGGGCAGGCGCATGAAGCTCGCGATGCCGGTGAAGCGCGGCGCCTTCATGGCATCCACCGGCCGGTATTCAGGCACGAGCCAGCTCCGACTCGACCGCCTTCATGCTCTCTTCGTGGATGACGCCCACCACCTGGTTGCGAAGCTCGGCGAACCGCGGGCCGCCCACCATGTCGAACGTTCGCGGCCGCGGCAGATCGACTGTCAGGGTGGTGCGGATGCGGCCGGGACGGTTCGTCATGATGTAGATCACGTCGCCCAGGAAGATCGCCTCATCGATGTCGTGGGTGACGAAGAGCACCGTCTTGCGATAGCGTTGCCAGAGGTCGGTCAGCATCTCCTGCATGATCTGGCGCGTCAGGGCATCCAGCGCGCCGAACGGCTCGTCCATCAGCAGCACCTGAGGATCGTTTGCCAGAGCCCGAGCGATCGCCACGCGCTGCTTCATGCCGCCGGACAGGGCCTTCGGATAGGCCTCCGCGAATCCATCCAGCTTCATCAGGCGGATCAGTTCACTCGACTGACGTTTTCGTTCGGGCTTCGGCGTGCGCTTGACCTCGAGGCCGAACTCGATGTTGCGCCGCACCGAGAGCCACGGATACAGCGAATACGACTGGAACACCATGCCGCGATCGGCGCCGGGCGAATAGGCAGGCTTGCCGTCGACCAGGACCTCGCCTTCGCTGGGCGTGACCAGGCCGGCGGCGACGCTCAACAGCGTGGACTTGCCGCAGCCCGATGGGCCGACGATGCAGGCAAACTGTCCGTCCGGCACCGTTAGCGAAATCTGCTGCAGGGCCCGCACCTCGCCCCGTCGGGTCGGGTAGTTCATAGCAACGTCGACAAAGCGGATCTCGCTCATCGGTGGACCTTTTCGACATACGGGAACGCCGCTCGATGAATCAGGCCGAAGATGGTGTCCGTGATCAGTCCGAGGATTCCGATGGTGATGATGGCGGCGATGATGCGATCTGATCTTAGAAACCGCTCCGAGATCAGGATGAAGCTGCCGATGCCGCGCTCGGCCGCCACGATTTCGGCGACGATCAGGTAGGTCCAGGCCCAGCCCATCGTGATGCGCAGCGCGTCCACGACTTCGGGAAACGTGGCGGGCAGGAACACCTTGTAGAAGACCTTCCAGCGCGAGGCGCCCAGCGTGTAGGCGACGTTGAGCATCTCGTCCGGAACCCGGTGGGCGATGTCCATCACCATCAGGACGAGTTGAAAGAACACGCCGATCCAGATGATGATCAGTTTCTCGTTTTCATCGAGCCCGATCAGCAGGATGAGCAGGGGGATGAAGGCCGAGGCCGGCATATAGCGGATGAAGTTGATCGGTGGCTGGAAGAATGACCGGACGACCTCGAAGGAGCCCATCAACAGGCCCAGCGGCACCGCCATGAGGGCGGCTATGAGAAAGCCGGCGATGATCCGGAAGGAGCTCCAGGCGACATCGGAAAGGAAGTTCCTGTGCTGGAACATGTCGACCCACGCCGTCCATACCTGTACTGGACTTGGGGCAAACAATGCGTTGTTGATGGCGGCAGACGCCAGGCTCCAGGAGGCAAGAATTATTACGAAACTGCCGATGCCCAGCGTAACGACCGTCCGTCGAGGGATCGCCTGTTTTGGCGTCAGGTAGGTCCGGAGTAGACCGCGGCGCCGGCGCTGCACTCGGGCAGGCTTAGCCGGCGCCGCCTGGGTCGCGGGGACCCGCTCGCTCACGAGTCCCTACAAGCTGTTGATGAAGCTGGGATCGACCGCGTCGCTTGGATTGACGGCGGAGTCGATCTTGCCCTGGGCCTTCCAGAAATCGGCCGCCGCCTTGACGTTGTCGTAGATCTTGCCGTGGCTGGTGGCGGTTCCCATGACCTCTTTCCCCTTCGAGAGATCGAACAGTTGGAGGGTACCGAGGTCAGCCATGACGTCGGCGGCTTTTTCGCCGACGGCATCGCCGATGATTTTCAGCGAATCCGTCTGATTCGCATTCATAAAGGTGAAGGTGTCGTAGTACGCCTTCATGAAGTCCTTGACGGTATCGGGGTACTTCTGGACGAAGTCCTTGCGAAAGGCGAAGCTATCCATGATCAGGTCAGGGTATTGCTGGGACGACACGAGGACGTGACCGTCGGTCCGGGTCTTGGCTCGACTGAGCCACGGCTCCCAGGTGACGGCAACGTCGATCTTCGATGCCACGAATGCCGCGCCGGCCGCGCCGGACGTCATGTTCGTCTCCTTGACGTCGGATAGATGCAGGCCGTTCTTTTCCAGGACCTGGGCCAGGAACCACTCCGAAACGGACCCCTGGTTGACGCCGACCGTTTTACCCTTGAGGTCGGCCACCGACTGAATCGAGTTTGCGGCCAGGATCCCATCGCCGCCGACGGAAGCGTCGATTGGAAAGACCTCGACGGCCGCCACGCCGTTCGATTGCTGGCGGGCGAATGCGTCGACCGTCGAGGCCATGCCTTCGAGGCGGCCGGCGGCCAGCGCGATGAAGCGGTCGTTGGGGTCCTCGACGTCCTTGAAGTTGACATCCAGGCCGTGCTGCTTCCAGATGCCCTTGGCATTGGCGAGGTAGATGAGCGCGTATCCGGTCCAGGTCGAGGACGCAATGTGGATCGTGCCGCTGTACTTGGTACTGGTCCCGGATGAGGTCGACGAGCCGCAGGCGGACATGACAAGAGCAACCACAATGAATAGAGGTAGGACCGACCGCTTTCCGAACATGGAATCCCCTCCCAGGGCAGACTCGGCGCCTGTGCGAACGCGGCTTCGGCGGCGCCTGCCGGGCCGCGAGCCCCTATGCTACCCGATGTGGCGTGGCGGCAGTCGATGAAGCCGGCCGTCGACACGGTGATCGTCGGCGCTGGACAGGCTGGGCTTTCGCTGAGTCACGAGCTCGCGGCCGCGGGCGTTGACCACGTCGTTCTCGAGCGGGGCCGGGTCGGCGAGACCTGGCGTGGGCGCTGGGACAGCTTCTGCCTCGTCATTCCCAACTGGACCGTCCAACTGCCGGGCGGCCGCTATCGCGGCGATGACCCCGACGGGTTCATGCCGAAGAGTGAGATCGTCGGTCACCTCGCCGCCTACGCGGACAGCTTTCGGGCACCGGTGCGTGAGGGCGTGACGGTGACCAGCCTGGAGGCGGGGGAACATGGGGGCTTCCTCCTCCGAACATCATTCGGCGAGATTCGAGCAAGAGACGTTGTTCTCGCCACCGGCGGATACCAGAAAGCGCATCGGCCAGCGGCAGCTGCCAAGCTTCCCGCCTCGGTCCACGCCATCGATGCCGAGGACTACGCCAACCCGACCGCCCTCCCGCCGGGGAAGGTACTCGTCATCGGCAGCGGCCAGACGGGCTGCCAACTGGCTGAAGAAATCCTCGAGGCCGGGCGGGACGTCTCCCTCGCGTGCGGGCGCGCCCCGTGGATCCCGCGTCGACTCGATGGGCGCGACACCATCGCCTGGCTCAATGAGACGCCCTTCTTCGACGTCAGGTTGGGCGACTTGCCGAGCCCGCGGTGGCGGCTGCTATCGAATCCGCAGATGAGCGGTCGCCGTGGAGGTCAGGACCTGAACTACCGAACGTTGCAAGCCCAGGGCGTCCAGCTGCTGGGTCGTTTGATCGGGGTGGCCGACGGTCGTGCCCAATTCGCGGCTGACCTGGCCGAGTCAGTGGCCTTTGGCGACGCCCGATGGGCGGATAGCTGCGAGCTCATCCGCAAGGCATGCGCCGCACGATCGCTGCGCCCTCCCGAAATGCCGGTTCCGCCGGCGTTCGTCGGCAGCGCTCCGGAGAGCGTGCCATTCAGCGATTTCGGCACGGTCATCTTTACCACCGGGTTTCGGCCTGACTACACGAGCTGGGTTGGGTTTCCGGAGGCATTCGACGACGAGGGTTTCCCGATCCAGCAGGACGGTTCCAGTACGACCGTGCCCGGACTGCATTTCATGGGAGTGCACTTTCAGCGCAAGCGGAAGTCGGCGACGTTCCTCGGCGTCGGCGAGGACGCAACCGTGCTGGCCGGGAAAATTTCAAAACGCTGATCTCGGGCGAGGTGGCGCCAGCGGTGAATCGGGCAGTAACGCGGGCCGTGACCTGGGCGCTCGGGTTCGGCTATGCCGTGGTCTGGGCGCTTGCCGGATGGCTATGGACCGTGCCGCCGAATGACCTCGACAATTTCTTTTTGCCCGCGGTGCGGCTCACACTGGGCGGCCATCCCTTGCTCATTTACACGGTGCGCTACTGGGCGATCATCGCAAATGACAACGGACCGCTCGGCCTGGTTCCCCTCACGCCCGTGGTCGCGCTCGCGTCATGGCTTGGTTGGATGGACGATGTCGGTCTGCGGCGGCTGCTGATCCTGGGCGTGTTTTCGATCTTCAGCCTTTTGATGGCCCGAGAAGCGGTTGCCGCCATCGATCGGTTGCGTGGGGCCAGCCTCGAAGGGCGATCGCGAATCCTGGCTTACGCCGTCTTTGTCGCCTCTCCAACCCTATGGATGAGTGTGCTTGGTTACGGTCACATCGAGCAGCCCATGACGCTCTGGCTGATCCTGCTCGGGGTGCGTAGCCTCGGCAGCGGTCGGTCAGCAATGGCGGGTATCACCTTCGGGCTGGCGATCCTGACGCGCAGCCTCGCCGCGCTCTCGCTACTTCCATTGGGTCTCCTGCTGCTGGTGAGAGGCCGATGGCGGGCGGTGGCGTGGCTGGCTGGGAGCGCCGCTCTCACCGTCGCACTTGGAGTGCTGCCGTTCCTGCTGGCCGATCCAACAGATACCATCTACTCCCTCCTCACTCATCGCGGCAGCCTTCCGGTGGGTGGCGGGAATCCCTGGCAACTGCTCGTCGGGACGCCCTACCTGTGGGTGCCGCAGCACTGGGACGTGCTCTTCGTCCTCGGCTTATCCGCACTGTTGAGTTTGATCGTGTTCGTCCGACGCACAGACGTCGAGCCCTCATCGCGGGATATCTACGGACTGCTGGCGTTGACGGCCCTCACGCTGCCCCTGTTGGCGAAGAGCGTCTGGCCCTACTATTTTCTAGACGCCTACGTCTTCGGAGCGATTTGGTGGCTCGGACAGACCGGTGCACTGGCCTGGGGGCGCCGCCTCATCGGGGCTGCGATCCCGCTGATTGCCATCGTCGGCACGCTGCTCACGGAGTACGAGATGGAGGCGACAACTCAACGAGTCCGGCTTGATGAAGGGGTCGCTATGGGTGTGGTCCTTTCCGTCCTTCTGGTTGCCCTGGTCGTGCGGCTCCGCTGGCGAGTGCCGGCCGAGACTTGACCATGTCCGCCAACGACGTCGAGCGCGCCGATCACCATCTGGCCCAGGGAGATGCCTTCGCCCAAAAGACCGCTGGGCCGGAAGCCCAAGCGCGGTGCGTTTCGATCGTCGCCCCCGATAATATCCAGGGCGTTGATTTGAGCTTGGAGTTCATCGGCTGCCTTGATCTCCTGGCGCATCTGCTCTACCCGCTTTTGGACGCCAAACAGCCCGGCGACCTGGTGGCGGCCGGTTGCTTCCAAAATCGGCCCGCTGACCGGCACCAAGGGTCGCGTCTGGCAATACACCGCGATCGACGTCGCTAGCCCTCTCCCGTCTGACACGTCTGAGCCGCGACTTGGCCGGCGTCGGTGTACGGCTCTGCACTGGATACGAGCTTGGCCGATGATCAAGGTTGCCGTGGTCTGGCGACCGCGGTTGTCGTAGCTGTAGTTCTTCTGGCTATCCTTGGGGCTCGACGTCCGGAGCGCGACGCCCTGCCCTAACCGCTCCTTACTCGGGTCCGCGCGGAGCGGCGATGCCAACGGACCGGAAAGTGCTACGCTCGCCGGGCGCCCATCTGTACGCGCGTATTAGAAATGTCCGTCCCCGGCGCGTGCCGCTTGGCCACGCGCGATGGCTCCATCTTCTCGAGCTTGGTCCCCGACATGCGGAGTGCGCTCGGCTGGGCTAGCCTGGACACACGCTTGCCTGTTCGGCTATTGCCGACATCCGAATAGCACCGAGGCGCTCATCCCATGCACGCTGTCCCGCGATGGCCCTTACTGCGTCCACGAGGATGCCAGACGAGTGCGTGGTTCTAGGGCGCAGTAGCGCAGCCTCAACCGGCGTCGCCTCTCTTTTGCGGCTGCCATCAAAGCTAACTACTTGCTTGCCGCCCTCTGGGGTGACGATCAGGTAGCAGGGACGTGGCAGCGACTGTCCTGCTGGAGGCAGCTCCCCCAGTGCAGGCCATAGGCCCAGCTCGACTCCTTCGAGCGTGCAGCCGACCAGGCACTCGACCTCTGCACGCAGCGCGTGATCCACGCTTAGCGCCGTAGTGTCACTCACGATGGCGCGTAGGACTGCAACGTAGTAAAGGTTTAGGTGATCGTACGAAAGCACCTGCCCAATGCCGAACCGGCCGTCACCCACTGGGATGCCGAAGACAGCACCTACGCGAGGGCGCCTTATCCTTGGCATCAGCGCGATCACCTATGCTCCAAGTTACTCTGGGTTCGCCACCTGATGCCGCAAGTTTGCCAGAACACCGCCTGGCTCAGTCGACGGCCCCCCGAAGCGCCTAATCATGGTCTCCTCCAATAGATTCAGCAGGGTTCCAGGATGGGCATTCCCAAGAATGTAGAAGTCGTAGTTAGCTACGTTTCCGGTAGCCCGGGCATATGCTCGCGCCTCCTCCATTTGGCGCTCTGCGAATCGTTCTGCATCAAATGCTTGCCCCACGTACGGCCGGCCACCATTGTTGTCAATCCGCAGGTAGACGATTCCCTCGCCCTGTGCGTCAGCTGCGAGCGTAGAGGTGGCAGTTTCGGTTCGCAGCACCGTCGTCTCGGTTGTGAGTGCTTCGGCGCTACTTAATCCAGAGGTAGGGGCGCCAATGCCCGGTGCGTCAACCCCAAAGGCAAAGGCCATTGCCTGCTTCTGATCGTCAGGCATGCCGCTGTACAGCCACATAAGAGCCGTCCCGAAGGGATTGTTGATTACGTCAGCCACAGACGGATTGGCCATCTTGTAGGCCTCATCTGCTAGTGCCCTATCCCAAAGGCTTGGTGGTTGTGGTGCCGCCGATATCTGATGACTGACCGGGATCGTCCAAACGGCGGGTTGGGCGGCGGCCGCCGGAGCCTCCTCGCCCGACCAGCCCGGCTTGCAACTCACCCGGCAGGCCAAATTCCCGGTAGGGTCGGCAAGGGTCTCCGGATTTCCCTCGACGTAGGCGTAACGCGAGAGGCCGAGGATGTCGTAGCCGCCGCCGGGCAGCACCCGGTCCGCACTGGTGAACTGCGCGGCCACCGGGTCGTAATAGCGGGCGTTGTAGTAGTCGAGTCCGGTGACGATGTCGGCATGCTGCCCGGTGAAGCTATAGTCCGTGGGCATCGTGCCGTTGCTGTAGCGCGCGCCACCATAGGGCGCGTGGAGCAGACTGGCCGTGGCGCTACCACTGGCGTTCAGGGCCACCGTCGCGCTGCCCAGCCCGTCGGAGGCCAGGTAGGAGAAGACGCCGTTGACCGCCAGCGCAATCCGCTGCCCGTTCGCGTAGTAGTAGGTCGTGGTGGTCGTCGAGCTGCCGCTCGTCACGACCTGCTCGAGATTGCCGATGTACACCGTCGTCGTGGTGATCCCGCTCTGGGTCACCAGCTGCTCGACCCGGTTGCCTTCGTTGTCATAGAGGAAGGCGGCCGTCGTGCTGGGGCTGGTCGGGGTGTTCTGCCACCCCGTCAGCCGACCTTCGTTGTCGTACGTTAACTTGGCCCCCGTAGGCGAGCCTCCGGCACAAGTTGCGGTCGGTGTGGGAGCCCGGCAGTTCATGTTCCCCGCCCCGTCATAGGCGGCGGTATAGCTGCCGCCGATTGCGGTCACCCCATGCAGCGGGCCGCCGTAGCTGTAGGCGCCGGCCGGGCCGCTCGCTAGCCGCCCCAGGTTGTCGTAGCCGAAACTCTGCTGGTACTGGGCGGCGGTCAGGGTGCCCGGCGTCAGCACCACGCCGCAGGGCGGCGTCCCCGTGGACCCTGCCCAGGTCAGCCGGTTCTGTTCGTCGTAGCAGAAGGCCTGGTTGTCGGTGCCGCTGGGGAGGGTGGTATTCGCGGTGCTGACGTTGCCCGCGACATCAAACGTTCGACTCTGCTCGAAGAGAGTCTGCGCCGCGGACAGCTTCATGTCGGTCGCGCGGGCCAGCGAATCGAAGGTGGCACTGTACGTGTAGGCGCTGCTGCCAGACCCGAGCGTGGCGTTGGTGATTCGCTGCTCGGCCCCACCGGGCCCTCGGTAGTCAACCCCACTCAGCAGTTGGGTGGCCGTCGAGCCCTGCTGGGTAGATAGGCTCGTCAGCCACCCGGTGGCGGCTGTCGACAATGCGCCGTAGCCGTAGGTCACCACCTCGCCGGTTGGATAGGTCTGGGTCGCGGCCTGACCGGCTTCGGTATAGGTGCTCTGCACCGGATACGAGGTCCCGCCGATGGTCAAAATGACACTCGTCAGGCGACCGCGATTGTCGTAGCTATAGCTTTTCTGGCCGGAGAGGGACCCGCTGTTGAACGTCTCCCCGGTCAGGTGCCCAGCGGCATTCGTGCCGCTGTCGTAACTGAGCGTCTCGTACGCCCCGACCGAGCTGTTGGTCACGTTGTGCCACAGCGGGCGGTTGAGCAGGTCGTAGCCGATGAAGGTGGTCCCGGCCGGGCCGACCGACTGCGTGAGGTTGCCGTTCGGGTCGTACGTGTAGCTCTCGGTTCCCCGGTCGGGGTCGACAAGTCCGATCTTCCGGCCAGCCGTGTCGTACGAGTCGTTGATCTGCGCGGCCACCGGTCCCAGGATTCGGGTCATCCGGCCGGCGGCGTCGTAGGTGTACTGCACCGTGGCGTAGACGGCATAGTTGTTCGACTGGTTTCCCGTGAATCGCTGCGTGTAAATCGTCCGGCCGAAGGCATCGACCGCGGCCCCGGCCTGATGCTGCAGCGGATCCCGGCTCAAAGCCTGCTCATAACAGGCCGGGTCGCCGGCGATGTTGCAGGCGACGCCGTAGGACGTCGTCGTCTGGTGCGACAGCGGGTCGGTGACAGAAACTACTCGTCCGAGTCCGTCATACAGGCTGCTGGTGACGGGCTGCGTCCGATCGGGCGTCGCGTAGGTGGCGCCCGAGGTCCATTGGGGAATGAAGTAGCCGACGCTGCGGGCCGACTCTCGCCCCGATCTATCGTAGTCGGTAAAGTGCACCACGTCTTGGGAACCAGGGGTGATCCCCGCGCTGATCCCACGCGTTTCCACCAGGTGACCCCAGCCGTCGTAGAAGCGCCGGGCCACCATCGGTCCTGCCGTCGGCGTCGTGCCAAGAAATTGGTTCATGTCGACTTCCACGCAGGGCGGCTGGGGCGCCGCGCCGCAGGAGATCGAGTACGCATACGAAATGGTGTTGGCGTTCGCCGGATCACCGGGCAGCGTCTCGCCGATCGGCCGTCCCAGGGCGTCGTATCGGTAGGTTGTCGATTGCGAACTGATGTCCTGGGTGTGCGTCGGCCACAACCCATACCCGAAGTTCCCCGCCGTCGAGTCATAGTAGGTGAGGTCCACCTGCCCGAGGGCGTTGGTGTGCTGGACTTCAAGGACCTCAAACGTCGCGTCGTAGTACCAACAGTCGGTAAACTGCCCCACCCCGCCCACCAGGCAGGACACGTGTTGATCCGGGTCAACCCTGCCGACCCGATTGCCCCAGACGTCGTAGCCGTACTTGGTCGTGATCGCGGCCGGCGGCGTTGGTTGGGCAATGGTGGATCCGCAGTTGGTCGATTGGTCGCTCTGGGTGAGATTGGCCAGCGCCAGGGCGTTGGAGTTGACGTTGGCCTGCCAGGCCTGGCCGTCGTAACTGGAGTACTGACAGGCCGCCTGGCTGCCGGATCCATCCTCGGTATCCGAGAAGGCCACCGGCGTCGTGAGGAAGACGCCGGTGACGCTGGTCGCCTGAGGGTTGAGATGGTCGTTCCATATGTACTGCGTCCGGTGGACCACGGTTTGCGGGCTTCCGGGAGCACCCCCGTCGTTGCTCGTCAGGGTCTCCAAGGTCACCCGCCCGTAAAAGGTCCCGTCGCCGTCGTAGGTGAAGGCATCGGCGCGGTGCGGCACCGGCGGCGTGGTGGTGGCGGTTCCCCCTTCGTAGGTGTCCACCTTGGCCGCGTGCACATCGCAGACCGCCACCGGGTTGTCGGGATCGAGTTCGGCCACGACATTGTTCGCCCACTGCCCCGCCAGCGACGGCAGTGCACCAGCGGGCGGGCAGGTCAGCGCATAGCTCGTCAGGACCTGGCGGAGAAGGGTGGTCCCATCGGTATCCTTCACATCGGTCTCCGTCTCGTGGCCGTGCAGCGCATTGCTCGGATCCCACCAGGGCGCCCTGCTGCAATAGCTCCAGCCGCCGCATTTGGAGAGATCCCAAACCCCCCACCCTTCCGTCGAGGGGTAGATGTGGGTCACAACCGATCCATCGGGCTTTGAGACGCTCGCCTGGGCAAAGCCCATGAAGGTCTCGTTGTAGAAGTCGGCGTAGTCGTTGTCCGTCCGATCACCCCAGGTGAAGCCGTAATTGCAGTCGCTACAGGCGTGGACAGCGAGCGGGCTCAGCGAGTAGGTATAGACCGTCGTGCTGACGACGTTGACGGGCCCACTGGGTGTCTGTTTCGCCACCGTCCCGCTTTCCTGGGTCAGCACCCACCGACTCCAGTTTTCGTCGTCGGCGTAGTTACAGGGATAGGTCGCCGATGGCGAAGGAATGCCGCAGGCGACGGGATTTGTCCCGCTCCCGCTGTTGACCCCGTGGGTATTCGGCCGGGCCAACGACCAGCTAAAGGTCTGCAGGAGACCCATCCCATTGTCAGCTGAGCTCAGGTACCAGCTGTTGCCGTCGTAGCTCTGGGACCAGAGGGGGCAGCCGCTGGGCCACCAGGACGGACAGTTTCTCGGCCTGGGCGCCGTGGGGGACGAGTCTTCGTAGTAGTTAATTTGCGGTGTCGGATTCCCGGGAATCCCCCCAACGTAACCGAAGCTTCGTCGCGGTAAGGCGGTGCTCTCGTCGTCACCCAGCTCGTTGATCTGGGTCAGCAAGAAGCGACCGGGCACGGACTGCCAGAGGCCGCTGATGGGATCCAGCACCTGCCCCTGCCCGACCTGTAGGTAGGTCAGCTTGTAGTGGCGAAGGTTGTTCCAGCCGGCGGTGCCGCTGCTCCGCGCATGCACGATGATGTCGTTCAGGACAAACGTGTTCTGGACTTCCGGCGCCGCCAGCCCGCCGTGGGAGGTCCAGTCGGCGGGATCATCACAGCGCAGGTTGCCCGGCTGCGCTGGGCAACTTGGCGTTCGCGGATCCAGGTAGCTCGCGGTGTGGCTCGCGCCAAAGGCGACTTCGAACAGCGGCTGCCACTGACTCGAGGACTGCGGACACGCGGTGTCCCCATTTCGACAATTGGGCGAGTTCCATTGCACGTACTGCGGGACGACATCCCGTGGGTAGGATCGACCATTCGCTGTCGCCAGGTCCCACGCATAGCCGATGTGGATCTGGTCGCCGTGACGGTCGGTGATCAGGTCGAGGTGCCAGGCGAAGACATACTGGTTGCCATTGCTGGTTGGGTAGTACTGGACGGAGTCGGCGGTGCAACCAAACTCTTCCATCAACCCGTTCTGGAGGTAGACGCGAAAACACGGCGCCGGCCTCGTCATGCCGGACGGAACGACCGAGCCAACATACGAATAGATATGGGTATGCGACTCCGGGACGGTCCGCCAGTAGACCGGACTCGGCGTAATGCCGTGTCCGGTGTCATCAAGGTAGGTGGAGACGTTCGTCTGGGGAGGAACCAGTTGCGCCGAGGTGCCGAATTGATCGTTCAGCTGCCACGTGTCTTGCCACACGCCCGCCACGTTGTGCTCCGCCCAGGTAATCGAACCCATGGCCAGGTTCCAGCCTTCGCCTACCCATCCCGACGCACCTTGGGCGTTGTGCTGCTCGTTGACGGCTGCGCTCGAGTAACCGAGCGCGAGCGGCGGCACTAAGCCACCGACGCCCGGCGGCAAATCGAGGGGGATGCTCGTCGTCAACGCGCCCGCGTTAAGGTCGGCCGTGAAGATATCGGGCTTGCCAAAGGTCGCAACCGGTGAATTCGTGTTAAACGAGGCGGACATCGACGGGGTGCTCATCGGCACTGTGGCGGAGAGCGTCCCCGCGGATGGGTCGACCATGAGCGGCTGGCTGCTGACCGTTCCGAGTCCCGCTTGCGTCGCGCTCAGCCTCGTGCCGTTTGGGTCGGGGTTGAGGCTGGTAGCGCTTGGCGGCGTCGTGTTCAGGACGAGATGGACGTGAGACGGATCAATCGCTTCCTCGCGGCTGCTGTAATGCAGGGTGAGCGTGACAGGCTGTTGCAGGCCGTGGGATACCAGGTGCCCTTGGGCGTCGACCACCTGAATGAGGTAACCGCCGAACGAGTATCGACCGCTTCCACCACCGGTGCTTCCTGATGGAGGTTCGACCTCTCTGATCAGAAGGCCGATCTTGCCGCCGGCGCTGGCGACATCAGCCCGGGTGACGGCGGCCGGAGGAATTGTGACCTCGAGCCGGCCGTCACTGCCTGTGAAGTGACCACCCTGCGCAGGGTCAATATCAGCACGGTCGGTCTGCATCGACATCTTGAGGGGATGCGTGATGACCTGTGGCGTGGGATTTGAGACCGATGCCGCGGCAACGCTGTCGCGGGGCACATGATTGATCGAGGTCGCTGGATTGGAAAGGTTGGGCTTCGCAGCGGCAGTTGACTGTCGAGTTTGCTGGAGGGCTCGACTTGCCGCGAGCGTGGGGCTACTCGCGACGAGCTGGGCATTCCCAGCCAGCAGGAGCGCCACCGCGAGCAGTCGACTCAGATATCGAATTCGGCGAGTCAAGGCCCCCTCCCGGCATCAAACCCGGTACTTGCCCGTCGGCACCCCTTTCGACTGTCCAGCAAAATAACACGCGACGACGCGAGATGCAATCCGTTGTCTAATTCGGAGCCGACGAGCCGGCAATAGCTCCAGATATGGAGGAGGAAGATGCCAGGGACTGAGTGGCGGGTCTCGCCGGCCGGCGATCGGGCAGTGCTCGTGACGCTGGGTAGCACGATTGATCCCGAGCTTCTGGGCCATGTCCTCGCGCTCGACCAGGCCCTTCAAGCCCGCCGGCCCACCGGACTCGTCAGCACGGTGCCCGCCTACGCGTCGCTGCTCTGTGTCTACGACCCGGACGTCACGGACGCGGCTCGCCTGGAGGCCGGCATTCGTCAGCTCGAGGGGCAGGTTGACGCATCGATCCCATTCGGCGCTGTCCTCGATGTGCCTACCCGATACGACGGGCCGGACCTGGCGGACGTCGCGCTCCAGACGAACCTGACGCCCGCGGGCGTGGTCGAGGCGCACGCCGGCCGCGAGTATCTCGTCTACTGCGTCGGCTTTGCTCCCGGGTTCACCTACTGCGGCGCGTTGCCCGATCAGCTTTCGGTACCGCGCCTGGCGTCGCCCCGACTACGGGTGTCCGCCGGATCGATCGGGATCGCGGGCCGCCAAACGGGAATCTATGCGGTGGAAAGCCCGGGGGGATGGAATCTCATTGGTCGAACCGCCCTGCGGCTCTTCGACCCGGCGGCCGATCCTCCGGCGTGTTTCAAGCCCGGTGATCGGTTGCGCTTCATTCCGACGTCGTGATCGAGGTTGTCGAGGCGGGCCGCTGGACAACCATCCAGGATCGAGGACGCCCGGGCCTGGAGCGGTTCGGGATTCCATCGGGTGGAGCGGCGGACTGGTTCGCCGCCGCGGTCGCTAATCGACTTGTCGGGAATCATGAGGACGCCGCGCTGCTCGAATGCACGGCCGCGGTTCCCACGCTTCTATTCGAGGCCGACGCGGTCATCGCGCTAACGGGTGGCCAATCGGCCGGCGTCGCAAATTGGCAAGCCGTGCCGATCTCGCGCGGCTCGAGCCTCGCTGTCGGAACGATTGCTCCGGGCCTTCGATCCTACATCGCGGTTCGGGGCGGGATCGACGTTCCGTTAGTGCTCGGCAGCCGGTCGTTCTGCCAGCGCGGGACGTTCGGCGGGGGTTTCGGGCGGCCGCTCGCGAAAGGCGATGGACTCGCGATCGGACGGATGACCGAGCTCGAAGCGATCCCGACGCCGTGGCCCGAATCCCATCGCCTGCAAGCACGTGGCCCGTGGGAGGTACGCGTCATCGCCGGCCCCCAGCGAGACGCGTTCTCCGCGGACGCGCTCCAGCGGTTGGGAGCGACCGCCTGTCGCGTCACGCCCGAGATCGATCGCATGGGCCTGCGCCTCGAGACACCGGGTCTGCGCCTTCAGCCGCAGGAGATCCTGACCGTGCCGATGACCGCCGGCAGCATCCAGGTCACGCCGTCCGGCGGGTTGATCGTCCTGCACGTCGATCACCAATCGACGGGCGGCTACCCGGTGATCGCGACTGTGATCAGCGCCGACCTCCCGTTACTGGCGCAGGCGCGTCCGGGCGACACGGTGCGGTTCCGAAGCGTCGACCTGGCCGAGGCGGCTCGTGCCTGGAGACGGCTGATCGGCTGGTTGGAGCTCGACCGGTAAGCCGATACTATTTTCGAGGGCCTGACACGGGGCAAGGAGGCGTCGATGCTCAATCACGTCGTTAACCGATTCATCGACCGGCAGCGCTGGCTGGAGCCCGTCGCCGATTTCCTTCAGAAGGTTGTCGCGGGCAGTTACAAACTCCTCGGCCACCAGGGCCACACGCTCAAGACGTTCATGCACGGCACGTGGCTGGGCCATCCCCTCCATCCCGTCCTCACCGACATCCCCATCGGCGCCTGGACGATCGCGGTCATCTTTGACCTGGCCTATCTCATCGAGCGCAGTCACGGCTGGGTCTCGGCCGCGGACGTCACGATCTTCATCGGCCTGCTCGGCGCGGTCGCCGCCGCGGTGGCCGGTTACACCGACTGGAGCGACACATTCGACCGCGAGCGCCGCGTCGGCATCGCCCACGGCCTGCTCAACACGCTCGTCGTCGTCCTCTACCTGGTCTCATTTGTTCTTCGCGTTGGCGGCGGCAGTCGCGTGCTCGCCATCCTGCTGGCGTACGCCGGCTACTTGATCCTTCTCGCCGCGGCGTTTCTCGGTGGCGACCTCGTCTTCGGGATCGGCACCGGCGTCAACCATCACGCGTGGCAGGAGGTACCCACCAAGTTCACGAAGGTGCTGCTCGAAGGCCAGCTCACGGACGGCATGCTGGTCAAGGCCATGGCGGGCGACACGCCGATCCTCCTCTACAAGAAGGGGGACACCGTCTGCGCCATCAGTGAAACCTGCTCGCACGCCGGCGGGCCGCTTTCGGAAGGGGAGCTGGACGGGAACCTCGTCCAGTGTCCGTGGCACGCATCGCGCTTCGACATCTGTACCGGTCAGGTCAAGGGGGGACCCGCCACCATCAGCCAGGTGCGCTACGAGGTCCGACGACAAAATGGGCAGATCGAAGTGCGCCGGTCCCCTGATACGCTGCAACCGAACTGATGGCAGAGGAAGAGAGGCGCCCCATGGTGGGCGGCTTGCGTGACGACGACCTCGAGGGTCGCGACTGGGAGCGCATCCTACCACGACGCATCAGCGATGCCGACTGGAAACGCTTCGAGGGCTACATGGGCGAGATCCTTCAGGCCTTGGGCATGCCGCTCAATACCCCGGGCACCGCGAAAACGCCGACGCGCTATCTGCGCGCGATGTTCGATTCGACGGAGGGTTACGAGGGCGATGCCAAGCTGGTTACCGCATTTCCTACTGAATGCGAAGGCGGCCCCGACTGCGAGGTCAGCCAGGTGGTCGAAGGGCCGATTCCCTTTTATGCCCTGTGCGAGCACCACGCCTTTCCTTTCTTCGGCCATGCCTTCGTGGGCTACGTTGCCCATGAGCACATCATCGGCATCTCCAAGCTCACCCGGCTGGTTCGCCTCTTCGCGCGGCGGTTCACTGTACAGGAACGGATGGGACGCGAGATCACCAACGCCATCTCACGCATCCTCGAGGCGCACGGTGTCGCGGTTTACCTCGAGGCGATCCACCTCTGCACCCAGATGCGCGGTGTCCGCGAATCGGAATCGACCACCCGGACAACCTTCTGGCGTGGGAGCTACGAGTCGAACCCGGGGCTTCGAGAGGAGTTCCTGAGCATCGCGCGGTCGAACGCCGGCGGGCATCTTTCCTGAAGCCGCTCAACCGGCTGTTCGATGCGGCCGACCTTCCCACCAGCGCACTGCCTGCCCGACTGGCGGAGCTCTATGACGGTGGATTGGCGATCCCCGAAGGCAGCGTGTATGCCAACTTCGTTAGCTCGATCGATGGGATCGTGGCGCTCGAAGGTGGGACGGCGCCATCCGGGGGGATCATCAGCGGACGCAACGAGGCGGATCGTTTCGTGATGGGTCTGTTGCGGGCCTTCGCCGACGCCGTTGTGGTCGGTGCGGGCACGTTTCGCGCCGAAGGTGGAAAGGCGTTGTGGACGCCTGACTACATCTTTCCGGCGGCCGCCGAGGCGTTCGGCGACCTGCGTCGGGCGCTGAGGCGAGAGCAAACACCCCGTTTGGTGATCATCGCGGGAAGCGGTGATCTGGATCCATCCGCGCGTGCGCTGGAGACCGGCGCGCTGGTGCTGACGACGGCCAAATCAGCCCAGCGGCTAGGCACCATCCTGCCGAAGGCCTCCGAGGTGCGAGCGATTTCCGACGCCGACCCGATCGATGTCGATGACATCTTCAAGGCGCTGCACGCCGAGGGCTATCGCACCATCCTTTCGGAAGGTGGTCCCCGGCTCTTTGGGCAGCTGGTCAGTAAGGATCGGGTCGATGAACTGTTCCTGACGGTCTCACCCGTGATCGAGGGGCAGGGCGACCAATCCTTCGGGCTGATCCGTGGTGTGGAGTTCGGACGGACACCCAAACGAAGCCGGCTGCGCAGCGTCCGGCGCCACGAATCCCATCTGTTCCTGCGCTACGCGTTCGATCACGCCTGATATGCGGGATCTTGCCGTGATCATGGGAGCGACGGGTGCGCTGGGGACGGCGATCGTCGACGCGTTCGCGCGCCGTGGCGATCGGGTCATCGCCGTCGCACGTTCGCGCGCGGACGTCTCGCAGCTGGCGTCAAGATATCCGATATCATCCTCCCCTTCCGGGGGAGGGCAGGCTGGGGGCGTGACCGGCGAGACGGCGGACCTGACCTCGCGGCTCGAGGTCGATGAGCTCTGGGAGCGGATCGATCGGGTGGGCGTTCCCCGATGGGTCGTGAACGCGACCGGCGGCTACCGCGCCGGGAAACTCGTCGATTCCACCCCCGACGACTTCAGCTTCATGATGGATTTGAATCTCGGAACGGCGTGGTGGTCGTGCCGCGCCGCCGCACGCCGCATGCAGGGCGGAGCCATCGTCAACGTCTCCTCTCGCTCCGGCCTGCTCGCCGAGCCGGGCGCCGCGGCCTATGCCGTCGCCAAAGCCGGCGTGATCATGCTGACCAACGTGCTTGCCGCCGAGCTCAAGTCGTCAGGCGTGCGCGTGAATGCGGTCGTCCCGGCGATCATCGACACAGCGGCGAACCGTCAAGCGCTTCCGGAGACGCTGATGCAGAGAGCGGTCGCTCCGGCCGAGATCGCTGCTGTCATCGCCTATCTCTGCAGCGATGCCGCGCTGGCGGTCACAGGCGCTGCGATCCCGGTCTACGGCAAGTTCTAAGTCTTCAGCGCCGCGTCCAGTTCACGCCGTCCCAGGTCCAGCTGTCGGTGAGCCCGGCCGAAAATTTGTTACAGGACAGAATTACGACGGCGCGGGCGTTGCCGCCGGTACACCCAGTTCGCGGGAGAGGACGTCGTCTGCGGCGCCCTGCCGGTTGTCCTGCTCCTTGGCCGCGCTCTGCAGCGACTGGTCTTGCGCCGGCGTCGTCGCCGTCGCCCAGTTGGTATAGGCATCGGCCATCGCGCTGTTAGCTTGCATCAACGCCGTCGCGTCGGCTTTGTACTGATTCGGCCAGCACATCTGGCCCAGCCCGTCATTGTAGGTCTTGAGCGCGGCCGCGATCTCGCGCTTGGGCGCCGTCTCGCAGTCCACCGACGCACAGGCGTCGATGACTCTAAAGTCACGGTTGTAGATCTCGACAAACGCGTTGTGGAGCCTCGTCGTCTCATGGCCAAGCGTTCTCTGGCTGACGAAGCAGCCCCCGGAACCCGCGGCCTGGATACCGAGGAAGACGATGACGGCGGCCACCACCACGCCGGCAATGTATGGCCCGGGTCGCTGAATCAGCGGCTTGCCCGGGCTGAGGGGCGCGGGAATTTTGCTTTCGACCCCGGGGTCCCGTTGCGGCGGCCCAAGCGCCTTCACCTTCCGCCAGGCGGCCAGGTTGAGCAGCAATGTGATGGGCGTGATGAAGAAGGAGAAGATACCGAACCAGCCCTGGAAAAGCGTGTTGTTCTGGTGGTGGCGCAGCAGCGCGGTGCCGCAATCGCGGCAGAACGGCCCTTTGTTTGTCTTGTGGACCATCCAGAGAAGCCGACCATTGTGCTCGTGAATGGTCATGTTCGCGGCGGGCGTCGAGCCGCAGAGCTTGCAGGCCAGAGGTTCACCAGCCTGTCCGGCCGGAACCGCACCGACGGGAGCTATCGGCGCGGCGACAATCTCCCGCCCCCCTTGTGGGGGAGGATTCGGGCGGGAGGTCGGTGCACCGCCACCCAGTCGGTGAGCGGTATTGCGCGCAGCCTCGGCGGCCGCCTGGTTATCGTGTCCGAGAAGGAGCTCGTTGACGGCGGCGCCGACCGCCGCCTCCTGGATCATGTCGTTGCCGCCGATCTCGCGGCGCACCCAGTTGGTCCAGAACTTCCGCGCCTGATCCTGGTCGATCACTCGATTAACTATCCCCCAGCCGCCCGGTTTACCGGAAGCGCCGCAATACTAGCTCATCGGGTCGCGATGACCTTTCTTGCCGGTGCGCCCTGGCAGCGCGGACAGTAATAGGTGAGGCGGGCCTGGTGGCCCTGGGCTCGGATTCGAATCGGCGTCCCGCAGCGGGGACATGGACGGCCACCACGGCCGTGGACCGCATGGCGCTGGCGCGCGATCGGCGTGACGAGGTTGGGTCGCATCAGGTCGCGGGCCGTCAGGTACAGCTGGCGGAGCCGGGCGTCATCGAGCTCGGCGGGAGGCATCCAGGCGTCTAGCCGGAGTGCCCAGAGTGCCTCGCACTTATAGATGTTGCCGATGCCGGCGCAGACGCGCTGCTCGAGCAATAGTTCTCCAAGGGTGGGCGCCTCCGACCGGCGGGCGCGCTCAATCACGGCATCCAGATCGAATGGATCGACCAGGATATCCGGCCCCAGGTGGGCGACTGGTGCCTGGGCATCGCGAACCAGCTCCATGACCGGCGCGGCGAAGCAGACCGCAACCACATCATCGAAGCTGAGGACCGCGGTGGCGCGCCATGCTGGCTGCCGCCAGCGCTCACCCGGCTGATACACGTGCCAGGAGCCGGTCATCCGCATGTGCGAGTGCAGCGCGATTCCGCCGTCGAAGCGCAAGAGCAGATGCTTGCCGTTCGGCTCGACGGCTTCCACCCGCCGACCTTTGAGTCGGGCGATGGCTGCCGGGCGGGCGTCATTGACGACCTTGCCCGCGATGCGCCGCCGCAAGGCGGCGGCCGTGCGCCAGATCGTGTCGCCTTCAGGCAAGGACGGGCCGGCGCTCCGGCCAGAGGACGACGCCTTTCGGCGTGGTGCCGAACCCGGCTTCGCGCAGCAACCCTTCCAGCGGCGACTCCTTGATCGGGGCACCGTCGATGCTCTGGATCTCGAGCTTGTCCACGCGGGCGGCAATTGCCGCGAGCGCCTGCAGGTGCGCCGGCTGCGCGTCGCCGGCGGTCAGTAACGACCGTCCACCGCGCTCCAGGTAGAGCCGCAACTCGCCACCGTCGAGCACGACATAGGCGCCCGCCGCCCGGGCCATGCGCGATTCGTGGGCGGGCCAGGGAATGGTCGTTCCGTATGGGCTCGCCGGGTCGGTGGCCGCGAGCGCCACGACCTTCGAGTCGTCGTCGCGCGAGGCGCGGAGCCGGTCGACCGCGCCGGGAAGCGCGAACTGCAGGCCGCCCAGCCCGTCGATGAAGTAGCCTCGCCGAATCTTCCCCGCCTCCTCCATCGCCCGGAGCACCGGATAGAGCGCGGCGAAGCCGCCACTGATGCTCTCCGCCAGCGCCGCCTCGCGGGTCAGGACCCCGAAACGTTGCAACAGCGCCCCAGCCATGGCATGCAGGTGTTCCGTGTTGGACACCGCTGGGCGGAGCAGATCCGAGACCAGGGACCAGCGCCCGGCCGACGCCGGTGGCCCGAGTCGCATCACTGGCCGGCGCGGGTTGCGACGGGACCGCGGCCCCAGCATGCGCAGTGGCAGGAACGTGTCGTTGGTGACCTCGCCGGCCCAGACCATGTCCCAGAGGGCGTCCAGCACGGCGTCTTCATCACCCGAGCCGGTCGCGTAATAGAGGTCACGGAAGAACGAGGCGCCGCGACCCTGCAGATGCTCGCGCAGACGTTCGTGGATCTCGCCGCTGGGGCGCTCATCCGGTTCTCGAATCAGCCGTGCAGCATCGGTTCGAAGGTAGAGGGCGACGCGCCCATCCGAACTGCCCAGCGATCCGCGGCCGGTCCAGACCACGTCTCCCATCGAGATCAGCTGATCGAGCAACTGCGGCCGGTAGTCGCGCATCCGCACCGCCAGCACGTCGCGCTCCAGCACCGATGCGGGGATGGCGCAGCCCTGCAGTTGGAAAATGATCTCGGCGAGCCGGTCCAGTCCGCTCGCCTGGACGCCGACGCCGTGCCAGGCAGGCAAGAACCGGCCAAGGACCTCAACCGGAACCGGCTCGACCTCGCGTCGCAGCGCCGCCAGCGATTTCCGCCGCAGCGACCTGAGCACGTCAGGGTGGCAATACTCGCGACCAGCTTGCCCGGGCCGGAACTCGCCGGCGACGATATCGCCGCGGCCGGCCAGCTGCCGCAGGGCATGCTCGACCTCGCGCACCGGAAGGCGCCAGCGTGTCGCCGGGTCGGCGCTGAAGAAGGGAACGTGCGTGCGGGCCCAACGGACCAGCAGGGATGTCAGCGGCCGGTCGACCCGCTCCAGAAATGCGTCGGGCAAGCCAACCGGCAGGGTGACGCCCAGCCCGTCGCGGTAACGCGCTCCATCCTCCGCGGCGATCCAGCGTTGCTCGTCGGCGATGCGCACGCGCGCCGCCCGGCGTTCCCGCTCCAACTGGTCGAGCCATTCGCCACGGATCCCGCGGGCCTCAGCTTCAGCGGTCGTCAGGTCGCCAAGCCGGCGCAAGAGATCGGCCGCCTCATCGATGTCGCGCGGCCAGCGTTCCTTGAGGAGTCCCTGCAGCTCCAGCTCGAGCGCCTCGATGGCGCGCGGATCGAGCAGCTCGCGCAGTTCCTCGGTGCCGAGCAATTCGGCCAGCAGCTCCTTGTCCAGGGTCAGCGCCTGCGCGCGCCGTTCCGCGAGCGGGGCGTCGCCCTCGTACATGTATTGGCCGATGTAGTCGAAGACCAGGGTTGACGCAAAGGGTGACGCGCGCTCCGTGTCGACGACG
>DATEHI010000048.1:0-7413 GCA_035279665.1 Candidatus Dormiibacterota bacterium | reverse complement strand
ATCGTCGGCGCCAGCGTCTGGAGCTGGTCGATTTCCTTGCTGGTCTGGCCGTGGGGCAGGGCCAGGAACAAGACATCGCCCGGCAGGAGCGATTCTCGCGACTGGAACTTCAGCTCGGTCCGCCGCCGGAGATGCGGGTGCACGGTGTGCACGTACTTTCCGCCGAGGCGTTCGGATGTCACCTGCGTCACTTCGACCTCGGGGTGCGACAGGAGGAGCCGAAGCAGCTCGCCGCCGGCGTACCCGGCCCCGCCGATGACCGCGGCTTTCATCGCGCCAGCTGGTTGAGCGCAATGGTCAGCACATTGACCCCGCGAGCGAAGTCCTCGAGGTCCATCGCCTCGTCCGGCGTGTGGTCGAGCTTGGAATCGCCGGGTCCGTAGGCGAGCGTTGGGCAGCCCCAGACGGGCGCGAGGATGTTCATGTCGGAAGTACCTGTCTTCATCTTGAACCGCGGCGTGCCTCCGGTGTCACGGATGCCTTTGAGAAAAGCCCGGACGACCGGCGTGTTCTTCTCCGCCCGTACGGCGGCATCCGCATACTCGAAGCGCAGCTCGGCGCCTTGTGCCCATTGTTCCAGCTCTTGCTGAAAGGACGGCACATCGAACGTCGGCGGCAGGCGAAACCCGACCGTCATGGCGGCGGTGTCGCGGAAGCCGTCGTGGTCGGCGTGGAATCGAAGGATGCGCGCGTCGAGCCGCTCGAAGGTCCCCAGCCCCTCACCCTGCGTCGCGGCACGATCCTGCACGCGGCGCACGAAGGCGATGGCCCGATCGGCCGCGCTCTCGTTGGGTCCGGCTCCGTGGCCCATTGGCTGGGAGAGCCGGTAGCGGAGCTTCAGGCTCCCCTTATAGCCGAGTGTGACGGCGTCCCACCCGCTCGGCTCCAGGATCACGAGCTGATCTGGAGGCTTGCGGTTCACGAGATGACGGGCGCCACGCGAGCTGCCCTCTTCCTCGACGGCGCCGATGATGGTGAAGCGGCAGGCTGCGCCGGCCGGCTGCCTCGAAACTGCGGTGATGGCCGCCGCCAGGGGCCCCTTCGCGTCGACCGCGCCGCGGCCGAAAAGCCTATTTCCCTCGCGCCGCACCGGGATGAATCCCGCAACCGTATCGATGTGGCCGAGAAGCATGACCTCGCGCTGCCCGCTTCCCCAGAAGGCGACAACGTTTCCGGCTTCGTCGCGACGCGCGGCGAACCCCATGGCGCGCAGCCGTGAGACCAGCCACTGGCCCAGCTCGCGCTCCTGCGTCGAGAAGCTGGGAATCGACACCATTTCCTCCAGCAGCTCGATGCCGCTTTCGGTCGGCGCCTCGGTCTGGCTGGTCATCTCGGTGATCATGCCGGCACCGGCTCCAGCGCGCCGACCCGCAGCACGTAATCGACGATCCGGCCCGGGATATCGACACCGGTGGTGTCGATGCTGTTACGAAATTCCATTGTGTAGTTGACCTCGCTCACGACCATGCCGTCCGGGTGCTCGAGCAGGTCGATGGCCAGTACGCCGCCGCCGACGGCGCGGGCCGCCGCGCGCGAGAGGCGGTCGATCTCCGGGGTCACGGGGCAGTTGCGAGCCTGGCCGCCGCGGGCCGTGTTGGTGATCCAGTGAGACGACTCGCGGTAGATCGCGCAAATGGTCTCATCGCCGACCACGAAGCTGCGGATGTCGCGCGATGGCTTGTCGACGTACTCCTGGATGTAGAAGATTGCGTGCTGGTAGGACCCAAGTGTGTCCTTGTGCTCGAGCAGGGCCTCGGCGGCGTCGCGGTCCGAGATCTTCGCCAGCAGCCGCCCCCAGGAGCCGACCGCGGGCTTGAGCACGACGGGATAGCCCAGCGTCTCGATCGCCTCGAGCGCCGATTCGGGGGTGAAGGCGATCAGCGTACGGGGGCTGGGAACGCCGGCGGCAATTAGCGCCGTGGTGGTGTTGATCTTGTCGCCGCAGGTCAGCGCCACCTCATAGGTGTTGACGGTTGGCACTCCCCACTGATTGAGGATGCGCAGCGAGTAAAGCGCCCGCGAGTGGTGCAGGCAGCGCTCGAGCACCACGTCGAAGGGCCTCGGCTGCGCCGCCAGGTCGAAGACCAGCTCGCGGTCGTCGATCTTTTCGATCTCGAGCCCACGGCGCGAGAAGCCCTCGAAGAGAAGTTTCTCTTCGGCCCGGATGCGAGAGCAAAGAACGCCAATTCTCACGCTACTCGCCCCAGTCTTCCTCTTCTTCGGGCGCAAGCCGGAGCTCGGCGGGGTCCCGCTCGACGACTTCCAGCTCCGCGCCGCAGTCGCCACAGGGCACGATCTCACCCTTCTCGACGTCAGCCGCGAGCTTGACGTCGGCGGCGCACTCCGGACACTTCGCGGTAACCGCAGTTGCCATTTACGACACCTCCTCGATCGCGGCCCAGCCGCGCGTTTTGATCAGGTCGATCAGCGTCCCGGCTTCCATGATGGCCACCGCCACCGGCCCGGGTGTTTCCCCCTGGAATATCTTGCCATCGACGTCGATGCCGCCCGAACGGATGTCGATCGAAACCGGATCGCCGTCCTGGACGGCGTCGTAGATGGCATCGCACTGGATCACAGGCAGCCCGATGTTGATCGCGTTGCGGTAGAAGATCCGGGCGAAGCTGCGCGCCACCACCGCCTCGACGCCGGCGGCCTTGATGGCCATCGGGGCGTGCTCGCGCGAGCTGCCGCAGCCGAAGTTGCGGCCGCCGACGATCACGTCCCCCTTCTCGACGCCGGCGGAGAAGTCCGGGCGGGCCTCGATGAAACAGGCCTTGCCCAGCGCTACGGGATCGGTGGTCACGTTGAAGCGGCCGGGGATGATGGCGTCGGTCGAGATGCCGTCGCCGAACTTGAAGACCCTGGCCATCAGTTGCTGCCTCCGACCATTTCCAGCTCCCGCTGGGGTAGGGATGCGTGGGAGATGTCCCGGGGATCGGCGATCATTCCGGCCAGCGCCGAGGCCGCGGCAACGGCCGGGTTCGCCAGGTAGATCTCGGCCTGCGCACTGCCCATCCGGCCGGCGTAATTCCGCATGCTCGTGGAGAGGGCCCGCTCGCCGGGGCCGAGCACCCCGTGCTGGCGGCCGAGGCATGGGCCACAGCCGGCGTTCATCACGATGCAACCCGCCTCCATGAAAGTCTGGATGTAGCCGCGTGCCAGGGCCTCCATGTAGATCTGCTTCGAGGCGGGCACCACGATCGTCCGGGTCCGCGGGTGGACCTGGCGACCTCGGAAATAGTCGGCCACGATCGCCAGGTCCTCGATCCGGCCGTTGGCGCAGCTCCCCACGAACACCTCATCGAGGTGGGTGCCTTCCACGGTACTCAGATCCTGGACGTTCTCGATCGACGGCGGGCAGGCGATCTGCGGCTCGAGCGACTCCGCGTCTACCTCGATGACGCTTCGGTACTCGGGCGCCACCGGATGAAGATTGGACACCTCGGCGTCTCTGAGGTAGCGGCGGGTCTGCTCGTCCGGCTCGCAGAGTCCCGCCTTGCCGCCGAAGTCCACCGTCAGGTTGGCAAGCGTGAGGCGCTGGTCGATGCGCATCGCCTCGACCGCCTCGCCGCCCCATTCCACCGCGAGGTAGTTGGCACCTTCGGCGCCCAGCATGCGGATCACCTTGAGGGCGAGGTCCTTGGAGAAGACGCCGGGCGGCAGCGCCCCGCGCAGGTTGATGCGGATCGTCTCGGGGATGCGAAACCACGTCCGGCCGGTGGCGAAGGTCACGGCGATGTCCGTTGAGCCGAAGCCGGCCGAGAAGCAACCCAGCGCGCCGTAGGTCGTGCTGTGGGAATCCGCGCCGACCACGATGCCGCCAGGCCGGACGAATCCCTTCTCCACCATCAGCTGGTGGCAGATGCCCTCCTGGAAAACGTGGGTGACGCCGTACTCGTCGGCGAAGTCGCGGACGATCTTGTGGAGGCCGGCGGCTGCCACGGTATTCGCCGGCAGGATGTGGTCGAAGACCATGATGACGCGCTCCGGATCCCAGAGCGGGACCTCGAGCTTGCGAAAGGCCTCGATCGCGAGCGGGCCCGTGACGTCGTGGGCCATGGCGTAGTCGACCGGCGCCACCACGATCTCGCCAGCATGGACCTGCCGTCCGAGGCGGCGTGTGAAGATTTCCTCAGTCAGTGTTCCCATGTTTTTCTCCTAAGCCGGGACGGAGCCCCGCAGCAGATCATCGAGTTCGTCGTTGCTCAACGGTCCGGCATCCGCGCGGCGCTTGACTTCGTTGGTGAGCGCTCGCAATTCGTTGTCGGTCAGCGCCAGACCAAGGGCCGACGCGCGATTCGCGATCGCGTGGCGGCCAGTGAGTCGATGGCCCGCCATCACCGTGCGCTCCCGTCCGAAACGCGCCGGGTCGAAGATCTCGTAACTCGACGGGTCGTTCAGCACCGCATTGGTGTGCATCCCGGCCTTGTGATGGAAGGCGGTGTTGCTGGTGAGCGAGGCGTTGAAGGGGATTTCGATCCCCACCATGTCGGCCACCATGCGGTCGAGCTCGGGGAGGATCTCGAGTCGATAGCGCGAGACCAGCTCGGGCTGCACGCTATGTAGCCGCGCGATCATGCCGCTGAGGGGCACGATGCCGTTGCGCTCGCCGATCCCGAGCACGGTGGTGTCGATATGCGTGGCGCCCGCCTCGAGCGCGGCAAACGCGTTGGCGATGGCGCAGCCGGTGTCGTTGTGGGCGTGGAACTCGATATCGCAGTCGACGGCCTTGCGCACCATCGACACCATCTCGAAGACCTGGTTCGGGGTGGCGATCCCGACGGTGTCGGCGAGCCCGACCCGTTGGGGATGCAGGCGGTCGATCGCCTGGTAGACGCGCAGCAGGTCGCGCGGCTCCGAGCGGAAGGAGTCTTCGCTGCTGAACCGCACCTCCAGCCCCTGCGACTGGATGTACCGGACGACCTCGGTGCCGGCCTCGATGATCTGGTCCACCGTCTTACCGTGCGAGAACTCCCGCATGGCCGAGGACGTGCCGAAGAGGACATCGATCCCGTCCGCGCCGGTGTCGACGGCGACCCGGGCGTCGTCGAGATGACAGCGGACGTGGGTCAAGACCTTGGCGCGAAGGGGAAGCGCCGCGACCGTCCGCAAGTCGGCATCGGACTGCGGTGACGCGCAGGGCGAGGTCAACTCGAGATACTCGACCCCGAACTCATCGAGCATCTCCGCGATCGCGATCTTCTGCGAGGGAGTGAAGTGCGCCGGCGCGAACTGCTCCCCTTCCCGAAGCGTCGACTCGATGATGTTGAACGCTTGAATGGTCATGGCACCTCCGAAAAATAAAAAGCCTTCGTCCACCGGGACGAGAGGCCTTCTCTCGTGGTACCACCCGACTTTGCCGTTCTCTCGCAAGAACGACCTCTTGGAGTCCGCGGCCCGCTGCCTGAAGACTCCAGCCCGATCACGGGGGCCATCCGGCGAGGTCTACTGTGGATTGCTCCAGTTCGACCCGCGGCTCCGAGGCCTTTTTCGGCGGTGCCCTGGATTCTCCTTCTCAGCTGCCGGAGACTCTCTGTAATCCCAGCGTCCGCGTACTCGCCCTCATCGACGCCTTTCCGTATGAACTTGTAAGTGTCAACCATAACCGTCGCGCCGCCAGGTGTCAAGCCGCCGTTGGCTTTTCCGCGACCTCGACGACGTAATCGATGACATGATCGGCGACCGGGATGCCGGTCGCGTCCATGAAGCCATGGAATTCGGGCGTGTAGTTGAGCTCGTTGACCAGCAGGCCGTCCGGGTGCTCGAGCAGATCGACCGAGAGGAATCCGCCGCCGACCGCGGCCGCCGCTTTGCGGCAGAGCTGGTCAATCTCGGGGGTGACCTCCATCTGAGACGCAATGCCGTTGCGTGCCGTGTTCGTGATCCAGTGGTCAGAGCTCCGATAAATGGCGCCGATCGTCTGGTCGCCCACCACGATTGCGCGGATGTCGCGCTTCGGCTTATTGACGTACTCCTGGACGTAAAAGATGCCGTGCTGGTAGGAGCCGAGCGTCTCCTTGTGCTCGAGGACCGCTTCGGCGGCGTCGCGGTCGTTGATCTTCGCCAGCAACCGGCCCCATGAGCCGACCATTGGCTTCAGCACGACCGGGTATCCCATCGCCTCGATCGCCTCCAGCGCGGCCTCCCGGGTGAAGGCCACGACCGTCTTCGGCACCGGCAGGCCGGCGCGGGCGAGCGCGGCGGTGGTCAGGATCTTGTCGCCGCAGATGCGGGCCACCCGCGGCCGATTGACCGTCGGGACCCCGGCCGCGGTCAGGAGGGTCAGCGCGTAGAGCGAGCGCCCATGGTGGATCGACCGGTCGAGCACGACGTCGGGAGCGTTCGGGAAGGGGCTCCCAATCGGAAACCTGATGAGGTCCTCGTCGAGGCGTTCGAAGGGGATGGCGCGCCTGCGGAGCGCCGCGAACAGCGCCTTCTCTTCGATGCGGACGCGAGAGCATAGGATGCCGATCATCGGTGGTTGCGTAATCATACAGGTTTCCGTATACTTATGCGAAAACACCCGATCAGGAGGCTGTACAACATGCTGGCTGTGAAGAGCAAGTTACTGGAGAAGATCGACGCGACGCCGGTCAAGACCGCCAAGAAGGTCGCGCTGGCGTATTCGGGCGGATTGGACTCATCCCTCTGCGCTGTCCTGGCGAAAGAGAAATACCAGGTCGAGGAGCTGTTCGCCATCACGGTGGACGTGGGCCAGGGCCAGGATGAGATGGATGCCGCCGTCTCGAAGGCCAGGGTGCTGGGTATCACGCCGATCGTGATCGACGCCAAGCAGGAATTCGCCGACCTGTGGCTGACGAAAGCGATCCAGGCCAATTCCAGCTACGAGGGCTACCCGGTCTCGACGTCGATGACGCGCCAGCTGATCGCCTCCAAGATCGCGCTGCTGGCGCTCAAGCTCGGCTGCGACGCCATCATGGAAGGTAGTAGCGGCAAGGGCAACGACCAGTACCGCATGCACAACGTTTTCAAGCTCTTCGCCCCGCAGCTCGAGGTCCTCGTGCCGGTGCGCGACTTCGACCTGACCCGGGGCGAGGAGGAGGAGCTGTCCAAGGAACTTGGCATCCCCATCACTGAGGTGATGCAGGGCGGCGACGACAAAACGCTATGGTGCCGCAGCCTGGCGTCCGGTGCCGTCGGGCTGAACCAGCCGATCCCGGACAACGCCTGGCTCTGGCTGAAGCAGCCGTCGCAGGCCAGCTCGGCGCCAACCAAGGTTTCCGTCACGTTCAAGGGTGGTGTGCCCGTTGCCCTCGATGGCACGGAAATGCCCCTGCCGGAAATCGTGGCGAAGCTCAACGTCATCGCCGGCAATCACGGCATCGGCAAGATCGACATCTTCGAGGACGGCATCATGGGCCTGAAGTCGCGCGAGCTCTACGAGGCGCC
>DATEHI010000047.1:0-9913 GCA_035279665.1 Candidatus Dormiibacterota bacterium | reverse complement strand
GTCGCGGACGCAGGGACTACCATAAGTGCGCCGTTGAAACGGCACAACCCATGACGCACGCGGGAATCAGCTGTAATTGGTGGGCCTCGACCGACGGACAGCCTCCGCCAGCAACCGGCGACGGCCGCGCGCCCGACCCGGATGCACGAACAAGGAGGCTCAATGAAACTCGTCAAGGAATTTCCCGACAGCGATAGCCAGGAGGAGTGGCTGGTGCGCGAGCGCGCCCACCTCTCCCAGGTCCTCTATCGCTACACGCCGCTCGTCATCGATCGCGCGCAGGGCTCCTATCTCTATACGGTCGATGGCCGCCGGTATCTCGATTTCGCCTCGGGCATCGGTGTCACCAACCTGGGGCACGGCCATCCGCAGGTGCTCAAGGCCGCACACGAACAACTCGACAAACTGATACACATCTCGGTCGTCGCCCACCACCAGCCAGCGATTGAGCTGGCGGAGCGGATCGCCGCGTTGGCGCCGGGCAAGCTCGACAAGGTCTTCTTCGCGAACAGCGGCGCCGAAGCGGTGGAGGGGGCGATCAAGCTCGCCCGCTACGCCACCGGGCGGCCCGGGCTGATCGCCTTCCAGGGCGCGTTCCATGGCCGCACCTACGGGGCCCTTTCGCTGACCGCCTCGAAGGGGTACTACCGGGAGCGCTACGAGCCGTTGCTGCCGGCGGTGTACCACGTGCCTTATCCATATCCATATCGCAACCCGACCGGCACGGACGAGGCCGCGACGCTGGACTATGTCTTCAACTTCATCGACGAGATGCTCGACACGCGGGTGCCGCCCAGGAACATCGCCGCCTTCATCGTCGAGCCGGTGCTGGGTGAAGGGGGGTATGTCGTGCCGCCGCCGGCGTTCATGCCGCGGCTGCGAACCCTTTGTGACCGGCACGGCATCCTGCTCATCGCCGATGAGGTGCAATCGGGCTACGGCCGTACCGGAAGGATGTTCGCCTGCGAGCACAGCGGTGTCGTTCCGGACATCATGACGCTGGCCAAGTCGATCGCCTCTGGCCTCCCGCTGAGTGCCGTGGTCGCCACCTCGAAGCTGATGGACCAGTGGGAACCGGCCGCGCACGGGTCGACCTTCGGCGGTAACCCAGTCTCCTGCGCAGCCGGTATCGCGACCCTCGACGTCATCAAGCGCGAGCACGTCCTGGAGAACGCGACCGACAAGGGCGCGCAACTGATCAGCCGGCTGCGCGAGCTGCAGCGGCGGACCCCGTCGATCGGTGAGGTCCGCGGCCTTGGGCTGATGGTCGGCATCGAGCTGGTCAAGCAGGATGGGGCCCCCGACAAGGACCTGCAGAAGAAGATCCGGAAGGTGTGCCTGGATTCCGGGATGGTCGTCTTGAGCTGCGGCCCCCACGACAATGTCCTGCGCTTGATCCCGCCGCTCAATATTTCGCAAGCCGAGCTCGACGAGGGATGGGAGATTTTGAATGGGGCGTTTCAGGAGGTGGCAGCAGCATGAGCCAGACGATGACCAGCGGGCGGGGCCAGAAAACCGATGCCAGGACCTATAAGAACTACATCGGCGGCCACTGGATCGAGTCGAACAGTGGACGGACCTTTACCTCGACCAACCCGGCGCACAAGGACCAGGTGCTGGGCGTGATGCAGGCGTCGAACGGGGATGACGTGAACGACGCCATCGAGGCCGCCGTGAAAGCATTTCCCGGCTGGCGGCATACGCCGGCGCCGGCCCGCGGCGAGATCGTCCTCAAGGCCGCCTTGATCATCGAGGCGCGCAAAGAAGAGCTGGCGCGCCTGATGACCCAGGAGATGGGCAAGGTCCTCAAAGAGGCCCGTGGGGACGTGCAGGAAGCGATCGACATGGGCAAGTACGCGGCGGGCCTGGGCCGCCATCCGCACGGAGAGACGGTGCCGTCGGAGCTGCGCAACAAGTGGGCCATGACGGTGCGGGTTCCCCTCGGGGTGGTCGCCTGCATCACGCCCTGGAACTTTCCGATGGCGATTCCCTCGTGGAAGATCTTTCCAGCGTTGATGGCGGGCAATGCCGTGGTGTTCAAGCCGGCCTCCGACACGCCCATCATCGCCACCAAGCTGGTCGAGATCCTCGAGGAGGCGGGACTGCCCGGCGGGGTGCTGAATCTCGTCACCGGCAGCGGGAAGGACGTGGGCGACGTGCTGGTCAAGGACCCGCGGGTGCAGGGCATTTCGTTCACCGGATCGACCGACGCCGGCCGGCACATCGCCGAAATCGCCGGCCGCAACCTGAAGCGACTGGGCCTCGAGCTGGGCGGCAAGAATGCGATCGTCGTCCTCGATGATGCCGACCTGCCATTGGCCGTCGACGGCGCCGTCTGGGCTGCCTTCGGGACCTCGGGCCAGCGCTGCACCGCGGCCTCGCGTCTGATCGTCGACAAGAAAGTCGCGAGCGAGTTCATCGACCTGCTGCAGGAGCGCACCGCCAAGATGAAGGTCGGTGACGGCCTGCAGCCGGACACCGAGATGGGTCCGGTCATCAACGAAGCCGCTCTCAAGAAGGTGCACGAGTACACCGAGATCGGTAAGAAGGAACATGCCCGCCTCGTGCATGGTGGCGACTTCGCTGGGAGTGAGGGCTGGTTCTACCGGCCCACGATTTTCGCCGACGGCAAAAAGGAGATGCGCATGGCGCAGGAGGAGATCTTCGGTCCCTCTACGCTCGTCCTGCCGGTGAGCAACCTCGAGGAAGCGCTCGAGGTGGCGAACTCCACCCAGTACGGATTGTCGATGTCGATCTACACCAACGACCTGCGCAAAGCCTTCCACGCCATGGATGAGATGCAGTCCGGCATCGTCTACGTCAACGCGCCCACCATCGGCGCGGAGATCCAACTCCCCTTTGGCGGCGTGAAGAACACCGGCAACGGCCATCGCGAGGCGGGCACCGTGGCCCTCGACGAATTCTCCGAGTGGAAGACGATCTACGTCGACTACAGCGGCCGGCTGCAGCGGGCGCAGATCGATACGGGGGAATAGGCACCGCGGTCAGCGCGCAGAACATCCAGTTCATCGACGTCGGGCAGCGGAGGGTTCGGTACCTCGACCAGGGATCGGGCCATCCGCTGCTTCTCTGTCATGGGTTCATCGGCTCGCTCGAGAACTTCCACACGTGGGGCCCGGCGTTCAGCGGCCACCGGCGGGTGTTGATCCCCGACCTGCCCGGATGTGGTGAGACGGCGGCCGGCAATCCACCGTTCACGGTCGCCGCCCATGCGGAGTTCCTCCACGGCTTCGCGGAGCGGCTGGGACTCGAGGAGCACGATGTCGGCGGCATCTGCCTGGGGGCGACGGTTGCGCTCGAGTACGCCTCCCGCTTCCCTGACCGGATCGCGCGGCTCGTCTTGCACACGCCGATCTACTCGCCGAAGACGCTGCGGTCGGCGTTCAAGCGACAAGTTGGCGCCTTCACAGCCGCCCCTGTCTTCTGGTCCGTCGACCGGCTGCGCCGCATCCGAACGGTGTCGGACCTCTATAAGCGCTTCCTGGTGGAAGGTCCGGGCGTCGACCCCTACGACGCGCAGGTGAACTTCGACAACCAGCTGCGCGCCGACGGGCGCGCCGCCCGCCAGTGGTTGCGCGACGGGATCACCCGCGACTATCGCGACTTCCTCAAGGGTTGGCGTAAACCGGCCCTCGTCGTGGTGGCGGCCGACGACCGGACCGTCGACGTTGATGCCATCCGCAACCTGCGCGATTTGATGCCGCAAGCCCAGGTCCGTGTGATCGAATCGGCCGGGCATGGCTGGACGCCGACCTTGATTGCCGCACAGGTCGAGGTCATTTCTGCGTTTCTTAAGACGTGAGCGAGCACTTCTTCAATACCGCCGGGCTCGAGCCGTGGGGCGGCCTCAAACGACCGGCGCCGGGGATCCGGCCGGATGTCCGCATCCTGGGCGTGCCCATGGATCGCGGTTCGCTGTACCGTCCGGGTGCGGCCAAGGCGCCGGCCGAGCTGCGAAAGCTGTCCGCCATCTTCGCGCCGGTCAGCGAGCACGCTGAGCTCTTCGACACGGTCACCATCCAGGACGACGGCGACTTGACGCTGGCCGACGGCGACATGGGCGCCAACGTCGACGCGGTCGCCGCCGAAATCGAAAAAACGCCCGCGGGCACTCTGCCAGTCGTGCTCGGCGGCGACCACACGACGGTAAGCCCGACACTGATCGCGCAGCAACGCCGCCTCAACGGACGGCTCAGCATCCTCTATATCGACGCGCACCCGGATCTGAATGATTCCTCTCGCCACACACGCTGGTCCAACGGCTGCGCCTTGCGGCGAGGGCTGGAGCTCGGTCAGATCGATCCCAGGAAGGTGATGCTGCTGGGTTGCCGTGACTACGACTGGGAGGAGGTCGAGTTCATTCGCAAGATGGGCGTCACCCTGGTCACGGCCGCGACCGCGCATCGCTGGACGGGCAGCCAGCTGGCGGACGAGATCGGCTCGCGCATTGGCAGCGACGCCCTGCACATCTCGCTCGACATCGACTCGCTCGACCCCTCGATCGCCCCGGGGACTGGCGTCCCGTCCGCCGGCGGGCTCACCTCGCGGGAGCTGCTCGACTTCCTTCACCAGCTGCGCGGCGTGCGGCTTGCCGGGCTCGACGTCGATGAAGTCGCGCCGCCGCTCGATGTGGGGCACGTGACAACGCTGGCGGCGCTCAAGTTCATCTTCGAGTACCTCGGGATGGTGAAGCTCGGAAAAACGGCCTGACGTCGTCATCGTCGGCGCCGGCGTGATGGGCTGCAGCCTCGCTTTTTACCTGTCTTTAGCGGGACAGCGAGTGGTGGTGATCGACCGCGGCCGGATCGGCCAGGGCGCGACGGCGGCCTGCGCCGGAGGGATCCGCGCCCAGTTCTCGACCGCGATCAACATCCGGATCGGGATCGAGGCCAAGCGGCTGCTGGCGCGCTTTGTCGAGGAGACCGGGCAGAGCGCCGACTTCCGCCAGGTCGGCTACCTCTTTCTGCTGACAACCGAGGACGAGCGCTCGCGCTTCCACGACGCGCTCGAGTTGCAGCGCGCCTGCGGCCTCGATGACGTGGTCGAGCTAGCACCCTCCGCAGCGCGCGCCATGGTGGCTGGGCTCCAGACCGACGACCTCTGCGGGGCGACCTTCTGTCCGAGCGACGGCCTCGCGGGTCCCAACGAGGTGACCTACGGATTCGCGAACGCGGCCAGGCGGCAGGGCGCCATGATCCGGGAAGACACGCCGCTCGAGGCATTCTTGACGTCGGGGGGGACGGTGGCGGGCGTGCGGACGCCGTCCGGCGAGATCGAATGCCCGCAGACGGTGATCTGCGCCGGGCCGTGGTCGAGCCCCGTGGGTGCGATGCTGGGGTTGCGCCTCCCGATCATCCCCTCACGGCGCCAGGTGTTCGTCACGCAGCCGTTCACCGGCATCCGTCGCGGCAGCCCGATGACGATCGACTTTCACACCTCCTTCTACTTTCATCCCGAAGGCGAGGGTGTGTTGTTCGGCATGAGCGACCCGTCAACGCCGCCCGGCGACGACACGCGCGTGGACTGGTCGGTCCTCGACCGCGTCACGGCGGTCGCGCAGCGACGCTGGCCGCCCCTGCTGGAGGCGCGCGTCAAGACTGCCTGGGCCGGGCTCTACGAGAACACGCCGGATTTCCAACCCTTGATCGGGCCGCTGCAAGCGGGGCTCTGGATTGCGGCCGGCTTTTCCGGGCACGGGTTCATGATGGCGCCGGTGGTGGGGAGATGGCTGGCGGACTGGATCGCCGGCGGCGCCCCGGGCAGCGACCTCAGTGCGTTTGCTCCGGACCGGTTTGCCGCCGGCGCCACCGTCGAACCCGAGCGCAACGTGGTGTAATGAGGCTCACTTTGCGTCGTGGCGTCCTCCTCCTCGTCATCGGCGGCGCGTTGAGCGCCTGTACGGCGCCGGCAGCCTCGCTACCCTTCTCAGAACCGGCAGCCGCGGTCGTCGATGGCCACACCATTTCGATGAAGGCCTACCAGGCGCGACTGGAGGTCAGCCGTCATCGCGATCCGTTCTCGGGCATCCCGGAAGCCATCCCCAGCCCCACCCCCACCCAACGGCTCGAGACGTTCACCATCGAGCAACTCGTGCGCGAGGAGATCGTCCGACAGGAAGCAGAAAAGCGAGGCATCAGCGTGGGGAACGGCACCCTGGATTCACGCATCACCACGCTCAATGCCCAGGCTGGCGCGACATCCTTCAACGCCGCACTGCAGCGCAACGGCTTCACGACTGACAGCTTCCGTTCATACCAACGTGCACTGCTGATCGAGGTCGCGCTGCTCCATGCCATGGCGAAGGATCGCGCCGGCTCGGCGGCCCGGGAGCTCAACGCCGGCCAGACGTTCGCCTCGGTGGCGGCCCGCTGGAGCGATGACAGTGGAACCTCCGCCCGCGGTGGCGATGCAGGCTGGCTGCGTCCCGCCGACATCCCGGAAGCGCCCCTCGCCGCGGCGGTTCAATCGCTCGCTACCGGAAGTGTGACCGGCATCATCGCCACCAACCGGGGCTACTCGATCGCCAGCGTACTCGAGCGTCGCGGCGACCTGGTCCACCTAGCCGTCATCCTGGTGCTTGCTCCGGCGGTCGACCTCTACAGTCCTCAGGGCACGCCCGCATGGTTCACCAAGTTCATCGATGATCGTGAGGCGGCGCTGCGGCGCGCCGGGAAGATCGAGCTCAAGGTCGGCGCGCGTGCCGGATGAGGGCGAACGCTTGCGCGTCTTTCTGGCGATCGAGGTGCCGAGCACCGTCCGCGAGGCACTGACCGGCCCGCTCACTGCGCTCGAGCCGCTCCGTGACGTCGTGCGCATCAATGCCATCGAACGAATCCACCTGACGCTCCATTTCCTCGGCCACCGTCCGCGCAGCGATGTCGAGCAACTCCAGCCCGCGCTGGCACCGGTCGTCGGGCGGCATCAGCGCTTTCGCCTGACCGCGGAGGGCGTCGGCGCCTTTCCGGATGTCCGGCGGCCGCGCGTGCTCTGGGCCGGCATCGCCGGCGCCGATCTGCCGAAGCTGATCGCCCTGCAGACCGACATGGGCGATGCCCTGCGAACGGCCGGCCTGACGCTCGAAGACCGCTTTCATCCCCATCTGACGCTGGGCCGCGTCCCGCGGCCGCTGAAGGCGTCCGAACGTGAGCTGCTACGTAGCTGGTCCAGTCAGTGGGCGCGGGCGGTCTTCGGCGAAATACCCGTAGAACACGTCCGACTGATGCGCAGCCAGCTCGGTGGGGGACCGGCACGCTACACGACGCTGACGACCTTCGATCTACAATAGGGCCTCTCCAATGCGCCCATAGCTCAGCCTGGATAGAGCACCGGGCTACGGACCCGGGTGCGGGGGTTCAAATCCTCCTGGGCGCATTTTTCTTCGCCGCCCGGCAGAACCGCGCTTATGATTCGACGCGATGCCGCGCGCGGTCCGTACCGACATCGTCCAACCGGACGGCCGGCACGTGTACCTCTACGGCGACTTCGAGCCTGCGCCCGCCGGCTACCGGGCGCCAGCGATGCCCAATGGTGTCTACCAGCGACGCTGGAATGCGTTGCGACGTGAGTGGGTGCTGGTGGCGGCATCACGGCAAGCGCGCACCTTTTTACCGGAGCGCGCCGATTGCCCGCTCTGCGCATCGGGCCCGGAGCACTCCACCGAGATTCCCGCGGCGCGGTTCGAGGCTGCCGTTTTCGAGAATCGCTTTCCGTCCATGGTGCCCTGGCCGCCGGCCGGCGGCCTCTGCGAGGTAGTGGTCTATACCGGCGCGCACGACGGATCGTTCGCGACGCTTCGGTCAGCGGAGCTGGATCGACTGGCCGAGGTCTGGACCGATCGCTACCGGGACCTCACGGCGCGGCGCGGGATCAAGTACGTCTTCATCTTCGAGAACCGCGGTGAGCAGGTCGGGGTGACGCTGAACCACCCTCACGGGCAGATCTATGCCTTCCCGTTCGTCCCTCCGGTTGGGGCGACCGAATTGAGCCGGCACGCCGGTGGCTGTCTCCAATGCCGTCTGATCCATGACGAGCTCAACGCACGACGTCGCATCCTGATCAACGAGGGCGGCATCGTTGCCTACGTCCCCGAGGCCGCGCGCTGGCCATATGAGGTCCACGTCGCGACGCGCGCCCATCGGTCCGCCCTGCCGGACGTTTCGCCCGCCGGTCGCCGGGCACTCCTGGCGGCGATGCAGCGCGTGACGCGTGCCTACGATCGCCTCTTCGAGCTGCCGATGCCGTACATGATGTCGATGCACCAGGCGCCGGCGGAGGTTTCCGCGCAGGCGCACCTGCATGTCGAGTTCTATCCGATCCTGCGCGACCGAGGGAGACTCAAGTACCTGGCGGGGTCCGAATCGGGGGCCGGCGTCTTCATCAACGACACGATCGCGGAGGAATCGGCGGACCGGCTGCGCAGCTTACTCGAGTAGCGGCTTGGTAGCAATCTCGCCACGCCCAACGTAGGCGAGCCCTCCCCGCGTTGCTCTTGACGTGGATCTGCTTCGTTTCTGCCTCAGCCTTTTTGCCCTGCTCAATGCCGCGGGTTGGGCGGCGCTGGCAGCGGCGTGGAGGTTCCGCCCCGAGTGGGCGGAGCGGTTGCCGCTACAGCTCGGCACCCACGAGCGCTACCTGAAAGCCGCCCCCAAATGGGCCCGGCTCGCGGCCGCGCTCACCGGCTTCTGGACGCTGGCGGCGGCGCTCTACCTGACCGCCGGCCACAATACCAGCCCATTCGTCGTCATTCCGCTCTTCACGGCGGCGGCGGCCTGCCTGATCATCGCGATCATCGGCGCCGGCGCCGTCTTTAGCGCCGTCCGGCCTGACCCGTTACCGGTCTCGCTGGAGGGTAGCGAGCAGCCGCTCTAACCGCCCGGCCGCCTCGTTCAGGTCCCGCGTAATCGAAGCAAGCTCTGAGGACGCGCCCGCGTGCAGTTCGCCGGATTGGGCGAGCTGCGACAGGCGATAGCCGGCGCCCATCACCGTGTTCTTCAGCCTCCGGAGCTGCTCCTGCGTGGGGGAGAGGTCAGCCATGGCGGCTTAGGCCCAGCGCCAGCAATGCCGCCAGCGCCGCATTGCGCTCCAGGAGGGCGACATTGGCGCGGATAACTCGATCGCCGAGACGAGCCTGGAGCTGGCTCAGTTCGGCCGGGGTCCGGTCCGGTCCGCGGGCGGTCGTCGCCTCGTCACCCGCCAGCTCCGACCGCGGAATCGCGAGGTCGCCGGCCAATGGCTGGCTGACAACCACCCCCGATCCGCCAAGCTCCCAGTGTCCGGCGAGCATCGAGACCAGTTCATCGACCGTCTCCACACGGACCGGGACCCGCAAGCCGGCGGAGGTGGCGAGGAAACCCGCTAGCAACGAGGACCGCCAGCCGATCACCGGGACGCCCAGCGTTTCGAGCCGTTCGAGGGTCGCCCCTGCATCCAGCGTCGATTTCGGCCCGGCGCAGACGACGCACAGCGGTTGCCGGCCGAGCTCGGTCAGGTCGGAGGACACGTCCTGGCCGTCTCCTGGATGGACCCCGCCGATGCCGCCCGTGCTCACGACCCGGATCCCGGCGCGCGCCGCGGCGACGACGGTGGCCGCAACTGTTGTGCCGCCGAACCCGGGCCTGATCAGCGACGCGGCCAGGTTCCACGGCGAGACCTTGACGGCATCTCCTCGCTCCGCCAGGTCGGCGCATTCATCGAGCGTCAGGCCGACTCGCAGGGTGCCGTCGAAAACCGCCACGACGGCGGGGGTCGCGCCGGCCTTCTCGCAGGCCTCCCACTGGCGCCGGACGGCGTCGATGGCGGCGGGCCTGGGGAGGCCATGCGTGATCACGGCAGATTCGAGAGCGACAACCGCCGCACCGGAGGCTATGGCATCGCGAACCGCCGGGGCGATGCT
>DATEHI010000046.1:0-2603 GCA_035279665.1 Candidatus Dormiibacterota bacterium | reverse complement strand
ACCCGGCGGCCATCTTCATCGCCGCCGCCACGCTCTTTGCGATCTTCATCAATTCGCAGAACGTCGGCCCGATCCTGATGCTGGGTGTCATCGCCCTGCTGCTCGAGCTCCGCCTGCGCCCGAAGGAATGAGCAGCCCCGGGGTGGAAAGGCTGCGAGACTGATAGGCTGGTAGCCCCGTGAAAATCGGCCCTTACACGCTCGTCTCGCCGGTCTACGTCGCCCCCATGGCGGGCGTCACCGACGCGCCCTTCCGCAAGATCGCGCGCGAGTTCGGCGCCGGTCTGGCGTGCACCGAGATGATCAGCAGCGAGGCGCTCGTCCGCCAGCACCGCGAGTCGTTCCGCCTGATGGACCTCCAATGGGACCAGCGACCCGTCTCGGTCCAGCTGATGGGGGGCGCTCCCGCCGTGATGGCGCAGGCCGCTCGGATGGCGCAAACAGCCGGCGCGGACATCATCGACATCAACATGGGGTGCCCCGTTCCCAAAGTCGTCAAAACCTCGGGCGGTTCGTCGCTGCTTCGCGATCCCGACCTCGCCTCCCGCGTCGCGGATGCCGTGGTCGGCGCGGTGTCGGTGCCGGTGACGGCCAAGATTCGCCTCGGCTGGGACTTCGCCACGCGCAACTACCTCGAGATGGCGACGCGGTTGGAAGCCACCGGCATCCAGGGCCTCGCTGTTCATGGCCGCACCCGCTCCCAGCGCTACGATCCGTACGCCGACTGGATGGCGATCGCGCAGGTCAAGGCGGCAGTCAAGATCCCGGTGGCCGGCAGTGGCGACCTGAGAACGGCCGATGACGCGGTCCGGCGTATCGAGGAGTCGGGTGTCGATGCCGTGATGTTGGGCCGCGGCATCCTCGGCAACCTCTGGCTGGTGCGCCAGACCGTGGCTCGCCTCACGACCGGCGAGTCGATTCCCGCCCTCTCCTGGATCGACCGGATCGAGCTGGTCCGGCGGCACTGCGACCTGGTTCTCGACTATTACGGACCGGAACGCGGCCCGCGGCTGCTCCGCAAGTTCATCGCCTGGGGCCTTCGGGGCTTCCGGGGCGCCGCCCGGCTACGGACGATGGTCCAGTCGGTTGCGAGTCCCGCGGACGTAACGGTCGTCCTCGATTCCGCCCTGGCGATCGATCCGGGCCCCTTCTCGCTCGACGGCGAGATGGAGGATGCGCCGGCGTCCTGCGAAGCCGCCTGACCCAGGAACTTTTCCGACTCCCACGCGTCGTATGGGCATGCAACGAATTGGGCTGCTCCTGCTCGCTCTCCTGCTGGCCGGCTGTGGCGCACAGGCGGCCGGGCCGGGCGCGAGTCCGACGCCCAGCCCATCCGGGATCGTCTCCGGGACGAATGGACCTTTCTACGCCGTCGCGTCCCCCGCCCAGCTGGCGGCCGGCGGTACCGTTCACCTGACGCTGACCGTGACCGGTCCGATCGATTATGAGATCGGCTGCGTCCAGACGCTCCATATCTGGGCCGAAGACAGCAACCGCCAGCAGGTCTGGCAGCAGCCGGTGCCGGCCGTCATGTGCATGGCCTTTGGCCACAAGCTGCTGAAGGCCGGCGAGACCGCGACCTTCACTGCGGACTGGCCGACCTCGAGCACGCTGACGCCCGGTTCCTACACGCTGCACGGCCTCTTCCTGGTGGTGCTTCCGATGGGCGCCGCGGCTCGCGTCCGTGAGAATCTGGCGCCGCTGACGATCCAGATTCTGGGCTAGCGAACTCGCGGCGGGAATCCCGTATAATACGTCGGCTTTTGATGGCTACCATGGAAAACGACAAGGTCGTATACCTCACGCAGGAGGGACTGAACCGCCTGCAGGCCGAGCTCGAGGTGCTCCGTAACAAGCGCCGTCCCGAGGTTGCGGAGCGCATTCGGCAGGCCAAGGAGTTCGGCGACATCAACGAGAACGCCGAGTACGACGACGCTAAGAACGAGCAGGGATTCGTCGAGGGCCGGATCCTTCTGCTCGAGAAGCTGGTGCGGAACGCCAGCATCATCGAAGGCAAGCACGTCAAAGGTGTCGTCGAGGTCGGCTCGACGGTCAAGGTCCACGACGAGTACGGCGACGAAGCGTTCACCATCGTCGGCTCCGCCGAAGCGGAACCGGGCAAGGGGCGCATCTCGCTCGAGTCGCCGGTCGGCAAGGCGCTCCTTGGCAAGCACGTCGGCGACGACGTTTCGGTCGTCACGCCGGGCGGCTCGACCAAGATGCTGATCATCGAGGTCCGCTAGCGACCGAGAGCGCCGATCTCGTCATCGTCGGCGGCGGCATCATCGGCTGCGCCACTGCCTTCTTCGCCCAGCGCGCCGGCTTGAAGACGATCGTCCTCGAAAAACGGCCCGCGCTTGCCACACTCACCACGCCGGTCGCGACCGGGGCCTTTCGATTGCAGTTCGACAACCCCGAGGAGGTCGAGCTGGTGCGCGAAAGTGTGGCATTCTTCGACGACCTTCAGCAGAGGGTCGACCTCGGGCTGCGCCATCAGGGGTATCTGTTCGTCGCTCGCACCGACGATGGTGCCCGGGCTCAACGCGATCTCGTCTCGGCCCAGCGTACGTGGGGCCTCGATGATGTGGAGCTGCTGGATGGCCC
>DATEHI010000045.1:0-4317 GCA_035279665.1 Candidatus Dormiibacterota bacterium | reverse complement strand
CTCACGGTCCGCGCCGCCATCGACCAGCTGGTTCAGGGAGGCCAGCTGGCCCGCCGGCACGGGAGCGGCACGTACGTGACCGAGCCCAAGATCGAACAGCCGCTGACGCTGACCTCGTTCACCGAGGACATGCGCCGACGAGGCATGGTTCCGTCCAGCCGGACCCTGGAGCTGACCGTCGTCAGCGCCGGCGCGCGGGTCTCCCGGCGTCTCCAGGTCTCACCCGAGGAGCGGATCGTGCGGGTCCAGCGACTGCGCCTCGCGGACGGGGTGACGATGGCGCTCGAGGTGCTCCACGTTCCTGAGGCGCTGGTCCCCGGCATGTCAAAGGCAGATCTGGAAAATCGATCGTTCTACGAGCTGCTCTCGGGGCGCTACGGGATCGTGATCGCGTCCGGCCGGCAGACGATCGAGCCCACCGTGACCAACGAGAGCGAGTCCGAACTCCTGGAAATTCCGTTGCATACACCGGCTTTCCTCTTCGAGCGAACGACCGTCTCCGAGGCGGGCCGCACCATCGAGTTCGTCCAATCGATTTACCGCGGTGACCGATATCAGCTGGTCACCGAGCTGCTTCCAAACCGGGGCCGCAACGGGCGTTCAGCCTCCGCCGTGCGCCGCGTCCCCGCCAGGATTCCTGAGCCCGTCGATGGGCGCGTGTAGAGACGGTGGCCAGAGTGTGAAGAGGAGGACGTGCTTGCGGGAATGCCGAACACCAACGTGACAGCGGCGACGACGGAGAAACGCGCGGTCGATCAAGGAAAAGGGAGAGAAGGAGAAGCAGATGAAGAGTAGGAACCTGGCGGGGGGCGTGATCGCCCTGGTGCCGATGATGGTACTGGCGGCCTGCGGGAGCAGTGCGACCGCGGGACCGACGGCTCGTACGCTGAATGTCTGGCTGATGAACGGCAGCGCGCCGGCACCGGTCATCGACGCACTCAATTCGGAGTTTCAGGCGGCGCATGCGGGCGTGACCGTCAAGGTCGATATCCAGCAGTGGAGTGGGATCACCGACAAGACGAATACCGCCCTCAGCTCGCAGAGCCCGCCTGATGTGCTCGAGATGGGCAACACCCTGGTCTCCGGCTTTGCCTCGGCCGGCGGTCTGGCTGACCTGAGCGGCAAGGCATCGACCCTGGGCAGTAGCACCTGGCTGCAGAGCCTCAAGGAAGCCGGCACCCTGGATGGAAAGTTGTATGGCGTTCCCTATTACGCCGGCGACCGGGTGGTTATCTACAACAAAGACATGTTTACCGCAGCGGGCATCACGAGCCCGCCCACAACCCGTGACGAGCTGGTTACCGACGGGCAGAAGCTGATGGCGAAGAACAGCACTGTGCCCGGCTTCTCGGGCCTCTACTTACCGGGCAAGGATTGGTACGCGGTCTTCTCCTGGCTCTTCGACGGCGGTGGCACCATCGCGACCAAGTCGAACGGCAAGTGGGCCGGGGCGCTCGAGTCTTCTCAGGCGCAATCGGCCTTGAGCTGGGTCAAAGACATGCGCACCAAGGTCGGGACGGCGCCGGGCGACGGCGACGAGACCAAAGACGATCCAACGTTTGAGGCGGGCAAGGCGGCGATGGTGATCGAGGCCGGCTGGCACGTGGGTGTCATCACCAAGGACAAGCCCGACTTGACGAACCACCTCGGAGTTTTCCCGATCCCGGGGGCATCTGCATCCGCTCCCGTGTTCCTCGGTGGCTCGAACCTCGGCGTCGGGTCCAAGAGCAAGAACCAGGACCTGGCGGTCGAATACATCAAGCTTCTGGCCGGGAGCAAATACCAGACTCAACTGGCCGTGCAGGGCGGCGTCATCCCGAACTCGACCAGCCTCCTGAACCTGCACAGCAGCGATCCCTTCCTCTCCGTCGCCGACACGGCTGCCGCGCATAGCTGGTTCGTGCCCAACAGCCCGAACTGGGGCAGCGTCGAGAGCAGCAACATCCCGCAGGACATGCTCGCCAAGATCTTTACCGGTCGGGCCAGCGTCGCCGACGCGACCAAGGCCGCCGATCAGGCAATCGCCGACAAGCTGAATCAATAGGACCGCGTATCGTGCAGCACGTGAGCGCCGTCCCGGAAACGCCGATGATCGCGGCGTCCGGGCGGCGCTTTTCGCTGCGGCGACGCCGGCGAACGGCGCTGGTGCGCTGGTACGTCCCCTATCTCCTGCTGGCGCCAGGCATCGTGGCGCTGGCTGTCGCGGTCGGCTATCCGCTGCTCAACCTCGTCCTGATTTCCTTTCAACGCTTCCGCGCCCGCGAGCTGATCCTCGGTCTGCCGACCGATTGGACGGGCCTGGCAAACTACCGCTACATCTTCGGGCGACCCGAGTTCTGGGCGGTGCTCGGCCGCACCTTCGCATTCACCGCCGTCAACGTCGTGCTGACCATCGGCATCGGCATGGCCCTGGCGGTGCTGATGCAACGGTTGGGTGGGCGGATTCGACTCGTGCTCGCGATCAGCATGGTGCTCGCCTGGGCGACGCCGGCCGTGACCGCCACCCAGGTCTGGCTCTGGCTCTTCGATCGTGACTTTGGCGTGGTCAACTGGGCCCTGACCAGCCTGCACCTGGGCAACTTCACCCAGCACTCCTGGCTCTCCGACCCGACCTCCATGCTCGGTCTCGCGACCGTGATCGTCGTCTGGGCGGCGCTGCCCTTCGTTGCGCTCACGCTCTACGCCGGGCTCTCCCAGGTCCCGACCGACCTCTATGAGGCGGCCAGGGTGGACGGAGGCGGGGCCTGGGCGGTGTTCCGGCAGGTGAGCTTGCCGTTTGTCAGGCCGATCCTGCTGCTCTTGACGCTCCTCTCCGTCATCTGGGATTTCCGTGTCTTCACCCAGATCTTCGTGCTCCAGAAAGCCGGCGGCATCTCCGAGGAAACGAACCTGATCGGCATCTGGGCGTATCACCAGTCGTTTGGCGGCGCGCCAAACTACGGCCGGGGAGCGGCCACCTCGATTGTGGGTGTCGTCATCCTCCTGGCGGTGACGGCGGTCCTGCTTCGGCGGATGGTGCCCACCGGGGAAGAAGCATGAAGAGCGGGACGCGCCTCGGCACGGTGGTCGCCAACGGCCTGGCCCTGCTCGCCGCGCTCTTCTTTCTGTTCCCCGTCTACTGGATGGTGGTTACGGCGTTCAAGCCGGGCGGCGACATCCAGCTCTCGGTCCCCAAATTCATCCCCTCGCCGTTCACCCTCGAGCACTTCTCCGATGCCTTCAACAAGAACCATTTCTGGGACAACGCCCGCAGCAGCGTCATCGTCACCTGCTCGGTCGTCGTGCTGGCGATGGCCGTCGCGTTCTTCGCGGCCGCCGCGGTGGCGCGTTTTCGGTTCCGGGGGCGCCGAGCCTTCCTGGTGACGCTCCTGATCATCCAGATGGTTCCCTTCGAGGCAATGCTCATCCCGATCTTCATCGAGCTCGACCGGATCGGACTCGTCTACCAACTGGTTGGCGTCATCATCGCCTACCTGGCTTTTGCGCTGCCCTTCACGATCTGGACCCTGCGGGGGTTCATGGCCGCCGTTCCCGTCGACCTGGAGGAGCAGGCCCTGACCGATGGCTGCTCGCGACCTCAGGCGTTCATGCGCATTCTCTTTCCGCTGATCGCGCCCGGGCTGGTTGCCACGTCGATCTTCGCCTTCATCCAGGCGTGGAACGAGTACATCTTCGCCAACGTCCTGCTGACCAACGACAACGCCACGCTGCCGGTTTGGCTCGCCTCCTTCGTGTCCGCCGGCACTCAGATCGACTGGGGCGGCATCATGGCCGGGTCGACGCTCTTCGCGCTTCCCGTGATGGTCTTCTTCATCTTCGTCCAGCGCCGAATCACCGCGGGCATGACCGCCGGCGCGGTCAAGGGCTGATGGACGCGCTGTCTCGACTCGCCCGTGGGTGCCTGCTTGCGGGTTTCGAGGGGACCGACCTCCAAGCCTGGATTGGCCGCGGCCTCGAGGATGGGCTCGGCGGTTTGGTCCTGTATGCGCGCAACCTCTCGTCGCCGGCCCAGCTCGCGCGCCTCACGAGCGCGGTGCACGATACGCGCGATGACACGCTGATCGCGATCGACGAGGAAGGCGGCGACGTCACCAGGCTGGAAGCGGCGACCGGCAGTTCCTACCCGGGCAATCTTGCCCTCGGCCGGATCGACGACGTCACGCTGACGCACGCCGTTGCCGGTCAGATTGGTCGGGAGTTGGTCGCGGCCGGGATCGACCTGGACCTCGCGCCGGTAGCCGACGTCAACAGCAATCCCGATAACCCGGTTATCGGGGTTCGTTCCTTCGGCGATCGACCAGGCGACGTTGCCGCGCA
>DATEHI010000044.1:0-2125 GCA_035279665.1 Candidatus Dormiibacterota bacterium | reverse complement strand
GAATCGGGATAGGGGGAAGCCTCACGGCTTCGCCCCTCCCACACCACCGTACATACGGGTCCGTATACGGCGGTTCGACGGGCGAGCGTATGCCGGGCCGGCGACGGTTGCGAGGCCGAGCGTGTCCAGGAACGCGTTTGGGATCGCAATGGCGAGAGCAGGGCTGTTGCTCAGCCGCCAGGGGCCGTGCGCGCTACCGGCGGTTCGCGCCGCCAAGTGCTTGCCGACGCCGCGGCGCCGCAACTCCGCGAAGCGGGTGCGGCCGCGCTTCCACTGCTTCCAAGCGACGGCGCGGAGCCGTCGTCTGACCCACTGGTCGAGCCGGCGCAACATCGACGGCAGTTCACAGATGCCGAAGTACCCGCGCCATCCGACGAGATAGCGCGACAGCTCTTCGACGACCTGTGCGAGGCTGACGCCGCGCGTCCGGCGCGTCAGTTCCCGGACCCGGCTCTTGAAGCGAGCGAGCGCCTGAGGCGCGATGCGCCGCCGAGGCTCGTCGTCCGTGAAGCTGAAGCCCAGGAACTTGCGCCGGCTTGGCAGGTCCACCGCGCTCTTCGCTGCGTTGAGCTTGAGCTTGAGGTGCCGGGCGAGGAACCTCTCGATGCTCGCCATCGCCCGTTCTCCCGCTCGGCGGCTGCGTACATAGATGTTGCAGTCGTCGGCGTAGCGCACGAAGCGGTGGCCGCGCTTCTCGAGGTCGCGGTCCAGCACATCCAGCATCAGATTCGACAGCAGCGGCGAGAGCGGCCCGCCCTGCGGCGTGCCCTCGTCCGTCGGGCCGACCAGCCCACCCGCCAGCACCCCCGCGGTCAAGAAGCCGCGGATCAGCCGCAGGATGCGCCGGTCGTTCACCCGCTTCGCCACCAGCCCCATCAGAACGTCGTGGTTCACCCGGTCGAAGAACTTCTCCAGGTCGATGTCCACGACGTAGCGATCGCCCGCCGCAAGATACTCTTGCGCCGCGCGTACCGCCCCGTGCGCCGAGCGGCCAGGGCGGAAGCCGTGGCTGTGCTCGGAGAACGTCGGGTCCCAATCCGCCTGCAGCACCTGCAGCATCGCCTGCTGGATAAAGCGGTCGAGCACCGTCGGGATGCCGAGCGGCCGGGTGCCGCCCGACGCCTTCGGTATCTCCACCCGCCGCACCGGCTGGGGACTGTAGCTGCCGTCAAGCAGCTGGGCTTTGATGGTGGGCCAGTGGTCTTTCAGGTGAGCCGCCAGGTCATTGGTGCTCATCGCATCGAGGCCTGGTGCGCCCTTGTTGCGCCGGACTTGTGCCAGCGCCTTCCTCAGATTCTCACGCTCAACAATCGCTTCCATCGACGGTCCGCAGACCGCCGGGCTTTCGCTGGCGACGCTCGCCGCAGCGGCTTCGGTCCCTCCCGCTCCGCTGCTCCGGGCTTCACCCGTTGCTGCCGGAGGAAAGGCCAGGTCGAGCTGGATTTTCTGCCGCATGACCCCTGCGAGAGCGCCCTCCTACTTGCCACTCCATCGTTCGGGCCTTCGGCGGTTGCCCACCTACTATGCCCTCTGCTGACTTCCCCGCCGCGATCACGGACGTTGCCGCCCGCTCAGTCCGGGAATGCCGGACACGGCGTGGATCTCCCGAGGTAAGACCGACCGCCTTCGCCGCACGCCAGCCGGATTTACCACCCCGGTCCTTGATGACCTTGGACTTCGCAGTCATTTGCCTGCTCGTCCGGCCGGGAAGGCCTCTTTATCCGGTTCTTGTCCATCGGGCCGCGGTTTTGCTCCACGCTTCTTTCAGACACCACCTCGCGCTGGCGCCCTTGCGCTTCGCTAATCCTTCGCCGTCATCAGGCTGGATAAAGGACTTCCACCTCCAAGCTGTCGTTCATGCTCGGCACACAAAAAGGGCCGCGCTCAGCGCGGCCCAAGTTCAGGGAGGAAACGCCTGAAAGGCGTCCGCGCGTGATGTAGAGATCGACACGCTGCATCGCAACACGATGGATGGGCATAGCAGCGTTGCGCTTCGTGCAGATGTCGGGGTCGTAGCTGTAGCTAACGACCGCGCACCCTGCGTCTTTCGGTCGCGGCGCCATCGACGGCGCCGCTGGCATCGAGCACGACGCCGAACCGCTCTGCCGCCTGCTCTCGCGTGTAA
>DATEHI010000043.1:0-51797 GCA_035279665.1 Candidatus Dormiibacterota bacterium | reverse complement strand
GCGCTCGACCAGTTCGGGCGGATCGGTTTCATCGGCCGCCCGCTGGCGCACTACAACCTCCAGATCTTCAATCGGATGATCGACGAGGTGATCCGGGCCACCACCAAGCTGACGCAGCGTTTCACCGGGGCGCTGATCGTTTTCGAGAAGGAGACCGGGTTGGAGAACTACGCGAACAGCGGCATCCGGATCAATGGCGAGCTCACCGCGGAGTTCCTGGAGGCGATCTTCTTCCCGAACTCACCGCTCCACGATGGTGCCGTCATCGTCCGCGGAAACCAGATCCTGGCCGCCGGCTGCGTCCTACCCCTGGCGGAGGAAGGGACGGTCCGCGAACGGATGGGAACCCGCCACCGCGCCGGGCTCGGCCTCTCGATGCAGACCGACGCCGTCGTGCTGATCCTCAGCGAGGAGCTGGGCCAGATCGCCGTGGCGCACGAGGGAAAGCTGCTGCGCAACCTCGACCCCGACCGGCTGCGACAGGTACTGACCTCGCTGCTCCAGCCCCATACCGAGCTCCATCGTCCGCCGCTCCCCGTCTGGCGTCGCTAGCGTCAGGCCGGGTAAGATAACGATCCTGCTCGCCAACCTTCGACTCAAGTTGCTGGCGATCGCGTTTGCTGTCGCGCTCTGGAGCGTGGTCGCCTACGCGCAAAACCCAACCCAGAGCCACGGCTATGCCGTCAGGATGGACAATCCGGTACTGCCCGCGGGGCTCGTCCTGGTCGGAGATGTGCCGCAGGTGACCCTCACCGCCATCGGGACCTCGGACCACATGCGGTCCTTCGACGCCCAGCTGCGCACCAACCCGAACCTGCTGCGCATCTCGGGGAACTTCTCCAACACACATGTCGGCACGAACAACGTTTCGATTCACGTCAACAACTCCGACCCAACCATCACGATCGTTGCTCCAAGTGGGGTGACGGTCAGCGTCGATGATCTGGGCACGACAACCGTGCCGGTTTCGATCGAACGGGTCAAGGCGCTGCCGCCCGGATTCCATGAGCAGGTCAGCGCCACCACCGTGACGCCCGCCAGCGTCCGCATCGACGGGCCGAAGACCCAGCTGACGGGGGTCCAAGCGGTCGTTCTCGTCGACCTGGACGCGCTGGTCGCTCCCGGCTTCAACCAGCCCTACTCGGTGGTGCTCTGGGACAAGAACAAGAAGCCTGTGACCAAGTCGATGACCGTGACGCCGGGTCAGGTCTCGGTGAAGATGGTGATCCAGGCGGATGCGATAACCGTCGACAAGCCGGTGGGCTTCACCGTAACCGGCCAGCCGGCCGCCGGCTACCGCATGACCAACGTCCAGATCGTGCCGACGTCCGTTCAAGCGACCGGGCTCCAGAACACCCTGGCCGGGTTGGTGCTGCTCGCGACCGACCCGATCGACATCACCGGGGCCAAAGCCGACATCGTGAGGACCGTCACCATCCGGCCGCCGGACGGTGTCACGACAAACCAGAAAACCGCCCAGGTGCACATCTTCATCTCGCCCATCCCGGGAGTGACGCCCAGCTCAAGCCCGTAACTTTGGGCCGACACGCCCGTTTAACCAAAACGACGAACTGAGTTCGCTCGTTTGAGCGTGTCCAGAGTGGGAACATAGGAGGCCGGGGTATGTGCGGGATTATTGGCTACCTGGGCGAGCGCTCGGCCGCGCCCATCATCATGGAGAGCCTCAAGCGGCTCGAGTACCGGGGCTATGATTCCGCCGGGGTCGCCATTTTCAACGAGGCGGACGGCCAGACCTCCGTGGTGAAGAGCGCGGCCAAGGTCGACACGCTGGTCGAGCGCCTGACCGAGGAGATGCCCCAGGGGCGGCTCGGCATCGGCCACACCCGCTGGGCGACGCACGGCCGCCCAACCGTCATCAACGCCCACCCCCATACCGACTGCCACAAGCAGATCATGGTGATCCACAACGGCATCATCGAAAACTTTGCCGAGCTGCGGAAGGACCTTCAGGCAAAGGGCCATGTCTTCATCTCCGAGACCGACACCGAGGTCGTCCCCCACCTGATCGAGGAGTTCGACAAGGGCGACCTGGTGGCGGCCGTCCGGGAGGCGCTGGCGAAACTGCGGGGCGCTTATGCGATGGCGATCTTCTCCCAGCGCGACCCCGATCTCTTGATCGGCGCCCGCCTCAATGCCCCACTCGTGGTCGGGATCGGCGACAAGGAATGGTTCGTCGCCTCCGACATCACCGCCGTCATCCCGTATACGAAGAAGGTCCTGCTGCTTGGCGAAGGCGAGATGGTCTCGATCACCAAGCTCGGGCCCGAGGTGAGCACCATCGGCGGTGCCGCCGTCAAACCCAAAGTGATCGAGGTCAAGTGGGATATCAGCCAGGCCCAGAAGGGCGGCTTCCCGCACTTCATGGCCAAAGAGATCAACGAGGCGCCCGAGGCGGTGTCCAACGCGCTGCGGGGACGCCTGAGCGACGAGGGGGAGGTCACGTTCGAGGAATTCGGACTGACCGATCGCCAGCTGCTCAAGGTGCACGACATCAAGATGGTGGCGGCCGGCACGTCGTACTATGCCGCCCTGCTCGGCAAGTACATCATCGAGGACCTGGCGCGCATCCCGGTCGAAGTCGAGCCCGCCTCAGAGTTCCGCTATCGCCAGCCGATCATCGACCAGGACACGCTGGTGATCGGTGTCTCCCAGTCTGGCGAAACCGCCGACACGCTGGCCGCCATCCGTGAGGCGAGGCAGCGGAAGGCGAAGGTCGTCTCCATTACCAACGTCGTCGGCAGCTCGATGGCCCTGGAAAGCGACGGCGTCATCTACTTGCACGCCGGGCCCGAGATTGGCGTGGCGTCGACCAAGACCTTCATCGCCCATCTCACGTCGCTGTACTTGCTGGGGATCCGGCTGGCGGCGGTCCGGCACCGGCTGGCGCCCGAGCGTCTGCGCGAGCTGGCCGCCGAGCTGAAAGCCCTGCCGGTCGCCGTCCAGCAGGTCCTCGAACGGGCTGAGGCGTTCCAGGCGCTGGCGCGCAAGTACTCCGGCTACCGCAACTTCATGTACATCGGCCGGGGGATCAACTACCCGATTGCCCTCGAAGGCGCCCTGAAGCTCAAGGAGATTTCGTACCTCCATGCCGAGGGCTATGCGGCCGGCGAGTTGAAGCATGGGCCGATCGCGCTGCTCGACCAGAATTTCCCCGTCTTCGCGATCGCCACCCAGGCGGCGACGCTGGAGAAAATGGTCAGTAACATCCAGGAGGTCATTGCCAGGGACGCGCCCGTGCTGGCATTGATCACGGACGGCGATACCACGCTCGCCGAGGTGCAGCTCGACCGCATCGAAGTGCCGGCGGTTTCCGAGTTCCTCTCGCCCATCCCCAATGTCGTCGCGCTGCAGCTCTTCGCCTATTTCGTCGCGACCGAGCGCGGCTGCAACGTCGACCAGCCTCGAAACCTGGCCAAGAGCGTCACCGTAGAGTAAGAGCGTGACGCCTCGGGTCGGCGTAGATGTCGCCGCGATTCCGCGCATTGCGGAGGCCCAGAAGCGGTTCGGGGCTCGGTTCCTGCGCAAGTTCCTCACCGACCGGGAGATCGACTATTGTGGCGGCAGCGCCGAGCGCTGGGCGGGCCGCTGGGCGGCAAAGGAAGCGATTGGCAAGGCGATGCCAACCGGCGTGGTGCGGCCTCGCATGCGCGATGTCGAGATCCTCCCCAGCGATGACGGGCGGCCCCATGTGAGCGTGGCAGCGGCCACCACCCTGACAGGACGCAGCGTGGACGTCAGCATCGCCCACGATGGTCACTTCGCGGTTGCGGTGGCCGTCATCCCGGACGCTGAGGCGATTCGGCCACGCAGCGCGCTCCCTGATGGCTTCCGGCTCCCCGCTCGCCCGCGTGATGGGCACAAGGGGACCTTCGGGACGGTCGTCGTGCTGGCGGGGTCGCAGGGCTATACCGGCGCCGCCTACCTGGCGAGCATGGGCGCGGCGCGGTCAGGTGCCGGCATCGTCCGCCTGCTGGTGGCCCAGTCGATCTATCCGATCCTCGCTCAGAAGTGCACCGAAGTCATCGTCGGACCGGTCCCGGAGATCGCACCCGGGGTGGTCGGGCACGCGTCGCTCAGCGGGATCCTTCGCGGCTTTGCGGGGGCCGACGCCGGCGTGGTCGGGCCCGGGCTGGGACGCGACGCGTCGACCAGGCGCCTGGTGGAGGATCTCGTTCCGCGTGTGGCGGCGCCGCTGGTGCTCGACGCAGACGCCCTCAACGTGCTTGCCGAGCACCGCACGATCCTGCCGCGCCTGTCGCCGCAGATCGTCCTCACCCCGCACCCAGCGGAATTCGGGCGCCTATCGGGCCTTGAAACGTCGGCGGTGCAGCAGGACCGGCGTGGGATCGCCTCGCGCTTTGCCAAGGTGTGGAACAAGGTGGTGGTGCTCAAAGGCGCCGGTACCGTCATCGCCGCCCCCGACGGCCGCGTCACGCTGAACCCGATCGCGACGCCCGCGCTGGCCTCGGGCGGCACCGGCGATGTCCTCGCCGGGCTCATCGCGGGACTGATGGGTCAGAAGCTGCCGCCCTTCGAGGCAGCCGTCACTGGAGTACATCTGCACAGCCTTGCGGGTCTGGACCTCGAGGCCTCGCTGGGTCTGGCCGGCGTGCTCGCGTCCGACCTGCTGCCGCAGCTTCCGCGCGTGATGGAGCGGTTGCGCTGACGGAACACGGCGCGACGAAGTGGGCTGACGTCGATCTGTCGGCGATCGCGTACAACACCAGTCTCGTCAAGCAGCTCGTCGGTGAGAAGACAGCCGTGATGGCGGTCGTGAAGGCCGACGGCTACGGGCACGGCGCCGTGCCCGCAGCACGCGCGTCGCTGCAGGGCGGCGCGACCTGGCTGGCGGTGTCGTCGGTACCGGAGGGGATCGAGCTGCGCAAGGCCGGCATCGTCGAGCCGATCCTCAACCTCGGGTACACGCCGCCGTCTGCGCTCTCGGCGGCGATCGCGGCGAAGCTGGCGATGACCGTCTACGACCGCGACGCGCTGGCACTACTCAAAGCCGCCGCGACCGAGATCAACGTCCACGTCAAGGTCGACACCGGGATGCACCGCCTGGGCGCCGCGCCCGCGGAGGCGGTCAAGCTTGCCGTGGAGGTCGATGCCGATCCGAACCTACGGCTGGAGGGTTTCTGGACGCACTTTGCCGACGCGGACCGGGACCCCGCCTTTACCCGGGAGCAGTTGCACGTGTTTCTCGACGCCCGCTCCGCCCTGATCCGGGCCGGCGTCACCGGATTTCTCAGCCATACCGCCAACTCGGCAGGGCTCCTTCGCTATCCCGAGGCGCGCCTGGACCTGGTGCGCGCCGGCCTCATCATTTATGGTGTTCGACCGGTCCCCAGCTGGGCCGACCTGCCCACGCTTCGCCCAGCGCTGCGCTGGCAGACGATCGTGACCAACCTCGTCGCGGTGCCGATTGGCGAGAGCGTCGGCTACGGGCGCAAGTTCATTGCCCGCGAGCCGGCGAGGGTGGCGACCATCGCGGTCGGCTATGCGGACGGCCTGCACCGGCGCGCACTGGCTGGCGGTCGCGCCATCGTCCGGGGGGTCGCCGTCCCGATCGCGGGCACCATCAGCATGGACCAGGCCGCGATCGACGTCCGCACCGTCCCGGAGGTCGCGGTTGGTGACGTCGTCACACTGATTGGGGGAGAGGGAGGCACCACCTTGAGCGCGCACGATCTCGCCGAGGCGTCGGGAACGATCTCGTACGAAGTCCTGTGCGCGATCTCGAGCCGAGTCCCGCGCCGATACCTATAATCTATGCAGCCCTAGCGGAGCGGAATGCGCTGAGAAAGTCGGTTCGCCGGCTGACGCTGGAACCTGATCAGGTGATACCTGCGGAGGAAAGGGGCTCGAGCATTCCGCGACGGCCGGGATTGCACGCACATGGGAGTAGCCGAACAACGACTTGAGCGACTGGCGCGGATGCGCCTCTACGTGATCACGGGAGATCACGGCGGCGAGACCGAGACCGCACGCACGGTGGAGGCGGCACTCGAGGGCGGCGCCAATGTCATTCAGCTGCGCAAGAAGACGATGCCGATGCTGGAGCAGTACCGGCTGGCGCTCGCGCTTCGCATCCTGACGAGGGAGCACGAGGCGCTCCTGATCGTCAACGATCACGCCGACCTGGCGATCGCCGCCGACGCCGATGGGGTCCACCTCGGACAGGATGACCTCCCGCCTGACGCGGTGCGCGCCCTGCCTGGCTTCGAGGGCCGATTGATCGGTCGCTCGACGCACAGCCTTGCCCAGGCACAGCTCGCGGTCCACGAGGGCGTGGACTACGTCGCGGTCGGACCCGTCCACCCAACGCCCACCAAGGAGGGCCGGCCCGCCGTCGGTACAGCGCTCGTGTCACGCGTGGCTGGGGTGATCGACCGGCCGTTCGTGGCGGTCGGCGGGATCGACCAGGACAATGCGGGAAGCGTGATCGAGGCCGGCGCCCGCGCCATCGCCGTAGTCCGCGCGGTCTATGACGCGCCGGATCCGGCGGAGGCCGCTCGCCGGCTGCACGAGCTGATCGTTACGAGGCTGGGGGTGGCGCAGCGATGAGTCAGATAACCGTGACGCTCAACGGCAAGCCGCGAAAGGTCGCCGACGGCGTCAGCCTGCTCGACCTCCTCAAGCAGCTCGACGTGCCGCCCTCGCGGGTCGTCGTCGAGCACAATCGGGAGATCCGGCGCCGCGACGATTTCGAGAAAACCCAGGTCCACGCCGGCGACGAGCTGGAACTCGTGTATTTCGTTGGCGGCGGAGCAGCAGGCGACGATGCGTTCGTTGTCGGCGGGCGTCCGCTGCGCTCGCGGCTGATCCACGGCACTGGCAAATTCGCCTCGAACGATGTGCTCGCGCGCTGCCTCGAGGCCTCGCAGCCGGACATGATCACGGTCGCGATCCGCCGCCTGAACCTCGAGGGCGGCCGCTCCGAGCTCGAGGGGATCGACCTGCGCCGCTTCACGCTCCTCCCGAACACCGCGGGCGCGACGACTGCCGAGGGCGCCGTGCGCCTCGCGCGCCTGGCCCGCGCAGCCGGTTTCTCGGACTACATCAAGGTCGAGGTGGTCGGCGACGAAGACACGCTGCTTCCGGATCCGCAGGCGACCCTCGAGGCGACCCGCCAGCTGGTCAAAGAGGGCTTCATCGTAATGGCCTACACGAGCGACGACGTGGTGCAGGCGATCCGGCTCTATGAGGCCGGTGCGGCCGCCGTCATGCCTGGCGCGGCGCCCATCGGGACGACGCTCGGGCTGCAAAACTTGCTCAACCTGGAGCTGATCGTAAGCAAGGTCAAGGTGCCGGTCATCGTCGATGCGGGTCTCGGCGTCCCCTCCGACGCGGCGCGCTGCCTCGAGGCCGGCGCCGCCGCGGTCCTCGTCAACACGGCGATTGCCCGGGCGCAGCATCCACCCGAGATGGCGCGCGCCTTCGCCGAGGCGGTCGTTGCCGGGCGGCGGGCCTTCAAGGCGGGCCGGGCTCATATCGGGCTGAGGGCCGTCGCCAGCAGCCCCGTCGAGGGTCTCCCCGTATAGCCCAGCGGGTCGCGCGCCGGCCGCGGACGCTTGCGGATGTGGGCGAGCGCGGCCTCCTGCGGTCGATTGGTCGCTACCTCGATCCGCCGTCACGCGGGCTGCTGGTTGCGGCGCCAACCGATGATGCCGCGGTATGGCGCGGCGATCCTTTCGTGGTGGCGACCACCGACACCATGGTCGAGGAGATCGATTTTCGCCTGCAATGGCCGGGCTTTGATTTCCGAACGCTGGGCCGGCGGCTGGTCTCGATCAACCTCAGCGACCTGGCGGCGATGGGCGCGGAGCCACGGTACGCACTTATCGCGTTGACTCTGCGCGGCACCTTGCCGGTTGCCGACGTCCGGCGCCTCTACCTGGGTGTCGCCGAACAAGCGCGACGCTTCAGCTGCGCGATCGCCGGCGGCGACCTGAGCGGGACACTGGGCCTGCTCACCCTCACGGCCACGCTGATCGGGCGGCTTGACTCGCCGCGGTCGATGCTCAGGCGACAAGGGGCACGGCCGGGCTGGCTACTCGCCGTCACGGGCACCCTGGGCGGGGCGGCCGCCGGTCTGCGTCTCCTCGAATCAGGGTGCGGGCCGGAGAACCGGAACGAGCGTGCCTGGGTCTCGGCCCAGCTCGATCCGGAGCCACGCGTCATCGCGGGGCGGGTCCTGGTCGAGTCGGGCATCCGGGTCGGCGGTGACATCAGTGACGGCCTCTACCGCGAGGTCGAGCGATTGGTCGAGGACAGGCGGCTCGGGGCGACCATCGACGTCACGCGGCTCCCCCTGGCGCGAGGCTTGCATCCGGAGGAATGGGCGCTGGCCGTCAAAGACTCGGAGGACTTCGAGTTGATCTGCGCGGCCCCGGCCGCGCGCATCGCCGCCGCCCGCCGCGTCCTGGAGCGGATTGGCCTTCCCTTGACCGTTTTCGGCGAGATCGAATCCAGGCCGGGCATTCGGCTTCGGAACGGCACCCGTCTCGAGCGGGTCGAAGGAGCAGGCTACGAACACTTTCGTTGAGACGGCATCGGTGGAGGAGACCCGCGACCTCGGCCGCCGCCTCGGGCAGGTGCTCGAGGCGGGAGACGTCATCGCCCTCGAAGGCGACCTCGGTGCGGGAAAGACGGAGCTGGTGAAGGGGATCGCCGAGGCGCTCGGCGTCACGAGCGGCGTGCATAGTCCAACCTTCGTCCTGCACCACCGCTACCAGGGCCGTCTGCCCATCGAGCATTACGACCTCTATCGTCTGGAGGGGATGGCCTGGGTGGACACGGGTCTCGATGAACCGGCCCCCGACGCGGTGACCGTCATCGAGTGGCCGGATCGCGCCGACGTGCTCGACGACTGGGCGACGGTCCGTATCCGGTTGAACAACACGGCGGAGACGCGGCGCCGGCTCACCCTGTTGCGCGGGCCCGACCGGATTCTGATGGTCTTCAAGCGTGCGCCTGGCGATTGACACGTCCGGCGTCGACCAGGCGCTCGTCGTCCTCGACGGCCGCCGGCTGCTCGCCGCCGACGATTGGGTGAGGGATCGAGCGGATCCGCCGGTGCTGGTCCGCCTGGACGCCGTTGTGAGACGGGCCGGCGGCGAGCCTGACGACATCGACGCCGTCTTGGCGGCGCGCGGCCCGGGGTCGTTCACGGGTCTGCGAGTCAGTCTCTCGCTGGCGGCCGGGCTGGCGTACGCTGCGCATATTCCGCTGTACCTCGCCGACAGCCTGCCCATCCTGGCCCGCCGCGCCGGCGGCGATCCGGCCACCGCGGCGCTGCGTGATGCCGGCCGGCGTGAGGTCTATGCCTGGCGCGAAGGGGAGCTGGCCCGGCGTGTGCCTGTGGATGAGCTTGCTGGATGGTTGCCCGCCGCCGCCCGGGTCATGGTGGAGCCCGCCGGCAGCCTGGCTGGCTGGGTCCCCGGCCTGGCTCATCTCGAGGTGCCCGCGGCTGAACGGCGGCCCCTGAGCGCGGCGCTGCTGGACGCTGCCAATTGGACGTTCGATTCTCAAAAACCGCTGCGATATGATGAGGTGCAGGCGCTCTACGTTCAGCCAGCGGCCGCGGAGGAGCGCAGAAGGAAGGCCCCATGATGCAGTTGAAGTCCCGAACGCTCGTCGACGCTATGCGCGAGGAGGACATCCCCGAGGTGCAGGCGATCGAGCGCCAGATCTTCCCGACCCCCTGGCCGCGCAATGCCTACTACCGCGAGCTCCATCACAATCGCTCGGCCTACTATCTCGTCTTGCGCCGCGACGAGGAGATCGTCGGTTATGCCGGTCTGTGGAAAATGAGCGACGAGGCCCATATCACAACTGTCGGCGTGCGCGCCAATCAGCAGGGCAAGGGGTACGGCCACGCCCTCATGGCGGCGCTGATCCAGCGCGCTTATCAATTGGGCTCGCGCTGGCTCACCCTCGAGGTGCGGCCGTCCAACGACGTCGCCGTCCGCCTCTACGAGAAGTTCGGTTTCAAGGTCATCGGTCGCCGCCGTGGCTATTACACCGATAACAACGAGGATGCCATCGTGATGTGGTCGGACTCCATCCAGGCAACCGGCTTCAAGAAGCGGTTCAACGAAATCCTCCAAACGCTCGAGATCGAAGGGCTCGACACCAGCACACCGCAGTAGCGCTCACAAGCCGTCGCGTCCTGGCGATCGAGACCTCGTGTGATGAAACCGCCGCGGCGGTCATCGCCAGCGGGCCGCGGCTGCTCTCGAATGTCGTCCGTTCGCAGGATGCCCTGCACGCACCCTTTGGCGGTGTCGTGCCGGAGATCGCGGCACGCGCCCATCTCCAGACGCTGGTGCCGGTCATCGAGCGGGCGTTGGAGAACGCAGTCACGCGCTGGGAGCAGGTCGACGCGGTGGCGGTGACGAAGGGCCCTGGGCTGATTGGCTGCCTGCTGGTCGGGGTCAACCTCGCCCAGGCGATTGGCTGGGCCCGCAAGCTGCCGGTGATCGGCGTCAGCCATCTCGCCGCCCACGTCTTCGCCGCGCAGCTTGAGGAGCCGCAGGTCCGCCCCCCGGTACTCGGGCTGGTGGTGTCCGGAGGTCACAGCGATCTGATCCGCTGGCAGGCGGACGGCAACATCACCGTGATCGGCCGCACGATCGATGATGCGGCCGGTGAGGCCTTCGACAAGGGCGCGCGCATTCTTGGCCTGCCATTCCCCGGGGGTCCGGCGATCGACAAGTTGGCTGCCGACGGTGATCCCAACGCCGTCCGATTCCCGCGACCTCGCGCTCCCGGCCTCGACTTCAGCTTCAGCGGCGTCAAGACCGCGCTGCTCTACGAAGTCCGTAAACGAACGTCGATTTCCGACCAGGACCGGGCCGATCTGGCTGCCAGCTACCAGGAGGCGATCGTCGACGCCCTCCTCCAGCGCGTCGAAGCCGCCCAGGCCGCCGACCCGGCGCCGACAATCGTGCTGGGGGGCGGCGTCGCGCGCAACCGCCGGCTCCGTCAGGCCGCGCAGGGGCTTCTGGGGAAGACTGCACATCTGATCATCCCGGCGCCGGAGCTCTGCACCGACAACGCGGCGATGATCGGCGCTGCGGCTCTGATCGAGTGGGATCGGCGGGGCCCGGATCCTGCCCCCTTCGACGCCGATCCAGGGCTCGGCTTCACGTAACCTTTGTTGACGTTGGCGCATTGTCGTGTTATCGAATAGAAAACGTTCACCGACGAGGAGGGAATTATGCGCAAGCGTCTTGTTGCCGTTGTCGTCGCGGTCGTTGCTGCGGTTTTCGGCACGACCGCCGTCAGCGCGTCGTCCAATGAGAATGATTCGCCGGGGCATTACTATCTGGCGCTCGGCGACTCGTTAGCCTACGGCTTCCAGGAAGCCAAGTTCAATGCCGAAGTCGCCGCCGGCCATGTCGACGCCGCCACCTTCAACACCGGCTATGTCGATGACTTTGCGGCGAAGTTGCGCACGATTCAGGATCGGATTTCGACGGTCAACCTCGGTTGTCCTGGCGAGACCACGGCCTCGTATTTCGTGGGCTGTGCCTGGCATGCGAGCCTGGGTTTGCCACTGCATAAGACGTACGTTGGATCGCAGGAAGCCGCCGCGCTCGCGTTTCTCAAGCGCCATCGTCACCAGGTGGGCGTGATCACACTGGACAATGGCGCCAACGACACCACGCCCTGCCTCACCAGCCCGGATCCCGCTTGCTTTCCCAACGCATTGGCACAGGTGGCGACGAATCTCAACCGGGCGCTGGGGGAGCTCCGGCATGCCGCCCCGCACGCTGAGATCATCGTGATGCAGTATTACGATCCGTTCGCTCTGATTGCTCCTACCAGCCTCGCCACCACGCAAGCGCTCAACAACGCGATCGGAACCGCCGCCGCTGCGAACGGGGCGAAGGTAGCTGACGCCTTTACGCCCTTTAACCTGGCCCCGCCGCAGCCCGCGACACTGTGCGCCCTGACGCTGTTCTGCACGGCGCTGCACGACATCCACGCCAGCGATGCCGGCTACGCCGTGATCGCCCAGCAGTTCTGGCAGGCCTCAGGCTTCCAGCCCGAGGAGGACGACTAAACCAGGTCCAGGGGCTCCACTTTCCCTCCTCCCCTTGCCGGGGGAGGGCAGGTGGGGGCCGAGCCTTGTTTGGGCCGCTCCAATTGAGCTATCATTAGCACTCGGGCTCACTGAGTGCTAACGTACCGTCACCATCTAAGGAGGGTTTTATGAAGCTACGTCCATTGGGCGATCGCGTCGTAATCAAGCCCGTCGAGCGGGAAGAGAAGACCAAGAGCGGGATCGTGCTGCCCGACACCGCCAAGGAGAAGCCGCAGGAAGGCCTGATCGAAGCCGTCGGCAACGGTCGCTTCATCGAGACGACCGGCAAGCGCGAGCCGCTGGATGTCAAAGTCGGCGACCGCGTGGTCTACGCCAAGTACGCCGGTAGCGAGATCAAGCTCGATGAGATCGAGTACCTGATTCTGTCCGAGAAGGACATCCTGGCCGTCGTCGCCAACGGCAAGAGCTAGACCCCACGACCATGAACGGCCAGCCTTCGGGCTGGCCTTTTTTATTGCCCTTCCTTCGCTCGGGGGATCAAGGGCAACGCCATCATGGCCTCGGTGACCTGGGCGTACTGCTCCTGGCTGCGCCAGTCATAGTGCGGGTTGCGCCAGCGGACGTAGCCTCGATAGTCGACAAGGAACAGTGATCGCTGGGCTATGCCGCGCTCCTCGTTGAGGACGCCGTAGCGGCGGGCGACGGACTTGTCCCAATCCGCGAGGATGGGAAACGGGAGGTCCCCCAGGCTCTTCGCATAGGCCTTGTGCGCCCAGATGTGATCAACGCTCAGCCCGAGGATTTCGGTCTCGGCCTTCACGAACTGCGGGTAATCACCTCGCAAGGAGGTGAGCTCATTCGTTCAACCGGGGCTGAAGTCGAAAACGTAGAAGGCCAGCAGCACATGCTTCTTCCCTTTGAACGACGAGAGGGCGACCGGCTCGCCCTCGGGCGTCCCCGGCAGGGTGAAATCGGGCGCGAGGTCCCCGACTCCGGGCATGGTGGGCGTGGCGATCGACATCGACTTATTGTAGTTCGGTGGTTTTTCGCGACCGGGTCGATGCCGGTGAACGCCTCGCGGCCGCGCTCCAAAAGTACCGCGACCAGGAACGCGCGGTCGTCCTTGGCATTCCGCGCGGCGGCGTGGTCGTGGCCACGGCGATCGCGGTCGACCTCCATCTGCCGCTGGGGATTTGCCCCGTGCGAAAGCTCGGCGCGCCCGGCAATCCCGAGCTCGCCGTCGGCGCCGTGGACGATGACGCGGTGCTGGTCTTCGATCGCCGGCTGAGCCAGCATCTCGGGCTCACCGAGGACGACCTCTTCCAGGCGGCGGCGCGCCAGCGCGAGGAGCTGCGCGCCTGGCTGGCGGCGCTGGGCGCGGGGACGATGCCGCCGCTCGAGGGCCGAACCGTGATTCTGACCGACGACGGCGTGGCCACCGGGTACACGGCACAGGCCGGGATTCAGACCGTTCGCCGCCGGGGCGCTCAGCGGGTGGTGCTGGCGGTCCCGGTCGCGCCGCCGGATACCGCCGCCTGGCTCGATCCGCTGGTCGATGAATTCGTCTGTTTGGCCACGCCTGAGCCGTTCTATGCCGTGGGGAACTTCTTCGAGGAATGGCCACAGGTCACCGACGACGAGGTTAGAGCACTGCTGCTGGCTGGTAACACGTTGTAGCGGGGGTTTTACACGGGCAAGGACAGCCTCCCATCGCCGGTTACAGCGGTGTGAAGCTCTTCGCCAAGGGCAAAGGGCAGCCGGCTGCCCAGTCCAAGGTCGCGGCGTTCAGCCCCATCGATCGCGTTGGGCTGCTCGGACTCCTCGATCAGGTGGTCAACAACGGCCAGTCTGGCGTCCTGGAGCTCCGGGAGCCGCGTGGGGAATGGGTCTATGCCTTTCAGTCCGGCGCGCTGACGCACGCCCGCGGGGGCCGTGTTCGTGGCGCCCGGCAGGCCTTCGATCTCCTCTGGGAGTTCCAGAGTGGCGAGTTCACCTTCACCCCGGGCGTCAACCCCACCCTGGCGGGCAACCTCTATATCGATAAGGGCCGCCTGCTGGACTTGCTGCGCCGCAGTCAGGCGGTGCTGCAGGGCCCCTCGGCTCCCTATATCCCGCCCGATCAGCAGCGGCCGATCGCGCCCGTCTACCGGACCTACTCGCAGCCGGTGCCAGGCCAGGTGCCACCGTGGCCACAGCAGGCGCCGCCACCGGGCCAGTATCCCGGCGCACCTGGACAGGGAGCCCCTCAGGGCTGGCCGCCGGCTCCGCAGCCCGGCATGCCGCAAGCTCCCTCGTGGGGCGCGGGCGGCTACCCTCAGCAACCCGGCTATCCAGCGGCCCCCTATCCGCAGCAGGGGGCCCAATACCCGGCCCCGCAGCCACAGGGCCAGCCCTACCCTCAGCAGGGCTATCCCGGCCAGCCCCAGCCTGGCTACCCGGCGTATCCCCAGCAGGGGATGCCCCAGCAGCCGATGCCGCAGCAGCAAATGCCGATGCAGCCGATGCCGCAGCAGCCGATGCCCCAGCAGGCGATGTCGTCACAGGGGATGCCGTTGCCAACGATGCCGCCGGTTGGGCCTCCACCGCCGGCTGCACCCCCGGCCCCGACTCGGCCGCTAACCCCGCAAAGCTTTTCCGTGCCGCCGATGGCGATTCCCAAGAAACGAGACGCCATCCCCTCGTACCAGCCGCCCGCCGCGCCGATGCCGGCGCCCGCGGCTCCCGAGCCTGCCAGGACGGCCCCCAAGGACGACCTGGCGTCTTTGCGCGCCAGCCTGGTCGCGCAAGCGCCGGCCGTCGCGCCGGCGCCGAGCGCGCCGACCTGGGGTGTCCGAACAGGTGATGGCACGGTGGCGCCACCGCCGGTCGCCGCGGGCCCAAAACGAAAGGGCAAGGACAAAACCGCCAAGACGAAGGGCGATTCGAAGCTCATGGCGAGCATCAAGGTGCAACTCATCACGTTCCTGCTCTGGGCGTGCGAGCGAAAGTACTCGCCGGACGACCACTGGACGCTGAAAGATGCATTCGAGGTCTCGACGATGGAGCTGCGCGATCAGTTCATCAGCACGTTCTCGGAGTCGTTCAAGGCATCCAGGCAAAAGAGGAACGCCGAGGACGATGACGACACGGACAACATGGCCGCCGGCCGGATGCGCGGCCGCGGCCGCCGCCACTAACGGCGCCGCAGGCCGAGTCGCGCTTTCGCGCGTTGTCCGTTTGTGATCTAACTTCGCCCGGTAGACTGACCATGCATTGACTGCGTCTTCTTCGCCTGCCGCGGAGCGGGCGATCGATCTCTTAGCCGGGCTCAACTCTCCGCAACGGGCGGCCGTCACCGCCAACGACGGGCCACTGCTGATCTTCGCCGGCGCGGGTAGCGGCAAGACGCGCGTGCTCACCCACCGGATCGCGTGGCTGATCCAGCAGGGGCGGGCCGAGCCGGGAGAGATTTTGGCCGTGACGTTTACCAACAAGGCGGCGCGCGAGATGCGCGGCCGGGTCGAGAATCTTCTGAACCTGGCGGCGAGCGCGATCTGGATGGGAACGTTTCATGCCATCGGCGTTCGGATCCTGCGCCGCGACGGGAGCGCCGATGGGATCGATCGCCATTTCGTCATCTACGACGAGGGCGATCGCCTGTCCGTCGTCAAGCGGGTCATGAGCGAGCTGCGTCTCGATGAGAAGCGCTATCCACCGGGTGGGATGGTGGCGCTGATCTCCCGCGGCAAAGACGAGGTCATCAATGGGGAAGACCAGTTGAAGGCGGCCGGCACCCACAACGAAGAGCTGGCGGCGCGCATCCGGCTCCGCTATGACGCCTTCCTCGAACAGAACAACGCGCTCGACTTCGACGATCTGCTGATGCGAACGGTTTGGCTTTTCGATCGGCACCCGGAGGTGCTCGAGAAGTATCAGACGCGCTTCAAGTACGTGATGGTCGACGAGTACCAGGACACCAACCGGGCGCAGTACTTGATGGTCAGGCATCTGGCCGGTACGCACCACAATCTCGCCGTCGTAGGGGACGATGATCAGTCGATCTACAAGTTCCGCGGTGCCGACGTGCGCAACATTCTGTCCTTCGAGCATGACTACCCGGATGCGCAGATCGTCAAGCTGGAACAGAATTATCGATCGACGCAGGTCATTCTCGACGCCGCCCACCATGTCATCAAGGCCAATCCCAACCGGGCTGCAAAGCGGCTTTGGACCGAGCGACCGGGTGGGGCCAAGCTCGTCGTGGCGCAGACCTACGACGAGCAGGAGGAGGCGCAGGCGGTCGCACGCGAGGCGCTACGCCTGGTGGCGGAAGGCGACCACCGCCTTGGTGACATCGCCGTGCTCTATCGCACCAACGCGCAGTCGCGGGCGCTGGAAGAAGTCCTGCTCCGGCGGGGCGTGCCTTACCGGCTCATCGGCGGCCTGCGCTTCTACGAGCGGCGCGAGGTCAAGGATGTGATGGCCTACCTGCGCCTGATCGCCAACCCGCAGGATACGCTCAGCTTCTCGCGGATCATCAACGTTCCGCGCCGAAAACTCGGCGAGAAATCCCTGGCGCAGCTTGGCTACTGGGCCGACGCCCATGGCACGACGGCATGGGACGCGCTCGCTCGCCTCGACGAGATGTCGCAGCTGGCCCCGGCCGCTCGCGGCGCCCTGGCCGATTTTCGCGACCTCATCGACGAGGTTCGCGCCGCCTCCCAGGAGCGCCGGCTCGTGGAGACGATTGACCTTCTGCTGCTGCGGACCGGGTACGAGCGGTATGCCAAAGAGACGGGAACCGACGGCGACGAGCGCTGGGCGAACGTCCTCGAGCTGCGAGGGCTGGCCTCGGAGTACGACGGGCTGCCCCCCGGCGAGGGATTGCAGGCGTTCCTCGAGGAGACCGCGCTCATGAGTGACGTCGACACCATGGACGAACGCGCGCAGGGCATGACGCTGATCACGCTGCACATGGTCAAAGGCCTCGAGTTTCCGGTGGTATTCATGCTGGGCATGGAAGAGGGGCTCTTCCCCCACAGCCGGAGCCTCGACTCGCCCGAAGAACTCGAAGAAGAGCGGCGCCTGGCGTATGTCGGCATGACCCGCGCGAAGGACCGCCTCTACCTGTTTCACGCCTTCCGGCGACATCTGTTCGGCAGCGCCAACCTGAACCTGCCGTCCCGCTTTCTCAAGGACATTCCGCCGGACCTGGTCGACGGATCGGCGGGCATTCCACAGGGGGTTCCGCAGGGCGGGATCGCACCGGCCCGCGCGATCGAGGCGGTGCGTCCATCGGCGCCGGTCGAGCTTGTGCAGCGCTACCAGCCGGGTGACCAGGTCGAGCACCGCTCGTGGGGCCGCGGCACCGTGCTCAAGAGCACCATGACCCGCACCGATGAGGAGATCATCGTGAAGTTCGACCGGGTCGGCATGAAGATCCTCGCGGTCAGCCTGGCGCCCGTCGTCAAGGTGTGAGCAAGCCTCGGCAAACGCCGCAAACGCTCGCATCCCACGTTCCGCCCGGCTCGCGTGGGCCGGCGGGCCCGGAGCAGGCCCGCGTGCTGGAGCTGCGCACACTCATCGAGCGGGCGAACCGGCAGTACTACGAGCTCGACCAGCCCGAGATCACTGATGCGGAGTACGATGCCCTGTTCCGCGAGCTCGTCGAGTTGGAGACGCAGTACCCGGAATTGGTCACGCCGGACTCACCGACGCAGCGGGTCGGAGGGCCGCCTTCGGACGCCTTTGCGAAGGTCACGCACCGGACGCCGATGCTCAGCCTTTCCAACGCCTTCGACCGCGATGAGGTGCGGGAGTTCGACAAGCGAGTTCGCCGAGCGCTGGGCGACGTCAAGGTCGAGTACGTCACCGAGCTGAAGATCGATGGGCTGGCGATGAGCCTGCTGTACGAGGACGGTCGCTACAAGATCGGAGCCACTCGCGGCGACGGCTACGTCGGCGAGGACGTCACGCCGAACGTCAAGACGATTGCCAGCGTTCCGCTTTCGGTCGCGATCCCGGCCGAGTTTCCCAGGGCGTTCGAAGTCCGTGGCGAGGTGTACATGCCCAAGCGGAGCTTTCAACGGCTCAACGCCGAGCTGGCCGCTGAAGGCAAGCCCCTCTTCGCCAACCCACGCAACGCCGCCGCCGGAGCGGTCCGCCAGCTCGACCCGCGCATCACGGCGCGCCGCCGCCTCGACACCTTCATCTACGCGCTCGACCCGCCCGGCGGGGTCAAAAGCCAGGAGCAGATCTTGATGCGCCTCGCGGAGATGGGCTTCCACGTCAACGAGAACCGCCGGCTACATGCCGATATCGATGCCGTGATCGCCTTTCTCGACGAGTGGCAGGAGAAACGGCATGGGCTCGATTACGAGATCGACGGGATCGTGATCAAGGTCAACCAGCTCGGCCAGCAGGCGGAGCTCGGCTTCGTTTCGCGCAGCCCTCGCTGGGCCCTCGCTTTCAAGTTTCCGCCGGAGCAGGCGGAGACCGTCGTCGAGGACATCAAGGTGTACGTGGGACGAACCGGTGCAATCACGCCGGTCGCCTGGTTGACGCCGGTCCAGATCGGCGGGGTCACGGTCAGCCGCGCCACCTTGCACAACGAGGACGAGGTGGCGCGCAAAGACGTGCGACCGGGCGACCAGGTCATCATCCAGCGTGCCGGCGACGTCATCCCCGAAGTCGTCCGCGTACTGAAGGAGAAGCGCCCCACGTCGAGCCGGCCCTGGCGCATGCCGAAGAAATGCCCCGAATGTGGCACAGACCTGGTGCGCGAGCCCGGCGAAGCAGCCACGCGCTGTATCAACCCAACCTGCCCCGCCCAGGTCCTGGAACACCTACGGCACTTCGTCGGCTCGCTCGACATCGAGGGCCTGGGCTACGCCACCCTCCAGCAACTGATCGATCGGAAGCTGGTCAGGGACCCCGCCGACCTCTATCACCTGACCAAGGAGCGGCTGCTCACCCTCGACGGATTTGCCGACAAGTCGGCGCAGAACCTCCTCGACCGGATCGCCGCCAGCAAATCGACGACCTTGCTCCGGTTTGTCACGGCGCTCGGCATCGGTCATGTTGGCTGGACGATGGCCGGCGTGCTGGCTGACCATTTTGGAGCGCTCGACCGTCTGCAGTCCGCCAGCATGGAGGACCTCCGGGCGATCGGCGGCGTCGGTCCGACCGTTGCGGAAGACGTCCACGCATACTTCCAGCGGCCCGAGTCTTCGCGATTGATCGAGCGGCTCCTCGCGGCCGGTATCGAAATCAAGCAACCAGAGCGGCGCGAGGGCCCCCTCACCGGCAAGACGTTCGTTCTCACCGGCAGCCTGAGTTCGCTGACCCGCGGGCAGGCTGAGGAGCGGATCAAGCGCCTGGGGGGAGCAATCGGGTCGAGCGTGTCGAAGAAGACCGACTACCTGGTCGTTGGCGCCGACCCCGGTTCGAAGCTGGAGAAGGCACAGCGGCTCAAGATTCCCGTACTCGACGAGGTCGCCTTCCTCGAGCTCCTCGGGAACGCCTCCTGACAACCTCGGCGCGCTCACTCGCGGATACAGGGGGTCGCAGATAACGCTGAGTGAACGCTATCAGAATTTGTAACGAGTCGTGACAGGTCCTTAACCTTTCTTTGGGGGGGCGCGACGCATATTGCGGGCATGTCGATCCCGCCCGTCTTCGCCCTGCCCGGCGATCGCGCCGTCGGGCGCCTGAAGAGGGTCGGCGCCCGTGGGCTGCTCGCTTTGCTGGCGGCCGCCGTCATCATTCTGGTTTCGCTGCTCGGGGCGCTCCTGCCGGATGCCACCTTGCCCCTTACCTGGTACGTGCCCGTGCTCGACAGCGCCATGGTGGTCATGCTCGCCGTCGTCCTCGTTCTCTCGTCCATCGACGTGGTCATCCGCCGCCATAGCCGGTCGCTTCCCCTGGCGTTCGCCAGCGTCGTGCTCGGCATGTTGTGGCTGCAGCACATGCTGACCTTCCCGGGGATCGCCCCGTTCGCGATGCCCTTCGTCACCAACCAGACATCGCCCCTGCTCTTCCATGTCGCGCACATCGGCACGCCGGTGCTCCTTGCCTGGATCCTTTTCCACCGGACGGCTCCGCTGGCGCAACCACGGCGGTCACTGGTCAGGGCCGTTGCCCTGGCGTTGGGTGTGAGTCTGGCGGCGGTGGCCATCACCGCCGGCCTGGCTCTCATGCTTCCCCCGCTCATCATCGACGGTCGTTTCACCGGATTCAACACGCTGCTTCAAGCGGGGCCGTTTCTCGCCATCGCCTTTGTCGGCCTCGCGTACCGCCGCGCGCGCGGTCGGGACCGCCGTATCGAGACGAGTGTGATCGCCGGTCTGATCTTCGTCAGCATCGAGACCATGGTGTTCTTGTTCATGCAGGCTCGGTACGACGGATTCTGGTACGTCGGGCATGCCTTGACGGTGCTGCCCTGCGCCGCCCTCCTGGTGGGCACCGTCGGTCTCTCCGCCGCCGCCCGCCGCGACGCCGAGGTCCAATTGCGGGTCGTCGAACGGCTCAAAGAGTCGCAGGAACGGCTTCAGGTCATCATCGACACCTCGCCGAGTGCCGTGATCACGGCGGAGGAGCACGGCCTGATCACCGGCTGGAACCGCAAGGCTGAGGAGATCTTCGGCTGGTCGCACGATGAAGCCGTTGGGCGGACGCTGACCGGCACCATCATTCCTCGTCGCTACCGCGATGCCCACCAGCGAGGGCTGTCGCGTTACCTCGAAACCGGCGAAGGCCGGGTCATCGATAGGACCATCGAGCTGGCGGCCCTGCATCGCGATGGCCACGAATTTCCGGTCGAGGTGTCCATATCCGCCACATCCCGCGCGGGTTCAAAAGTCGACTTCGTCGCATTCGTCACCGACATCACTCAGCGACGGATGGCCGAGCGTCTTCGCGGTGTGCAGTTTGCCGTGACCCGCCCGCTCGCGAACGCGGCAACCTGGTCCGAGGCGGCCCCGCAGGTGCTGCGAGGCATTTGCGAATCGCTGGGCTGGGCCGCGGGCGAGTTCTGGAGGGTGGACAACCCGGCAAACGTCCTTCGCTGGGAGGCTGGCTGGTATCGACCGTCGAGAGACTTCGGCGCCTTCCAGGCCGCCGGCATGGACCTCACGTTCGCACGAGGTGTCGGGCTGTTGGGGCGGGTCTGGCGGACGGGCCGTGCCGCGTCGGTCGACGATATCGCCGCCGGCGATTCACCACGCGCCTGGCAGGCCGGCCGGGCGGGGCTCCACGCCAAGTTCGCCTTCGCCGTCACCAACGGACGGAAGGTGATCGGCGTCGTCGCGCTTTTCAGCCCCGAACGCCATTCCCTCGACCGGGCCATGCTGCGGGTGATGGCCGACATCGGCAGCCAGATCGGTCAGTTCATCGAGCGGCGCCGGGCCGAGGAGGAATTGCGGCGCAGCGGCGAGCGGATCCGAGCGATCCTCGACAACGTGGCCGACGGCATCATCACGCTCGACGAGCGCCTGATGATCCGCTCGTACAACCCGGCGGCCGAGCGGCTCTTCGGCCACGTCGCGGACGAGGTGATCGGCAAGGATTTCGTGCGCTTGATCGCCGAACCCAACCGTCCCGAGGTCAAGCCCCAACTCCGGTCGTATTTGCGGGCCCAACAAGGTCTTTTCGAGATGGGGAGCCATGAGACCTTCGGCCTTCGAAAGGACGGTACGACGTTCCCGATGGAGTTCAATGTCGGTTGGCTGGGGCCGCAGCGGTTGGTCCTTGGCAGCCTGCGCGATGTCTCCGAGCGGAAAGCCGAGACCGAGGCGCTGCAGTATCAGGCCCTGCACGATCCCCTGACGGGCCTGCCGAATCGAACGTTCCTCCGCGAACGGCTGGAAGAATCAATCCGGGCCGGCGAGCGCGAGATGAAACCGTGTGCCGTGCTGCTCATGGACCTCGATGGGTTCAAGAGCGTGAACGACAGCCTCGGCCACGAGGCAGGTGACCGGCTGCTGCAGCAGGTGAGCCAGCGGATGAAGGGAGTCCTGCGGAAGGCGGACACCATCGCCCGATATGGTGGTGACGAGTTTGCGGTCGTCCCCTGGGGCGCAACGGATGTACCCCGGGCGGTGCTGATCGCTGAAAAAATCCTGCAGGCGGTGGGCAAGTCCTTTACGATCGACGACCAGCCCGTCATCGTGAACATGAGCATCGGGATTGCGATCTTCCCGCAACATGCCGACGATGCCGACGCGCTGATTCGCCGAGCGGATGTCGCCATGTACGCGGCCAAGCGCGCCCGCAGTGGATTCAGCGTCTATTCGGTCGACCAGGAGGGCGGTGAGAATGGCGCACGCCTGCCATTGATCGGCAAATTGCGCTACGCGATCGACCAGTTCGAGCTCGTACTGCATTATCAGCCGATCGTCTCCACCGCGAACGGGTATCCATCGAAGGTCGAGGCGCTCGTCCGCTGGGGACACCCGAGCCATGGGTTGCTACCCCCCGATGATTTCATTCCCTCAGCGGAGCAGACCAACCTGATCAAGCCGCTCACCGCCTGGGTGCTCAACGAGGCCCTGGGCCAGGTACACGCCTGGTCGAAAGCCGGCATCGATGTCGGGGTGTCGGTCAATCTCTCGGCGCGAAACCTGCTGGATGACGAGCTGCCTGATGCCGTGGCCCAGCTGTTGAGCACGTGGCAGGTGGACCCGGCCAAGCTCAGCCTGGAAATCACCGAGAGTTCGATCATCGCGGCCGAGGCCGAGCACACGCTGCAGCGGCTGCACGCGACCGGGGTCCAGATCTCAGTCGATGACTTCGGCACCGGCTACTCGTCGTTGACGTATTTGAAACGTCTGCCGGTGCAGGAGATCAAGATCGATAAGTCGTTCGTCATCGACATGGCGACGAACCGCGACGGGGCGGCGATCGTGCGCTCGACGATCGACCTCGGCCACAACCTGGGGCTGAAAGTCGTGGCAGAAGGTGTCGAGGATGAAAGCACGCAGGCGCTGCTGCGCGAGTACGGCTGTGACTTCATCCAGGGCTACCACATCGCCCGCCCGGCGGCGGCCGGGCTGCTCGGGCCGTGGCTGCGGGCTCGTGCCGCCCTGAACGGCGCACTCTCCGCCTGACGGGCAGTAATCTATAGGTCTTGCCCGAGCCCGAGTCTGAGCTCTCGTCCCGCGAAGTCGAGCACGTCGCCCGCCTGGCGCGACTGGGGATCACGCCAGAAGAAGTCGTCCGCTACCGGGATCAGCTGCGCCACATCCTGACCGCAATCGACGCCCTGAAACGGGCCGATACCTCGAAGGTGCCGGCGACCGCGCACCCGCTCGAGGAGCGCAACGTGATGCGCGAGGACGTGCGCGAGCCCTCTCTACCGGCCGAGGCGGCCTTGAAAAATGCGCCGAGCCGCGACGGGTCGTACTTCAAGGTCAAGGCGATCCAGGAATGACGCTCTTTCAGCGAACGATCCGCGAGCTCCACCAGATGCTGGTCGACCGAGAGATCTCGTCGGTCGAGTTGACCGAGTCGGTACTCGGGCAGATTGCCGCAGTCGGCGAGAAGACCAGAGCTTACCTCGTCGTGACACAAGAGCTGGCGCTTCGCCAGGCGCGTGCCGCCGACGAACGGCTCCGCGCCAAGCGTGACGTCAAGCCGCTGACCGGCGTCCCGATCGCGCTGAAGGACGTCCTCTGCGTGCAGGACGTCGTGTCCACCGCGGGGTCTCGGATCCTCGAGGGGTTTTCGCCGCCCTACAGCGCGACCGTGGTCGAGCGGCTCGAGGCCGAGGGAGCCGTCTTTTTGGGCAAGACGAACTGCGACGAGTTCGCGATGGGCTCGTCGAACGAGAACTCGGGCTACTGGCCAGTGCACAATCCGTGGGCCCTCGACCGGGTCCCGGGCGGTTCGAGCGGCGGGTCGGCCGCGGCGGTCGCTTCGGGTGAAGCCATCGGGGCGCTCGGCAGCGACACCGGCGGCTCGATCCGGCAGCCGGCGGCGCTGACCGGGATCGTCGGCTTCAAGCCGACGTACGGGCGCGTCAGCCGCTACGGCCTGATCGCCTTTGCCTCGTCACTGGACCAGATCGGCCCGATGACCCGGGACGTCGCCGACAGCGCCGTCATGCTGCAAGCGATCGCGGGACACGATCCGCGCGACTCCACCAGCTCGCTGCGCCCGGTTCCCGATTACCTCGCCACGCTGGGGAACGGCGTCAAGGGCATGCGCCTGGGGGTGCCAAAGGAATACTTCGTGGCCGGGATGGAGCCGGCGGTTGAGCAGGCGATCCACGACGCGATCCGCCTCCTCGAGCAGCAGGGGGCGTCGATCGAGGAAGTCAGCCTGCCCCATAGCGACGTCGCCTTGCCCGCGTATTACATCATCGCGCCGGCCGAAGCCAGCTCCAATCTCGCGCGCTACGACGGGGTCCGTTACGGCTACCAGGCCGGAGGCGCGAAGAATCTGATCGAGGAGTACATGCTCACGCGTCAGCGGGGATTTGGCCCCGAGGTCAAACGCCGGATCGTGCTCGGCACCTACGCGCTCAGCTCCGGCTACTACGACGCGTACTACCTGCAGGCGCAAAAGGTCCGCACCCTTATCATCGAGGACTTCAAAGCCGCATTCCAGAAAGTCGACGCGCTGGTGGGCGCCACCTCCCCAACGGTCGCGTTCCCGCTCGGCGCGAAGACCCAGGACCCGGTGGCCATGTACCTCAACGACATCATTACGATCCCGGCCAATCTCGGAAACGTCTGCGGCATCTCGGTGCCCTGCGGGCTCGCCGACGGCCTGCCGATCGGCCTGCAGGTGATCGCGCCGGGATTCCGGGAAGAGGTCGCGCTGCAGGTCGCCTACGCGTTCGAGGCGGCCTCCGACTTCCGCAAACTGCAGTCTCCACTGATGCGGTCGGCTGCGGCATGAGCGCCGTAGCCACCCGGTACGAGGTCGTCGTCGGTCTGGAAGTGCACGCTCAAGTGCTGACCCAGAGCAAGATGTTCTGCGGCTGCTCGACGGATTACCTGACCACGCCGCCCAACGCGAACACCTGCCCGGTCTGCCTCGGGCTGCCCGGTTCGCTCCCGGTGATCAACCGGCGCGCGGTTGAGGCGACGGTCCGTACTGCGCTCGCCTTGAACTGCGAGATTCCGGAGTTCTCCAAGTTCGACCGGAAGAACTACTTCTATCCCGATCTGCCCAAGGGTTACCAGATCTCGCAATATGACCTGCCGTTCAGTCGGAACGGTCACCTCGACTTCGACGTCAAAGGCGAGGCGCGACGCTGCGGCATCACCCGCGTCCACCTCGAGGAGGACACCGGCAAGCTGCAGCATGCCGGCGCGATTGAGGAGTCCCAGTCTTCGCTCGTCGACTTCAACCGCGCCGGAGTGCCCTTGATGGAGATCGTCTCGGAGCCCGATCTGCGCAGCGCCGACGAGGCGCGCGAGTACGTCATGCGCCTGCGCGCGATCCTGCAGTACATCGGCGTCAACAACGGCGACATGGAGTCAGGGCAACTGCGCTGTGACGCGAACGTGTCGCTACGGCCGGTCGGCCAGGCGCAGTTCGGTACCAAGGTCGAGGTCAAGAACATGAACTCCTTTCGCGCGATTCATCGGGCGATCGAGTACGAGATCGGGCGGCAAACCCAGGTGCTCGAAACCGGCGGCCGGCTGGTCCAGGAGACGCGCGGCTGGAACGACGCCCGCGGTCTGACGGTCTCCCAGCGCACCAAGGAGTTCGCCGAAGACTATCGATACTTTCCAGAGCCGGACCTGCCGCCGCTCGAAGTCAGCCGCGCGTGGGTGGCGGAGATCCGGTCGAGCCTCCCCGAGCTGCCGGCCGCCCGCCGGGAACGGTTCATCACCGCCTACGGCCTTACGCCCTACGATGCCTCGTTACTGACCTCGTCGAAGCCAATGGCCGCCTACTTCGAGGAAACCGTCCGGCTGGGCGCTCCCCCCAAGGCGGTGGCGAACTGGATCCTCAGCGACTTCAGCCGGCTGCTCAATGCCGACCACAAGGAGATCGAGGAGGCGTCGGTCAAGCCCACGCATCTGCGGCAATTGATCGAGCTGATCGACTCCGGCGTCATCAGCGGCAAGATGGCGAAGGAGACCTTCGAGGTGATGTATCGCGCGCCAGACCCAGCGCCGGCGTTGACGGCGTTGAAGGGCTCGAGCCAGATCAGCGGCGACGCCGAGCTGGAGGCCATCGCCGAGCAGGTCATCGCCGAAAATGCCAGGTCCGTCGCGGACTTCAAGGCGGGCAAGCAACAGGCCTTGAAGTTCCTCATCGGCCAGGGCATGAAGATCTCCAAAGGCCGTGCCAACCCGCAGCGGCTCGAGGCGTCGCTCCGAGAGAAGATCAACTAGTGCAACTCACGGTCGGCGAGCTCGCCCACGGGGGGGCGGCGGTGGCGCGCATCGATGGACGGGTCGTCTTCGTCGAAGGGGCCATTCCCGGCGAGACGGTCGAGGCCGAGGTCACGCACCGGCGCAAGGACTTCTGGCGCGCCCAGGCCACCGCGGTGCTGGACCCCGCAGCCGCGCGCGTCGAGCCACCGTGTCCCTACTTCACGGCGGGATGCGGCGGGTGTCAGCTGCAATACCTCGCCTATCCTGAGCAGCTCGCCCAGAAACGCCAGGTGCTGCATCGCCAGCTCGAGCGCGCCCACCTGGAATTTCCGATCGATCGCATCGAGGTCCTGGGGATGGATGATCCCTGGCGCTATCGGCTCCGCGGCGAGTTCCACGTCTTGCGTCGCGGCGGGGCGGTCAGCCTTGGCTTCTTCCGCAAGCACACCTACCAGACGCTGCCGATCGACGCCTGCCTGATCCACGCCGAAGCGATCGAGCGGGCGCTCCCCGCATTCGCGCGTGCCGCGGAAGATCCGGCGGCCGCTGCGGTGACGGCCCTGCAGTTCACCTGGGCGCCCGGCACCAGCGATCTCCTCTGGGCGCCCTATCCACCGGGCACGGCCGATTCTGGATTCAGCACCCGGGCCGCCGGGTGGATTCCGGAGTTGAATCTCAACGACGATTCCATCGGCATGGACGATGCCGGCCGGCACTTTCGCGTGCGTCCTGAGGCGTTTGTCCAGGTCAACGCGCGGCAGCGCGAGGTGCTCTACGAGCGCGCGGTCGCGTTTGCGCAGCTCAGTAGCCGCGATCGGGTCGTCGACGCGTATGCCGGGATCGGGATGCTCACGGCGCGTCTCGCCCAGGGTGCCGCGAATGTCATCGCGATCGAAGAGAGTCCCTACGCGGTCCGGCTCGGTGGGCTCAACATGCAGCTCAACGCCTGCGACAATGTCCGCTACCGCCGCGGCCGGGTAGAGGATATCGTGAGCCAGCTCGAGGAGGCCGTCGACGTCGTCGTCCTCGATCCGCCACGCGCCGGTTGTGCCGAGGCGGCCGTCGAGGCGATGGCGAACTTGCGCGCCGACCGCATTGTCTACATCTCGTGTGACCCGTCGACGCTGGCGCGAGATGTCAATCGTTTTTGTGCTGCCGGACGCTATACCCTAGTGGAGGTGGCTTTCGTCGACATGTTCCCCCAGACCTTCCACATCGAGGCGGTCGTCAAGCTCGAACGGAACGCATGAGCTTCGTCCACCTTCACACGCACTCCGAATACAGCTTGCTCGACGGCGCCAGCCGCATCTCCGAGATGGTCCGCCTCGCGGCGGAGACCGGAATGCCGGCGATCGCGCTCACGGATCACGGCGTGCTCTACGGTGCCGTCGATCTCTACATGCAGGCCAGGGTCGCCGGCATCAACCCGATCATCGGCCAGGAGGCCTACGTCGCGACTCGCTCGCGCCACCAGAAAGAAGGTCGTGCCGACCGTGATCCCTATCACCTGATCCTGCTTGTCAAGGACCTGACCGGCTATCGCAACCTCATCAAGCTTTCGAGCCTGGCCCACCTCGAGGGGTATTACTACAAGCCCCGGATCGACAAAGCCCTCCTGGCCGAGCACACCGAGGGACTCATCGCGGTCTCGAGCTGCCTCGGCGGCGAGGTGGCCAGCCGGTTGCTCGAGGGTGACGAGGCAGGGGCGGAGCAGGCCGCCCGCGAATACCAGCGAATGTTCGGTGACGATTATTTCCTCGAGATCCAGGATCACGGCATGGAGGAGCAGGCCCGGGTCAACGAAGGGCTCGCCCGCTTGTCCCACCGCACGGGGATCCCGCTGGTCGCGACCAATGACTCGCACTACACGCGACGGGACGACGCCGAGGCGCACGACATCCTCCTTTGCCTGCAGACCGGCACGGTCGTCTCCGATCAGAAGCGCATGCGATTCCACAACGACGAGTTCTACCTCAAGACGCCCGCCGAGATGGCCGAGCGGTTCCGCGATTTCCCGGAGGCGATCGCCAACACGGTGACGATCGCGGGGCGCTGCCATCTCGAGCTCGATACCAAGCCCCTCCTGCCTCGCTTCGAGGTCCCGGCCGGAGAGAATGCCGAAGGCTATCTGCGGCGGCTGGCGGAAGAAGGCCTGAAGACGCGCTATCCCGAGATGGGCCAGGTCGTGCGTGATCGCTTCGAGACGGAGCTGACCGTGATCCAGGAGATGGGCTACGCACCCTACTTCCTCATCGTCAGCGACTTCATCGCTTACGCCAGGGCCAACGGTGTCGCGGTTGGACCCGGACGCGGATCGGCTGCGGGCAGCATCGTGTGTTACGGGCTTGGCATTACGACTCTCGATCCGCTGCAGCACGGACTGATCTTCGAGCGCTTCCTCAACCGCGAGCGGATCTCGATGCCCGATATCGACGTCGACTTTGACGACCGGAATCGCGATCGCGTCATCGAATACGTCGGCCAGAAGTATGGACAGGATCACGTCGCCCAGATCATCACGTTCGGCACCATGAAGGCGCGCGCGGTCATTCGTGACGTGGGGCGTGCCCTTGACGTGCCGCTGCGCGAGGTCGACCACCTCGCGAAGTTGGTGCCGCCAACCCTCAACATGACGCTCGACAAGGCGATCCAGATGGTGCCAGAGCTGGCCCAGGCCGAGAAGGATCCGCTCTACGAGCGCCTGCTGAGGAACGCGCGAAAGCTCGAGGGCCTCGTGCGCCATGCCTCGACGCACGCGGCCGGCATCGTGATCACGCCGGAGCCGCTGCAGCAGTACGTGCCACTCCAAGCCAGCATCACCCGTGGCGAGAAGAACGGCCAGGAGAAGCGGGCGGTGATGACGCAGTACGAGATGAATGCCGTTCAGAAGATCGGTTTACTCAAAATGGACTTTCTCGGACTGCGCAACCTCTCGATCATCGAGGACACGTTGAAAAATCTGGAGGCGACGCGAAGGCTGAAACTGGACCTCGCCCAGATCCCGTGGGATGACCCCGCGACCTTCCGATTGCTGCAGGCCGGCGATACGAATGGTGTCTTCCAACTCGAGTCGGCTGGCCTGCGCCGCCTTCTGCAGGACATGCGGCCGACCACCTTCGATGACATCACCGCCGCGAACGCCCTCTTCCGCCCCGGACCACTGGAGGGCGGCCTGGTCGACCAGTACGTGAAGCGCAAGCACGGCGAAGAGGAGATCGTCTACCTGCTGCCGCAACTCGAGCCGATTCTTAAAGAGACCTACGGCGTCATCGTCTACCAGGAACAGGTCATGAACGTCGCCCGCCAGCTCGCCGGGTTCAGCCTGGGTGAGGCGGACGTGCTACGCGGCGCGATGGGCAAGAAGAAGAAAGATGAGATGGCGAAGATGCGCGCCAAGTTCATCGCGGGCGCGACCAACCGGGGGGTAGGCGAGTCGAAGGCCACCGAGATCTTCGACCTGATGGCGTACTTCGCGGGCTACGGATTCCCGAAGGCGCACAGCGCCGCCTACGCGGTGATCTCGTACCAAACGGCCTATCTCAAGGCCAATTACCCCCTGGAGTACCTGGCGGCGCTGCTCAATAACGAAGCCGGCAACTATGACAAAGTCGCGGCCGCCGTCCTCGACTGCCACACGCGGGACATCGAGGTTCTGCCGCCCGACGTCAACAGTTCCGAGGCCGGCTTCTCTGTCCAGGATGGAAAGATTCGCTACGGCCTGGCCGTGATCAAGAACGTGGGCACCCACGCGATCGAGCTGTTGCTCAACGAGCGGCGGGCGAACGGCTCATTCAAGTCATTGCTCGATCTCTCCGTCCGCGTCGACCCGCGCGAAATGAACAAGCGCGTCCTCGAGAGCCTGATCCGCTCCGGCGCGACCGACAGCCTGGGCGAGCGCGGCCGTTTGCTGGCGAGCATCGATCGGGTCAGCGACCGGGCGGCACAGATCATCAGCGAACGGGAGAGCGGCCAGACGAACCTGTTCGGCATGCTGCCCGAGGCGGACGAGCTGGACGACCCGGCGGCCGGCCTGGTCTCGGCCATGCCGCCGATGCCCGACGAGGAGCGGCTCAGGGGCGAGAAGGAACTGCTCGGTCTGTATCTATCGGATCATCCGTTGCGGCGCATCGAGCAGGAGCTGCACGCCAAGGTCGACACCTATGCCAACCAGGTCACGCCCGACATGGAGGACTACGAGGTGCGCATTGGCGGCGTGATCAAGGCGGTGCGGCCGATCGTGACCAAGACCGGGAAGCCGATGGCGTTCGTCCAGCTCGAGGATCTGACGGCCACGATTGAAGTCATCGTCTTCACCAGGCTGTTCGAGGAGCGGCGCGCGCTGCTACTTTCGGACAACGTCGTCATCGTCCGCGGCAAGGTCGATGCGCGGAGCGCCGCCGGGGAGGACGAGGAGCGCGGCGAGGTCGCGAAAGTGATCGCCGACGAGATCCTCGCGTTCGATGACGCGGGTCATGAGTTCTGGGTGCGCAACCAGGTCGTCCACCTCGATGTGCCGGCCGAGGCGACAGCGGATCAAATGGCGGCCCTCCAGGACATCCTCGGCCGCTGCGCCGGCCCGGATCGCGTCGTGCTGCACCTGCAACGCGCCGATCAGATCGTCGACATGGACCTCGGCGAAAAGTTCCGGGTGCAGGGTGGTGGGCTCGCCGGCGACCGCGCTCAGCGCGAAATCGACGCGCTGTTTGCCCGACCCGTCTGGCGTATCGAGGTTATCCGGCGGCGCGCCCCTGAGCGCCAGGTCAACGGCGCCCGGCAGCCGCGGACGCTCGTCGGCTCGGCGAGTACTTAACCGATCCCGAACATGCCGGCCAGGGTCGAGACCAGCACCAGGGCGGCGAGCAACACGACGAAGGCGGCGATCGGCGCCCAATCGAACTCGCGCGGGCGTTTCGGAAACCACTGGCGGAACGGCCGGGCAAAGGGCTCGGTCGCTTGCATCACCATTTGGGTGATCGGATGCCAGGGATCCATCTGAAAGAACCCAAAGAACACGCGGATCAGCACCAGGATGATGCAGAAGATAAGGGCCGAGCGGACGATGACGAGCAGGGCGACCGCGATGTTCGCCGTCCCGATGAAGGCCTGCAAGGCATAAAGCAGGATGATGCCGACGAGGAACGAGAGATCGAGTCCGCCCGCCGGCGGGATGACGCGGCGAAGCGGCGCGAGGTACCACTCGGTGGCCATGACGACGATGCGCCCGGCCTCCGTGTAGAGCATCTGCGGGAACCAGGAGAAGATCGCGCGCACGATCAAGAGCAGGATCAGAATCTGGATCAGAATCTGGATCAAGCCGGCACCGGGAAACATTGCTGCTTAAGTTTAAGGTGCGCTCATAAACGCAGCCTAAGAGTCACCGCCGGCGCCGGCGGGACAGCAACTCCCCGGTTGGATCATCCGGGGGTTTCTTGGGCGGTCGGGGTTGCGCCGCCCGGGCGGCGCGGACGCCCTCGACGCGTTCCCGGAGCCGGGTCACGGTCGCCTCGGCCGGAACGGCGGGCGCCGGCGCTCGCTGCAGCGCTTTGCGCCAGGCCGGCATGTCCTCCAGCCGGAAGATGAGCCGCCGCAGGGCGACGTCGATCGGGAAGAGCAGGATCGCGAGGACCAGCAGGAGCTCGCTGATCGGCTGGGCCGCGTGCACGCTCGGCACCGGGAGGCGGAATGCCTGCGAAACGTCCGAGAGCACGACGCCGCCCCCGGCATGCGCGATCGCGGTCAGCGTGGCGACGTTGGTGCCAAGGTCTCGGTACTCGGGCGAGTAGGGGACGACCAGCCCGCTCGTCGTCGTGTGTCGAACCACGCCGCCGGCCGACTCACTGACGTGGAGCAGGTAGCTGCCAACCTGGTCGGTGGACAGGTCGCCCTCGAAGCGGCCCGGGCCGGTGGGCGAGAGCGTCAGGCTGGCACCGGCGAGGTCGGGCGTGACGGCGTTGACCGTCACCGTGGCGCCGGACGTCGTCGGCGCGGTCACCAGCAGGTGCGTCTGGTCGCCCTGGACCCGCGTCTCGATCTGCAGCGCGGGGTCGCCCGCCTGCGGCAGGCTCGCATGGACGATATCCCCGAAGAAGCGATTGGCGGACGGCCATTGCAGCAGGCCAGCCGTCCACCGGCCCTGCGCATCGCTGGTCCACGCCAGCACCCGGCCAAGGCCGTACTGCCAGGTCGCCAGCAGGGGATCGCCCTGGGGACTCTTCAGCACGATGTCCGCGGCGGCCCGGGGCGTGGTCGCCACGTAGCCCGATATCGCCGGAAAACTGTCGAGGGGTACCCCGGGAATCACGTCCGCCAGCGACGCGAGCTGTGGCGCGATCCGGCCTTCGACGATCCAGGGCTTGAGGGCCTCGCGCGTTTCTTTCAAGAAGATCTGCGGCACGTCTTGCAGGCTGTTGCTCTGATAGAAGCGGCCATGTCCCCAACCGGCCATCGACTGCATCGCGGACGCATCGGTCCCATTGGCAGCGATCGCGACGGTCGACACTGTGATTCCGCGGCTGTACATCGCGGTGATCGCGGACTGATAGTTGCGGTCGAAGGTGTCGCCATCACCAAAGAGAATGACGTGCTTGATCGCCGCCTTCGTCTTGGTCAGCGCCTGGTCGGCCGCGCCCAGGTCGGGGGCGTAGCTCATCGGGTCGCCGAGGCCCAGCGCCTCGATCTTGCGCTTGACCGCGGCCTTGTCCGTCAGGGGGGCGAGCGGGATGACCATGCCCATCCCGCCGTCGGTTACCCCGACGCTGTCGCGTGGGGTGAGCTGGTCGACCACCGACTCGGCCGCGCCACGCAGGATCTGATCGCCCTGGCCACTCTCTGTCGATTCCAACACGAGGACCACCGCGACCGGCGGTTTCTGCATGTCCAGCGGCAACTGGATCTGGACCGGAAGCGCCGTTTCCAGCGTCGTGCCGGCATATCCGCCGGGCCCGTAGCTCTCCGTGCCGCCGATGACGACCAGGCCCGTGCCAAGGTCGCGGACGGATGCCTGCAAGAGCGCCATGCCGTCGACGCCCAGGCTCGTGGCCGGAATGTTGACGAGGACCACGGCCTGGTAGGCGGCGAGGTCCGCGGCCGAGCGCGGCAACTGGTCAGGGGTGACGACCGCCGTGCCAATCCCCGTCGAATGCAGCGCCGCCTCGAGGCTGGCTGCCTCGCCCAGCGTGTTTTCGACCAGCAGCACGCGGGGCGGTCCGACCACCTGGATGAGCGCCTCGCCCAAATTGTTTTCCGCGTAGGTGTCGCGCACCGGATCGATCACGACTCGAACGGCATGGAATCCGGGCTCGGCCGGCTTGACGGTCTGTTTGACCGTCGTCTCACCCACCGGCAGGTTGAGCTGCACGGTGTTGACCAGCGTGCGATCGAGGTACCAGCGCACGGTTGCCGGCGTGGCCGTGTTGCTGACGATCAGCGCCTGCGCATCGGCCTGCTGGCCCTGGGTGAGCGTGCGCGGCGCGTCGAGGCGATCGACGTAGGCCTCGGCGCCGAGTGGCACGGGTAGCGCGACGGTATCGACCCGAACCCCCTCGGCCCGTAGGAGGCGCGCCTCACCGACCGCGTCGCCGAGGTTCGCGCGGCCATCGCTGATCAGCACGATGTGCTTCCGACTGTCGTCCGGGAGAATCGATCCACCGAGCTGCAGGGCGGCGGCGATGTCCGTGTAATGCGGGTTGGGTTGGCTCTGGAACTCGCCGAACTGGGGGTCCCTGGTGATGTTGACCTCGACCTGCGGGTCGCGACCGAAGCTCAGTACGCCGGCGCGGTTGTCGCCCTGCCGTTGCTGCAGGATGCGCCGCACGGTGGCGGCTTCGCTGTCCAGCGCGCTCTGCACGCTCGCCGAAAGATCCGCCACGACCAGCAGCGACTGGGGCGTCGGCGTGGTCTGGACCTGGAAGCCCGCGAGCGAGGCCGTCAGCAGCAGCACGATCAGGCTGCGGAGCCCGAGCGAGATGCGCGCCCGCCGCGGCGGTAATGGCGGCGGAAAGATTCGCCAGATCGCGACGATGATGACCAGCGCCAGCACGCCCGCCCCCACAAGCCAGGGGCGGGTTACGTCAAAGCCCACGGTGGAAGGCCAGCCATTCGGCCGTCACGACGGCCAGCGCCGCGAGCGCGATCCACGGCCAGATCTCGAGCTGTCCGTGGTGGGTGGCCTGCACGACGGTCGTCCTCGTCGGCGGCAGCGTCAGGCGGTCGGGTGGCTTGAGCTGCGAGATCGGATCAGAAAACAAATTGACACTGAACCAGGAACGGTCCACCCTGGCGGCGAGGACCTGTTCGACGGTGTAGAGGCCCGTCAGGTCGGTGTCGCCGAACGTCGCAATGGACGCGCTCGCGATGGGCCGGCGGCTGCCGTCCGGCCGGACGACGGTGACCGACGTCGCACCCGCCTCCGGCACGATGGTGACGGGTTCGTCCGGATGGAAGCTGTGGCTGGGGACGCTGGGCGGCAGGAGCCACTCACTGAGGTTCTGCACCAGGATCGGAAACGCGATGCGCAACGGGAGGTCGGACTCATGGAGATCGAAGCCGATCAGCACTTGACGAAATGGCTCGTCGCGGACGAGGACCAGGGGCGTCTCCAGGCTGCTGATCAGCGGCCGGCCGAATGTCGAGCTGCCCAGGTCCTGGCTGCGGGCGACGTGAACGTCCTGCAGGTCGACATTGGCCAGCAGGGGATCGCCGGCGTCGACGGCACGGACGCGTCCGATGCCGACCGGTTGCCCGCCGGCCAGCACCGACCCCGCCGGTGGATCGACCATGACGAACGGGCCGTCCGGCATCAGCGGCGGAGAGAAGCGGTCGAAAACGGTCAGGGCATAGGCGGCGCTCGCCCGGTAGGCCGTCGGGGCGATGACATCGATCTGCAGGTCGGTGCGCAGGCGGAGCGCCTGCTCGAGGAAGACATTGCCTGGGGTCACGAGCTCGACGCGGAAGGCGCGGGGTGTGCGGGCGACCGCGGTCGCGCCGTCGTCGAGCGCGAAAATGTCGTTGCCGGCGAGGTGCGCGGAGACCGACGTCGCGTCGCTCGGAACGGGGAGGAGCAGGTCCTGGGCCTGCGCGGCCGCGAGCGTCAAAGGCCGAACATCGAGCAGGTGGCCGTCGGCCCGCCACTCGAGGCTCACCGAGCGCGGCTGCTGACCGAAGTTCTGCACGTGCAGGTAGGCGGCGCGCGATTGCGCGCTGGTCCGGACCGTGAGCGAGGTCAGTCCGACATTTTCGCCCGATACGCCCACCCGGTGATACTCGACGGGAAAGGGCAGACCGCTCGCGAACGACGCACGAAGCGGCTGGACGATGCCGTCGGAGAACAGGTAGGCGCGCGCGTCATCACCCGCGCGGACCAGGCCCGCGGCCATCGCCAGCGCCGCCGAAAGGTCGGCGGCGCCGTTGTTCGCCGCGACCGCGTTGACCGCACGATGCAGCGTGTCCCGGTCGCCAGTGACAGAAGCGACGATGCGGGCGACGGGCCCGACGGCGATCACGGTCATTCGGTCCTGTGGCCCGAGCTGGTCGATGATGGCATTGACCTGGTGCTTCGCCTCCTCGAGGCGCGACGGCGCGACGTCGGTTGCTTGCATCGATGCCGACGCGTCGAGCAGCACGATGCTATGGCGGGCCAGCGCCGCGCCGGCGGGAAGCGCCGGCTGGATCGCCGCCGCCACGAGGACCGCTGCGGCGAGCAACTGGAGGAATAACAGCCAGCTGGGACGAAGCCGTTGCCAGGGGACGTTGGCCTGGCGGTCGCGGATCTGATTGGGCCAGAGATGCAGGGCGGGAACGATCCGCGTTGGCCGGCGGATCTTCAAGAAATACAGGGCGACGATGGCCGGGAGCGTCAGCGCCAGGATCGCGGCCGCCGGGGCGAGGAAGCTCATGACGCGCGCGCCTTTCCACTTATCACGCGGCCTTTCCACGCCGGGGCCGCTGATGACTGGGGCGCGCTCATCCCAGCAGCCCCAGGCGGCGCAGCGTGATCTGCACCATCTCGTCGATGGGTTCCGCCGTCGACAGGCGAGCGAAGCGCAGGCCCCGCCGACGGGCGGCCCGCTCGATATCATCCGTGCGCTGGGCCAGCGCCCGCAGGTAGCTACCCTGGGTGAGCGGCGTGGCGGTGAACTCCCGCTCCAGCCCGGTCTCGGCGTCCTTCAGGCGGGCGTCGCCTGACCAGTCGGGCGTCAGCTCCTGGGGGGCGAGTAGCTGCAGGACCGCGCCTTCCTGTTGCGCGCGCTGCAATGCCATCAAAGCCGGATCCATCGCCGTTTCGCCCAGGCCGTCGCTGATGAGCACGCTCATGCCCGGCCGCTGGCGGCCAATCGGCCAGACCAGCTTCTGATAGTTCGTGACCCCGCCCGCGGGCAGCGATTGCAGCCGGGCGAAGAGTTCCGCGGCGGCGCGCCGGCCGCGGTAGGGTGCTCCGCCGGACATCGGGCCGTCCGCAAAAACGGTCAGCCGCACCCGGTCCAACGCCGCCAGGGCGACGTAAGCGATGGCACCGGCCAGCTTCCTCGCCGTCTGCGCTTTGTTCGGTTTGCCCCAGTCCATCGAGGCGCTGAGATCGACGAACAGGCTCAGGGGCAGCTCTTCTTCCGCGACGAAGAGGCGCAGCATGAACCGGTCGAGTCGGGCATACGCGTTCCAATCGATCAGCCGAAAATCGTCGCCGGCGGTGTAGTTGCGAAAATCCGCGAATTCGACAGATTGGCCGCGGCGGCGTGAGCGCCGTTCGCCACCCATCTGGCCGCTGACGGCGCGCCGCACCTGGAGCGCCAGGCTTTCGAGCCGGCGAAGCAGGGCGGGCTCCAGGAGGACGGCCGGCGTCACGGCTAGGCCTTCGCGGGTTCCTTGTCGGTGTGCTCCAGGATCTCGCTGATGAGACGGTCGGCGGTCATCCCGTCGGCCTCGGCCTCGAACTGCAGAAAAATCCGGTGTCGCAGGGCCGGCTGGGCGACGGCGCTGAGGTCGTCGAAGGCGACGTTGAAGCGTCCCTCGAGCAGCGCCCGCACTTTGGCGCCCAGCACGATCGTCTGCAGGCCGCGCGGGCTGGCGCCCCAGCGGACATAGCGGCGCACGCTGTCGAGCTCGGTGCGGTCGGGGTGGGTTGCGCCGATCAGGCGGGCAGCGTACAGCAGCACGTGCTCGGCGATCGGCACCTCGCGTGCAACTCGTTGCGCCGCAAGGACGGTTTGCGCATCGGCGACCGGGCGAAGCCTCGGCGTCGACCCGCCGGTGGTACGCCGCGCAATCTCGAGCAGGTCGCGCTCGCTGGGGAAGGGCACCAGGACCTTGAAGAAGAATCGATCCAGCTGGGCTTCAGGGAGCGGGTAGGTCCCTTCGAGCTCGATCGGGTTCTGGGTGGCGAGGACGAAGAACGGCGACGGCAACGGGCGGGTCTGGGTGCCAACGGTGACGGTGCGTTCCTGCATTGCCTCCAGCAGTGCGCTCTGTGTCTTTGGCGTGGCACGGTTGATCTCGTCGGCCAGGACGAGATTCGCGAAGATGGGTCCGGCCTGGTAGTGGAACTCCCGCCGTCCGGCCTCGTCGCCGATGACGTTCGTCCCCACGATGTCGGCGGGCATCAGGTCCGGCGTGAACTGGATGCGGGAAAAGCTCATCGAGAGCGCCTCGCCCAGCGATCGGACGAGCACGGTCTTGCCCAGACCCGGCACGCCTTCGAGCAGGACGTGGCCGTTGGCGATCAGCGCGATGACGGTGTCGCGAACGAGCGCCTGCTGTCCAACGATCAGGCGGGCCAGCTCGGCCTCGAGGGACTGGGCCAGCTCGGTCACCTTCGCGACGTCGATGCGCGGTTCTTCGGCGATCATGATTCTCCCTCGAGCGGCGATGGCGCCTTACCGGGGGCCGGCCGCACTCTGCTCACCGAGTTGCGAGAAATACTGGCGTACGAGGTCGCGCTCACTGCCGGGGATCAGGCTCTGATCCGTGGCGTCGAGCGCCGCTTGCTGGTAGGCCTGGATCACCTGGCTGTAGGGGCTCAGTGGCACATCCTGTCCTGGGCCCAGTGGCGTGGGATCGTTCTGCGACTGGCCGGGCACCGGCTGGCCGGGCACGTACACGCGCTCGGTGCTCGCGGCTCCGGAACCACCCCCGGTTCCCGAGCCATTGGAGCCGGTGCCGCCGGAACCGCCGGACCCGCCACTGCCGGTGCCGGTCCCGGTCCCGGTGCCCGTGCCGGTCCCGGTGCCGGTGCCCGTCCCGGTCCCGGTGCCGGTCCCGGTGCCGGTGCCCGTGCCGCTACTCGCGCTGGCGCCCGCCCCAGGACTTGCGCCCGGCGATGCGCTGGGTCCCGCGTTCGCCTGCCCCCCCGTGCCTTTCGCGTCGCGGTCCGCCTGGGTGGCGAGCTCCTGACGGGCGGACTCCAGCCCGTTGATTGCCGAGGCCACGGCCTGGTCGGTGTTCTGCTGCTGCTGGAGGGAATCCAGCTGGCTCGCGGTGTCAGTGAGGGCCTGGGCCGCCGAGGTCGTGTCGCCGCTCTTCAACGAGGACGAGGCCTTGCTCAACGAGTCGCGCATCTGACTGTTTTGCGCCTGCTGCGAGGCCTTCGCCAGCGCCTTGGCCAGCTCCTCGCGATCTTTGGGGGAGAGGTTGCGCAGCTGAGAGGCGAGGTCGCGCACGGCCTGCGCCCCCTTGGCCGGGCTGCTGGCGATCGCCTGGGCGGCTGTCCGTCCGGCCGATGTCGCACTGAGCGCATTGGCGAGGTTCTGGGCACTGCTGCTCAGGGCCGGCGTCCCGGGGTCGGTCAGACTCTGGAGTTGCTGTTCGGCCGGCGTGATCGATTCGAGCGCCTTGCGGGGGCTGTCCGCCTGTTGAATCTTGGCGGCGGCATCCTTGAGGATCTTCTGCACCTGCGGGTCGACCGGCGTCGGCTTCGGACTGTCGGCGATTTTTTTCTGCGCCGTCTGCAGGGCCCTGGCGGCGCGCGCCTGGCTCAGGCGGTCGGCCTGGCGCTGCGCCAGGACCTGGTCCATCGGGTTGGGGAGCAGCGCGAGCGCCAGCGTAAAGATCGCGAGGACGGCAATCAGCGAGGCCTCGCCTCGATTCACCCGCACGGGAAATGCCGTCCGCAGCCGGGCGCCCGCGGCCTGCCGCAGGGCATCGCCCCGCTGCACATCGTCCAGCGGGCCAGATTCGGTCCGCCGCTCCCAGGCCGTCGAGAGCCGCTCCTTGAGGCCCAGGCGGAAATCGGCGAGCCGCATCAGCACGGCCGCGCTCGGACGGCGGATCAGCCAGGCGAGCACCGCGATGGCCAGAACGACCGGGATGCCGACGGCGGCCAGCAGTGCGCGCCCCTCGACGGGGGTGAGTCGGGCGATGGCCAGCACCAGGGCGACCCAGGCGAGGGCCGCGACCAGCGCGTGCAGGCCATAGCGTGCGGCTCGAGCGCGGGCCGCGGCCCGGCCGAGTTCGTGGACGATCGCATCGAGGGAGTTCATGGCTTGACCTGCACTGGGGCGCGCCTGCGCCACGGCAGGTGGCGAATCGGTGGGATCAGCATGGCGCCCACGATGAGGGCGGCAAGACAGATGGCGAGCTGCAACGTAACGGTCGCCTGCCAGTATTGCCAGCCGGTGAAGAGCCCGCTCGGGATGACCGTGCCGGTGGCTTGCGCCGGGTAGGCCGTGATGCTGCCTTTTCCGATCGGTCCGGTCGGGCCGACCTGGTAGCAGCTCTTTATGCCGCCAGGCGTGACGGCGCAGGTCGTCGAGCCGCCGCCACTGGTCCCGTAGAGCGGGCCGCCGTTGCGCACCCCGAAATTCGTGATGGGCCCGTTGGTGCCGATGGTAATCAGGGGAATAACGGGACTGAGATAGGTCAGCGCAGGCGGCGCCGCCGCGGCCGTCGCCTTGGGGTCGATGTCCGTCGGGAAGAGGAGCCCAAACAGCAGGCTGCCCGCCAGCAGAATGAAGGCCGCCCCGTAGGCGGTGACGGTCGCCGGCAGCGTGCGCCGGAACGCCGCCGAGCACGCGATCCCGATGATGCCAAGGGTCAACGCGCTGATCGCCGTTACGAGGAAGGCCGCGGCGACCTGGTCGAGCTCGATCCCGCCAAAGAGGAACACCAGGCTGAAAATCGGTACCGACAGCAGCAAGAGCAGGAGCACGAAGGACATCGATGCGAGCAGCTTGCCCCACAGAATCGCAAACGATGGAAGCTTCGTCACGAACAGCAAATCGATCGTTTGGCGCTCGCGTTCGCTGCTGATCGCGCCGGCCGTCAGGGCCGGGGTGATGAACGCGAGCAAGACCATTTGAAATAGCACCAGATAGAGAAACAAGCCTTGACCGTAATTGGCGGCCTGCCCACCGTTGTAGGAATTGCGCGATGAATACGCCATCGCCGCAAAGACCGCCCAGCCCAGGCCGCCCAGCAAGAGGATGTAAACGGTCATGGCGAGCGGTGAGCGCCAGGTGCGCATCCGGGAGCGGTACTCCTTGGCGACGATGGGATTCCACAGCGCGATGGCGACGCGGTTCATTCCTCCGTCGCCCTCATGAACGCGTCTTCGAGGCCGCCCTCGAGCTGGCTGAACCCCGAAACTTTGATGCCCGCCGCCGTCAGCGTCTGCAAGATGCTGGCCGCCGTCGTGTCGTCGCCTTCATACTCGGCCTCGATCACGCCATTGACCGTACTGACCGCGTGGATCATCGTCAACGGCCTGAGCAGCGCGGCGGCCTCTTCCTTCTGGCCGAGTACCGTGATGCGCAGACGTCGCCCGCTGGTCAATTGCCGGATGACGTCCTGGACCGCGCCGGTCGCCCGCATCCGACCCTGATCGATGATGCCGACCATGGTGCAGAGCTCAGTCAGCTCCGGGAGGATGTGGCTCGAGATCACGATCGTCTTGCCCATTTTTTGCAGCTCTTTCAGGATCTCGCGCATCTCGACCCGCGCCCGCGGGTCGAGCCCGGAGGCCGGCTCGTCGAGCAACAAGACGGCCGGGTCGTGCACCAGTGCCCGTGCGAGGCACAGCCGCTGCTTGAGGCCGCGCGACAATGTATCGACCGCCTGATCGCGACGGTCCGTCAGCCCGACGAGCTCGAGCAGGTCATTCGCGATCTTCGTGCGACGGGCTTTGGGCTGCCGGTAGCAGGCAGCGTAGAAATCCAGGTATTCGGCCGCGGTGAGCTGATCGTAGACGCCGAAGAAGTCCGGCATGTAACCAAGGCGTTCGTGGACACGCTCTGGCTGCCGGCTCACGTCGGCACCGTCGACAAAGGCGCGTCCCGTGGTCGGCTCCAGCAGCGCCGCAAGGATGCGCAGCGTGGTCGTCTTCCCGGCGCCGTTCGGTCCGACAAAGCCGAAGATCTCCCCTTTGGGAACCTCGAATGAGACCGCGTCGAGCGCGGTCCGCCCTCCGTAGACCTTGGTGAGTTGCTCGACGGAGATCATCGGACCGTCCCTGCGAGCGTGATGGTCCCCGCCACGAAGCCGCCGCTGCTGCTGAGTCGAAGGCGCACCAGGCCGCTGTCGGGATTGACGGCGCTGTCGGGCAGGCTGGTCGTGCCGTTGTCCTGGTAGGCGATGTCGGTCCAGGTCGATCGTACCCAGTCCCACACCTGTCCCTGGAGCGTGGGAGCGGTTGTACCGCCGCCCGGGGCGGGGATGAACTTGCCGCCGTACGGGTTGGAGGTGGCGAGTGAGGCGCCGGTCAGGTGTGTGCCGGCTGCCAGCGAGGGCAAAAATTCGTACGTGACGCTGCCGCTCTGGATCAGCAGCATGCCAACCGGTCCCTGACTCTGCGTGTCACCCACGACGTCCACGATGCGGCCGCTGACGACACCGGCCGGCAACGAGCCCGTACCAATCTGGTCCAGCGGCAGCGACAGGGCGACCGCGGTTTCGGCCGTCGATCGCGGATGATTCCCGTTCACCGTGAGGTCCTGGAACGACTCGTGCGTCCAGGCGACCAGCATTGGCACTGCCGCGAGCGAGCCTTTGGAGCTTCCTGCGGAGGTCAGCACGGCCAGGATCTGCGTCTTCGCGTAGTCTTCGCGCTGGGAATCGGTCAACTGAGTCGGCTGCGGGCCACCGTTGAAATACGCCGTTCCGTAGATGCGGGTGTAGATTGGCTGGCCAAAGGGGTTGGACGGCTTCGGGTCCAGTGAAACGGCCGCCGTCGCTCCCGGTTTCAGCGCGCCAAAGGTCTGAAAGTTGTCGCCCATGATCAGGACGGCGTCCGTGAAGGCCAGGTTCGAGTGGTTCTCGATCGTACCGGTGAGCTTCCCGTTCACCAACTGGAGGTGCCCCCCCAGCTGTGGCGCCGAGCTCATCGACTCGGTCGCGAAGCCACCCAGTACGAAGGCGGTCATCCCGGGCAGCGTGACACTGTTGCTGTCGACGTTGATCCGGATACTGGCCGCGCGCGACCCCGTTCCGAACGCTCCTGGGCCGAAGCCGGTGTTGTTGACGATCGGGCTGATCAGGAGGCGCCCTCCGCCGACGCGGGCCTGGTAGTCACCGCGGCTCGGCGCCATGATCCCGGTGTAGGTCTCTTGGTAGGCATGGTCCCAGCCCGGCTGCACATGCAGGATCGTGATCTGGTTGGCCTGCACCGACCGGCCCTTGGTGAAGACCCCCGCTCCATAGGCCCCGCCGGCGGCGATGACGGCGATCAGGGGCACTGTGACCCAGGCGAGCGCCCGCCGCCGCATCGCGCCCAACACGACGTAATTCACAGGACCCACGAGCAGGACATAGAGCAGGACGAGCAGGCCCGTTAGCTGGAGCGAGGGCAGGTCGAGTCCCGGGAGGTTTCCTAACGTCGAGCTGAGTGCGCCGCTCTTGGAGGCGATCGTCGGCTGGGACCCGAAGCCCATCGGGCCCGACGCGCCCATCCCATACGCAAAGTTCTGGTTGGAGCCGCCCGTGCCGATCACCGAGCGCGCGATGAGCTGGCGCAGGAGGGGGGTGGTGCCGCTCCACCCGGCGACGGGGTCCTGATTCCAATCGAAGGTGGCCATCGTCACCGTGCCCGCCCCCACCCGGCGCTCGAGCAAGAGCGGCTGGCTGCCCGCCCCAAGCCAGGTCGGTCCCGGCGTCACGGCCCCGGTGGCCACCTCGACCGGGGCGCCGCCGAGGAGGGAGGTGGTCACGCTCGTCGTGCCGCTGACGGTCATCGGCACGATCGCCGCCGGCAGGCCGGCCAGCGTCTTGTGCCAGGCGGCGCCGGTGCCCAGCAGAAGATCGCCGCCGGCGCGGACGAAGTCTCCGATTGCGGTGCGCTGCCCCGCGGTCAGGCTGTCGGTGGCGAAGTCGTCGATGGCGAGGATGTCGAAGGCGCGTAGCGGGATCGCCGACTCTGCGAGGTCGCCCGCCGCCAGGTGAACCACCCGGGCGGCGATGCTCGCCGGGTGAACGGCCGCAAAGGTATCGAGGGACGTGCCCTGGTCGGACAGGACGCCAATCATGGTCGACGTGGTGCTCGTCGATGCGGAGTCCTGGGAGACGATCGCCCGGCCGTTCTGGACGATTCGCGCCGTGATCGTCGCGCCGCTCGTCTCGACGATGGCGTACGCCCGGATCCGCTTGCTGGCTCCACTGGCGAGGCTGATCGGCGCCTGGTAAACGGGAAAGCCGCTGACGTCGGGCTGGCCGTTCAACGTCTCCTGGAGCTCGAGCGTGCCATCGATCCCGGCCCCGCTGTTCTTGGCGACGACCGTGACCGGCATCCACTCGCCGGGCTTGACGACATCCTGGTAGCCGACGAGGACGCTCAGCGTCACATCGTTGGCGGCCGCGGCGCCGATCGACGCCCCCGCCAGCGCCGTTCCGGCGAGCAACGATGCCAATGCAAGCCGCGCGGGCAGGCGGAACGAGCGCTGGGCACGCATCTCAGGCATCTAATTCATTAAGACGGCCGCCGAAGGAAAAAGTTCCGTTGTCGCCTCTTGGGCGGCAGTATGGCGGGGTCCCGGCCGATCGTCAATCGGCCACCGGCCCCGCGGAGGCCCGGAAATGGACGGAGCGTGACCAGCAGGCCGCTCACAAGTTACTGCCGGAGGAGGGACTCGAACCCACACGGACTTACGCCCAGGCGCTTTTGAGGCGCCCTCGTCTACCATTCCGACACTCCGGCGGCGCGGCGAGTATATCCGAGTACGCTCGTTGGGAACTTATCAGGGATGTTTCCGTCTAAAGGCTCGAACGACGATCGCGACCTGGTGGGCCGGGCCCGCCGGGGCGATCGGGAGGCGTTTACCCAATTGATCGTGCAATATCAAGTCCCGCTCTACAACATGGCGCTGCGGATGGTCGGCCAACCGGATGATGCCGCCGACGTCACGCAGGAGGCCTTTCTGCGCGCCTGGGAGAAGATCCGTACTCTGCGGGAGGCGCCGTTCAAGTCCTGGCTGTTCCAGATTGCCGCGAATCTCTGTTACGACCACTATCGGCGTGGCCGCCGATTCAGCGCCATGCCGAATGAAGATCAGACAGGTCCAAGGGCCAGTAACGTCGTCGGCCTCGGCATCGCCACGCCTGATCCGCAGGAGCAAACCGAGGCGAATGCGCGGACGCGCCTGGTCCGTGACAGCATCCAGGCGCTCGACCACGACATGCGGATCGCGATCGTCCTGCGCGATGTAAACGGCATGGCCTATGAGGAGATCGCCGCCGTGCTTCGCGTTCCGCTCGGCACGGTCAAGTCTCGGATCGCACGCGCACGGGCCCAGGTCCAGGAGCGCCTGCAGCAGCATCCGGATTTCTTTCCGACTCGGGAGGACGCCCATGCCGAATGAGCCACGCATCCCGACCGAGCCAACGCTCGAGGAGCTGTCGGCATATCTCGACCACGAGCTCGATGCAGCGACGCAGGCTCGCGTCACGGACCACGTCGCCGGCTGTGCCGAGTGCACGCGCCGTCTGAACGGGCTGCGTGAGACGGTCCATGCCGTCCGCGCGCTGCCGATGGAGACGCCGAACCGGACATTCACCATCCCCGTGCAGCCCCGCCAGTCGTCTCGCTGGGCGCCAATTGGGTGGCTTGGTGGGGCGGCGGCCGCGTTGCTGATCATCGTCGTGGGCATCAATCAACTGCACGGGCCGGGATCGGCGTTGGGCACAACATTGACGAGTCGCGGGGCGGCCGCGCCCGCTGCCGGGCAGTCACGCCCGGAGGTCGCGCCGCTCTACGAGTCGAACCAGGACGCGGCAGCCGGCGCCCAGAAATTCTCCGGCAACTCGACGACGGCCGTTGATCCCCGGAATTCATCGCGCTCCCTGACGCTTGCCACTGATGCCAGGTCGTACTCAGCGACCGGCGTCATCGGTCTGCACATCACAACCTATGGCCTTTCTGCGCCTGAGGCTTCCTCCGTCCGGCTTTTCCTGATACGCGACAGTAGGGACAGCGTCAGGCTGGCGCCTCCGTCCAAAGCGTCGACGTATCCGTTCAGCTACGATGCGGCCTACTCGATCCCGCAGATGCAGCTGCAAACACCGGTTGCGGGCAACTACACGCTGCGGATCGAGATCGACCTGAGCGACGGCACTGCCCTCGTGGCCCAGCTTCCGCTGACGATTACCCCTTAGCTCTTCTCCGGCGGCGGACCTTCCAGATCCGGCAGGTCCATGCTGTTGATGAGCTCTTTGAAGATCGAGAGCCTGTCTTCTTCCTCCTCTTCTTTCTCGGGAAACACGCCGGCCTTGTCGAGAACGTCCTGCGACACCAGGATGGGACAGGTCATACGCACGGCGAGCGCAATCGCATCGCTTGGTCGGGAGTCGATCTCGACTTCCTTGCCGTTGACCGCCAGAAACAATCTGGCAAAAAAGACTTCATTTGTCAGCGAGGTCACCTGGATCTTCTTGAGTCGCATTTCGGCGCTCTGCAAAATATTGGCCAGCAGGTCGTGGGTGATCGGCCGCTCGGGGGTGATGCCCGTGATCTTCAGGGCGATCGCGTTGGCTTCGTAGATGCCAATCCAGATCGGCAAATACCGGTCGGTTTCTTTCTCTTTGAGGATCACGACGTGCTGCCCGCTGGGCATGTGCACACGGATGGAGTCGACCTGCATTTCGACGAATTTAGCCATCCTGAATTCGAGCCTATCTTATCATCGGGTTTTTCAGTCACCAGCAGCGTTTAACAGATTCCAGCACGACTAAACTCTGGTGGTGCCGGAGCCCCAACAGAAGCAGCGGCTCGTCCTTATCGACGGCCACTCGCTGGTCTATCGCGCCTTCTTTGCGCTGCCCTCCCTGACCGACCGGGAAGGCAATATCGTTAACGCCGCCTATGGCTTTACGTCGATGCTCTTGCTGGCCCTGCAGGAACATCCAGACTACGTGCTCGCGTCTTTCGACCTGGGCGGCCGGACCTTCCGGCACGAGGAACTGGCCCAGTACAAGGCGACTCGCCGGCCGACGCCGCCCGAGCTGAGCCCGCAGTTTCCGCTGACGCGCGACATCGTCCGGGCCTTCGGCATCCCCATTTACGAAATTCAGGGCGTGGAGGCGGACGACGTCATCGGCACGCTGGCGCGGCAGGCCCGTGGGCAGGGCCTGCACAGCACGATCGTCACCGGCGATTTGGATGCCTTGCAACTTGTCAATGACGATGTCTTTGTCCTGACGAGCAAACGCGGGGTCTCAGAAACGATTCTTTACACGCCGGACCGTGTCCGCGAGCGCTATGGCCTGGAGCCGATCCAGACCGTTGATCTCAAGGGCCTGGTCGGCGACGTCTCGGACAATATCCCGGGCATCCGCGGGATCGGTGAAAAGACGGCGATCAGGCTCATCCAGGAGTTCGGGTCAGTCGAAAGCCTCGTCGAGAACCGCGAACGGCTCACGCCCCCCAAGATCAAAAAACTGCTGGACGAGCACTGGGAGCAGGCGCTGCTCAGCAAGAGAATGGCGACGATCGTCCTCGACGTTCCCGGCGTCACGCTCGACTTGAGCCACGGGTCTGCCACGGATTATCGCCCCGATGCGGCGCGGACGATCCTGGCGGACCTCGGCTTCCGCAGCCTGGCGGCCCGGGTCCCAACCACCTGGACCGACGGTAGCGCGATGTCCGCCCCGCCGATCTTTGCGCCGCCCGCCAGGGAGCAGGGCCGCCTTCTTCTGGATTCCGAGCCGGCGCGCCAGGAGGCGGCCCGCCAGCCGGCGCAATCGACACTGTCCCTCGAGTTGGCGCCCACGGAGTCGGTCACGGTCGTGCGCCAGCCGGCCGAACTGGAGCGATTGACAGCGGCTTTTGCGACATCGGACCGGGTTGGCTTCCAGGTGATCACGCTGGATGACGTGCCGCGTCACGGCCGGATCGCTGCACTCGTCGTCGGCCTCAACGAGCACGAGATTTTTTACGTGCCGCTGGCCCACGAACAGGAGCGTTGCCTGGCGGTGCGCGATGTCCTCGCCCGCTTCGCCGCCAGCCTCGCTAGCGCGAAGCCGTCCAAGCTCGGCTTCAACCAGAAGGCCGATTACCTGGCGCTGCGAGCGCATGGCATTGAACTTCGCGGGGCGGACTGGGATCTGCTGGTGGCGGCCTACTTGCTCAACTCGGGTGTTCGCTCGCCAAGCCTCGAAGCGCTGGCGTCGGACGTCTTGCATCGTTCTATCGAGGGCCGCGAGGCCCTCTTCGGCAGCGGCAAGGCCGCTATGACCTGCGACCAGGTCGACGTCATGCGGGCGGCCGCGTTTTTCGGCGAGCGCATGCGCGTCATGCTGCAGCTGGCGCCGCGGCTCGAGTCCGAACTGGATCGTTTGGGCAACGCCGAATTGTTTCGTGATCTAGAGATGCCGCTCCTCCCCGTGCTGGCCGAGATGGAGCTGGCGGGCGTGTCCGTCGATCTGCCCTACTTGCGACAGGTCTCCCGGGAGCTATACGAACAACTGCGAGTTCTGGACCAGGAGATCGCGGACGCCGCCCACGGGCCGATCAACGTCAACTCGCCGCAGCAGCTGGCGAGATTTCTCTTTGAGGATCTGGACCTGCCTGGCGGCCGCAAGACCAAAAGTGGCTACTCCACGGATGCCAATGTGCTCGAAGGGCTGCGCGACGCCCATCCAGTCATTTCGAAAATTCTCGAGTTCAGACAATTGAGCAAACTCAAGGGCACCTACGTCGATGCCCTTCCGCTGCTGGTCGACACGAAAACGCATCGCGTCCACACGAGCTTCAATCAGACTGTGGCCGCGACCGGGCGGCTCTCGTCCTCTGACCCAAACTTACAGAACATTCCCATCCGGACCGAGGTCGGCCAGAAAGTTCGTCGCGCCTTCATTCCGGGTCGCCCCCGCGATGTCTTGCTCTCGGCCGATTACTCGCAAATAGAACTTCGCGTGCTGGCCCACATGACAGATGATCCGGTGCTGATTGATGCCTTTGCGCGCGGCGAGGACATCCACGCCCGAACGGCGGCTGAAGTCTTTGGCATCCCGCAGGCCGATGTCACGGCCAATCAGCGGCGCCTCGCCAAAGTCGTCAACTTCGGCTTGTTCTATGGCCTCAGCGACTTCGGGCTCGCGCGCGACACGGGCATGTCAACGGAAGAGGCCAGGGTCTTCATCGACGCGTACTTCCGCGCCTACAACCGGGTCCGCGAGTTTCTCGAAGGCATCAAGATCCAAGCCAGAGAGCAAGGCTATGTCGAGACCTTATTGCACCGGCGGCGCTACATCCAGGACATTCGCTCGCCGAATCGCATGCTGCGTCAGGGCGCGGAGCGCATCGCCATCAACATGCCGGTCCAGGGGTCCGCCGCCGACATCATGAAACTGGCCATGATCCGGCTACAAAACTATCTGCACGAGCAGCAGCTCGCCAGCCAGATGATCCTCACCGTGCACGACGAGCTCGTCTTCGAGGTCACCCCGGGCGAACGCGATCGATTGATCGAAGTTGTGCCGGACTTGATGGCCCGCGCTTACCCCTTGAAAGTGCCAGTTCAAGTCGACCTGAAGGTTGGGCCTAACTGGCAGGACATGGAGCGGGTGCGTCTTGTGGCCGCCCGGGCCTAGAGCTCGATGCCCGAGCTTCCCGAAGTCGAGACCATCGTCCGTGACCTGCGGCCCCAGCTCACTGGACGCCGCATCGAGTCGCTGCAGCTCACGCGGGATCCCGCCATTCGGGCACGAGTCGTCCGCTACCCGAGTGCGACGAAGTTCGTCCGCCGCCTGCGCGGCCGGACGATCAACACGGTCCTACGGCGGGGCAAGTACATCGTGATGCCCCTGGAGCCGGCTCCCACCGGAACGTTTGCGCCCAACCGCGCGTTGGGTGACCAGGTGATCGTCCATTTGGGCATGACTGGGCACTTGCGGGTCTGGGAGCCGGAAGAAGCGCCGGTCAAGCACACGCACTTCCGTGCCGTGCTCGATGGCGGCCTGGAGCTGCGTTATGACGATCCCCGCCAGTTCGGGCGCCTGGTCGTCGGCACGATGGATGAACTCATCGCGGCCCGCGCCTTCCCCCGGCGGCTCGGTCCGGAGCCGATCCACGGCGACCTCACCGAGGCCGAATTCGAACGGCTCGTCAAAGCCCGCCGCAGGCCGGTGAAATCGGCGTTACTCGATCAGTCTTTTCTGGCCGGCGTCGGCAATATCTATGCCGACGAGGCATGTTTTCGGGCCGGAATCCGTCCTAGCCGTTGGACTCACCGGCTCACCGTCCGTGAACGGCGGGCCCTGTACGAAGCAATTCAGTACGTCCTGGAGAACAGCATTGCGGCGCGAGGCTCGTCCATCATCAATTACGTCGACGGATTCGGGCTGCGCGGCAGCAATCAGGAGAAGCTGCTCGTCTACGGCCGAAGCGGCGAGCCCTGTCTGAAATGCGGGACGTCATTGCTGGGAACACGCCTGGCCGGCCGCGGCACGGTCTATTGCCGCAAGTGCCAGCACTGATCCGCCTCCACTGGCCCGTCCTCAGCCGGCGGCTGCTGCTGACGGCGGGGGCCTTTTTCGCCGCATTCGTGATCGTGGCGCTATTCGTCGACCTGGGTGCGTTCGACCGGCTGAATTTACGAATGACCAACTACCTGCAGGGCCGGGGCAGCACCGGGCAGGACATCGGGCTCGGAATATTTTCGTATCTGGGCAGTATCGAGGTGACGCTGCTGGTCGCTGCCCTCATTGGCATCGCCCTCTTTCGCGGCCTGCGCCTGTTGGCCGTGCTACCGGTAGCCTTTGTGCTCGCCGGATCGCTCCTGGAGCTCATTGGGAAGCAGGTGATCACGAGCCCGGCTCCGGGCAAAGCGTTTCAGCGGTTCCCGGACTTCCTGCCGGGGCTGGCTCACAAGTTCGGGCACTATTCGTTTCCCAGCGGCCACGTACTTCGGGCGACGATGACCTACGGTCTGGTGCTCTACCTCTCGGAGCGGTGGGAGCTGTTCGGCCGCGACAGTTCGCGGCTCAGCCCGGTGCTGGTGCTCCTGGTCTGCTTCGTCGGCTACGGCGTCGTCTACCTCGGGTGGCACTGGCTCTCCGACGCCCTCGGGGGGCTCCTGCTGGGCCTGACGCTGCTGTTTGCCCTGATCGCCTATCTGGAGCGCAAACGCACCGTCAACCCGGGTCATCAGCTCGACTAGCGTGTACACGGCCGGGCACGCCGCACCGCTCGGGTGGCTAAACGTCTCACGCCGATCGCGCGCTGCTCCGGCGGCTTAACCCTTTCAGGCTGATCGCGCGCTGGGCATCACGCTGCGGGGCGGTGGGATCGCGGAGAACCGCCCGTCCTTGTGGCGTACCAGCCGCCAGCCCTCTTCGTGGACCATCCGATGATGGGGGCGGCAGAGCATGGCCAGGTTGGGCAGCGAGGTCGGTCCTCCCTTGGTCCACCAGGCCAGGTGATGCCCGTCGCACCAGATCGGCGGCCGCGTACAGCCGGGAAAGACACAGTGCCGGTCCCGCGCTTCGAGCGCGCGCCGGGTCGACGCCGGGATGGTCCGGCTCGCGTGGTTGAGCTCCTGGTCCAGTTCGCCCTCGCCGGTGATCCGGATGATCGCACTGTCGCAGGCATGGCGCTGAACGGTCTCCGCCGGCACAGTGCCGCCGCCATCCAGCTCGCCAGCCGGCGCGCCCGGCGTCCCCGCCAGCGTATCGAGGCTCGCGCGAATGATCAGTTGTGGCCGTGGGCCGGCGCCATCGCGCTTGCTGCCCGACCCACCCTGGCGGCCGAGTTCCACGAGCGCGTCGGCGCTGCGCTGCCCGTAGCTGCGCGCATCATCCTTGACGGGCGTCATGAATTTCTGCAGGGCGCCACGGAGAGTCGCGCCCCCCTCGGCGTCGAGCACGCCATCGACCCGCACCATGCCGTCCTGCGGCTCGCTGATGTGGAAGTACCGGCGCTGGTACGCGTGGTTCGCTTCGGCGAGGGCCCCCGCCGCGTCGACGCGGTGCTCGAAATTCTTGGCAACCGTAGTGAACTG
>DATEHI010000042.1:0-21297 GCA_035279665.1 Candidatus Dormiibacterota bacterium | reverse complement strand
GGTCAAGACGGAAGTCCGCGCTACGAAAGGCGTCGTTCGCAAGAAGAATGCCGAGGGCCAGGCCCCGCGGCGCTAGTGTTGCAGAGGAGTGTCAAGGATCAACCGAATCAGCTTTATCAAGCATCAACCGAAACCAGACATGGGCTAACTCCCTATTGGAATAGCTTCACGTACGCTTGCGGTATGCCGGCAGCAAAGAAGGCGCCCAGGAAAGCCCCGAGGAAAGCGACCAGCTCACGCAGGCCCGCCGCCGCCCGCGGCCCGGAGCCACGTGAGAGCGTCATCGAGCCAACGGGTAAGGACGTCGCTGACCTGGTCGCGCAGGTGCAAAAGCAGGGTGGCGCCGTCGTCGGCGCTTACCGGGATCCGTTCGCGGGGCAGGCGCTCGTGCTGGCGGCGCTCCCCATAAAGAAAGTCGTCGCCACGCCCTTTCAGCGCGATCTCTCCAAGACCCACGCGACCCGCCTGGCCGAAGCCATCGGTGCGGCCGGCCTGTTTCTTGATCCCGTCATCGCGGTCCCCTCGGATGACGGCTTCTGGTCGCCGAACGGTCGGCATCGTCTCGAGGCAGCGCGACGTCTGGGGATGCGCTCGGTCACCGCCCTCCTGGTACCCGATGAGAAGCTCGCCTTTCGGATCCTGGCACTCAACACCGAGAAAGCGCACAACCTGCGCGACCGCAGCCTCGAGGTGATTCGAATGGCGCGGCAGCTCGCCAAAGAACAGCCTCGCTCCAAGGAGATCGAGCACGCGGTCACGTTCGACTCGCCAGTCTTCCTGACGCTTGGCGGCGCCTACGCGCAGCGCTCGCGCTTTGCCGGATCCTCCTATCAATCGGTACTCAACAAGGTGGACCGCTTCCTCGACAGCACGCTTCCCGCCGCGTTACGTCAACGCGAGCAATGGGCCGTCCGCATCATGGACATCGACGACCGCGTTGCCGCACATGTGACGACGATGCAGGAGATGGGGATGAAGAGCCCGTACCTTCGTGCCGTGGTCGTGGCCCGGATCAACCCGGTTCGGTTCGTTCCGCTATCTCGCAAGAAAGATGCCGCGCCGCCGATGTCGATGGCCGAGGCGTTGACGAAGATGGCCGCCAACGTTCGGAAATTCGACCCGAAATCGGTCAGGCCCGGCGACCTCGCGCTGGTGGCGGCGATCGCGCCGGCCTCAGCGGAATAGGGACGGGAATGGTGAGGCGAGGGGCCATCGTGGCCGTCGCTGCCCTTCTGCTGGCGGGCACGTCATCCTACCCCCGCACTCCGCCCGCCCTGGTCACGTCCCCGCCGACGGTGGCTTTGGCCGCCGAGACCGATCGGCTGGATAATCCGGATCTGGCCGTCCAACCCGTCAGCGGGAGGACGGCGCCGGATCCTCGGGTCATCATGGGCGCGGCGACCGCCAGCCGGGTGGTGGCTCTGACCTTCGACCTCGATATGGATGCACAGATGGCCGCGGCGGCACGGGCCGGCGCCGTCTGGATCAACAAGGACGCCCTCTCCTACCTCGAGGCCCACAACATTCACGCAACCATCTTCATGACCGGGATGTGGGCGGAGATCTACCCGGGCGTGGCCCGCGAATTGGCGACCAATTCCAACTTCGAGATCGGCGACCACAGCTATTCCCATCCGGCCTTTCACACCCCCTGCTACCGTCTCGGGGGCGTGACCCGAACGGAGCAGGCGCGGCAGATTCGGCTAGCGCAGGCAGCGATCCATCGATCGACGGGAGTGCTACCGAAGTACTTCCGGTTTCCCGGCGGCTGCTACGACCGGCAATCGCTAGACCTGGTCCATGCCTCCGGGCTCGTTCCGGTCCAGTGGAACGTCAACTCGATCGACGCCTTTAACGCCTATCCGCAACAGATCGTCTCGGCGGTTCTCTCACAGGTCAAACCGGGGTCGATCGTGGTGATGCATCTGCACGGCCGCGCCAACGCGCCGGCGACCGGCCAAGCGCTGCGGCTACTCATCCCGGAGCTCGAGAAGCGCGGCTACCATTTCCTGACGGTCAGCGAGCTTCTCGCTAACGGCACGCCGATCGAGCCCGTTGGTACACGTGAGATTTCCGAGTTCTATCAGCCGCCGCCACCGCAGCCACGCCCAGCCCGCCCCACACCTTCGCCACGCTGGTGCGGCTGGGTGATTGGGCCCCACGGCCGAGTTTGGGTTTGCCGCTAGGCGCGGCTGCCACGTAGTCTGAAGATTCGTGCTACGCCCCCTCACGCTCCTTGATCACTTCGATCGGTGGCTCTTCGAGCGCCTGACGCGAAAGGAGCGGCAGCTCGCCGACCGTTCCCTCAGGCACCTGAGCAATAGCGCCAACCGATCGATGCTCTGGGTCGCCATCGCCGGCGTGATCAGCGTGCTCGGCGGCCGCCCGGGCCGGCGCGCTGCACTGCGGGGCATCGTCTCGATCGCGATCACGTCCACGCTCGTCAACCTCCCGTTGAAATACCTGGCTCGGCGCGAGCGGCCGGCCAGCCGCAGGCGGAATCGGCCCCTGCCGGTCACCATGCCTGGCAGCTTCTCGTTCCCATCCGGGCACTCGGCGTCCGCCTTTGCCTTCGCGACTGGCGTGGGCATGGAGGAGCCGTGGTTGCTCCTGCCAATCCTCCCGCTGGCGGCCGGCGTCGCCTACTCACGCGTCCACCTGCGGGTGCACTATCCGTTCGACGTGCTGGTAGGGGCGGCAATCGGCACCGGAATGGGACTCGCCAGCGGCGTCCTCATAGGCAAGGCTCGCGAGTGGTGGGATCCCGTGACTCCGGTGCCCGCGAAGGAGAGCGCCGGCACCAGGCAGCTGATCCTGGTTGCCAGCCCGAACGCAGGGCACGGGCAAAAACTGGCCCAGGCCAAGGAGCTGATGGCCTCCCGCGGGCTCGAGGTGGTGGCTGAGATCGCGGTCGACGAACTTCATCGCCTGCCCGATTTGCTTCGAGGCAACGGCGCACGGCCACCAATTGTTGTCGCGGCGGGCGGCGATGGGACCGTGGGCGCGGTCGCGAACGCCGTCATTACGACCCCGGCCGTCCTGGGCATTCTCCCCCTCGGTACCTCGAACGACTTCGCTCGATCGATCAGCATTCCTCTCCACCTGGGCAAAGCGGTGCGACTCCTTGCTCGCGGCCAGGTTTCGCGCCACGACGCCGGCAGGCTGACCCGCGATGGTCAACCGCCTCGGTATTTCGTCCACGCTGCCGCGACCGGCCTCAACGTGCAGTTCGCGCGCTTCGCAACGCGAGCCGATTTGCGAGCGCGCTTCGGGCGGCTGACCTACGCGGTCGCGATGGCGTTCGCCATGAAGGAACGGCCGGTCTTCCGGTGCGAGGTCGAGGCCGGAGGACGAACCGAGCTGTTGAGTCTCGTGCATCTTTCGGTGATCAACGCCCCCGTTTTTGGGGGATTTCTCGACCTCAAGCTCCCCGGTGCGAACCCGGACGACCGGGCCCTCGACGTCATCATGGTCGAGCACCTGCCGATCAGGCGGTTGCTGCGCTCGGCACTCTATCCCATCTTTCGCGTGCGTCGCCGGATCCGCGGCTTTCGCACACTTCAGGTCTCGCGCTTGCGCGTGCGGACGCGGGAGCCGATGGACGTCACCCTGGACGGCGAGATCGCCGGCAAGATTCCGGGGACCTTCGAAATCGTGCCCGGCGGGCTTCGCGTGGTCGCGCCGGTGAGCTTCAAGGACAAGCATCGATAAGCAGGCGGCCCTCGTCGCCTTTTCGGTCCGCGTCCTCGGCATCCTGCTAGGACTGTCGGTCGTGACCGCGCTCGCCGGTATCGGCATCAGGGCATGGGCACCCGGCATCGACCTTCAGGTCATGCAGGCGATCGCGGGCGGTCGCGACGCAACCCTGACCTCCATCGCGTGGGTCGTAACCGAAGCGGGCTCGTTCGTCCTGCTGGCGCCACTGTCGATCGCCTTCCTGCTGCTCCGTCGCTGGAAGCGCCCGGCGGACGACATCGCCCTGGTAGTCATCGCGATCGGGAGCGCCGTCTTGCCGCTGGTGGTCAAGGTGATCGTCGCCCGACCGCGGCCAACGATCGAGCATCTGAGCCAGCTCTCCTCTCTCAGCTTCCCTTCCGAGCACACGACGCAGGCGGCCGCGATCTACCTGACGATCGCGATCATGCTGTCTCGAGGCCTGGCGCGCGGCTGGCGTGAGGCTGCCATTGTTCTCGGCATCGTGATCGCACTGGCGGTTGCCTGGTCCCGTGTCTACCTGGGCGTCCATTACCCCACCGATGTGACCGCCGGACTCCTGCTGGGATGGAGCTGGGCGCTGCTCGTCTTCCATTGGGCGCGCCCGAAGCTGATTCAAGATCAGCCAACTATGGGACGAGTGGCCAGGCAATGACACGATCTCTTGGTGAGCCGGTGACGGCGGCCAACAGCGCTGCGACCAATTGACAACGATCGCGGATCGCCCGATGCCATCGGCGCGCACCCTCCGTTGTATCGGCAGCGGACGGGGAGGCAAATACCGCGCAGCGCGCGCGATGAAGAGGTGGCATCAGCCCTATGGATCGCGACAGGTTCAGCGTGCGCAAGGCGTTGTCGGCGGTAATCGGAGCGACAGTGCTCCTGTTAGGAGTTCCCGCACTTTCGGTCAGCGCCGCGGGAGTCGATGACTACCCCTATCGCGGCACGGTCAATAAACTCGATCCCTGGGGTTTCTACACCGGGTACTGCACCTCGTTCGCGGCCTTCCGCCTGACCCAGGAAGGGGTCCGCCTGCACGGCGCGTCGCTGCAAGGCCCGAATGGCAAGACCGCGTTCTTCGGCAACGGCGGATCGTGGGATGCGGCGGCGGCATGGATCGGCTATGTCGTCGATAGTCATCCGACCGTCGGCTCGGTGGCCGTCTGGCACGGCGGGGAGAGCGGTGCCTGGTGGGGCGGCCATGTCGCGTACGTCATGGCCGTCGACGCAGCCGGCAACGCGACCGTTGAGGAGTACAACTGGTCCAACTACCTGCGGTACGGGCAGCGCACGGTGAAGGCGCCCCGCTACATCCACTTCGTCGGTGCGGTGGTTCAGCCAGTCTCGAGTCCCAGCCGGCCGGCGCGAGGAACCGGGCATGCGTATTACACGACCGACACGGTGCGGCAGCGCTTCGGTCCCGGCACCGGCTATCCCGCGCTGGGAATCGTGCCGGTCGGCCATCGGATCGTGGTCGTCTGCCAGATCCGCTCCGGTAGCGCGGTCAATGGCACGAGCATCTGGGACCGCCTCAGCGATGGCTCCTATGTAACCGACTACTACACGACGACGCCGGCGTTCAACCGCTTCAGCCCCGGGCTTTCGGGCTGCTAGGTCCAGCCAGCAGAAGAGGGCCGCGCCGTGCGGCCCTCTTTTATTCCTCCGATTGGCCGTCCCCGGCGTGGAAAGGACGGCGTGATCAGCTTGGTTCACCTCGGCGCAGCCGCTCGAGACGTTCACGGGTCTTCGGGTCGAGGCGGTCCTCGAGCCGGCGGGCGATGTCGGAGCGGGCACGGGTGTCCCCCATCTGCTGATTGCGGCTCGCCAGCACCGCGTCCACCTGGCCCTTGAAGGTCAACGCCGAGACGGTCTTGATCTGCCGGCCGAGCGCGAGGTCGCGCTGGAGCCCGTCGGAGGTGGCGACCGTTACCTCGTCGCTCGCCTTTGCCTCGAAGAGCAGCCGCTCGATGACATGGTCGGCGCTCGTCTTTCGTCCCGAGTAGACGACTTGCACGCCGCTTACCGTCTGCTCCGATGCCTCGGCGTCGGGGCGGCGGTGCGAGTCGAACACCACCGTCACCTTCTGCCGCGTCATCGCGGCGTAGTCCGCCAGCGTCGCGATCAGGAGCTCACGCGCGTCCTGCAGGTTAACGTCCTTGACCGCGGCGAGCTCGGGCCAGGCAAAGATGATGTTGTAGCCGTCGACGATCAGTCGCTCCACCTCTACAGGCCGAGCCGGGACGCCGAGCGAACCAGCTCGACCTTGGCCTTCAGTCCAAGCTTGCTGCAGACGTTGGCGACGTGCGTCTCGACGGTGCGCTCGCCGATGTGCAGCTGCTCGCCGATCTCGCGGGCGGTGTAGCCCTGCGCCGCGAGCGAGGCGACCTCCCGCTCTCGCTTGGTCAATGTCTCGACACCGGTGCGGCTCGTGACCTCGGAACGCTTGCTCGGAGTCTGCCGCGCGAGCAGGTCTGCGAGGCTGCCGGCGTAGAGCCGGACGACCAGGCTCAAGACAACGTAGGCAGTCGCCTCCGACACGCCCGTCGCCACGCTAACGCTGCCCAGCGCGGTGGTCAGCACGAGTTGACCAAGCCCGACGACGGCCACCGCCAGGGCGAGGCGGTCGGAGAGAAGCCAGACGCCAGCCAGCATGGGAATCAGACCCAGGGCGGTCAGCGCCACCTGCACCGGGGTGAGCAGGTCGCCGGCGAGCACCAACAGGAGCGCCACGATGCAGCCAGCCGCAACGGCGATTTCCTCCGGCCTTCCGGCCAGGGAAAAGGGGCCAGGCAGAACGCGAGCCAGGCTGGAACCGCGTTTGCTGTCAGGCGTGGCTACAAAACCCTCCGCGAGCAATCCTACGACGAGCCCCGTACTCGGTGCGGAACAGGGGCTGAGTACGGATTCGACGGGTGTCCGTACAAGAATCCGTACTGAGTACGGTGAGCCGCCCCGCGACGAGGACCTACGTTGATGAGGAGCGCCAATGCAGCCACCGCCAGACGGACACCTCCCGGTCGAAGGAATCTCCGGGAGCGAACTCCGGCGCGACGTTTCCGTGTGGGGCTCGTACATGTGGGGCTATGCGGCCGTTGGCGCCGATATCTACACCGCGTTGGGGATCATCACCCTGGCCGCCCTCGGCCTGGCGCCGCTGGCTTTCCTGGCGGCGGGCCTCGTCTTCGCGCTGGTCGGCCTATGTTACGCGGAGCTGGCGTCCGCCTATCCCCTGGCGGGCGGCGGCCAGTACTTCACGCTGCGCGGGCTCGGGGACCTGGCGGGATTGGTGGCTGGAGCTGCCCTGGTGCTCGATTACACGATCGACATCTCGCTCTTCACCGTGGTCGCCTTCGGGTATTTCAACTACTTCCTGCCGTGGGTCACGCTCGGGCATCACGTCACCGATTTCACCGTGACCATCGGGCCGATCAATCTCGCCTGGTTATGGTTGGTCGAATCGATCGCGGGCATCGCGCTCTTGATCTGGCTCAACGTCCGCGGCATCAAAGTGTCGACGAACTTCAACGAGGTCGTCGGGACGATCGCGATCATTGCCCAGAGCATCATCGTCCTCGCCGGCTTCGTGTTGGTCTGGCGGCCGGAGATCGTGTCCCATGAGTTTCTCTTCGATCGCCCGTCGCTGAGCCAATTCGCCTTCGGCTCGTCACTGGCGATCATCGCCTTCGTCGGACTCGAGACGATCTCGCAAGTTGCCCAGGAAACGCGCCGACCGGCGACGATCATCCCGCGCACCTCGATCGGCCTCGTCATCTCGGTCCTGCTGTTCGCCATGGCGTTCTCGGTCCTCGCCATCGGGCTCGTCAAGCCGACGGATTTCTACGGCCACGAGGGCGATCCGGTGGCACTCATCGCCGCCCACATCCCGATCATTGGTGTGGTCGCGGCCCCGTTGACCGCCCTCATCGGTTTTCTCATCGTGTTCATCTCGGCCAACTCGGGCGTGGTCAGCTCGTCGCGGCTGAGCTACTCGATGAGCCAGTTCGACCTGCTGCCGCACTGGTTTGCCCAGGTCAACAAGCGCTTCGCCACCCCGGCCCGAGCCGTGATGGTATTCGGCGTGGTCGCGCTCTTGCAAACCGTCTTCGCCTTCTTCACACCAGGACCATCGGGTAAGAACGCCGCCATCGATGTCCTGGCCGATCTTTACGCCTTCGGCGCCACCACCGGCTACCTGCTGGTGTTCATCTCCCTATTTGTGCTGCGCCTCAAGGATCCGTTCACCCCGCGCCCGTACAAGATGCCACTCAACATCCGGATCACTTATCGTGGGAACCCGGTCTGGTTTCCGGTCCTGGGTGTGCTCGGCTTCCTCGGCGTCCTCTTCTTCCTCGTGATGGTGCTCCTGACACACCACTACGCGCGCATCATCGGCCCGCTGTGGGTGCTGTCCGCCGTCGTGCTGTTCATCCTCTACCGACGGAAGCGCGGCCTGCCGATGTTCAAGACGCTCCCGCGTGACTGGGAAACGGCAACCAAGCGGGTGCTGCTCGAGGCCGAAGAGTTCAAGTCCCTCGAGGAATACGAAGCCGCCCTCAACGAGCATCGGGCGCGAACCGGCGAGCGCGGTACCAACCTGCCAGGGACGCGCCGGTGAGCGATCTGAAGGGTGTCATCATCGCCGCCGAGGCCGTGGTCCTGCTCGCGATCAGCTTCGCCGACGTCGTCAGCGGTCAGTTCCTGGGTGCGGCGATCATCCTGGGGATCGCCTCGCTGGCCGCTGTGTGCGCCTGGGCGCTCTGGCCGAGGGAGCAGATCATCGGCCTCGCTGGCGCAGGACCTCGTAGAGCAGGATCGAGCCGGCGACAGCGGCATTGAGCGAGCTGACCTTGCCGAGCATCGGCAGGCGGACGAGGGCATCGGCCTTCTTGCGCAGCAAATCATGCAGGCCCTCCCCTTCGGCGCCGACGACGAGCACCAGCGGGCGCCGGTAGTCGAACTCGGTGTAGAGCGTGGGCGCGTCGCCGCTGAGGCCGACGATCCAGAAGCCCAGATTTTTCAGGGTCTCGGTCGCCTGCGCCAGGTTCGCGACGCGCGCATAACGCAGGTGCTCGGCGGCGCCGGCTGACGCCTTGACCACGGACGGCGTCACCTCCGGGGAACGGTTGTGGGAGGTCACGATGCCGCCCACACCGGTCGCCTCCGCCGTGCGGCTGATCGTGCCGAGGTTCTGTGGATCCTGAAGGCTGTCGAGCATCAGCAGGACGGCGTCGGGGCGCTCGGCGAGTGCTTCGCGCGCCATCGGCTCGAGTTCCCAGTACTTTCGCGGACCGACGTAAGCGACCACGCCCTGGTGGGCCTCCGAGTGCGCGATGTCGTCCAGCTTTCGGCGGTCGGCCGCCTCGATCGTGACTCCGCGGCCCGCAGCAAGTTGCCGCAGCTCCTTCAGCCTCGGCTCCTCCCGCAGACCCTCAGCCAGCAGGAGCCGCTTGACCGGCCGCCCGGCACGGAAGGCTTCGAGCACCGGATTGCGGCCGTAAATGATGTCAGGCGGCCGCGGCATGGACTAGCGGAGCCGCTTCCAGCGCGTGCCGTCCTTGGTGTCGTCCAGCTGGATGCCCATCCCGAGGAGCTGCTGCCGGATCTCGTCCGAGCGGGCGAACTCCCGCCGATCCCTGGCCGCCTGCCGCTCGGCAATCAAGCGTTCGACCTGGGCATCGACGGCTTCGGGGAACTCGATGACGTCGAGGATGCGGTTTGCATGGCGGAGCATGGCCATGGCGCCCGCGCGCTCGTCCGGCGTCGCCTTTCCCGACTCGAGCTGTGAGTTGAAGGTCTTGATGAATTCGAAGAGATGGCCGACGGCCGCCGGCAGATTGAGGTCGTCGATGAGGGCCTCATCCCAGCGGCTTCGAATCTCGACAGTCGGTTCCGCCCCCGCCACGCTGCCGAGCCGTACCGCGAACTCATCGAGGCGTTTGACTGCACTGTCCGCCGCCTTGAGCAGCTCTGGCGAAAACGCCAGCGGGCTCCGATAGTGGGCTCCCGTGAGAAGGGCGTATCGGATGGCGCGCGGTGCGTAGCCCTCGGCGAGCAGGTCGCGAACGGTCGAAAAGTTCTTGAGGCGTTTCGACATCTTTTCACCGGTGGAGTCCTGCAGATGTTGCGCGTGCAGCCAGTACCGCACGAACGGTTTTCCGGTCGCGCCCTCGCTCTGGGCGATCTCATCTTCATGATGCGGAAAGACCAGGTCGATGCCGCCGGCGTGAATGTCGAGCGTCTCCCCGAGGTACTGCATGCTCATCGCGGAGCATTCGATGTGCCAGCCGGGCCGTCCCGCACCCAGGGGCGTTTCCCATGATTGCTCCCCAGGTTTGCGAGCCTTCCAGAGGGCAAAGTCCCGGGGATCGTCCTTGCCGTATTCGTCGACATCGACGCGCGCGCCTGCCCTGAGGCCGCTGACATCCAGGTGCGCCAGCGCGCCGTAGCGCGGAAAGGTCGAAATCCGAAAGTAGGTCGACCCGTCGGCAACATAGGTGTGGCCGTTCTCGGTGAGACGTTCGATCAGCGACACCATCTCGAAAATGTGCTGCGTCGCGCGCGGGTAGTGCTCGGCCCGCTGGATCCGTAGCGTGTCGAGATCCTCGAAAAAAGCCTCGATGTATTTCTCGGTGAACTCGTCGATCGTCTGGCCATGCGCCGCGGACTTCTTGATGATGCGATCCTCGACGTCGGTGAGATTCATCACCTGGGTGACCCGGTAGCCCTGCAGCAGGAGCACGCGGCGCAGCATGTCCTCGAAGAGAAAGGTGCGGAAGTTGCCGATGTGTGAATAGTCGTGGACGGTCGGGCCGCAGGTGTACATCCGGACATGGCCCGGCTCGATCGGGACGAACTCTTCCACCCGGCCGCTCATCGTGTTGTGCAGGCGGAGCGGCGTCATGGAATCTCTCGAAGCAGCGCCACCGCCTGGGCAGCGAGAGCCTCGCCATTGCCGATGGGTCCGACGTGGTCGGTCGTGGTCGCTTTGAGGCCGACCGCGGCCGGGGCGATGCCGAGCACACCCGCGAGGTTGTTCCGGATGGCCTCACGGTAGGGCGTGAGCCGGGGGACCTGGGCGAGCAGCGTGACGTCGACGTTCTCCACCTGCCATTTGGCACGCCGGCAGTGATCGGCCACCTCACGCAGCAGGTCGAGGCTGCGCGCATCCTTGTACTTCGGGTCGTCGTCGGGAAAGAGCGTGCCAATATCTCCGATGCCTGCCGCCCCGCAGAGGGCATCGATCAGCGCGTGGCAGATGACATCGGCATCGCTGTGGCCGGTCAGTCCCATATCCCACGGAAGCTCGACACCGCCGAGCACCAGCCGGCGACCCACCACCAGCCGGTGCAGGTCGAAGCCGGTCCCTACACGCACAAGGGGTCGGTGGCCAGCAGCGCTTCCACCATCAGCGCATCCTCCCGGGTCGTGACCTTGAGGTTACGGGGCGAGCCCGAGAAAACCTTGACGAGCTTGCCCAGCTTCTCGATCAATTCCGCATCGTCCTCCACGACGATCCGTTCGCGCACCGCTTTCTCGTGCGCCTCCAGGAGCCAGTCGTAACGGAAGACCTGTGGCGTCTGGACCTGCATCAGGTCGGAGCGCTCCACGGTCCCATGGACAAAGCCGGCGCTGTCGACGTGCTTGTACGTGTGGTGGACAGGGATGGCCGCGGTCGCCGCCCCATGTTGCCGGGCGGCCTCGAGACCGGCGTGGATCAGCTCATCGCTCACCAGAGGGCGGGCGCCATCGTGGACGATCACGAAGTCCGGGGGGTCCTCCTGCAAGCTCAGCAGGCCGAGGCGAACGGAGTCCTGCCGGCGCTCGCCGCCAAGGCGAATGTCGATTGCCTTACGCCATCCGTCGCTCTCGAGTTCGCGCGTCACTTCGAGCAGGTTGCGCTGCGAGATCAAGAGCGTAATGCCGGTGACCTCCGGGCATCGATCGAACGCCTCGAGTGTGCGGCGAATCAATGACCGGCCTCCCACGGGCATCAGCACCCTGGCACTGGACTCCCCCTGGTGAAGCCCGGCCCCAGCTGCCGGGATGATGGCCTGTACCTGCACAGTTCACCCCTTTTAAGTAGTGGCGGAATTGGTGGGTTGAAGTATACGTTCGGCGGGGAACCCGTCGAATTCGACATAAAGTCGCGACACATCCAGCCTAAGCTGCCCATCATGACCGAGGCCGCGCTCAGCCTTCTGCGCGATCGCCAGACGTATCTGCGCATCGTCTACCTGCTACTGGCCCTTCCGCTGGCGCTGACCTATTTCGTGCTGCTCGTGACCGGAATCTCCGTCGGGATCGGCCTGGCGGTCATCGGGGTCGGCCTTGCCATCCTGGCGGTGACGATGCTCGGTTGGCTGCTGGCCGCGCAGTTCGAGCGCGAACTGGCAATTCGTCTGCTGGGAGCCAAGATTCGGCCGATATCGGTGCCCGAGCCCAGGCCGCTGGCACTTTGGCCCCGGCTGCTGAAAACGCTGGGAGAGCCGGTGACCTGGAAGAGCCTCGCCTACCTGCTGATCGAGTTGCCCTTCAGCGTGATCAGCTTCTCGCTCACGATCGCCCTCCTGTCGGCGTCGCTGGCGATGGCCGCGGTGCCGGTAGGCTATCTCGTGTCGCTCGCCGACCCAACGGTGGCGCGCAACGTCAGCATCAACATCGGGGTCAGTACCCTCGCCCCGGACGGCCATCCCTTTGGCGCCTTTTTCCTCGCCACCCTTCTCATCGGAGCGGTTGGGATCTTGCTACTTGTCGCCTCCATCGCGGGCCTCAACGGGATCGGTTGGCTGTGGGCACGCTTCGCGGAAATGATGTTGGGCGTCGACGAGAGCCGCCTGCAATTGGCCGCGGCCCAGGCCGAGGCCGATTCCCAGCGTGGTCGGGCCGAGCGAGCCGATCAGAGCCGCCGCGAAATGATCGTCAACGCATCGCATGAGCTGCGTACTCCGGTGGCGAGCATCAGCGCGCACGTCGAGTCCTTACTCAAGCCGGGCCGGCAGATGGACACCGAAACGCGGCAGTATTTGACGGTGGTCGGCAACGAGACGGAGCGCCTCAGTTCCCTGGTCGACGACCTCCTCATCCTGGCACGCGCCGACGCCGACGAGCTGCACCTCGATGTACGGCCCACCGACGTAACGGAGGTGGTTGATCGTGTCTGTGCCGCTCTGGCGCCGCTGGCCCGGCGCGAACGCAACCTCAGCCTTGCCCACACGAGCGCGTCCGGGCTGCCGCGCGCCCTGGCCGATCCGGACCGACTCGCCCAGGTCCTGGGCAACCTGGTGAGAAACGCGGTCAACAACACGCCCGACGGTGGTCTGATCTCGGTCGATACGCAACTGGACGGCGACCGGGTCATGATCTCGGTGGCGGACACGGGCATCGGCATCGATGCGGCGGACCTACCACGAGTGTTCGATCGCTTCTATCGAACGGACGAATCCCGGGCACGCGATTCTGGAGGTTCCGGCCTTGGGCTGGCCATCGTCCGCGACCTGATTACCGCCATGGGAGCCACGGTCAGCGCCGACAGCACCCCCGGGCACGGCAGCGTCTTTCGGATCCGGCTGCAACGTGAGGTCACCTGAGTCGTGGCATCCATCGTGATCGTCGAAGACGAAGCGGCCCTCAACGATCTGCTCCGCACCGAGCTCGAGGCGGAGGGGCACGTCGTGCGACAGGCCCGCGATGGGCCGACCGCGCTCCGCCTGGTTGCGCAGGAGGCGCCCCAGCTCGTGATCCTCGATTGGATGCTCCCCGGCCTCGATGGGCTCAGTGTCTGCCGAGAGCTGCGGAAGCGATACCTGATGCCGATCATCATGCTGACCGCCCGCTCGGAGGAAGTCGACCGCGTGCTCGGCCTCGAGGTCGGTGCCGACGACTACCTGGTCAAGCCCTTCAGCATGCGGGAACTGCTGGCGCGCACCCGCGCCGCGCTGCGCCGGGTGGAGTTGGAGGCGAGACGGGGCCAGACCGCCGCCAGCGGCGAGGAGACCATCGTCCATGGCGCGCTGCGCGTGGATCCCACATCCCACCGCGCCAGCATCAGTGAGACCGAGATCGCCCTGACGCCAAAGGAGTTCGAGCTCCTGCTGCTGTTCGCGGCCAATCCCGGCCGCGCGTTCAACCGCGAGTTCTTGATCGAGCGCATCTGGGGCGGTGACTACGACGGATTCGACCGGGCGGTCGACAACCACATCCGCCGGTTGCGCGGCAAGCTGGGCGATGTCGGCGAAAAGATCGTCACCGTCTGGGGCCTTGGCTACCGCTTCAATCCCTAGCGCCGCGGTTCCGACGCAGAATCGCGGCGGATCTGGCGTTAGCCCGCCATCGGCGGTCCCCAGACTTGCCCCATAGCCGGTAACCCGCCGGCGAATAGGAGGTTGAACAATGTTCGAGCGTTGGGCGCATGTCGTGTACCGTTTCCGGTGGCCATTCCTGGCCCTTTCCGTCATCGTGCTCGCCCTGTCGATCGCTGGCCTCGGCACGAAGGGTAACGTCGACGGCCCGCAGCCCGCGAGTCCGCTCGAATCAGACCGTGCCGCGAGCCTCGTCAGCGCTCAGCTACCGCACGCCTCCGGCACCGGCAGCTCCTTCTTGCTTCTCTTCAGCAACCATGATCTGACGGTCACGAATCCGAGCTACCAGACGGCGCTCGAGCAAGCGGTTGCTCCCCTGCGACTCGACCCACGGGTGGTATCGGTGGTGACTCCATACGGCGGGTCGACTGCCGGGCTCGTGTCCCGTGATCAGCATGAGGCGGTCGCCATCGTGAACCTCAGGGATAAAAGCAAGGTGGCCACGACCTACCTGCCGCGGTTGCGCGCCATGGTCCACCCGGGACCCCTCACGGTGATCCTCACCGGGAATGTGCCGCTGAACAACGCGTTCGACACGACGCTCGAGGCCGACCTTCAGCGTGCCGAATTCGTCTCATTGCCGCTCGCCCTCATCCTGCTCGTCTTGATCTTCCGCAGCGGACTCGCCGCCTTATTGCCAATCGGCGTCGGCGTGCTGACCATCCTCGGCGGTGTCGTCGGCACCCTGCTGCTCTCGAATTACACCTACGTTTCGCAGTACGCCTTCAACATCGTGACGCTGATCGGGTTGGGCGTCTCGATCGACTACTCGCTGATGTTCGTCTCGCGGTTCCGTGAGGAGCTGCAAAACGGCGCGTCGCGAGAAGCGGCGCTGGTCACGACGATGGCCACCGCGGGCCGTGCCATCACCTTCTCCGGGCTCACGGTCGCCATCGGGCTTTCCTCGCTCCTGTTCTTCAGGGGGACCTTCCTGAGTTCGATGGGCCTGGCCGGCGCGCTGGTCGTCGCGCTTGCCGTCCTCTACGGCCTGACGCTGCTCCCGGCCCTGCTGGCCGTGATGGGCACGGGCGTCAACCGCTTACGTTTGCCCTGGCAGCGGCAGAGCGGCGGCCGCCGATTCTGGTACGGGACCGCTACCCGGGTCATGCGCCGGCCCCTTATCGTTCTCCTGCCAAGCCTCGCCGTGCTGCTCGCCGTTGGGACTCCCTTTTTGCAGCTTCGCCTGGCCAGCGTCGGCGTCGACGGTCTACCCCCACGTAACGAGGCGAGGCAGGGCTACGACAAACTGGTTGCCGACTTCGCGGGGTACGGCAACACGGAGATTCCAGTCGTGGCCTACTTCCCGAACGGCGATCCGCAGAACGGAACGTCCGCCGCCGCGGTCACCGCGTTGACGCAGCAGGTGGGCGCTCTCCCCGGCGTGCTGCGGGTCGATCGGCCACAGTTCGGCTCACACATCGCGCTCTTGACCGCGATCTCCAATCTTGACCCGTCGAGCGACAGTGCGCGCCACCTCGTCAGGACCATCCGCGCCAACTCCCTGCCGGCCGGCGGCCAGCTGCTGGTGGCCGGGCAAACGGCAAGCGATCTGGACGTGATCGCGTTCATCACGGCGAAGATGCCGTACGCGCTCGGCTTCGTTCTGCTGGTGACGTACATCGTCCTGCTCTTGATGACCCGTTCGGTCTTCCTCCCCCTCAAGGCGGTGGTCACGAACCTGCTGTCCATCTCGGCCTCGTTCGGGGCGATGGTATGGATCTTCCAGCAAGGTCACCTCAGCAACCTGCTCAACTTCACGGCGCAGTCGATCGACCCGAGCGTGCCGGTGATCTTGTTCGCCCTGGTGTTCGGCCTATCGATGGACTACGAGGTGCTACTGATCGCCCGCATCCAGGAGCGCTGGCGCGCCACCGGCGACAACACCCGCGCCGTCGCCGAGGGACTCGAGCGGAGCGGCCGGCTGATCACGGGCGCGGCCGCCATCATGATCGCCGTGTTTCTCGCCTTTGGCCTGGCCGACGTGGTCCTGATCAAGTCGATCGGCATCGGCATTGCCATTGCGATCGCGGTCGACGCCACCCTGGTGCGGGCACTGATGGTGCCGGCCATCATGCGACTGTTGGGACCACTCAACTGGTGGGCGCCCCGGTGGTTGGGGACGGTTGGCCGCCGCACCCGGATCATCGAGGCGGCCGCCGAACCCGCCGCCTGATTCAGGAGCCCGCCGCTCGTTCTACCATTCGGCGAGTGATCGCGCCGCAACCACCCCGTGCCGCTGGAGGCATCGGCTGGATCAGCCACGGCACGCCGCTCGTGCTCTTTGTGACCTTAGGCCTTCCTGCCGGGGCGCTGGGTGTCGCATGGCCGTACATGCGCGATTCGCTGCACGCGCCACTCGCCGGCCTCGGCCTGTTGCTCGCCGCTTTTACCGCGGCGTACTTCGTCGCCAGCGCCAGCAGCGGACCCCTCGGGGCGCGCGCGGGAACGCGCGCCTTGCTGATCGGTGGCTGCGGGCTCGCCGCCGCCGGCTTGCTCGGGCTCTCGCTGGCCACCGGATGGTGGATGGTTCCCCTGGTCAGTCTGCTGTCTGGCGCCGGTTCCGGTTTGATCGATGCGGCCGCCAATGCCCACACCTCCCTCAACCGGGGCGTACGGTACATGGGTTGGCTGCACGCGTTCTGGGCCGTGGGCGCCGCCCTCGGCCCGCTGCTCGTCGTGGTCTCGATTGCTTTGACCGGGTCCTGGCGAGCGTCCTTCACGGTCATTGCGGTCGCGTTCTTCGCGGTTGGGATTCTGGTCGGCTACCGCCGTCACGACTGGACCGACACCGCCCCCGAGCTGAATCGACCATCGCAGGAAGCCGTCGTGCAGCCATCAATCCGCCGCACGGCGCTCATGCTCCTTATCGGCCTCTTCGTCCTGGGTGCCGGGCTCGAGGGAACCGCCGGGGATTGGTCCTACACGCAACTGACCGCCGGGCGGTCGCTTTCTGCCGGCCTCGCGAGCCTGGGTGCCGCGCTGTTCTGGGCCGGCCTGGCCGGGGGACGAGTTGCGCTCGGCCTGCTTGGCAATCGCGCGGCGCCGGCGCGCCTCCTGGACAGCAGCGTCGGTGTCGCGACCCTGGCCGCGCTGGTCTTCTGGCTGGCACCGCCACAGGTGTCGGCGTTGATCGCCCTGCCAATCCTGGGTGCCGCGGTCTCCGTGATCTTTCCCCTGCTCCTCTCCATCACGCCGAGCCGGGTAGGAGCGGCGATGACGTCCCACGCGGTCGGCTATGAGCTGGCGGCTGGCACGCTGGGCGGCGGGGGTCTTCCGGCGCTGACCGGCCTGGTGCTGCAGTCCGCCGGCCTTGTGTCGCTGGGTCCGCTCCTTTTCGCGATGGCCGCCGGGCTTACGTTACTGCACGTCAGCAGCCGCGCCGGCACGCCTTAAGAAGACCGGCGGGCGGCGATCCTTTCGGCATGGGCCAGATCCTCTGGCGTTGTGATCTTGATGTTGTCCGGTTCGCCTTCGAGGACGGACACCTCGCCACCGGCCCATTCCACAACCGAGGCGGTGTCCGTGCCGATGAATCCCTGGCGGGCGGCCCTGTTGTGCGCCTCGAGCAGCCAGGTCGCCTGGAAGGCCTGCGGCGTCTGCACCGTCCAGAGGTTTGGCGGGTAACCGGCGATCCATCCGTCGGCCACCAGCGCGGTGGCTCGCCCCACCGGCAGTCCCGGGATACACCCGACCGTTTGGGCGACGCCGGCAATCAGCCGCTCAACCAGGGCAGGGCTGGCAAAGGGTCGGACGGCGTCGTGGACGAGCACGGTGTCGACCTCGCCGGCGTCGATGCGGGCCGCGAGCGAGCGCAGGCCCGCAAATTCGGAGCGATGGCGCTGGTCGCCACCGGCCACCACCGCGGTCAGCTTCCTGAAGCGGGCCCGGAGTGGCTCGCATCCTGCGAGATCCGCCTGACGAGCGACCAGCACGATTTGACCAACGAGCGGGATGGACTCGAAAAGCTCAAGCGAGTGCTCGAGGATCGATCGCCCGTCGACTTCCATGAAGACCTTGTTGACGCGAGCTCCCATCCGCGTCCCCTGGCCGCCGGCCACGACGATGGCGGCGACCGTCATCGCGCCGGTAACACGCCCACGCGAAGATGGGCTGCGTCACAGAACCCGATCATGTCGGTAATCGCCACTTCGACTCCAACCACGCGGGTCATGGCATCGACGAGCGCTTCGCGATCGAAGACCCAGGGGCCAGTAACCTGAGCGAGCATTTCCCGGGGCACGGTTCGGCGCACTCTGCCGTCCACAACCTCCTTGACGGTATCGCTCATGGGGATGGTATAAACCCCCACCCTGCCCTCCCCTGGAGGCGGGGGAGGGTCATTCATGTCCGCCTTGGGACGGGGATGTGTGTTGATGAGGATCCGTTGGGCGGCGGGGGCGTCGCGAAGGGCTTCGCCGAGGCGCGTGACGAAGCCCGGGCCAGGCTCGACCGTCAGGACGGCGGCGTCAGCGACCGGTTCCGCCGCCGCCCGAGGCTCTCCGCAATGGTTTGGGCCGTCCCATCGTCGACTCGCTGGCCGGGGTGGCGAAGATCATGCGACCGGCCGCCGTCTGTAGCACCGAGGTGACGATCACCCCGATCGTCTGGTTCATGTAGCGGCGACCGTTCTCGACCACGATCATGGTGCCGTCATCGAGGTACGCCACACCCTGGTTCTGCTCCTTCCCTTCTTTGATCACCTGGACGTTCATCTCCTCGCCCGGGATGACAACCGGCTTGAGCGCGTTCGCCAGGTTGTTCAGGTTGAGGATACGCACGCCCTCGAGCTGGGCCACTCGATTGAGGTTGTAGTCGTTCGTCATGATCGCAGCGTTCCGCTTCGTGGCCAGCTTGATCAACTTCATGTCGACCTCGGTCACCTCGGGCACGTCTTCGTCGATGAACTCGATGTCGACCAGCGGCTCTTTCTGCAGCATGTTGAGCACCTCCAGCCCACGCCGGCCGCGGTTTCGGCGCAGCGCGTCGCTAGAGTCGGCGATGTACTGGAGCTCAGCGAGCACGAAGTGCGGCACCAGCATCTTGTCCCGCAGAAACCCGGTTTGCGCGATGTCCATGATCCGGCCGTCGATGATGACGCTGGTGTCGAGAAGAACGCCTGAATCGACTTTGTGGGCAGGGAGCGCACCCGCCGCGCGAGCCGGCCCCAACACAATCGCCATCATCTCGTGCCTCCGGTTGAGGCCGAGGGTCACGCCCCAGTACCCGAAAACGAGAGCCACGATCAGAGAGATGACAAAGCCGAGATACCAGGGCAGCTTGGCGAGGAACAGACCCACGAGGGCAGCCAGCAGCAGCCCAACCAGCAGTCCGACGGTTGCCGCCACCAAATCTGGCAGCGGCGTCACATTCAGCTTATTTTCGAGCCAGAAAAAGGGCTTGGTCGTAACGTACGGAAGCCCGAAGAAGCCAAAGAGTGCGCCGGCCAATGCGGTCAGCATCAGCACGATCGCTCTCAGCGTGTAACCGTCGATTTTGGCTTCCGAGATGATGAATGAGGCGTACTCGACGCCCGCTATAAGTCCAAGCAACAGGCCCAGCAGCCGGAAGACGCGTTCCACGCGCATCGCTATCACCTCCTTTTCTCAGGATGGGCGACGCGATCTCGCGCAGGCGCGCGAAGAAGACCGCCATAGTGCCCCTAATTAAACCACGAAAATTGGGCGCCTACCGGGCTTTTGGGCTCTGAGTCCATTGGCCGGGTCCCACAGTCCTGCCTGGCATTGCTGGGTTGCTTTAGGTTCTAACCAAAGCAGCTGTCGAGCGCGTCCGAGATCGTGTCCGCCCGGTACAGCGTCATGGTGGTGAGCTCGGGATCGCGCAGCTCGGCGGCGGCCGGAATCACCGCCCGCTTGAAGCCGAGGCGGTGGGATTCGAGGAGGCGGCGCTCCAGCTGGCTCACCCGGCGGACCTCGCCGCTGAGGCCGAGCTCGCCGATGGCCACCAGGTCGGCCCCAGCCGGCCGGTTGCGCTTGTTGGATGCAATCGCCAGCGCGACGGCCAGGTCGGCGGCCGGCTCGGTCAGGCGTACACCGCCCGCGGCGTTGACGAAAACGTCGTCCCCGCCGAGGTCGAGGTGGGCGCGCCGCTCGAGCACGGCGATCAGCATGTGGAGCCGGTTGAGGTCGATGCCGTTGACCGACCGCCGCGGCGCGCCGAATCGGCTTGGCGTGGTCAGGCTTTGCAGCTCGACGAGAAGCGGCCGGCTACCCTCGAGCGCGACGTGGACGACATTGCCCACCTCGCTCAACGAGCGGTCCTGCAGGAAGGCCCGACTGGGGTCGCTGACCTCGTGCATCCCGCTGTCGCGCATCTCGAAGACACCGATCTCGTCGGTCGAACCAAAGCGGTTCTTCTGGCTGCGCAAGATACGGAAGCTGTGGTGCCGCTCGCCCTCGAGGTAGAGGACGGTGTCGACGATGTGTTCGAGCACGCGCGGACCGGCGATCGCGCCCTCCTTGTTGACGTGGCCCACGAGGAAGATCGGGATGTGGCTGCTCTTCGCCAGCAGCATCAGTCTTCCTGCGCACTCCCGCACCTGGCTGACGCTGCCGGGCGCGGAGGTCACGCCCCCGAGGAAAACCGTCTGGATCGAGTCGATGACGGCCATCATCGGCCGCGCCTTCTCGAGGTGCTCGACGATCCCGTCGAGGTCGTTCTCGGCCAGCACCATCAAGCGATCGCCCTCGATGCCAAGACGCTGCGCCCGCAACTTCAGCTGCTGCACCGATTCCTCGCCCGACACGTAGAGCACCGGACCGTATGAGCCGGCCACCTCGCTGGCGAGCTGCAGCAGGAGGGTCGATTTACCGATGCCAGGGTCGCCGCCAACCAGCACCAGCGAGCCCGGCACGATTCCGCCACCCAGCACCTGGTTGAGCTCTCGCATGGCGAGCCGGAGCCGGTTGGCCTGGGTAAAGCGGACCTGCGCCAGCGGCATGGGCTGGGCCGTCGAAATGCTGACCCGCCGCGCCCCCGAGCGTGACGCAGGCTCCCCCCGGACCTGTTCCTCGACGTAACTGTTCCAGTTGCCGCACTCCGGACAGCGGCCGACCCATTTCGTCGACTGGTTGCCGCACTCCTGGCAGGCAAAGATGGTGCGCGGCCCGGATTTCACGTTCGCCCGTAACTATAGGGTCGGTCGTTGACAGCTGCGTGTCGCGTTCACGCTCAAGACAGAATCCGACGGAGGACGGGCGCCTGGCTG
>DATEHI010000041.1:0-2456 GCA_035279665.1 Candidatus Dormiibacterota bacterium | reverse complement strand
GGAGCCACCCGTCGCCAGCACTCGGTCGCCGGGCAGGGCAGCGAAAACGAGGCCCAGGTTGTTGGACGCCAACTGGGCCTCGGGTCCGAACGCTCCGGTGGGCTTGCCCCTGGTGGCAGAGGCGTCCTGTGTCACAAGGGGTAGTGCGCAGGCGCCCAGCAAGATCGGCAAGGTGGCGACTGCCGTTACGAGCTTGACGGTTCGGTTCATCGGACGGTCCGGTCGATCTGCGACCGCAGCCCGGTGCCGATCAGCTCGAAGGCGAGGGCAGCGAGCACGATGGCCAGCGCCGGCACCAGGACCGGCAGGAACTGATAGTGAAGGATGTAACGGTAAGAGTCGGCAAGCAGCTGGCCGAGCTCCGGCTGCGTGACCAATTGGACCGTCTCGGAACCTCGCTCTCCTTCGCTTAGAGATATTACGCCGCCGATGAAGACTTTCAGGTAGCCGAGCTCGGCGAGCAGGACGAGCACCGCGCTGGCCTGAAACGGCAGCTCGACGGCAAGCGCAGGCCGCAGGTGGGGCAGCACATGGATGCGGAAGAAGGTCAAGCCGTGCGTGCCGAGCGCCCGTGCGCTCAGGGCGAACGGCTGCGAGCGGACATACTCGATCCGTTCAGCCACCACTTCGGCGACATCGCGCCATCCGACAACGGCCATGCCGATCACGAAAGCCAGCAAGCGGTTGCGCGGACTGACGGCGTGGATGACGATGATGGCCAGTGCCAGATATGGGAAGCCGATCACCCAGCGGCTCATGCCCCGGCTGAGCCGGCGCACCGGACCGTAGCCGAGCCCCATTGCGAGGCCGGCGATCGCCCCGATGAGCACGCGAGCGATCACGACCAGCCCGACCAGCGTGAGGGAGGGCAGCGCGCCGCGGGCGGTCAACGCGACGAGGTCGCGCCCGCCATCGTCCGAGCCCAGTAGATAGAAGTGGGTGCCGTGCACGTTGTTGTCGGCGTCGAAGACGTCGATCGTGCTCAGTGCGTGGAACGGTGGGATAAAGACGGCGTGCGTGCCGTGCCCCACCCCGAAGACCCAGATGGTGGTCGACCACATGAGCGGTTGCAGCAGGCCATAGGCGAGCAGGGCACCCAGGGCAACGAGGATCGCGACGCCGGCCACCGCCGCGGCGAGCCTCATGCTTGCTCGAGGCGAAGCTCGCGGATGCGGGGGTCGAGCCACCCCTGCAGCAGCGATGTCAGCGACTCGAGGAGGACCAGCAGACCGGCCATCGCGACGACCAGGGCGATGGCAAGATCCGCGTTGGGGGCCGGCGCCGTAGTGCCGGGCGCGATCCCGAGGGAGAGCAAGAGCGTGTAGCCGAGTCCTGGATAGGCGAAGAAAAACTCGACGAGCGGGAGGGATCCGATCATCAATCGCAGCGAGCTGCCCCAGGTCGCCAGCAGCGATGGCGCCGTCGGCCGGATGATATAGCGAAGCGCGACGGCTCGCCAGGGCAAACCGCGCGCCTCTGCGGCGCGCACGTGATCCATCGTGCTCTCCTGCTCGAGGGCGACCCGGGTCTGCCGGAAGATATAGGCAGCTGGGCGCACGCCCAGCACCAGCGCGGCCCAGAAAATCTGCCCGATGGAGACCTCGCCATACCCTCCGCTCACCCGCAGGTTGAAGGTGTCGTAAATCAGGAACTGGGCCTCCTGGGCCAGGATGGCGAACAGGAAGGTGGGGACGACCCAGAAGACGGTGACCAGGGGCGCGATCGCGAGGAGGCGTCGACGGCGCAGGACCGTGATGGCTAAGCTTGCGCCCAGGCCGGCAACGGTGCCCGCGGTGATGGCGACGGCGATCAGGGCGAAGCTGCGCTCCGCGGCAATCAACACGACCTTCAGCACTTGATGCCAATCGCCGGCCACGGTGGTCGGCCCCGCACGCACCCGGCCGGGTAGCGCCGGAGGCTGGACGACGGCGACGAGGAGCCAGGTCACGAGGAGGATACCGCTCAACTGAAAGGCGAATAGGGCGACGATCCGCCCGGATGTCCACAGCCGCGGCCAGCGCGCGAACACGATCGCCACCACAAGGCTGACGATGAATGCGATCAGGCTCAGGTTCAGCCAGAGCATGCCTGCAATCCCACCATTGCATCCAATTATTAGGTCGAGATTAGGTGAGGGGTGGTGCGCAGCCAGAGATTCGACGCTGGCGCAGCGAAGCAGCCCTTCGCGGCGGCCTTGTTAGCATGTCCCGTTAGAGCCGCCGCTCGAGGACCTATCGGTCTCTGAGCACAACTGGCAGGAACACGAGATGGATGTCTTCGAGGCGATCCACACCACCCGTGCGATGCGTCGGCTGGATCCCAACCGCCCGGTGTCCGATACAGATCTGCATCGCATCATCGAGGCCGCCACCAAAGCCCCGAGTGGGGGCAACAGTCAGCCCGTTCGCTGGATCGTTGTCACAGACCCCGATCTCAAGCGGCAGCTCGGTCGGGTT
>DATEHI010000040.1:0-12016 GCA_035279665.1 Candidatus Dormiibacterota bacterium | reverse complement strand
GCGGAGGCCAATCATGCCTACGAGCGACGCTATTTCCACATCAGTGAGCCGCGCAACGGCATGGTCCGGCTGGATGGCATCCTCGATCTCGAGGGCGGCGCGACGCTGAAGACGGCGCTCGATGCGCTGCTGCCGCCACCGTCGAACGACGATGTGCGGACACCCGGTCAGCGCCGCGCCGACGCCCTGGTCGAGCTCGGGCGACGGCCGCTCGATGGCAGCCAGCTCGGTACCGTCGGCGGTCAGCGCCCTCACCTGGTCATCACGGCCAGCGCCGAGACGCTGGCCGGGCTACCCGGCGCACCTCCGGCTGAGATGGCGGGGGTGGGACCGATTCCGATCGAGACGGCGCAACGGCACGCGTGCGATCCGACGGTCAGCTGGCTGCTGGGTAGGCAGAACTGGAAAGCGAGACGAGCAGCCACGCGCACCGGCAGATCCCCCCGGCCACCCGCCGCGCGCTGGTCGCCCGCGATCGCGACTGCGTCTTCAACGGCTGCCACCGGCCGGCGATCTGGTGCGACGGCCACCACGTGGTCTGGTGGACGCGCGGGGGCAAAACGGCGTTACCCAACCTGGCCCTCGTCTGTGGCCGGCATCATCGCATGCTGCACGAAGCCGGCTGGACGCTCGAGCGAACGAAGGATGGTCGCTGGAAGACCAAACCTCCAGCACAAGGAGTGCCGGCCCACGCTCGGTCGGCGTGAGGCACGGTACTTAGACCGATCCCGACACTGCCGATCCCGACAGTGCCGATCCTGAACACTGCCGATCCCGACACTGCCGATCCCGACACTGCCGATAACGAGGTCGCGCCGTCCGTCGCGTGGGACAGATCCTGGGTGCCAAACGATCAAGAGAAGTTGCGCAGCTGACTCCAGATCTTTGGAATAGGAACCTTGAGATGGCACAAGGTGACCGGCGCGCCTTGCTCCAGGCCCTTGACGTTGTACGGCACGGTGAGGTGTGCGATGAGCATTGGTGACGTGCACATCCACGCCACATCGGACGGTTGGTAATCCACCATGAGCGCGTCCGTTGCCGCGACGTTGCTCGGTAGCCAGTAGAAGTCGCTCAGCTGTGGACTGACGACGGGTGGCAGAACCTTGGGATCGCCATAGATCTGGAGCGCTCCCGGAACGCCGTAATACGCCGAGATGATGACCGTGTTGCCGCGCTCGGATGCAGGGAGATCGCGATAGATCGCGGTCACCTGGTTCGCGATGTCGGCCCACCCCACGCTGTCGGCAAAGACGGGGTTCTTGGAATCGAGACCGGCGGCGTGAAGCCGGTCTGGCGCCGTGATCGGGACGACGAGCTGAAAAAACGTGACGAATTCGAGCAGGCTCGCCACGACGACAGCGATCGCAAGGCCGGAGCGAAGCCGTGGCCGCCTGATGTGGGAGACCGCCATCAGTCCCTGCGCCACCGCGATCGAAACCGTCCCGGCGGCGTAGTAGGACTTCCCGACGAAGAGGAAAAAGAGCAGCGGAACGGCACAGGCAATTCCGATTGGACGCAGCAGCCGGCTGTGGAACAACGAAATCATGCCGGCGAGCCACAGAGGAAGCAGAAAGAAGAAGTACACGGCGAACTCGATGAGGTAGATGACGGGGCCGCCGCCGCTCCCCGCGTGGTTGGTGACGTAGGCGAGCGAGGGGAAGCCCTCGACGACCTGCCAGACGAGATTTGGGGCCCAGATGAGGAGTGCGATCGCGGCGGCGATCCAGGGGTATCTCGTCCGCAACTGCAGCCGCAAGGAGGGCGTCAGAAGGATAGCGATGCCGATGCCCAGGATGAGGCCAACGACCGTGTACTTCACCTCGAGCCCGATCCCCAACGTGATGCCCAGATAGATCCAGTACCGAGGCCGCCCCTCGACAACGAGGCAGAGAAACCAGTAGAGGGCGACCATCCACGTCACCTGATCGAAGGTCACGGTCTGGAAGACCCAGTTCGAACCGAGCAGGTAGGGCGCCGCAATCGCCGTCAGCAGCGCCAGACCCTGGAGCCGCAGCGAACCGCCCAGCCGCCGGACATACGCGCCGGAGAGGGCAACGAGAAAACCGCCCAGCAGCGACGGGAGCAGGCGGAGGGCCCAGGGCGTGACGCCGAGGAGGCCTGTCTCTAGCCGAGCGAGCAGTGGGACGACGGGTGGGAAGTCAACGTAGCCAAACGCCGGATGGCGGCCGCAGTCGAGGTAGTAAAGCTCATCGGTATGGAACCCCAGCGTGCCATTGGTTGCAAGGTGAAGGGCAATGACGCCTAACGCTGCACCTCCATAGAGAAGCGCACCTGCAGAGAGGGGATGCTGCTTGTCCAGCAGAGCGCTTCGACCCTCAGGCGTTCGGGCTTGCCCCGTCCATCGCGTCGGCCAGATACTGGGCGAGATCTTGCACCTGGAGCTGCCCCTGCGCACTCTTGGCAGAGATCCCGTCGCGAAACATGGTCAGGCAGAAGGGACAGGCGGTTGCCACCCGCGGCGCCTGGGTCCGCAGCGTCTGCTCGACCCGTTCGTGGTTGATGCGCTTGCCGATCTTCTCCTCCATCCACATCCGGCCGCCGCCGGCGCCGCAGCAGAAGCCACGCTTGTGATGGCGCTCGATCTCGACGAGCTCCGCCCCCGGGATCGCCTCGACGACCGCGCGGGGTGGATCGTAGATGTCATTCCAGCGCCCGAGGTAACAGGAGTCGTGGTACGTGAACTTGCCCTCGATCGCCTTGCTGGGCTTGAGCCGGCCGTCTTTGATCAGGCTGGCCAGCAACTGGGTGTGATGGACGACCTCATAGGTGCCGCCGAACTGGGGGAACTCGTTCTTGATGGTGTTGAAGCAGTGCGGACAGGTAGCGATGACTTTGCGGACTTTCAGTGCGTTCATCGCCTCGATGTTCTGCTGTGCCTGGGTCTGATAGAGGTATTCGTTGCCGATGCGCCTCGCCGGGTCGCCGTTGCAGGTCTCTGACCGGCCGAGAATGGCAAAGTCGACACCCGCCTTTTGCAGCAACCCGACGAAGGCGCGTGCCACCGCCCGGTTGGCCTCGTCGTACGACGCGGCACAGCCGACGAAGTAGAGGTACTCGGCGTCGGGCTTCTCCTCGATCGTCTTGACGCCGAGGCCCTGCGCCCAGTCGGAGCGCTGGGAACGGGGCAGGCCGTAGGGGTTGCCTTGGGTCTCGATGCTGCGCAGGGCGCCCTGCGCCTCCTTGGGAAATTTGCTCTCCTCCAGCACCAGGCTGCGGCGCATGTCGATGATCTTGGGCACGTGCTCGATCAGCACCGGGCATTCCTGCTGGCAGGCCCCGCACGCCACGCAGGACCAGATTTCGTCCTCCTTGATCGCCTCGCCGATCAGTTTCTGTGTCTGTTGGGGCGCCCGACGTTGCTCGGGCGGCGCGTCCCGGACGGTCTTGAAGAGGTTCTCCCGAGCGTCGACGATGATCATCTTGGGGTTCAGCGGCTTACCGGTCAGGAAGGCCGGACACTGCTCCTGGCAGCGGCCGCATTCGGTACAGGAATAGAGATCCAGCAGGTTCTTCCAGGACCACTGCGTGACCGCGCTGACGCCGTAGTGCTCGGCGTGCTCGAGATCGATCGGTGCGAGCGCCGCGCCGGCCCTGGGCGGCAGCTTGCGGAAGAACACGTTGGGGATGGCGACGATGATGTGCAGGTGCTTCGAGCTCGGGATGTAGACCAGGAAGGCCAGCACGGCGAGGACGTGCATCCAGAAAAATACCTCGTGCGCCGGAATCGCCGCGCTGCCCTGCCAGCCGAAGCTTTCGAAGGCGCGCGCGATCAACGAGGACACCGGACGCCAGGAGGCCGACGGGTCGCCGCCCTGCGCGACGCGGGCCGCGTTCTGGCCCAGCATCCCGACCATGATCGTGGCGATCAGCCCGAGGATGATCAGGGCGTCGATCTCGTTGCTCTCGTGAAACTGGCGCGGCCGGATGATCAGCCGGTTGACCAGCGCCATCAGCACGCCAACCAGCACCAGGACGCCGAACAGGTCCTGCAGGAACGCGATCCAGGTCGTGCCGCCGATCACCGCCAGGCTGAAGCCGGGGAAGATACCCTCGCCGAAGGCCTGGATGATGGCCGTCAGGAGGACAACGAAGCCGTAAAAGATAAAGAAGTGAAGCATGCCCGAGTAGAGGTTGCGGAACATCCGAGTGTGAAGGCCGACGTAGCTCAGCACACCGCGAATGCGCTCGGGGATTTTGTCGAAGCGGTTTTCGGTCGGACCCAGGCGCAGGATCCGATAGAGTTGGCGCGCCCGGATGGAGAAGTAGGCGATCGCGGCGAGCAAGACGGCCAGCACGGCGATCGACTTGATCAGCGCCATCTCTGGTAATCGTACGGTCTCATGAAAGTCCTGGGTCTCACCGGGGGGATCGGTTCCGGCAAGTCCATGGTGGCGTCGATGTTCGCCCAACTCGGAGCCGACGTCATCGATGCCGATCAGCTCGCCCGCGACGTCGTCGAACCAGGGCAACCGGCGCTCGAGGAAATCGCGGCGGCCCTCGGCCGGGAAATCCTCTTGCCGGACGGCCGTCTCGACCGCGGCAAGCTCGCGCGGATCATCTTTGCGGAACCGCTCGCGCGCGCAAAGCTCAACGCCATCACGCACCCGCGTATCCAAAAACGAATGGCCGCTGAAATTGCTGCACGCGCCTCACGACCGGGTGTCCTGATCGCCGACATCCCGCTGCTCTACGAAAACGAGCGAACCGGTATTGTCGAGGCGGTCATCGTGGTCTGGGTCGATCCGCAGACGCAACTGCGACGCCTGCTCGAGCGGGACCGGCTCACCGAGCAAGAAGCTCGTCAGCGGATCGCCGCCCAGATGGCGCTCGATGAGAAGCGGGCCCGGGCCGACGTCGTGATCGATAACAGCGGCAGCCGCGAGAACACCCAGCGCCAGGTCGAGGCGATCTATCGTCGGTACGCCCCAATGACGTAGGGATCAGCCGGCCTTCCGCCGCCGCTCACGCTCGCGTTTCTCGTGCTCGCGACGCTCGTGCTGGAGCTGCTCGGCAGCCTCGACCCGGGCTCGGAGCTCGATGTCGATCGGCTGCTTGACGCGGACGGTGAAGCGCGTCAGCCAGACGACCGCCAGGCCGACCACGAACAGCACCGTGCCCGGCGCGGCATCCGAGAGCTTGCTCTGCGCGCCGATGAACTCGCCGACCCAGCTGCTCGAGCCGGCCACGCCGTGGAAGAAGAGCAAGATGCCACCCACGATGCAAGCCAGCCCGAACACCAGGCCGGCAAGCGAGTAGATGAGCTGCAGCACCGCCAGGCGACCCCAGAAGTGACGCTCCCTGGGATCCGCCGGCAACTCCAGCGCGGCCACGACGAATTGGAGCCAGTTCAAAGTCAGTGGCTCCCGCTAAGCCACTCCTCCCGAGATCCAGCGTAGGCGCGCAACCCTACAACCACGAAGCGGGCAACCAGACCGTCACCGGCTGGTGCCCGCCTCGTGGCGAAGTCGTTGCGCTAGATCGTTCCCGAGTAGTAAACCGCCGGCGATTGCGACTGGCTCGGCGTCGGTGTCGGCGTTGGCGTGCCGGGTGTTGGCGTGCCCGGCGCTGAACCGCCCGGTGCGGTCTCGTCCTCCTGCTCTGGCTTCTGGACGCGGGACTTCAGGCCGGGAAGTCCCGAACCTACTTTCGAGAGGATCGCATCCGCCTGCGGCTGCGTGAGCGTCCCGGCCTTGACGGCATTGTCGAGGACCGCCTTGGCCGCGTTCTTCATCGCCGCCTTGACCGCGCTGTCGCTGACCTTCTGTTGTGTCTCCAGGGCGCTGAGCGACTTCCCGGAGCGGAGCGCGTTCTGAAGGTCGGTCGGGCTCATGTGTAGCGCCGAGGCGGCCGCGTTGAGCTCGGCGGTCATGAGACTGCTCATCAGGGTGCGATCAGCGTTGAACCCGCCGCCTCGGCGGCCAAAGCCTCCAATCGGGCCGAGACCCTGGCCCGCGTTGATGCGAGCCTTCATCGCATCGGCTTGCGCCTTCGTGATCTTGCCGTCGGCCAGCATCTGGTCGACGGTCTGCAGCTGGGCTTGCTTGAGCGCATCCTGCGTCTGGGCGGGCGTCAGGTGCAGGATCCCGGCCAGCTTGTCGAGAAAGACCTGCGCGTAGTTCTTCGAGGCGCTTGGCGACGCGGACGGGGACGGCGCGGCTTCAACGGCGGCGACGCCGATGATCACGGCAGCGAGGCCGGCCGCCGGCAGCACGACCCAACGATTGAACTTCATCCGAACTCTCCTTCCTAGGGGGTTACGAGCGACGTCTATATGTTGGCGGATACCTATAAGAAGAGGGTGAGAAGCCGGCAAGAAGTGCGTGAAATTTCGACCGTGACGGGCCGGCCGTAACCCTTTCCGTAACAGTCTAAAGAGGGCTTGAACGCCCGCCAAACGGGGACTAGCAGGGAGGATTCGCCCATGCACGCACGGAGACTGCTGACCGCCGCGCTCAGCCTGGCTACCGGGCTGTCGATCGCCATACCCGGCGTCGCGGCCAATGCCGGGGATCGCGCCGAAGGCGCGTATCACCAGACCAATCTCGTGTCCGACCTCCCGGGGATGGCGGCGATCGTCGATCCAAACCTGGTCAACCCATGGGGAATCTCGGCCAGTCCGGCGAGCCCGATGTGGGTCTCGGACAACAACGCCGGCGTGACAACGCTGTACAACGGCGCGGGAACGCCCGTGCCCCTCGTCGTCAAGATCCCTCAGCCCAGCGGGGCGGACGGCGGAGCTCCGACCGGAACCGTCTTCAACCCCTCGGCGGACTTCATGGGTGATCGCTTCCTGTTCGCTACCGAGGACGGCACCATCGTCGGCTGGAACCCGGCGATCGATTTGCACAAGGGCATCGTCCGGCGCGACCGCTCGACCGTGGGGCTGGGCGCCGTGTACAAGGGCCTCGCCATTGCGAACAACGGGGCCGGCAACCACATCTACGCGGCCAACTTCCGGTTCGGGACGGTCGAGGTGTTCGACGCGAACTACAACCTCGTCACCCTGAGCGGGTCGTTTAAGGACAAGCGGATCCCGGCCGGCTTTGCCCCCTTCAATATCCAGGAGCTGGGGGGCCGGCTGTATGTCACCTACGCCAAGCAGAAGCCCGACAAGCACGATGACCTCTCCGGCCCTGGCAACGGCTTCGTGAACGTGTTCGACCTGAACGGCCACCTGCTGCGCCGGCTGATCCGGCACGGCGCGCTGAACTCGCCATGGGGAGTGGCCCTGGCGCCGGAGAACTTCGGGCCGTTCAGCGACGCGTTGCTGGTCGGAAACTTCGGCGACGGGCACATCAACGCGTACAGCCCGCGCTCGGGCCGGCTGATCGGAACGCTCCGCAATGAAGTCGGTGCACCGATCGAAATCAGCGGCCTCTGGGGCATCCGGTTCGGCAACGGCAGCACGGGTGGCGGAGCGCTCGCGCCCACGAATACCCTGTACTTCGCCGCCGGTATCGGCGAAGAGCAACACGGGCTCTTCGGAACGATCACCAGCGTTGGCGAAGACGATTAACTGACGGCACGGGCTGAGGCGGCCTTCGACTCACCGCCTCAGTCCACTTCCCATTCCTCGAGCCGAAGGGCAGGCTCGACGCACACATCCTGATCGCCAAAGCGGGCCATCCATTCGGCGCGCGTGGCGCGACGGAGCGTCGCCTGCACCGCCTCGATCGCGGCCGGATCGAACTGGCGGTTCGTCAGGTCCTCTCGATCGATCGCCCGGCAGAACGCCGCCCAGAAGTCGGACTCGAGCGCCGCGACCGTCAGGAATCCGTCGGCCACCGCGTAGACGTGGTAGCACGGCAATTCGCCGGTGAGCGGGAGGCCCGGGAGGCCCACGCGCCGAGCCGCCCGGGGTAGAGCGGTCCAGCTTTGCATCAGGCCCGTCATCGAGACCTCCACGCGGCTGCCATTTCCGGTCCGCGTCCGCGCAAAGAGCGCGGCGGCGATGGAAAACGCGGCCTCGAGCCCACCGGCCAGGTCGGCCACCTGAAGGCCGGGGATGGCAGGAATGCCATCCCGGAGCGGCATCAGGGAAAGGGCACCGCTGCGTGCCAGGTAGTTGAGGTCGTGGCCGGCGCGACCGGCCATCGGCCCACCCGACCCGTAGCCCGTAATCGCGCAGTAGACCAAGGTGGGATTGACGGCCGCCAGTGCCGCGTAGCCAAGGTCCATCCGTTCCATCACCCCCGGGCGGAAACCCTCGACGAGGACGTCGGCGTCGACGACATGCCGGCGCAGCGCGTCGCGACCCTCCTCGGTCCTCAGGTCGAGCGTGACCAGCCGCTGCCCGCGGTGCAGCGCGTCGAAATACGCCTCCCCGCCGGGGAGCGCGCGGATAGGGTCGCCGGCTGGCGGTTCGATCTTCGTCACCTGGGCGCCTTGCGCCTGCAGCAGCTGGCTGCAGTAGGCGCCCGGCAGCAACCGGGAGAGATCGAGAACCCCGATGCCATCGAGCAGCATCGCCTGCTAGGTTACTGACGTGCGGAACGCGGACGTCGCGGCGATGCTCAACCGGGTCGCCGGCCTGCTCGAGATTCGGGGCGAGAATTTCTTCAAGATCCGCGCCTACCGGGAAGCCGTCCGGCAGCTCGACAACCTCACCACCGAAGTCGAGGACATGGTCAAGGAAGGCCGCCTGAAGGACGTTCCGGGAATCGGTGAGGCGATCGAAAAAAAGATCGTCGAGTACGTCACGACCGGCAGGCTGGAATTCCTGACGCGGCTCGAGGCGGAGGTGCCCCCGGCGCTCCTGGAGCTGACTCGGGTTCCGGGCCTGGGCCCGCGCACCGCCAAAGACATCTACGACGCGCTGGGTATTCTCAGCCTCGACGGACTGGAGGACGCCGCCCGGACCCACCGGCTACTGGCGGTGCCGGGCATCAAGGCCAAGACCGAAGAGAACATCCTCAAAGGCATCGCCATGCTAAAGCGCACCGAGGGCCGCATCTATTTCCCCGAAGCCTGGATCCAGGCCGATTCCCTCCTCATCACCCTGCGCACCCTGCCCGGCGTGACGAGGGCGGAAATGGCGGGCAGCGCGCGACGTGCCAGCGAAACGGTTGGAGACCTCGACCTGCTGGTCGCGAGCGACCACCCCGAGGCGATGGGTGCTGAGTTCGCCCGACTGCCACAGGTGAACGAGGTGATCGCGCGGGACGGGATGACCACCAGCGTTCGGGTGCGCTCCGGCATGAAGGTCGACCTGCGCGCGGTCAAGCTGGACACCTTCGGAGCCGCCTGGGTGACCTTCACCGGGTCGCCGGCTCACGTCGAGCAGCTGGGATCCCGCGCCGAGCGGATGAGCACGGTCATCGCCGGCGCGACGGAAGAGGAGGTCTACGCCGCAGTCGGCTGCGCCTGGATCCCACCCGAGCTGCGAGAGGGACAGGGCGAGATCGAGCTGGCGGCCAGGGGCCAGCTGCCGCAACTGGTGCAGCAGAAAGACCTGCGCGGCGACCTCCACACTCATAGCAACTGGAGCGACGGGCGCAATGAGATCGCCGAGATGGCCAGGGCCGCCAAGCAGCGCGGCTATGCCTACATCGTCCTGACGGACCACACGCAGTCCTTGCAGATCGCCCAGGGCCTCACGCCTGAGCGCTTTCGAGCACGGGCCGCGGAGATCGCGACCGTCAACGCCCGACCTGGCCTGCCGCGGGTCTTGAACGGGGCCGAGGTCGACATCCTGCCGGATGGCAGCCTCGACCTTCCCGACGAAACGCTGGCCTCCCTCGACGTGGTCGTGGCCTCCGTCCATACGGCGCTGGACCAGCCCAAAGATGTCATCACCCAACGGGTCCTGAGCGCGCTACGATCGCCGCACATGGACGTCTTCGCCCACCCCACCTCGCGACGTCTCGACCGCCGCGGAGAAACCAGCCTCGACGTGGAGGCGGTGATCGCGGAAGCCGTCAAGACCGGGACGGCCCTGGAAATCAACAGCAGTCCGTTTCGCCTCGATCTCAACGACAGCTGGGCTCGCAAGGCCGGGGAGGCGGGCGCGCTGCTGGCGATCGACAACGACGCCCACTATCCGGCCGAGTTCGACTACGTCCGCTATGGCTGCGCCATCGGGCGAAGGGCGGGATTGACGGCCGATCGAGTCCTGAACACCAGGGAGGCGGAAGGCGTTCTGGCGCATTGCCGGGAAAAAGCAGCAAGAGCGGTCGCGAATTTCCGTTGAACGTGATAGCGCCGGTATAATCAAGGGCAGAAGGAGACTCGAGCGAATGCTTCAGGAGCTCGTGATCAAGGTGCCGAATCCCTTCCTCGGCCGGGCCGACGTCGGCTTCTCCACCCGCTATCCTGCCCAGCCGGCCCAGGCGCCTCTCAAGGATGTCCCCTTCTTCATCGAAGGCCCGTCAGGGCCGATGCGCCGCCTGCAATCCCGGCTGGAGCTCTTCCGGCAAAAGCGGAGCCTGATCCCTGACGCCCCCGGCGAAGCCTACAGCTGGACCGACCTCATTCCGCTCAACGACGAGCTCTTCATCCTTGCGTTCCGCGACGAGAGTCTCACCGATGCCCCGGATGATGCCGATACGGAGTCCCGGTACATCGTCAACCTGGTGCGGCCACTGGTCTTCCCATTCTTGAAAGACTGCGTGCGGATCGGCGAGCTCGCCCTTCGCGAGAACATCGTGCTGGCGGTCTTCGACAACAGCCGCGTCATGGCCGAGCTCGAACTCCGCCGCGCCGAGATCGTGACCCGAAACGGCTCGATCGTTCTCGACGACGCCGACCGCGAGGCGTAGGCCTCAACCGTTGGCCGATACCGAGATCACGACCTTTCCGCGAGCATGGCCGGTTTCGAGATAGCGGATCGCGTCGGCTGATTCGTCCAGCGGATACGTCCGGTCGATGACCGGTGTGACCCTGCCGGCCTCGATCAGCTCCCGAATGAACTGCAGGTCGTCGCTATTTGACTTCGCGACAAACGGACGCAGCGTCTGGCCGACGAAGGGCGACAACATCAGGGCTTTGATGATCCGGCCGACCGGCCCAATAACACGACCGGGCGAGTCACCGCTGCTGAGGACAAGCCGGCCCTTGGGGCTGAGCGCACGCCGGCAGGCGGAGGGGGAGGCTGTACCCGCGAGCTGAAAGATCAGGTCGTACTGCTGACCGCTCCGAGTGAAGTCCTCTTCGGTGTAGTCGATGACGCGGTCGGCGCCGATCGAGCGGACCATCTCCAGATTCCTGGTGCTGCACACACAGGTCACCTCCGCGCCGTACCACTTCGCGATCTGCACCGCGAAGGTCCCCACCCCTCCCGACGCTCCGACGATCAGGACCTTCTGACTCGACTTGATCAATCCGGCATCACGAAGGCCTTGCAGCGCGGTCACCGCCGCGAGCGGGACAGTCGCCGCTTGCTCGAAGGTCAGGTTGTGGGGCTTCAACGCCAGGAGTTTTTCCGGGGCCGATACGAACTCGGCGAAGCCACCCGACCCGACAAACCCGAAGACCTCGTCGCCGGGTCGAAAGCGCGTCACGGCGTCGCCGACCGCCTCGACCTCGCCCGCGACGTCGCTGCCCAGCAGCGAGTATTTCGGCTTGCGCAGTCCCATTGAGGCGCGGGCGATCAACGGTAAGCCCCTCATGAAGTGCCAGTCGTAGGGATTCGCGGACGCGGCGCGAACCCGAGTAAGAACCCGGTCACCCTCGACGTGGGGTTTGGCAACATCCTTTACCTTAAGAACATCGGCTGAGCCGTACGCCTCGTATGCGATCGCCTTCATTTCTTTCTCCTCCTCCTCAACGTGCGCGGCGCCACGGCTTGCGACGATCAGTTCGAGTTCGAGTTCGCCCTCGATCTACTCCTGGACGGATTCGAACGACTGCTACGGCGGGCCTAAGGCGAGGCCGACGGTTTCGCGCTCCCACTCGGTGACGGTGATGGCGTCGCCGTCGCCGACGGCGATGGACATGGCGTGGGTGACGCGCTGGCGATCGCGGTCCCCGATGGGCTGACCGATGACGACGGAGT
>DATEHI010000039.1:0-42988 GCA_035279665.1 Candidatus Dormiibacterota bacterium | reverse complement strand
TGGTATTCATTGGCACTGGAATCACGCTCTGCACAAAAGCGGCATTGGGCGAGAAGGTTCCGGCAAAGCCTCCGCTCTCCTTCCATCCTAGGAGATTGCCGTTGACCCAGATCGCGATGTCCTGGTTGTAGCCGGCGTTCGAGGTCCAGAGATCGGCATTTCCCCCGAGGATGGCGACACAATCCATACTCGAGGACGGGATCGGGGCGCTGAGATTGTTGGAATCGATTGGCGTGAAGGTGCTGCCGTCACTGCTGGGGTTGACGGGCTGCGATGCCGTGAGCGAAGCATTCACGACATTCGTCGATGCAAAGAACTGGATCGTCATCGTGGTCGGTGAGTAAACGCCACCGATCGGACCGGCCCCCGCGACGATGATCGCGCCACTTGGGCGGTTCGTCTTCCACTGCAGCTTCACCTGGTAGGGGACGCCACTCTTCACCGGCACGATCGCCTGCACGAAGGCCGCATTCGGCGACTGAATCCCTCCGTAACCCCCACTCTCTTTCCACGCCTCCGGTTGTCCGGCCACAGATGGATAGATGGGTCCAACACCGGTGCCGCCCGAGACCGCGATACCAATGTCCTGGTTGTAGCCGCCGTTGGCGGTCCAGAGATCCGCGTTGCCACCAATCACCAGCGTGCCGTCGCCCGGTGCGGTGAACGACTGCGTGAGACCCCCGTCCATGTCCCGCCAGGTGCTCCCGTTGCTGCCGGACAAGAGCGGTTGCGTCGTGATGAGTTTCTGCGCGAAGTTGGGATTCGGGCTCAGCGGACCGGGGATCAGTTGGGCGGTCAGCCGGACCGGCGAGTAGGTAGGCGTGATCGGCGGCGCGGGCACCGATGGCGGCACAAACAACGGGCCGGCGCCGGCCCTGATCGTCGTGCCGGCCGCGGGCTTATTCGCCTTCCAGACCAGGGTGATGGTGTATGCCATGCCCGCGTTCAGTGGGACAGCAGACTGCACATAGGCGGCGTTCGGCGAGAAGGTTCCCGCAAAACCGCCACTTTCCTTCCACGTTTCCGGTTGTCCTGCCACCGTTGGATAGATGGGTCCCGGACCGGTGCCGCCGGAGACCGCGATGCCGATATCCTGATTGATGCCGGCGTTTTGCGTCCAGAGATCGGCGTTGGCCGAGAGGATCGCCGTCGAGTCGGTGGCCGGGGTGATCTTCAGCACCAGGTGGGTCGCGTCGATCGGTTGCCAGGTGCTGCCGTCGCTGTTCTGCAACGCGTACTGGCTGGTGCTCGCGGTGGTGTAGACGGACCCTGTGATCGTGGCCGGCAGCGTGCATGAAACCGAGACTCCGGTGTATGTTCTCGGCCCGATGCTCACGGTCACTGTGCGGCTGCCGGCCGACGCGAAGGCATGCGTCGCCGACACGGTGGCGCCATTGGGCGCGGTCGTGCCCGTTGCCATGACCTTGCTCGGCGTAGTGCCGTCGCCCCAATCGATGGTGGCCACGTAGTCCAGCAGCGAACCGCTCGTCGCGGTAAACGTGGCCATCAACTGGCCTGGCGTCTGAGCGCCCATCGCGCTCGTGATCGCGGCGCCGCAGGTCAGATTCCTGGCGGTGAACGGATCATCCCGCGACCGCCCGAACCAGGCGAAGATCGGTTGGACGCCGCTTCCCTGCACGGTAAATCCGGTCGCGACCCAGCTATTCCCCGTTCCCGAGGCGGGACGGATGGTCAGGTAGTCGCCCCACCAGTTGCCCTGGTTGGCACCGGTGCCAATGGCCAGCAGCTTCATCTCCCAGGGCCCGCCGAGGTCATCCCAAATGCCAATATCAGACATCGGAAATGAATCGGCTCCCCCGGCCTCGGTAAACGTCAGACCCAACCCGCCACGGGCATTGGCCGCAATGCTCGGATAGATCGCGCCCACCGACTGGAACGCGATTGTGAAATCTTGTATCAGCGAGAAATCGAAGAGTCTCACGCGTGCCGCCCGGACATACGGATAGGAGTAGGTGCCACCTTGCTTCGCGTCCCAGGCGAAACCGATTTCGCCGTTGTTCAGCCACCCGACCTTCACCCGGGAATCATCACGGGCGCACGGGTTGACACCGCTGGCAAAACACGAGCCGTCGGCGCCCAGCATATAAGTGAATGCCGCGTCGGGAACGTCATTTCGCACCGGCGCCGCATTCGAGCTGTCGGGCCATTCATAAACGCGCAGGATGGTCGTGTCGGGTATCGCGGCGCCGCCGTGGGCGCCAAAATACATGATGCTTCCCACCTGCTGGACCGGCGTCAGCGTGTCGAGGCAAGACATATTCGTGCAGGAGTATGTGACCCACTGAACAACCGGAAGCGTGCCGGTTGCGGCAAGCGACGCTAGTGGGATCCGAACGGCGTAGGAGTTGACTTGAACGCATTGGCTCGATGGGCTCGTATAGCAACCTCGATCGGTCGGGGGACCCTGGAACCCGTTGGCCGTCAGAAACAGGTTGTTCTGGCTCAGCCCCAGCTGCGGGTAGTCGAGCCAGCTGCCTGCAGGCGCCATGACGTCAGCCGATGTGATATCGAATGTGTGCCAGACATTGGTGTTGACTCCCGCCTGGCCGTTCGCGACAGCAAGACGCACGCGGTTATTTCCCGCGGTGGTGCCAGTTCCAGCAACCGGCGCGTACAACAACTCCCAGATCGTGATGTTGTTGACCGGGTCATAGATCGTGACCTGGTCACAGCAAAACCCGCCGTCGGCGGTCGGAAACGCCCCCGGGTCGATGTAGGTCCAGTTGGCTCCAGAGTCGGGGGACTGAGCCGCGTACCAGTTGCCCGTGTAAAAGACGGCGCTCCCATTGTTGGAGACACTCGGCTCGTCGATATCGCTGGGATTCCAGCGCCCGCCCGGGGTATTGGGTAGCGTTTTTCCTGGTGGATTGCTCTGCCGGAAGACCGTGAAGGTCGGCGGCGGAAGATCCCTCGGAGGAGTCCGAAAATTCGCTGCCGCTTCCGGCGAGGCGGCGACAGAACTCCCTGCCCCTCCGGAGGCACCCGGAGCAGGGCCTACGACACGGTGGCGGTTCATCACTCGCGTGGCGGCATCGAGTTGCGCCTGCTTCTCGACCGACCGATTCGGCAGGACGCTTAAGCGAGGGACCCTGAAGACTCGAGCCTGACCCACGGTCGTGGAGTGGACGGCCCCGCCACCGCGACCCTCCCCGGCCAGTGGGGAGGGAGTTGTGTTCAGACTGGCCGCCGCGGTCGTCTGCGGGGCGAGCGCGAATAGAACCGCCGCGACGGTTCCGAAAGCTGCGACGACCCTTCCCCTGCCCTTGATCTCGGTCAACACATTACCGCACCTATTACTGCAGTCAAGGCAAGCCGGTATGCCAGCGCGCGGTGTCCTCCTCGGGCGACAACGTGATACCGGAACCCTCTTGACAGCGCCTTCAGCCGCCTGTCATGTCCGCCCGTTTTCGTGCTTTCATGCGACCCGCGAGATCACCTATCGGAGGGGGCCATTTGATGCCACTCGCTTCCCGCGTCTTGCTCGCCGCCCCTCTCTCCCTCGTTCCCGTCGCCAGCGTGCCGTTCCCGGTTGCCGCCGCTCAGCGACACGCGCCCCTGGCCGGCTCTGTCCAGGAGGTGCCAGGTGCAGGCGCCCTGTCCGGGCCTGCCAACCGCAGCGTCGAAGCCTGGTTCAAGACGACGTCGGCGACGGACATGCCGACCGTGGCGTACGGGCCGCCCGGCGTCGCGAATCAGTACTTCGGTGTTTACGTCAATGGCACCGCGATCGAGGTCAAGACAGGCACCGGGACGACCATCACGTTCCCCGGCAGCGCGGCGTTGCACAATGGAGCCTGGCACCACCTCGTCGTCACCTACGACTCGGGAGCGCCGGCCGGCAATCTCATGGTCTACATCGATCGAGTCGACTTCGGAACGCAGACGCCAGTCCCTGCCGCACTCAACACGACACCGGACGCCGCGGGATTCGGAGCCGGCAAGGATGAGATCCCGGCATTCTTCAACGACAGTCTCGACGAAGTCGCGATCTACTCGACCGTGCTGTCGCCAACCAGGTCAGCGGCCACTTCAAGGCCGGCACAGGGACCTAACTTCCGTTTCCCTCCCCCAGCGTTGGGGCGGTGAACGATCGGTCAAAATGCTTGGGGGGGTTGTTACCCCGCAAACACGATTGGAACCCGGAATGACGGCGCAATGGTCTGGCTAGCGCTCTTCACCATCTTGGTGGCTGGCATGGGCTGGTTATATCTGTCGATCGGTTCGCGGACTATCGCCGTCCCGACCGTTGACCGCGCCCTGGTCGCGATTCCTGCGGGTCTTGTCCTGATGAGCGTTGTCAGCTTTCTTGGCAACTGGCCCTTCGGCGTCCGTTTCTCCCGGTTGAGTCTTCTAGCTTGGGCCGCGCTCCCGGTTGCGGCATTGCTGCTGCTCACGCGGACCCGCCTGCCGGTTTCATTCTGGCCCATTGTCGGGCGACCCTCCCGGTCCAACGCTGCGGTCGTCGTCGTCGGCAGCGTCGTGCTGGTGGGCTTCACCACCGGCCTCAGCATTGTCCTGCTGACCCGCCCGATCTTCGGGTGGGACTTCTACCTGTATCACTGGCATTACGCGCGGATCCTTTTCGAGACGGGTTCGCTACCCACCCAGGTCAGTCCAAGCTTCTTCGAGGCGGAGTACGCCTATCCGCCGTTGATGATGCTCGCGTATGGCGACATCTCTCACATGCTCGGCCAACTCTCGCAGCTGGGGCCGCGGCTGCTGCCGCTCCTCTTTGCCGTTGGCACCGCAGTCGTGTGTGGCCGGATCGCGCGCGTGTGTCTGGGCCTCTCGGTGGCAGCGTCGCTCGCCGCAGCCGGCTTTGCCCTATGGTCCGGCTATTACTTCCGCGAAATCCTCATGGAGAACACCGACACAATCAACAGCTTCTTCACAGTGGCGGCGCTCTACTGGCTGATCCGGCGTGATGTTCCTCCCCTACCACGTCTCTTGGGTGGTGGCCTGCTCCTGGCCGGCGCTTACTGGACGCGCTACAACGGGCTTCTCGCGCTAGCCATGGTCCCGACGGTGTCATTACTCGCCATGGCCGCTCGGGGGGCCGTGGTCGATCGACGCAAAGAGCTCGGTGTTGCGGCCGGCGCGTTGGGTGTTGCCCTCATCCTGGCTAGTCCTCACTTGGTGCGCAACCTCGTGCTATGGGGCAATCCGGTCTATCCCGCGTTGGCAAAACTCCTCGGAGGCCACTTGATCGACCAATGGGTGATCCTCACCACGCTTCCTATCTGGCAACCCGTCCCGTTCTTCGGACTGATGCCAGGATGGTGGCACCACCCCTTCGACACCTTTCCTGAGACCGGACCAACATTAGCGATCATCGTGGCGGCCTTCCCCCTGGTTCTGACCAGACTGTGGCGCGGCGCGCTCGAGGGGGCGCAGTTGCTCGCGGCGATCCTGCTCTACTCTGCCCTGTATGTTGTTTTTCTGCGGGGACCCTCGGTCGGCGATTCCGAGCGGTACCTTATTCCGGTGGTTGCCATGGCCGCCCCCCTCGCCGGCGCGGTCTTTGAAGAGCTGACTCGGGTGTCCTGGTTATCGATCTGGGCGCTGCTGACCGGTTTCTTCGTTCTGCGAGTCTACGTAGACATTGACCGGGTTGAGTTCTTTTCTGACATGAACCGGATCCTGCTTCTCCTGATCGTTATGGTCTTTGCGATCAGCGCGGTCCTGTTCGTTGTCAGGAAGCTAAGCCGGTGGGCGGCACCCTGGCAGCTTCAGACCCTCGCCTCGATGCGGCTGCAGCTTCTACCTATCATGGCGCTGCCCTTTTTTGGCATCTGGATGGCGACTCAGCACCCCTGCGTTTTCGTCGGATACTGCGACCCGTCGGTTGTGATCAGCGGAGGTCTGCAGCGCGTGCCGGAAACCGGTTTTATAGATCAACTCGGCGGCCGCTACCTCTCCTTCGATGATCGGCGCGAGCTGATCGGCGGCGATCCATTTCCCGGCGACCATCCGTCCCTCGAGCGGTTCTATGTCGAGCATCTTCAGGGTGCAGCCGCAGTCCAGGCCCTGAAAGCGCTTGGTGTTCGGTACATCTATACAAGCGGTCGGCTCCACAACCCGCTTATGCTTGCTTCGCCTATGTTCTCGCAGCTGGACAACCCGCAGCTGTTCCGCCGCATCTACGTGGCGGATCAAACAGTGGCCATCTACGAGCTTCGGTGACTGGCCTCGATGTCGTGGTCGTTGGCGGCGCCGGCCATGTCGGTCTCCCGCTCGCCCTCTGCTTTGTCGACGCCGGATGTCGGGTCGGGATTTACGACCTAGACGAAGGCAAGCTCGCCCGCATCAAAGCCGGCGAGATGCCTTTCAAAGAGACCGGTGGCGAGGAGCTTTTGCAACGTGCCATTCAATCCGGACGCCTGGACTTCAGCTCGACGGCAGACATGGCAGGTCGCTCGCACACGGTTGTGCTGGTGATTGGGACACCTATTGACGAGTTCATGAACCCGTCGATACGCGTGTTCGAACGAGTTGTCGACGAACTCGCCCATCAGCTGCGCCCAAGCACCTTGCTCATTCTTCGGAGCACGGTGTATCCAGGCACCACCGAACAGGTCCAGCGCAGACTCGAGCAGGCTGGCGTGGACGCCGACGTCGTCTTCTGCCCAGAACGGGTTGCGGAGGGAAATGCAGTTACGGAAATTCGGAGCCTTCCCCAAATCATCGGTGCGAGCACGGACAGCGCCTTTGAGCGGGCTCGCAACCTCTTTGCCAGGCTCGATGTCGAAATCATTCGGACGACCCCCAAGGAAGCGGAGTTAGCTAAGTTGCTAACCAATACCTGGCGATACATGCGGTTCGCCATTGCGAACCAGTTCTTCGAAATCGCGCATCGAGCTGGCATCGACTATGGCAACGTGCTCCACGCGATTCGGTACAACTATCCGCGGGCTGCCGATCTGGCGGGGCCAGGGCTGGCTGCGGGGCCATGCCTCTTGAAGGACACCATGCAGCTGGCGGCGTTCACGGCCGACCGCTTCCCGATCGGTCACGCAGCCATGCTCATAAACGAAGGCCTCCCGAATTACATCATCGACACCCTCGAAGGGCGACGACCGCTGTCGGGCCGGGTGGTCGGCATCCTCGGCATGGCCTTCAAAGGCGAGTCTGACGACTCCCGTACTTCACTGAGCTACAAGCTGAAAAAGCTGGCTGCATTCAAGGGTGCCCGAGTCTTATGTACCGATCCATATGTCCGCGATCCCGACCTACTCCCGCTCGACCATGTCGTCGAGCAGTCCGACATTCTGATCGTGGCCGCGCCTCATCGCGCCTATCACGCTTTGCCGGTCGACGGTCAAGAAGTCGTCGACATCTGGGGCGTGCTGGGTCGCGGCATCGTGCTGTGAAAATCCTGCAGACCGGAGCAGCTGGGTTCATCGGTGGCTACCTGGTCGCCGAGCTGCTAAATGCGGGTCACGAGGTCGTCGGGCTGGATAACTTCAGCAAATATGGGCCAGTCCGAAAGAGCTACGATCAGCATCCCCGCTACAGGTTGGTCGAGGGCGACGCCAAGGATACCGACCTGCTCAGTTCACTTGCGGCGGACAGCGATCAGTTCGTCGCCGGCGCCGCGATGATCGGCGGCATCAGTTACTTTCATCAGTTCGCCTATGACCTGCTGGCGGAGAACGAGCGGATCATCGCGGCTAGCTTTGACGCCGCCCTGCCTGCCCATCACAAGGGGCGGCTGCAAAAGATCACGGTCATCTCGAGCAGCATGGTGTACGAGAGCTCCACGACATTTCCGACGCCAGAGGGCGCCGAGCTGTGTAGTCCACCGCCCCACTCCTCGTATGGCTTTCAGAAGTTGTCCTGCGAATACTTCGCCCGCGCAGCGTGGCGGCAGTACCAGCTGCCGTATACGATCGCGCGCCCGTTTAACTGCGTGGGGATCGGGGAGGGCCGAGCGCTGCGAGACTCGCAAATCGAGACCGGGAATATTACGCTGGCTATGAGCCATGTCGTGCCTGACCTGGTGCAGAAAGTCCTCAAGGGCCAGGATCCACTGCACATCCTGGGGGACGGCGACCAAGTACGCCATTACACCTACGGCGGTGACCTCGCCCGCGGCATCCGGCTGTGCATCGAATCGGATGCTGCCCTCAACCAGGACTTCAACCTCTCGACGGATACCTCGACCACCGTCACCGAGTTGGCTCAGATGATCTGGGCAAAAGTGCACGGGCCAGACCGACCCCTGCGCCTGGCTCACGACCACGCGTTCGAGCACGACGTGCCCGTCCGCATGCCGGACGTGCGCAAAGCCCGTGAGCTGCTTGGCTTCGAAGCTACCACCACCCTGCCCGAAATGTTGGATGAGGTGATTCTCTGGGTACAGACCGAGATCGCGGCGGGCCGGATCTGAACGCGCCGGCACTCTCGGTCGTGATCCCTGTATATAACGAAGGGGAAGGCGTCGCCCACATCCTGCGAGAAGTGCGGGACAGTGTCCAGGCCCGGCCCCTCGAGGTCACCGTCGTTTACGACTTCGATGAGGACGTGACCTTACCCGTATTGCTGCGGCTCCAGCCGGAGATGCCCGAGCTACGACCCCTGCGAAATACGATGGGGCCCGGCGTGCTCAATGCTCTGCGGTCCGGATTCCAGGCGGCCCGCGCCCCGTACGTCCTCGTCATGATGGGCGACGGGTCGGACGAGGTCGCCGCCGTCGACCGGATGCTCACGCTGGCGCGGGCTGGCGCCGACGTGGTGGCGGCCTCGCGCTACATGCCCGGCGGCGCGCAGGTCGGAGGACCATTACTGAAGCGCGCCATGTCCCGCGCGGCCGGCCTCTCGCTGCACTGGGTTGGCGGGCTGCCCATTCATGATCCGACGAGCAACTTCAAGCTTTATAGCCGGCGCCTACTGGACGCCGTCCGGATCGAGTCGACCGGGGGCTTCGAGCTTGCCCTCGAATTGTGCGTCAAGGCAAACCGACTGGGGTTTCGCCTGGCTGAGACCCCAACGGTGTGGCGGGACCGCACGACGGGGAAGAGCCGGTTCCGGATGCGGGCTTGGTTGCCCCGCTACCTGCACTGGTACTGGTTTGGCCTGCGCACGCGAGGGAGCCGCCGGCGATCTTACAGGAATTGAAGTGGAGAGACTATCTCCTGGCACCGACGTAAAGTGTCTGTTTTCCCAGGACAAACCATGCCGGACGAAAAGCGAGGTAGGCCCGGACCAACGCGGGATGCTGGGGTAGGAGGCTTTTCGTCGTGTACGGGAGAAACCGCGTTACCACGCATTCAGCGGTGAGGCCAGCTAGCCCCGCGGCCTCAACCAGACTCTTCTCGGTGAGGGCCACTTTATGATCGATGAAGTCCCAGTAGGCGCTTCCGATCAACCGGATGTTGGGTTGAAGGACAATCACCCGCCCGCCGGGCTTCAACAAATCGTGGGCTACGCGCAGTTGTTCAACGACTGCTTCAGCGGAAGCAAGGTGTTCGAGATAGTTGCTCATGAACACCGCGTCAAAGTGACTGCCTGGGAGGATCGCCGACAATAAGAGACCGTCGCCCTGTCGGAAGCGGATGCTGTGGGGCAGGAACTTACCCACGTCGCGGATGTCCGTGGCCCACTTCTCCGCCGCCTGAATATTGCGGATGAAATTGCCTCGATCGCAGCCGATATCGAGCACTGGGCCATCCGGATCGACATACCGTTGGAGGTACCGAACGATTGGCTGCCAGATGCCATCCTTTTCCGCCTCTGCTTCCTCCGGGAAGCGGTGGGCATAGACCTTATCGAGATGGCGGATCAGCTTCGTCGGAACTTGATCTCGCTCGCGTTCCATGGAATGAGGTTGTCTAGGTGAGTTGCCGTGGGTCTGCAGATCCACCTCCTTTCATTATGGAGGAGACCTGATAGCCAGAGTGACTTAGCTGACGGTGATGGGGCCGGTGACGCCGGTGATCGGGCTGTTCTGAGTATCGGTAGACGTGACGGTCTGTGTGCCAACGGTGCTGAGCGTCACCGAGAAGGTGTGGACGCCGTTATCGGTGCCCAGGAAGGTGTAGTTCGCGGGGAGCACAGCGGCGCCATCCGAGCTCGTGAAGTGGATCGTCCCGGTGTAGCCCGGCGTTGTGTTGCCGTAAGTGTCCTGGGCCGTGATCGTCAGGTTGAACGGCGTTCCTTTTGAGACGGCCGATGGCGCGATCAGCTTGAACTTGCTGGTGGCGCCGGGGATCACTGTCTCAGTCTGGGTAAGCGTCGTGAAACCGGTCGCCTGGACCTGGACGGTGACGCCCTCGACGACCGTATCCTTGAACTTGAAGCTCGCCGAGCTCGCCCCAGCGGGGATGGTCAGCGTATTTGACAGGACACCGTTGGCGTCCAGAGTCACGGATTGGCCCGAGGTACTCGAGCTGCTTATGGCGAACGTCTGACCGCCAAGCCCGGCGGGCGCAGGATTCCCGTAGATATCGACCAGCTGGACCGTGATCGGACCGGAGATCGAACCAGCGGTGACAGTCTGCGCCGCGGTCGTGATCTGGTCAGCAACAGCGGCCGGGCAGTTGAGCTGTGCCGTGAGGCGGGTCGGCGAGTACTTCGGACCGATCGGGCCGGCGCCCGCATAGATGCTGGCGCCGCTGGCTGTCCGATTCGCCTTCCACACCAGCTTGACCGCATAGGTGATTCCGGCGTTCATCGGAAAGAGCGTCTGCACGGAGGCGGCGTTGGGCGAGAAGGTCCCGGCAAAGCCGCCGCTTTCTTTCCATGCGACCCGATCGGCGGTGTAGATGCCGGTTGGTGTGCTGACCTGGATACCGATGTCCTGATTGATGCCAGCATTCGCGGTCCACAGGTCGGCATTGGCGCTGAGCGTGGCTACGCAATTGTTGCTCGGCGTGATCAGCAGCTTGAGCCTGGTCGCGTCCATGTCGGCCCAGGTCGAGCCGTCATTGTTGGTTAGCGAATATTGGGCGTTGCTGACGGCGTCCATCCTGGCGGCGCCCGTCGGTACGACCCAGAGCGAGAGCCGCGTCGGTGAATAGGCGGGTCCGATGGGACCGGCGCCCACCAGGATCGTGCCGCCGCGCGAACGGTTCGCTTTCCATTGCAGCTTGAGCGAATAGGTCACGCCCTTGCTTACGGCGAGCATGCCATTTACGGAGGCCGCGTTGGGCGAATAGGTGCCGGCATATCCCCCACTCTCCTTCCACAGCTCGGGTTGGCCGGCGGTCGTCGGGTAGGCGCCGCCCTGCACCGTGATCCCGAGGTCCTGGTTGAAGCCGGCGGTGGTGGTCCACAGGTCCGCGTTGCCGCTCACGAACACCATCCCATCATCCGCCGCCGTGAAGCTGAACGACGGGCCGGCGCCCGGTCCAAGGTCGGTCCAGGTCGTCCCGTTGCTGCCGGTGAGCCAGAACTGATTGCTGCTGACCGCCGTTTTCACATACGGGTTGGCGAGCGGCGTTCCCGCGGCGGGCAGCATCTGTATCGTCATGCGGGTCGGTGAGTAGGCGCCGCCAATGGGACCGCCGCCGGCGAAGATACTCGCTCCGCTGGCGAGCTTGTTCGCCTTCCAGACGAGCTTGAACGTGTAGGTATTCCCGCCTTTGAGGGCCACGATGGTATGGACCGATGCGGCGTTGGGTGAGAAGGTACCGGCGTAGCCGCCGCTCTCCTTCCACGCCTCCGGTTGTCCGGCCAGGGTCGGATAGGTGGTTCCCGCACCAGCGCCTCCCGAGATCGCGATGCCGATGTCCTGGTTGTAGCCGGCATTGGCGGTCCACAGGTCAGCGTTGGCGTTCAGGATGGCCAGCGAGTCGGACGCCGGCGTAAGAGAGGTGGCGAGGTAGGTCGAATCCATCGGCTGCCAGGTCACCCCGTTGCTGTTGGCGAGTCCGAACTGGTTGGTGCTGACAACTTCGTTTCCATAGGCACGGTCCGGCGTCACGCTGTCGGTCTTGGACGAGGGGGGACCCGTTGCATAGGCGTTGGTGGCGGCGACCTGGAAGGAGTAGGGGGTGCCGTTGACCAGGCCGCCGATGACCTCGATGTTGGACAACGAGTTGTAGGTCACCGGCGTCCCGGCGGTCACGCCATTGGCAAAGGGGGTGATCGTGTAGCTCCGGATCGGGGACCCACCGTCCATCGGCGGTTGCCAACTGATCGTGGCCTCACTGTTGTCGGGCTGCGCGAGCACGTTGGTCGGCGCCGCCGGCGCGGTGAAGATCGACAGTGCGACGTCATCCACGAAGATCTCGCTGGTCTTGCCGTTGGCATCGTCGATCCCCTGGATGGTCACCGATAGGCGCTTGCCGGTTTTACCCTGCAGGTAGGTTGTGACGTTGATCGACTGGTTGTGCCAGAGTTGATCGCCCCAGCCGGATGCACAGTACGTGGCGGCGTTGGCGGGATCGGCGACGGCGGGCGTGTCGAAGATGCCGATCGTCATGTAATCGGTGCACGTGCCCGCCGTTTCCTGGGATCCCACCCAGAACCAGTAGCTGAGTTCCGCGCTCACGATCCCGGATGGCACGCTGAAGTTCAGCGATTGGCTGATGCTGTCCAGACAGGCCGGCGTGTCGTTGGTATAGCCGCAGAGGTCGACCGAGTAGCGCCCGCTGTGAGGGTTCGTTGGCGTGATGATTTCGAATCCCGCCTGGGAATATTCGGGCCAGTAGGGGTCGCCGACGCCGAACTCGAAGCCGGGATCCTGAATCAGTTGCGGCCCGGTGCCCGGGCCGCTGGCCAGAGGGTGAGCACCCATTACCCTGCCCTCCCCCAGCGGGGGAGGGGAAATGCGTTGGGTTAGCGAAGGGGGAGTGGAACTGTGCCGCTTTGATGGCTTGTAGCTCGGGATCGCACGCGGCGATGGATTCGCGACGCGAGTGGCGGAAACGCGAAGAGCCGGCTTTTGTGCCGCGTTCGCCAAGCCACTGATCGCCAACAGTGGCGCGCAGGCCAAGAGCGCCACCACGAGTGAACGTGCCCCCAGGTTTTTTCGGATGCCGAGGAGCATGGCATCGATCATGCGGCGCAGTCAAGCCCCACCTCATGACGAAAGCGGAGCACGCCGGTGTCACATAGTGCCGGAGCTTGCGCTCCCCCCACAGAACAGGTAGGATGCGCGCGGTTTGTCACCAGCCCATCGGTAGGAGGCTTCAGATGCGTCAGCACCTTGCCACTCGCTTCGGCCTGGGTCTCGCCATCGCCACGCTCGTCCTCGCCGTACAGGTGCCCGCGCTTGCGGATTGGCCTACCTATCACAACGATGCGGCTCGAACCGGCTACGATCCGACCGCGCCGGCTCTGAGCAACTCCGTCAACCAGCAGTGGGCGCGGACCGGGCTCGACGCGGATGTCTATGCCGAGCCGCTGGTCTACGGAACGATGGTCCTGGTCGCAACCGAGGCCAACACGGTGTACGCCCTCGACGCCGCCACGGGCAACATCCTCTGGTCCAAGAACTACGGCATAGCGGTCCCAAACGCCCAGCTGCCCTGCGGCAACATCGATCCGGTGGGGATCACCGGAACGCCGGTGATCGACACCGCGTTGGGAAGGATGTACTTCATCGGCCTGATGTGGGATGGCACGACCCCCAGCACCATCCACTACCAGCTGGAGGCGATCAATCTGAACGCCAGCGGTACGGAGCTCTGGAATCGGACCATCGCCCCCACGGATCCGACCTACACCTTCGATGTTTTCGCGCAGGGTCAACGATCGGCGCTCTCACTCGCGAGCGGCAACATCTACATCCCCTTCGGCGGCCGTGCCGGTGACTGCGGCAACTACCGCGGCTGGGTTGTCGGCGCGCCCGTGAGTGGGACGGGCACCCCCCTCTCGTTTCCGCTCCCGACCGGCGTCGGTGATGGCGCCGGCGGGTTCTGGGCGTCCTCCGGGGGCGCCATGGACGCGTCGAACAACCTGTACGTCACCAGCGGGAACGCCCGCGGCACGACCACGTTCGACTATGGCGAGTCGGTCCTCAAGCTTTCCCCCACGCTTGCCCTCGCTGATTACTTTGCGCCATCGGACTGGGCGTCGCTGAACCAGTTCGACACGGACCTGGGATCGGTCGGCCCCACGCTGCTGGGCAACAACCTGCTCTTCCAGGTCGGCAAGGCCGGCGTCGGCTACCTACTCGACATCACCAACCTTGGCGGCGGGACGCCGGCTCACGATACGCCGCGCTTTTCGGCCCAGGTCTGCAACGCTACCGCGGATGCCGCGTTCGGCGGCGTTGCCTACTCGGCACCCTACCTCTATGTGCCCTGCAGCGACCACCTGGAGGCGCTGACCGTCAACACTGGCGCGACGCCCTCGTTCACCACGGCCTGGTCGGGGCCGGCGGGATCGATCGGGCCGCCAATCATCGCCGGTGGTCTGGTGTGGACGATGGGGTGGAACACCTCCCGCCTCTACGGTCTCCTCGCCACGACCGGCGAAGTCAGGCTGTCGGTGCCGCTGCCGCTGACGCCGATGCACTTTGCCACGCCGTCATCTGGTGACGGCCTGATTTTCGTACCGGATGGCTCGCAGATCCTGGCGTATGGCAGCGCCTGCGGCGCCGCCAGCACGCGCCAGTACAGTCTGACCGCCAGCGACGGCGTCAACTGGACTCCGATGGACGCTGCCAATCTGCAACAGACCCTGACACCATCGGCGAGTCAATGGGCGTTGCTCGAAGCCAATGCGGACCTCTGGACCGGCCGCGCCGGCTTCAACCAGGACATCGGGATCTTCGTGAGTACCAATGGCGGCGTCGACACGCTGGTCGGCTGGAAAGAGAGCGGCGGTTACGGCGGGACATTCTCCCCCAATGCCGCCTTTCTGCAGGTGCCCTTCGCCGTGACCAGCGGCAGCACCTATGTCGTGAAGCTCAAGTGGAAGACGAACCGTGACGCCCGACCCACCGGTGCCACGATCTACGCGGGCGCCGGTACCGCCGGGCCATACTCCCACACCAGCCTGTCGGCCCGACTGATTCCGACCGCGAGCCTGCAGACATCCGCAGTCACCACGCAGTCCGGCCTCGCGGGGAACGATGGCGCCACCTGGACAGGGGTCGGCACGGGAAACCCCATCCCGCTCACGCCGACCGCGAACTCGACTGCGATCCTGGGTGCGAACGCCGACCTGTGGACCGCGTCTGCCGGCTACAACCAGGACCTCGGGATCTTCGTCAGCGTTAACGGCGCCGCTGATTCACTCGTCGCCTGGAAAGAGAGCGGTGGCTTCGCCGGCACCTTCTCTCCGAACGCGGCCTTCGTCCAGACCGTCTACCCGATGACCGCTGGGACGAATTACATCTTCAAGCTGAAATGGAAGACGAACAAGCGTGACCCGGGCGCGATCTATGCCGGCGCCGGCCCCATCGGGGGGCAGTATTCGCCGACGCGCCTCACGGCCGAGGTCTTGCCCGCCGGCACGAACCCGCACAGCAACGCCATCACGACGCAGCAGTTCCTGACGAGCAGCAACGGCGCCACCTGGGTCCCGGTAAGCGCCGCGCTGGATCAAACCATCGCCCCGACCGCGCGGACGGTCGTCATGCTCTCGGGCAACGCCGACCTCTGGACCGCGACCGCCGGCTACAACCAGGACCTCGGAATCTTCGTCAGCATCGGCGGTGCCCCCGATGAGCTGGTGGCATGGAAGGAAAGTGGCGGCTTCAATGGCACCTTCTCGCCCAACGCCGCCTTCGTGCAGAGCCCCTTCGTGATGAGCGCAACCACCAGCTATCGATTCAGTCTGAAGTGGAAAACGAATCGGCCCGCGCCCGGCGTCACGATCTACATGGGCGCCGGTGGTGGGCCGTACTCGCCCACCCGGCTGACCGCCGACATCGTCTCCTGTTGACGCAGCCTTAGCGCTTCCGCCAGCCGATGACCAGGTTGTGGGTCCCCTCCGTGAGGGAGGGGATCGCCTGGTCGGCGGCCCACTCGTATCCGTGGCGTTGGGCGTACGCCTTGAGTTCCTCGGTGTCGTACTCGCGCTCCGTATTGGCATCCGAAGTGCTCGGATTGGCGCGCTCCCCGGTATCGCGAATCAATGCCTCGAAGGCGAGGCAGCCGTCGGGCTTCAGGACGCGGCGCGCCTCATCCAGGTACCTGGCGAACATCTCCTTTGACATGTGGCGGAAGACGGTCCAGGCGAAAACCAGGTCGACGCTGTCGGCGGTGGCCGGGATCCGGCCATCACTGCCGACCAGTTCATAAGCGATGTTCGCGGCATTCGCCTGGATTCGCGCCTGCCTAAGCATCTCCGGCGAGACGTCGAGGCCGATGACGCGGTCGAAGTCCGCGGCGGCGATGCGAGTCAGCCGTCCCAACCCGCAACCGATTTCGATGACGGTCCCTCTGGCCGGCAGCCCGGCCTTGCTGGCGACGGCGAGGAGCAGCCCCCAATCCCGCTCTCCTGAGCGCCAGTAGGTGTCGGCGTCGGTGGCGTCATGGGATGAGGTCGCTTCCAGCGAGCGCGTCCTGGCGTGCCGGTCCCATACGCGCCGCGCACGGAACTGCAGCCAGCGCGGCCCGAATAGGGTCACCAGCACCCGGTCGGCCGTGCGCTTTGCCAGCCTCACGGGACTAACCGCTCCCCGTCTTGCCATGACTCCCTCCGGTTGCCGACTATACGCGACTCGAGAGCTTTGGAACCGAAACCCGATCCCGCTTGTATGGAGATCGGAGGTGTGCCCATGAGCCGTCGCCTGATCGGCCTACTCATCCTTACTGTGTCCATCCTGGCCGCCTGCGGCCGCGCCAGCTCCAGTCACCCGGCAACCGGCGGGTACCGGATCTTTATCGAGAGCGGCTTCTCGAACAATGCTGAAACCGTGAAGGTGCTCGATGCGGGCACTGGCACCGTCGAGCGCGAACTGCCGCTCGGCACACCCGCCCCCGACTGGTCCCGTTACTACACGGTCAGCCAGCTTGCCGGAGGCGCGCGACTCATGGCGCTCGATCCTGCATCCGGAGCCACACTGGCTCTGGTGACCGTCCCGGCCGGATACACGCTTCCCAACATCGCATTCCAGGGACCGACCGCGGGCCTCTCGCCGAATGGGGATTGGCTGACGCTGACCGACAACGGCCGGGCGACCACGGGCAAGCTCGTAACGAGTTTCCTGGTGGGGCCCAGCTCGTTGTCTGGTTCGTTTAAGACTGTCCACCTCGATGGCGCCTTCTCGTTCGACGCTCTCAGCAACGACGGCAACAGCCTCTATCTCATCCAACGGATGGGCGATCCCACCCATTACCAGGTGCGCCTCTACGACGTCAGATCAGGATCGCTCATCCCGCAAGTCATCGTCGACAAGCGCGAGTCCAACGAACCGATGAATGGCATCCGCGGCGACAGTGTCGTCGACCCGACGGGGGACCACGTGTACACGGTCTACATCCGCGAGGCCGGGCCATTCATCCACGCTCTCCCGCTCGATCAACAGTTCGCCTGGTGCGTCGATCTCCCATCAAAGGCTCCGAACGACATGGAGAAGCAATTCCACTGGGCGCTGGCCGTCAGCCGCGACGGCGGGTCCGTCTACGCCGCCAATGCCTCCCTCGGGACGGTGGCGGTGATGACGACCGGCCAACCGCCGAAAATCGTACAGACGGCACCCGTCGCCCTTAATTTCTCTCCCCCTCAGGGGGAGGGTCAGGGTGGGGGTGTGATCAGTGCCGAAGCCAAGGGACCGCGCATCGGCGGGGCGGCCCTCTCAGCCGACGGCCGCACGCTCTACAGCTTCGCTGATCACGGCGTCGTCGCGATCGATACGGCGACGCTCAAGGTCCGGGCCCGCTACCTCGAGTCATTTCAACCTGAAACCATGCGGCTGAGCTCCGATGGAAGGTGGCTTTACGTTGCTGAGTCCGGGGACAGCAAGCTCTGGCAGATCGATCCGGCCACGGGAGCCGTCGCCGAGGTCAAAGGCGTGACGAACCCCTGGGCGCTGCTCTGGGCACAGCCTGAGTAAGCAACAGCTCTCAGGCCACGTAATGCCACGATCCGAACATCGCGGCATACGCGGCGAGCACGATGGCGGAGGCGAGCAGCCAGAGCGGCGTCAGGAACCATGGACGCGGCGGGCGCAGTAAGGTCGCGACTGCGAAGAAGAACGGGAACCATTCGAGCACGTGACGCGGGGCCGCCGTAACCGAACGGACGTAATACCCCTGGAGAATCGCCACGATCAGAAAGCCCGCACCCCAGGCCGCGTACCGGAGTGGAAGCCGCCGGACCGCCCATCCAATGGCCGCCGCGAAGCCGACAAGGATCGGGAACACCGGTGCCTCCGTGTCGAGGATATCGTGCCGGGTGAACAACCGCAGCGCAGAGGTGATCGGGAACAAGGGGTTGCGCGGATGGGGGCCCAGCCACAGGCTCTGGGCATGCAGAAAGCCGAACGGGTTTCCCGTTTGCATCAACAGGATGATGCAGAAGGCCACCAGCCCGAGCGGGCTCAGCAGGCCGCCGATCACGACCGCGCTCAGTGAGCCGCGGTCTTCCACCCTGCCCTCCCCCAAAGTGGGAGGGAAATGGAACACGCGCTGCACGAACTCGCCAGCAAAGGCGAGGCTGGTCAGGATCCCGCTCGGACGGCTGGCTCCCGCTAGAGCCGCCACAGCACCGCTCCAGATCCAGGCGCCACGCTCCATCAAGAAGAAGGCGGCCGCGACGATGAGTAATTCCACCGACTCGGCGTACCCGTAGCTGTAAAAGATTGCCCACGGCCACAGGGCAAGAAGCCACAGCGACCGGGAGGCGACGCCTGGCTCGAGGTAGCGCAGCGCAATGCGAAAGACCAAGAAGAGCGCAGCCAGAAAAGCGACGTTGGAAATGATCACTGCGGCGATCTCAGGGCCGATCGCTAGACTCCCGAGGGCGCGAACCAGAAGCGGATAGACGGGGTAGAAGGCCGCGTGGTAGGCGGCCAGCCGACCCGAGTACCCGGATTGCCAGAGGGACTGGTAATAGGTGGCGTCGAAGCGAAGAAACGGCTGGAGCACCGCCGGCCCATGGGTTGGGAACGTTGTCGAGGCTCCGGCCGGAATCAGCCGGCTTCCGGCGATCGTGGCCGCGATGACGATCACTCGGCTGACGACAAACGGAGGAAGGACGACCCGGGCGTCGGCGCGAACGGTCGAGGACCATGACGCCAAACCGTCACGATCGTAGTCGACCTCAGCCCTCCCTGACCTTCGGGGACCCCCTGCCCTTTCGGGCAGAGGCACGAGGTGCGGGGAGCGATGCCCTACGATACGACCCAGCCGTGAAGAGGGGACGTTACGTTTCGGCTGTCCTGGTGCTTGTCGTCATGAGCGCCTGCGGTCGGCAGGCAGCGAATACCGCAGCGTCGAAGTCCGCATCTCCCGCGGCGTCCGCAACCCCGACCGCCACGGCGACCCAGGCTGCCACGACGTCAGCGACACCGCCGCCTCAGGGCCTCACGTGCCAGCTACCCGTCGTTACGCAAAACGATGCCGGCTGGGTCAGGTTCCCCGGCGGTAGCTACCAGCCCGACCCGAAGGCGAACGTCAGCCTACCGCACGGCCCCTCGGGTTTCCCACTGTCGAAGAGCTACGACAAGGCGGTCGAGCGCTGGGTGCCGGTAACGCGCGATCAAATCTCTCCGGACGGCAAGCACTATGCGTACGCGGATTTACCGGCCGTCGATGCCAGCCCAATTCATGTTGTCGATCTGCCCTCCGGTGCCACGCATGCCTTCAATGCCGGGACACCCCCCACCGACAGCTCCTGGCTCGCCGTGGACTATGAGACGGAGGGCGTGTACCTCGAGGCGCAGCCCAACGGGCCTGCCGGATTGGTGGGGCTCTGGCTGCTCGATCCAGCCAACGGAAGCGTCCGCGCGATTGACACCACCCATAGCTGGCAGTACATCAGCGGCGGCGGCGCCTGGGGCACGAGCGACGCCTTAACCGGGCACGGCCCCGGGCCGGGCAGCCGGCTGCTGCGAATGGACCTCAAGACCGGGGCCATCGTGTCGTGGTACAAGCGCACGGACATCGAGTTCACGGTTGCCGGGGCAGACGGTTCTGGACACCCGATCCTTACGGTGTGGAAGTACCAGACCCCGCAACTCCTCCTGATCGGCGGCGCCAATTCCGCGACCATCCTCCTCACGGCGCCCGGGTCTGCAGTTCCCTCGCTGAGCAACTACATTCACCCCGTCACCGATGCCCACGGCATCTGGCTGGGCGATGCCGCCGGCAGCATCTCGCTCTACACTCCGGCGACCGGCATCAAGAAGATGGCACAGGTCGCAGCAGCGGACGTCGCGCCCGCGGGCGGCTGCCACTAGGCGCCCCCGCCTGCTGCGAAGATGTCGCGCTCGAGCTTGCTTTCGGTGTTCGGCCTCTCCTCCGCCTTGCTGCTCGCGACGGGCTGCGGACAGACCACCGGCAGTAAGCTGCCGGCACAGGCCGCAGGATCACGGTCTCCCTCGCCGTCGGCGTCGGTGCAGTACGCCACCGCGAACGATGCTGCGATCGCGGCGATGGAAGCGAAGACGAATTCCACCTATAGGGCCGATGGGGTCTGTCCCAACGGCCAGACATGTTTGAGCATGGCGCTGGTCTTTGGCAACACCGATCCGAATGCGGGGTTCAACGCGGCGTACGTGCAGATGGGCTACGGAGGCTCCGGCGGCGGAGCCGCCTGCTTCACCTACCTGTTCCACGATTCGAGCGGCTGGCACCTCTACCCGCCCATCATCTGTGGTCAACAGGGCGGGCTCAACCCGATCCTCGGCTACGACGATCAGGTCCAACTGACGGGCGGCGGCTGCGGGAATGTCCGCCAGCAGCCCAGCCTCAGTGCAAAGGTCGTGGCCTGCCTCACGAACGGAACGACCGTGCACATCGATACCACGCCTCCTCGCTACGTCGATGGCCACATCTGGTGGAGCGTCAACAACGGGCAGGGCTTCATGGCCCATGACGTCCTGATTAAGTAGCCCGCACCCTCCCCACCCCGGCAGGCGGGGGAGGCCATCGAAATCGCTCCCTACTCGAGGTAGTCTTTCAGCTTCTTGCTGCGGCTCGGGTGGCGCAGCTTGCGTAGCGCCGTGGCTTCGATCTGACGAATCCGCTCGCGGGTAACACCGAGCCGCTGCCCCACTTCTTCCAGCGTTCGCTCATTCCCCTCCAGGAGACCGAATCGAAGCTGCAGTACCCGCCGCTCGCGTGCAGAGAGGGTGTCGAGAATGAGATCCACCTCGTTTCGCAGCATCGTCAGGGCGGCCGCGTCAGCCGGCGAGGTCGCCTCCCCGTCTTGAACGAAGTCGCCCAGGTTCGAGTCGTCTTCTTCGCCGATGGGCGCCTCGAGGGAAACGGGGTTCTGCGATATCCGCTCGATTTCCCTGACCCGATCAGCACTGATCTCCAACTCCGCGCCGATTTCCTCGTCGGTAGGTTCTCGGCCGAGGTCTTGCTGCAGCTGCCTTCTGGCGCGCCCCAGCTTGTTGATCAGCTCGACCACGTGGACCGGAACCCGGATGGTGCGCGCCTGATCGGCGATCGCCCGGGTGATCCCCTGTCGGATCCACCAGGTCGCGTAGGTCGAGAATTTGAAACCGCGGTGATAATCGAACTTCTCGACCGCACGCATCAGGCCGAGGTTGCCTTCCTGGATCAAATCGAGCAGCGACATCCCGCGCCCCGCGTACTTCTTGGCGATGGCCACCACGAGGCGAAGGTTGGCTTCCGCCAGCCGATCTTTGGCGTCGATATCGCGAGCCTCGATCGCCTTGGCGAGCGTAACTTCCTGCTCGGCCTTGAGCAGGGCGAAGCGGCCAATCTCTTTCAGGTACATCCGGATCGGATCGTCGATCGCCGCAGAGTCCATCTCCGCCGTCTCGGCCATCAGGTCGTCATCCAGTTCGGCACCTGGCAGATCCTTCTCGGCATCAGCGACTGGGATCCCCATTTGCTGGAAGACCTCGGAGACCGCAATCAGCTCATCGGGATCAAGCCGGGTGCCGGATAAGCTGGCGAGGATGTCATCCGGACTCAGGCGCCCCTGGTCCTTGCCCTTGATAATCAGGGCCTCGGCGGCCAGCACCAAGGGGTCGACGCCGCGCTGCGGCTTCACGCCCATACGCTCCCCCAGTTCTCTCTACTCTAGGTAGTCTTTCAGCTTCTTGCTGCGGCTCGGGTGGCGCAGCTTGCGCAGCGCCTTCGCCTCGATCTGGCGAATCCGCTCCCGGGTAACCCCGAACCTTTTCCCCACTTCTTCCAGCGTCCGCTGGTGCCCATCGATCAAGCCAAAGCGCAGCTGCAGCACGCGCCGCTCCCGCGGGGTGAGGGTGTCGAGGATGTCTTCCACCTCCGTCCGCAACATCGTCAGCGAGGCGGCATCCGACGGCGAGGTCGCTTCCTTGTCCTCCACGAAATCGCCCAGGTGCGAGTCTTCCTCTTCCCCGATAGGGGTCTCGAGCGAGACCGGGTCCTGCGAGACCTTCACGATCTCGCGGACCTTCTCGGCGGAGATCCCCATCTCGTCGCCGATCTCCTGGTCGGTGGGTTCGCGACCCAGCTCCTGCAGCAGGCGGCGGGAGACCCGCACCAGCTTGTTGATGGTCTCCACCATGTGCACCGGGATGCGGATGGTGCGCGCCTGGTCGGCGATCGCGCGGGTGATCGCCTGCCGGATCCACCAGGTGGCGTAGGTCGAGAACTTGTACCCCTTGTGGTAGTCGAACTTCTCGACCGCCCGGATCAGACCCATGTTGCCTTCCTGGATCAAGTCGAGGAAGGACATGCCGCGGCCGATGTACTTCTTGGCGATCGAGACCACCAGCCGGAGGTTGGCCTCGGTCAGCTTGTGCTTGGCGTCGTCGTCGCCGGCCTCGATCGCCTTGGCAAGCGTCACCTCCTGTTCCGCCTTGAGCAGTGCCACCCGCCCGATCTCCTTGAGATACATCCGGACCGGGTCATCGAGCGAAACCGAGTCCATCGCTTCGATCGTGGCAATCAGGTCATCGTCGATCTCGACGACTTCCTCGAAGTCCTTCTCCCCGTCCGAGACCTCGATCCCCATATCCCGGAATACGTTGAAGATCCGGAACAGCTGGTCGGGGTCGAGCTCGACGTCGGGGAAGCCGGCGAGGATGTCGTCGGGGCTGAGGAATCCCTGTTCCTTACCTTTGACAATCAGGGCCTCGGCGGCCAGCACCATCGGGTCTTCTGAGCGCTTCGGCTTTCCACCCCCGGGCGGCGGCGCCTTCTTGGTCGTGGGCGCGTCTTTGAGGTTAGCCTTGGCCATGTCTCAAATCTTTGAGTGCATCGAGTTGGTGGGCCAAGTGGTCATTCTCCTGCATGAGAGTAACGAGCCGAGACTCATCTCCCGCCGCGCGCGCTGCACGCATCTCAGCCACTAAGGCTTTCAACCGTCGTTGGGCGGCGTTTATTTTAAGTGTTTGGAGACATTGCTCCAGGCTCTGGCGCAGGGCGGCCTCTGAGCCGCTGTCCAGCTCGGGGTACTTGGCCATGGCGACCGCCGAAATCAGCCCCTGCTCGTCCGCGGCGAACTCGGAGAGGTGGTCGGTGGGACGAACCGTTGCTTGCGCTTCAACCATCTGTTGCAGCCTAGCGAAAACCCGCTCGTAGGCCGGTGCCGAGAAACTGACCGCCTGCAGCTCGCCGGCGACCTCCGCAAGCAGGTCGGGCCGCTCGATCAGGAGCCCCAGGAGGTATCCCTCGTCCTTGGTTGCCTGGCTGGCGCCGATACCCTCAGCGGCAAAGCCCCCGGGCACACTCGGCCGGTTTCCCTCCCCGGATCGCGGCGGCGGGCCAGAGTGGGGGCCGCCTTTTCCGGACTTCAAGGCCTGGACGTCGCGCAGCAGGGCGGCTGGCTCAATGCGTAGCCATCCTGCGGCCTGTTGGGCATAGATTTCCAGCACCGACGCCTCCGGGATCTTGGCCAGCACCGGAATCACCAATTCCGCCCCCCGGCGTCGCTCGCGCGCGTCGGTGAGATCGAGATTCGCCAGCGCCTGGCGCAGCAGGTACTCCCATTCCGGAAGAGCGTGCTCCCGCAGGTTCGCCCAGCCGTCGGGATGTGCCCGCAGGTAGTCGTCCGGATCCTTGCCCTGCGGCACCCGAACAACCTTTATATATATCCCGGACTTGGAAGCCAGCTCGATCGCCCGCTGGGTGGCATTCACCCCGGCGTCATCCCGGTCGAAGGCGAGCAGCAGTTCCTGGGTTTCCCGTTTGAGGAGCCGCACCTGGTGCTCGCCCAGGGCGGTTCCAGAGGTCGTGACCACGTTCGTCACGTTCGCCTGCCAGGCGGTGATGGCGTCGAAGTACCCCTCCATCAGGACGGCGTGCTTGCGCTCGTGGATCGACTTACGCGCCCGGTGCAGGTTGAAGAGGGTCCGGCCCTTGTCGTAGAGGGCCGTCTGCGAGGTATTCAGGTACTTGGGCTGGGCGGTGTCATCGATCACCCGGCCGCCAAAGGCGACCAGCTCGCCATGTTCGTCGTGGATCGGGATGATGATCCGCTGCCGGAACCGGTCCCAGAGCTCCCCTCCCCCGTCCGGCTTGATCGCCAGGCCGGCCTCCATCATCTCGCCGTCGGTCGCCCCATGCTTGCGGAGGAAGCGGACCAGGTTGTCCTTGTGCTGCCCCGCCGGCGCGAAGCCGAGCTGGAACTCGGTCATGGACGCCCGCGTGACCCCGCGCGACTCGAGCTGGATCAACGCCCGCTGCCCGGCCGGGTTCTCCAGCAGGATGTGATGGAAGTACTGGGCGGCCAGCAGATTCAGCCGAGCGATCGTCCGTTTGAGCTCGCGCTGACGCCCGGCGCCGGGCGACTCCTCGAGCACCACACCCGTCTTCTCCGCCAGCAAGCGCAGCGCGCCGCGGAAGTCGACGTGCTCGATGTCCTGGATGAAGGTGAAGTGGTCGCCGCCCTTCTGGCAGCCGTAGCAATGCCAGAGCTGCTTTTCCGGCGATACATATAAGGATGGGGTTTTCTCCTGGTGGAAGGGACAGAGGCCCTTCAGGTCCCGTCCGGCCTTTTGCAGCCGCAAGTGTTCCGAGATGAGGTCCACCAGGTCAAGGCGATCCTTGATCTCCTGGACGGCATCCTGCTTCACCGACGGCATGGGGGGAAGCTTACTGCCTTCATTTCCGGCGGCGTAGGATGGCCTGACAAGGAGGTGGTAACGATGGCGAAATTCGTGGTAGTTGGCGGCTATACGGCGGACGCGTGGGCAAAAATGATCGACAATCCTGGCGACCGAACGGCCGCCGTCACCAAAGTACTCGAGGCACTGGGCGGCAAACTCGAATCGTTTTACTGGAGCTTCGGTGACGACGACTTCCTGGGGATTATCGAGGTGCCCGACGATAGCGCAGGGGCGGCGTTCTCAATCGCCGTGGGTAGCTCCGGGACGCTACGCAACGTGCGGACCATCAAATTGGTCTCGCTTGATGAAGGCCGCAAGGTCCTCGAAAAGGCGAAAGCCGCGAAGGCCGCCTACTCACCGCCAGGTGCGAAGGCAACGGCAGGCGTCCGCTAGATAGACCCTCCCCGACCCTGCCCTCCCTCGCACGCGGGGGAGGGAAATCGGGGAGGCTGCCCAACGCCCGGAGCAAGTCAGGAAGGTTCGGGCGGCGGCATCGCCGGCGAGATGGTCGGCCGCATCGGCACGATCACGCCAGACTCCGGCTGGCCCCTGCCATCGTCGACGGCTGCGTGCCGGAAGGTGGGAATGATGCCGCGCAGGAAGGCGCCGGCCTCCTGCCGCATGCGGAGCTCATCGAGCGTGAGCAGCGGATCCCAGTGTGCGGGTTGGTAGACCCACCGCCGTCCGCATTCGCAGGCGTGGCCTTCGGGGATCTCCGGATCGATAGGCCAGGGCAAGGGGCAAACGTGCTGGAATTCCTCGGCCGGTCCTGGTCTAATTTCGAGCGCCATCACTAACCCTTCCACACCCGACGCTAGCGCCCGGGGGTGGTCGGCGGCAATGGGACAGAGCCCCAGCCGGTACGATGAGCGGCCCGTCCCAGGCACGGGGCGCATTGTCCGCGTTGACTTGGGACTTATGGCTATCAGATAATCACTCTCAGCCACTGGGATATTATCCGATCACCGCGAGGGAGAATTTGACCAGCCTGCACGACCCTGCGTTCGCCGTCCGACGGGTGTTATGGCTCGCCTACGGCGTCCTCGGCATTGCGCTGATCTTCTGCATCGCCGCCATCGTCATGCTCCGCGACCACCACGTGCCGGCCATCATCCCTCAACCCCCGGCGGCGGCATCCCCCAGCGCCAGCCCGGCGCTCACCACGCAGAATCCGCCTACCGACGTCCCATCCAGGGGAGATGCGTCTCGCGCCCAAACCGCGGGAGGCGGCGGACAGCTCAGCCAGACCGGAGGGACTCGCGGAGAACCGCCGGGCGACGTCGAAGATGATTCGCGGGGGGGTTCGAGCTCCGCTTCCGGCGCGTTGCCTCTGCCCACGCAGCCACCCGCGGTTGTCCCCTCTGTCGTGCCCTCCGTGCTCCCCTCGCTGGTGCCGGCCGCGCTCCCCAGCCCGCCGCACTAAGTCCGCGAACCGACGCCGACGAGGTCCTCCCTGACGGCGATGATCACCGCCTGCGCTCGATCGTGAATGTTGAGCTTGCGGTAGACGTTGCTGATGTGGTTGCGCAACGTCTTCTGGCTGATGCCCAGGTTGCGGGCGATCCCCTCATTGCTCGCCGGCGTGCAGAGGGCGCGCAGCACGTCGAGCTCCCGATGGGTGAGGCCGGTCAGCAGCTTGCTGGATTTCGACGGGGCGGACTCGTCGCCGGGGTAGGCCGGGACGACAAGCTGCCGCTTCCCCTCGACCAGGGCGATCGCCGCTCCGGAGAGTTCCGCCGGCGTCGCGTCCTTGGCGACGTAACCGCTGGCGCCCGCGTCCAGCGCCGACTGCACGTACTCGGGACTTTCGAAGATCGTCAGCACCCCGATGGGCACCTCGCGGTCGGCGGCACGGATCCGACGGATCGCCTCCACACCACTCATGCCCGGCATCCGCAGATCCATCAGGATCAGGTCCGGGCGCCGCTCGCTGACGGCGGTCACGGCTTCCTCCCCGGTCGACGCCTGCCCCACGACCTCGAAGCGCCCGTCGCTGTTCAGCAGTTGGGCCAGGCCGTCGCGGAAAAGGGCGTTGTCGTCGGCAAGGAAGACCCTGATCGGCATCGGTTCCACTCTACCGATTGGGACTAACGCCCAGAGGCGAAGGGACGACTCCCCTGTTACGTCCGCTTCAGGCTATTCTGTCGCCCAGCTCCCTGCCATAGGATCGGATCACGGAAGCCCTGCTCACGCTCGCCGCCGTTCCGGTGATCGCCTCGGTCGCCTATCTGCTTCTGCTGGTCGCCGCCAGCCCATTCCACCGCGCCCGGCCACTCGGCGGGCCGCCTCCGTCCAGCCGGCTGCTGGTCCTCATCCCGGCGCACGACGAGGCACCCTTGATTGGCGCCTGCGTCCGCTCGCTCCTGGGGCAGACGTATCCGGCCGGCCTGCGACGCATCGTCGTGATCGCGGACAACTGTAGCGATGCGACCGCCGCCGTCGCGCTCGACGCGGGCGCGACGATCATGGTGCGACACGACCCGGCCACCCCCGGCAAAGGCCGCGCCTTACGCTGGGCGATGGATCGCGTCCTCGGTTCGCCCTGGAGTCCCGACGCGGTCGTCGTCGTCGATGCGGACTCGACCGCCGCGCCCGACCTGTTGATGCGGTTGCAGCGAGAGCTCGCCGCCGGACACCAGGTCGTCCAGGCCGAGTGCGTCCTGCAGGCGCGAGCCGAGTCGCCGCGCCAGCAGCTGGAGCGAGTCGCAGTGGCCCTGCGCCTCGATCTACGCTTCGCCGGCCGCGCGGCGCTGAGGATGCCGGCCGTTCTCTCCGGTAACGGCATGCTGTTCTCGCGGAGCATCCTCGAGGCGTTTCCGTGGAACGCGTTCAGCGCCGTCGAGGACGCCGAGTATGCGCTGCGGCTGCGACTGGCCGGGGTGAAGACGCGCTATGCCCGTGGCGCCCGCGTCTACGCGCCCGCGACCAGCAGCGAGCGCGGCGCCACCACTCAGGGCCTTCGTTGGGAAGGCGGCCGCGTCGCGCTGATCCGGTCGTGGCTCGGGCCGATGGCCGCCGCGATGCTGCGCCGACGCGACTGGAGCCTCCTTGACATGGTGGTGGACCTGGCGGCGCCGCCGCTCGGGATGCTGAGCGCGGCTGCGGTGTTGGGCACCGGCGTGGTCACGGCGCTGGTCCTGGTGGGCGTCGTCGCGCCCAGGACGTTGCTGCCCTGGGCGGGCGCGACCGCCGGACTCGCCATCTACGTCCTCGTCGGCATGCGCCTCAGCGGCGCTCCGGGCAGCGCCTACCTGGCGCTGCTGTCGACGCCGCGGTTTCTCGTCCGCAAGCTCCACATTTACCGTCGGCTGCTGAAGGGGTTCGATCCCAACCTGTGGGTTCGCACCGAACGCCCCCACGAGCACCAGGCTCGCAGGCTCCGGCGTAAGGCCTGAATCGCGACTAAACGGGGACCAGCCGCCGTTCGGCGATGACCTGTTCGACGATCCCCTTGACCGACTCCACGAACTGGTCGAGGGTGTGGCGCTGTTCGATGTGCTGCCGGCCGGCCGTGCCCATGCGATCGGCGACGTCGGGGTGGTCCCAGAGGTACTGGATCGCCTTAGCAAGCGCACGAGGATCGCGCGGCGGCACGAACAATCCCGTCTTCCCCTCCTCGATGACGTCGACCTGGCCGCGGGTCCGCGAGCAGATCACGGCCTTGCCCATCGCCATCGCCTCCAGCGCGACGCGGATGCCATTGTCCGTATCGGTGGGCAGCAAGGGGATGACGACGAACCGCGACCGCGCATAGAGCGCGCGGAGCTCAGGGTAGGGATAGGACCCGACCGCGACATTGTCCGGCAAGGCGCCGTTGGCGAGAATCGCGTCGATCGTGGTCAGCCGACGGCTGGTGCACGACGGATCGTTGCGGACGGCAATCTCGCAGCGAATGGTGAGGCCGCGCATCGCCGCGATCAGCGTGGCATAGTCCCGCATCTCGTTGCCGGCAGCGCAGATCGCATCGCCGGCCGTGCCCATCGGGCGCCAGAACCGCTGATCGACCGGGTGGCGCACCAGCGCGATCTTCGTGGACGGGATGCCCAGGCGATCAATTGCCACCTCTCGCTGGACCGAGGACCAGGTGATGATCTGGTCGATGTGCGAGTGGACGGCCCTCAGCATGAGCGCTTTCCCGGGCGGCGAGACCCAGTACATCAGGGCGAGGTGGCGCGTCCGCGCCCCGGTCAGCTTGAGCAGCAGGGCGAAGAGCAGGCTCAGTGGTTCGCCCCAGGTCAGCACGGCATCGTATCCGCGCCGCCGGCGGTAGGCGGCCAGGACCTGCCCCAGGTAGCGACGCAGGCGCCGGCGGTCGCCGCCGTCCAGCATGTCGGCATTGAGGCTCTCTTCGAAGAGCAACCCTCGTGGCCCTTCGTCCGCGAGCTCGCGCCGGAGCAGCTCGCGACGGTCGGGGCGGCCTAGCTCCGCGACCAGGGTGAGCGTCTTAATCCCGGAATAGTTCACGCCATCCATATGAGTGACGACACCGTTAGGCTAGACGCTGCGGTGACCGGTCGACAATGGGCACCGCTTTGGCCCGGGCCGGGACTCGTGTCCCATGGCGGCGCATTCAGCCCGGTCCCTGGCTCCGGGGCCCATTTACCGCTGGCAGGGCCTCTGCCAGAATTTGGGCCGACTGGGGTGATGGCGTCATGGGTGATCTGACCACGAGCATCATCGTGCCGACCTACAACCGCCGTTCGCGGCTGCAGCGCTTACTGATGCGCCTCGACGAGTTGCACGCCGGCGGGCACGATTTCGAGGTTCTGGTTGCGGACGACGGCTCCACCGACGGAACCGGGGAGATGCTACGCGGACTGCACGTGGGCTATTCGCTGCGCCTGCTGCCGGCCGAACACGCGGGCCCCTGTGCCGCCCGCAACCGGGCGATGCAGGCAGCCAGCGGGGAGCTCTTGCTCTTCCTGGATGATGACGTCTGGCCGTGCGCCGGGCTGATCGAGCGTCATCTCGAGCTTCACCGTCGTGACCCCTGGGCGGCCGCGATCGGACCGATGGTCCCGCCGCGCGATCTCCGGCTGGCACCGTGGTTGCGCTGGGAGGCGGCGATGCTGCAACGGCAATACGAGCTGTTCGCCAGCGATTACGCGGCTCCCACGCAGCTGCACTTCTACACGGGGAATGCCTCCCTCCGGCGGGCGCACGCGCTCGCCGCCGGCGGCTTCGACGAGCGCTTCACGCGGCAGGAGGACGTGGAGTTTGCGTACCGCCTCCTGGCGCACGGGGTTCGCTTCTACTTTCTGCCGGATGCAAAAGCGGAGCACGAGCCTGATCGGACGCTCGACGGCTGGCTTCACATGGCGTACCAGTACGGCCGCGCCGCCGTGCTCATGCAGCGAAAGGGCCATCCCTACGGCCGCGCCATCGCCTACCTGGAGACGCACAGCCGCCACCCCCTGAACCGGCTTCCTCCCCACTGGTGCGTCGGGCATCCCGCACGGTCGCGGGTGGTGATGACCATCTTCCGGGCGGCGTTGCGCTACCGGGGGCCCGCCCAGGACCGCCTGCACCGGGCGGCCTGCAGCGTCGTCTACAACGTCCAGTACTGGCAGGGCTTCGCGGACGAGACGGGACTGGGAACGAAGCTGTGGGACGAGCTTGCGACCCAATGGCGCGCGCTCGCCCAGTCCGCCTGATACCCGGGACATTCAGCCTAGCCACGACTGGAGATCTCGCCACGGTTCGGAGATGTCGCCCATATCGTCTGCGCGCCAACCGACCGTACGATCCCAAGCATGGAGACGAGCGTCCTCCGTGCTCGCCCGCGTCCGCCAAGGATGGCGACCTTGGCCGCGGCGTGCGCGCTGCTGGGCGCGATGGCGCTCGCAACCAGCCCGCCGACACCCGCCCGGGCGGCGGCGCCCGCGAGTCTCTCGATCTCGGTCGCGGCTAACCATCTGATCGACCGTAACGGGCAGACGGTGGTGCTCCATGGCGTCAACCGCCCAGGCCCCGCCTATGCGTGCATCCAGGGCTGGGGGATCTTCGATGGACCATCCGACGCCGCATCGGTCTCCGCCATCGCCGCGTGGCAGACGAATGCGGTCCGGATCCAGCTGAACGAAGACTGCTGGCTCAACATCAACGGGGTCAAGCCCGAATACGGCGGCGCCAACTACCAGAACGCCATCGTCAATTACGTCAATCTCCTGCACCAGGCCGGGCTCTACGCCGTTCTCTCGCTCGCCTTCAACGCACCGGGGACGACCCCCGCCACGAGCCAGCAGGTGATGCCGGACGTTGACCATGCCCCGGCCTTCTGGCAGTCGGTCGCCACCGCCTTCCGCTCCGACCCGGCGGTCCTCTTCGACCTCTACAACGAACCGAATGGGGTGAGCTGGGACTGCTGGCTGAACGGCTGCCTGACGCCCAACGGGTGGCAGGCGGCTGGCTTCCAGTCGCTGGTCAACACGGTACGCGCGACCGGCGCGACCCAGCCCCTCCTCGTGGCCGGTTTGCAATGGGCCAACGATCTCAGCCAGTGGCTGCAACTGAAACCGAACGACCCGTCGAACGCGCTGGTGGCGTCCTTCCACGAGTACAACATCAACACCTGTATCACCCTCTCCTGCTGGACCAACGTCGTCCTCCCGGTGGCGCAACGTGTGCCGGTCGTGACGGGTGAAATGGGAGAGAGCGACTGCGCCCACGCCTTCATCGATCCCTTCATGGCCTGGGCCGACCTCTTCGGCGTTTCCTACCTCGCCTTCTCCTGGGAGGCCTGGCCAAACGCCTGCGCCACCGGGCCGACGCTGATCACCGCCTACGACGGCACCCCGACCAACCTGGGCGTCGGCGTTCGCGACCACCTCCTGACCCTCGCCCGAGGGCTTTCTCTGACCATTTCGGGCAATGGCCTGCTCGACGGCAACCGGAACCCGCTCGTGCTGCGCGGCGTGAACCGGCTCGGTGCCCTCTACCCGTGCATCCAGGGCTGGGGGATCGTCGACGGCGCCCGCGATGCCACCTCCGTCGCGGCGATCGCGACCTGGCACGCCAACGCGGTTCGGATCCAGCTCAACGAGGACTGCTGGCTCAACATCAACGGGGTCAACCCGAACTACGGGGGCGCCAATTACCAGAACGCCATCATCAATTACGTCAACCTGCTGCACCAGGCCGGGCTCTACGCGGTGATCACACTCGCCTGGAGCGCCCCCGGAACCACGCCCTCCACCGATCAGCAGGTGATGCCGGACCAGGACCACGCGCCCGCCTTCTGGCAGTCGGTCGCCAACACCTTCCGGTCCGACCCCGCCGTTCTCTTCGATCTCTACAGCAACCCACAGGGGGTCAGCTGGGCCTGCTGGCTCAACGGCTGCCTGACACCGAATGGCTGGCAAGCCGCCGGCATGCAGTCCCTCGTCAACACCGTCCGCGCGACGGGCGCGACCCAGCCGATCCTGCTGGGCGGCCTGCAGTGGGCCAACGACCTGAGCCAGTGGCTGCAGCAGAAACCGAATGACCCGGCGAACGCGCTGCTGGCCTCCTTCCACCTGTACGACCACTCCGGATGCGTGGTCCAGGCGTGCTGGACGGACACCGTCCTCCCGGTGGCGCAGCGGGTGCCGGTGCTGACCACCGAGATGGCCGAACGCGATTGCGCGCACGGCTTCATCGATCCCTACATGGCTTGGGCGGATGCCAACCGCATCGGCTACCTCGGCTTCACCTGGGAGACCTGGGCGAATGCCTGCGCCAGCGCACCGACGCTGATCACCGCGTATGACGGGACGCCGACCAACTTCGGGGTCGGCCTACGCGACCACCTGACCGCGATCGCTCGCTAACCCTCGGGCGAAGCGCTTCGGCAGCATATATCAACCCCGCAAGCTGCTTTGGTCGGCGCACCCTTCGGCCGTGCTCGACGGCTCGGGCCAGCTAAGCCCAAATCGGTTCGAGAGCGGCCGGCGTAAAACGCCTTCAAACGTAGTGGTCCGGATCCGGAATGCGCACGCTCGACAATCGCTGAGCGTTCCCGGCCGTCTCCGCGCGCCGAAGGGGACGTGCGCCGACCCGCCGCTTGCGAGGGTTGACTTCTAGGCCGAAGGAACGGAGGCGTGAACCGGCGACGAGGCTGGCTCGTCGGCGATAGGAGCCCGGCCCGTGCGGCCGCGATGCACGGCGCGCCGCAGGGTGACGGCCAGGTCGGCCACCGCCGGCAGCGGGTCGGCCATGTCTATGACCGAGGCGACGGTCGCGCCGGGCAAGGAACGCAGGTAGCGGGCGGGAGTCGTGATCCCTGCGCGAATCTCCTGCCAGGCGGCCGGCACATCGGTGACCAGGCGTCTCCAGCGACTCCCATAGCGCGGCAGTACCGGCTCGACTCGCTCCCCGATGGCGTCCAGGTACTGCATATAGGGAAAATCGAGTCCGCAGGCGATGCAGAGCGTGTGCCATCCCCACGGTCGGAGATTGATGTCCAGGAGCTTGTCGGCGCCGTCGCGAGCATCCCGCTTGAATTCCACCTCGACCAAGCCGGACAGTCCGAGTCGGGCAATCAGCCGCCGGGCGGGCTCGAGCAGTTCGGGGATCTCGATGGCCTCCACGAAGGTGCTGGCCAGTCCGTAGTCGACCGGGTACTGACGGGTGCGGCGTGCGGTCAGAGCGGCGACCATCTGTCCGTCCTTGCAGAAGGCGCCGACCGAGAACTGATTGCCACCGTTTCCCGGGATGGTCTCCTGCACCATCAACACCTGCGGATCGATGATGCTGCTGGCGAACCGATACTGCTCGAGCAATTCACGTCGCGAATGCACCGGCAGCACCTTGCGGCCGATCGCGTACTGAAGACGGATGGAAATCGCCGGCTTGATGATCGCCGGGTAGGTGATCTCCATCTGGGCCAGGTCATCGAGCCCCGCCGGGATCCAGGTGCGCGGGTAGGGAATGCCGAGCTCGCCGGACACTTGCCGGACCAGTCGCTTGTCGTGCGCCCAGCGAAGCCGATCCCAATCCTGGGTCACCAGTCGATAGTGGCCGGACAGCGACGCGTGGCTGCGCGCCACCAGCTCGACGACCTCATCCTGCAATGGGAGTAGGACACAATCGCGAAGACCATGATTTGATGCCAGCTCGACCAGGAACTGGACGAAGGCCGGGCCCCACATCGCCCCGGACCAGCGGAACCGCGTTCCGACGTAGCGCGAATACCAGGCCGAGCGAGGAAGGTCATCGATGACCACGCAGGGAATCCCTCGCCGGCCGAGGCTCCGCACGACGCCCAGTGCCTTGAAATCGCTCCCCAGCACGACCGCCCCGGGCCTGGTCGACGCGCCCGACGCCGGAATCCTGATGTGCGCTCCTCAGCCCGCCTGACGGGTGCGCCTGGCGACCTGGCGGGCCGCGACTTTCGCACCCGCCACGAAATTGCAGAGCGGACCGAAGCTGTACCCGGCGACACCGCCGACGAAATGCAGGCCGGGCAGCGAGGATTCAAACCACTTGTTCAGCACGGGGAATCCATGGCTGGTGGCAATGGCCCGCCGCACCGAGGCGTGGAGAAACGGGATCTTGTCGAGGTTCGGCCGGTATCCGGTGCCAAGGATCAGGTGATCGAGCTCGCGGGTCGTGCCATCCTCGAGCTCCAGGATGAGACGATCGTCGCGGACTCGCGCATTGCGCACCGGGGTGTTGTCGGTGATCGGCAGCTGCCCCTCGACCCGCGGCCGGAGCCACTTCGCGCCCGCCGGTCGAACGGCCCGCACGTGCATCGACCGGCGATAGCGATAGGGAAACCACCGGAGCAGGAGGGGAAAGGCGATGATCCAGTTGATCCCGGGCGGGCCAACATCGGTCGGCGGGTAGAAGATCCGTTTCGCCGGCCCGCTATAGAGCTTGCGGCTCACCCAGTGAACCGGTCCGCGGACGATCAGCTCGACGTCCGCCCCGCCTTCATGGAGCATGGCGGCCCACTCCAGCGCACTTTGCCCGGTCCCGATGACGCCGACCCGCTTTCCCTTGAAGCTGGAGAGGTCCTGACAGGCCTGCGTGTGCGAGGCGTATTCCACCGGCAGGTCGCGTGCGAAGTCCGGCGTGTGGGCAAAGTTCGAAATCCCGACCGCCACCACCACCCGGCCGGCCCGCATGATCCGTCCGTCGGCGAGCTCGAGGCTGTAGCCGTCGCCCTCGCGCGTCAGTCCGCGCACGTAGGTGGGATCGATCGGGGGAACCGCGTGTTGCGCAAACCAGCGGCCGTAGTCCAGAAAATATGGGAGCGGGATCGGCTCCTGGGGCGGCTGCTCGAGCGTTTCGCAATACCGGTCCAGGCTTCGGCTCTTCGAAGGATCCGAAAGGCTCGATGCGGTCCAGGGTGACTTCAGATACATCCCTTGCGGCATTCCCTTCCAGAATTCGAGCGGCTTGCCCAGCACCTGCACCGGGACGCCGGCGGCCTGAAGGTGGGCGGCGACCGAGAGGCCGTAGGGGCCCGCTCCGATGACGACTGTGGGATTGGATTTCACTTGACTGCCTCCCTTCGACGCGCCGTATTCCGATGCGAACTTAACGCTACAAGCCGCGGCCGCCGGAAGGAATAGGCATGAACACCCGGCGTGATCGGCGTTGGCAATGGGTCCCCAGCGCACTGTCCCGAGTGGGCTTCCAGTTTGTCCCGCACCCAATGAATCCTTCGTCCTGAACACGCTCAGCGGTATTCCGCTATGGGTGGTTGCGGCGTAGCATGAAGAATCGACGTGGCCGAGCTTGATCTTTCCGTCGTGACGGTCAGCTTTAACACGTGCGAGATTCTGGGCGACTCGCTCGAGGCGGTTCAGCGGCATGGGGGGCGGCTGAAGATCGAGCAGTGGGTGATCGACAACGGCTCGACGGACGGCTCGGCGGAGATGGTCCGCCGCCGCTATCCCGCTGTCAACCTCATCGTCAGCCAGGAGAACCTCGGCCCCGGTCGTGCGCGCAATCTCGCGATCCCCGCCTGTGCGGGCCGTTACGTGCTCAACATCGACTCGGACGTCATCGTGCATCCGGGAACGATGGAGACCCTGGTCGATCACATGGACCAGCACCCTGACGTCGCGGCGCTGGGCTGCAAGCTGCTCAATCCGGATGGAACCTACCAGGCGACCACCCGCCATCTGCGCCAGGTGGTGCCCGCCACGACGCGAAAGATTCGCGCCACGCTCAGCCGCCGGCGGGACGATCCGGGCTCGGCGGCGTCGGCGAGCAACGTGGGCTGGCTGGTTGGTGCCTTGTGTCTGTACCGCAAGACCGCGCTCGATCAAGTCGGCCCTTTTGATCCGCGCTTTTACATCTACCGGGACGATCTCGATCTCCACACGCGACTCCATCGCCATGGGTGGAAGGTTGCCTTCCTGCCGAGCGCCACCGCCACCCACTACCTCGGCAAGTCCGCGGATGGGAACTTCGCGGCGGCCCGCTTCGACGCGGAATACGGTGAGCTCCTCTTCACCCGAAAGTACGGTCCGATGTGGTGGTACGGGTATAGCCGGCTCGCCCTGCTGGTCAGGGCGTCCTACTTTTCGCGATTCTGCCCCGACGACAAGCTCCGCCGGCGGTTCTGGGGAAAGGATCCGGCAGTGTTGCGACAGGTCTACGCGGAGCTGGCGCGCGCCAGTCTGCCCATCCCCGGACGCCGCCTGGCCGCGTCGAGTGCGCCGCCGGCGGGGGCGGTGTGGGCGAGCCCCGGGCTCACCACGCCCAGAGCCGCCGCACCCATGAGCGAAGCTCCAGCCGGCTGAGCGCGCGCTGCACGCCGGGAGCCACATCGAGGGGTGCGACGCGCAGCAGGAAGGCGAGCGCCAGAAAACTGACCCCACCCGCCAGCACCTGGAGGAGCAGGCCCCCCGGCCCCAGGAAATAGACCACGGCCCCCATCCCGGCAGTCGCGACGGCGCTGCGCACCAGCCGGGCGATGGTCTGCGGGTGGAGGAAGGGGTGGATGATGATCACGCCGATGCCGGCGAGCAGCAACTCGGTCGCGAGAAACGCCAGGGCCGCGCCAATGGCGCCATTCCCAAAGCGCTGCTGGCAGTCCCGGATCAGTACCAGGTTGAGGAGGGGGTTGACGAGGCAGGCGGCCCCCAGCGCCTTGGTCCAGGTCATCTGCCGGTTGCAGGCGATCAGAATCTGGTTGGCGACGATGTTGAAATAGGTGGGCGCCACCGAGAGGGCGAGGATGACGAGCACGGGTGCGGACGGCGCAAACTGGGCGCCGTAAAGGAGCGCCACCAGCGGCCCCGCGATCAACGCCGCGCCCACGCTGATCGGCAAGGCGAAGATCATGATCTGCTCGGTTGGTTCCCGGGCCACCAGCTTGAGGCGCTCGGGGCCCTCGCCAAAGGCGCTGACCAGCTTGGGCAGCCAGGCCATCGAGAGGATGACGGGGACGAACATCATGGTGCCGAACAACCTGACCGGGCCCCCGTACCAGCCGACCACCTTGGTCGACGTCATGGCCGCCAGCATCGCCGAGTCGACCCAGAGGTAGACGTTGAAGAAGACCCCGTAGCTCCAGTAGGGCAGGGCGGCGGCCAGAATCGAACGCAGTCTGGACGGCTCGACCCGCCAATCGATGGCGAAGTAGCGGCGGCTCCAGGCCAGGTTGAGGGCGAGCACCGCAATCGCCGCCCCCAGCATCAGCGCCACCAGCGCGGTGGCCTTGAAGCCCATCAGCACCAGGGCGATTCCACACGCGGTCAGGAGACCCTTGTTGACGACCTCCGTGTAGGCCAGGTATTGCATCCGCTCCAGCGCCTGGAAGGCTGCCAGCATGGGCTCGAAAAACAGCGTGCAGACGGCGACGCCGGTGGCGAGATAGAGGACGAGCGCGTGCTCGGGGCCGAAGTGCCCGAGTCGGAGATAGAGCCCGGTGATCGCAGCGCACGGGACGATGGAAACGGCCCGGATCCACATCGCCGACCCGATCAGCTGCGGAGCCCGCTGGGGATCGGCCGCAATTTCTCTGACGAGCATGGTTCGTAGCCCGAGGCTGCCAAAGGCCTGGAAGATGGCTGCCGCCGCCCAGGCCATGACGATCAATCCCATGCCGTCCGGGCCGATGCGCCGGGGAACGAAGAGGGTCCAGATCGCGGTCAGGATCCAGGTCACGACCTGGCTCCCGGTGAGCACGCCGACATTGCGCAGGACGCCGTTCCCGCGCGGCGCCGGACTGCTTGACCGCGTGGCTGCTGGCCGAGGCTCGGTGCGCGTTCTCAGATCTCCGTATGGGGCGGCGGTTCTTGGCGAAGCCTAGGCTGCACCGGGACTCCCGTAAATGGGCTGCCTGACTCATCGAGCCCAGCAGCCCTCCTCGAGGCGGGACCTGCGCCCACTCCGCCCCGGGACAATCGCCATGGCGTTCTCGGCCCGGCCTATTTGTGCGCGTCGCACGCGCTTCTAGACTGGATTCGCCAGGTGATCCGCTACCTCGAAACCTTTTTCCGGCATCGACTTCTGGTGCTGATGCCCCTGCTGCTGGCGGGGGCGATGAGCATCGGGATCAGCCTGGCGCAGCCCAGGAGCTTCGAGTCGTCCGCCAGGATCTGGTTCTACGGTTCGTCGCTCAGCCCGAACGCGGCGCAACCGGGGGTCAGCGTGGCCGACCGGCAGGCCGCCGTCTTTTACGAGCTGCTCGGCTCGCGGGCCTTCGATCTCAAGGTCGGACAGCGGGGTCCGCTCACAGCGTACGTGGCGGCGACCAATGGCCCAAGGAGTCTCTTGTCAAGGGGCCTCGCCAAGCTCGGCCTGTCGAGCCTCGCCGGGCAACCCCCAAGCGTGGACGATCAGGTCAGCACGATCCTGAGCAAACGGGTGGCCGTGGTTCCAGGCGGACCCGAGGTGGTGGCCATCACCTTTCGCGCGGCCGACCCGGAGGTCGCGAAAGGAACCGTGCAGGCGCTGGTCGATCAATTCTCCGACGAGGTCCTCGCCAATCGCAAGACCGAGGCGCAAACCGTTGTCGACTTCTTCGAGCAGCAGGTCAAGGACCAGGCGGCCGCCGTGGCGTCAGCCGGGGCCGACCTCAGCAAGTACGTCGCCGCCCACCCGCGCGCCGCCGGCACCGACGTCACGTTGATCGCGCTGCAGCACACCGCCGATGCGGCGAAGCAGCGCTACGACGAGTCGCTGCTCCAACTCGGCCAGGCCAAGCTCGACCTGGCGGCACAGAGCCAGGCGGGTGGCTCCGGCTTTCGCGTCATCGATCCGCCCACCACGCCCTCCCAGCCACTGAGCCGCCTGCCCGATCTCCTGCGGGCCGGGATGGGCGGCCTCCTCGCCGGACTGCTGGTGGCCGCCTGCGGGCTCATCGCCCTGACGGCCGCGGACTCATCCGTTCGGCGGGCGGCGGAAATCCGGCAGGCACTCGGGCTTCAGGTCGTCGGAGAGATCCCCCTGCTGCGGCCGCGGACATGATGCGACGCCAGCAGGAGTTTCGGGTCGTTGGCGCTCCTCACCCCGCGTTGGTCGTCGGCGCACCACTGGTCGAGGCGTGCAGCGTGGCGAGCCTGCAGCTGGGCGGCCCGTCGCTCGTCAGCCTGGGGATCACGAGCGCCATCCGCGGCGAGGGTCGGAGCTCCATCGCGACCGCGATGGCGGCCGTGCAGCAGCGCGATTACCGCCGTCATGTGCTGCTGCTCGAGATGGACTTCGACAGGCCGTCGCTGGCGACACGCCTCCAGACCGAAATGACCCCTGGCCTGGCCGATGTCGTCCGCGGGGACGCGTCCATCGACGACGCGCTGCAGCTGCTTCCCGACGGCACGATGATGATCGCCGCCGGATCGGCGGCGGGCGCCGGCCCGCGCCTGACCCTCAACTTCAAGAGCAGTGCCCTGCTGGCGGAGCTGACCCGCCGGTTCGAGGTGGTGATCGCGGATTTACCTCCGCTCCTCGAATGCAGCTTCGGCGTCCTCGCCGCTGCTCTGTTCGAGCGCACCCTGCTCGTCGTGCGCGCCGGCGCCACCCCCATCAGCGTGGTCCAGGAGGCCACCGCCCGGCTGACCCCCGAACCGGCCGTCCTCTTGAACGGCGCCTCCAGTCGCCTGCCGGCCTGGCTCCGTCGATTGACGCAGGCCTGAGCGATGGCCTGGATCATGCTGCTCCTCCTCGCCTACCTGGTCATCGGGCTCCGCGCCCGCACCTACCAGGCATCGACGCACCTGGCCATTCTGCTCGTCACCGCCGTCACGCTCGGCGTGGTCTTCCTCCAGCCCGTCAGCGCAAAGTGAGCGTCGCGTCGCTTCTGCCGGCTCGCCCGGCGAAAGACCTCCGCCCCATCGCCCTCGGCGCACTGGTCGCCTTCGCCGCATTGGTGGGAGGCATCGGCGCGGCCAATCTTTCGCCGACCGGCCGGGCACTCCGCATCCTCGGGCTGGTCGTGATCCTCCTTCCCCTCATCCTCCGCGCCATCCCCGCCGCAGGGGTTGTCGTGCTCGTGCTCATGGCCACCCTGGTTGAACAGCTCCCGGTTCCCCTGCCGCAATTCGGCGGCATCGGGACGGACCAAATCTTCTACTTCACCAGCCTCAACGATGGCATCGGGATCGGGGGCGTTCTCGCCACCCCGCTCGAGCTCACCATGGCGATGATCCTCGCCACCTGGGCGGTGCGGGCGATCGGCTCGCATTCCTGGCGCCTGCGCAAATCCCAGCTCCTGCCGGTGGTCGCCATCCTGATGGGGATCATCCTGGTCGCCGCCGCGCGCGGTTTGTTGCAGGGGGCCGATCTCCGAACGGACCTGCGCGAGATCCGGCCCTGGGTCTACGTGGGGGTCGCCTACCTGATCGCCTCACAACTGCTGCACGGGCGTGAGGCCGTGTGGGCCGTGCTATGGGCCTTCGTGATCGGCGCCGGCATCAAGGGGACCCAGGGGACGCTGCGCTTCTTCAGCCTCGATCTCCACCCGCGACCCGACTACATCATCTCGCACGAGGAAGCCTTCTTCCTGACGCTCTTCCTCCTTCTCACCGCCACGCTGTGGATCTTCGGCGAGCGAGGGCGGCTACGGCAGGTGGCGACCACGTTCCTCCCGCTTGTGCTTCTGGCGGACCTGGCGAACGCCAGGCGGACGGCGTGGGTCATCTTCGGCGCCGGTTTCATCGCGCTCGTGGTGATCGCCTGGATCCGGCTGCCGCAGCGGCGTTCCCTGATCAGGCGCGGCGCCTTCGTGCTCGTCGTCGCAAGCCTGATCTACCTGCCGGTCTTCTGGTCGAGCACCGCCATCTGGGCCGAGCCGGCCCGCGCCATCAAATCGTCCGTCTTCCCCGACCAGCGGGACCGGGATTCGAACGTCTACCGGCAACTCGAAAATGCCAACCTCCTGGCCGACATCAAGGCATCGACACCGATCGGGACCGGGTTCGGGATTCCGATCGACTATTCCGCTATCCCGTTTCACGATCTGTCCGACCAGGTCCCGGCGCTGCGCTTCGTGCCCCATAACGGCGTCCTCTACATCTGGATGGTCCTCGGCATCCCCGGAGCCCTGGCGTTCTGGTGGCTGATCGGCAGCACCGTGGTGCTCGCCGGCCGCGTGATTCGAGCGCCGGACCGCCGGCTGGCGATCTTCGGCGCCTTTTCGGTCTGCGCCGTCATCGCGTACTTGATGGAGGGCTATTACGACTTCGGCCTCTGGTGGTTCCGGGTCGCGCTCTTGATGGGTTGCCTGCTGGGTGCTCTCGAGGCCGCGCTACATGCGTCGCCGGACCCACTCCGGAATGCCGCTGTCCGCCGTCATGACGACGCCGGTCGGCCTACCGCCGCTGAGCATGCGGGCGGCGCGCTCTAGCGCCGGCATGGGCGTGCTCCGGTAGCGGGCGACGAGGACGCAGGCGTCGGCCGCATCGGCCCAGCGCGACACCACGGCACTGTCCAGCAGCGGCGGCAGATCGACGATGGTCCAGGCAAAGCGGTCTCGACAGGCGCGGTACGCCTCACCGGCCGTCAGCCGGTGCAGAAGGCCCGGCGGAGCCTGGTTGGTCCTGAGTCCCGCGGGGAGGAGCCAGAGCCGGCCATCGGCATTACCGATGCCACGGAGGGCGTCGTCCCCGCTCACGAACTCGGCGAGGCCCGGCGCGGAGGTGACACCGAAGATCTCCGCCTGTCCGGGATGGGCGAAATCGAGATCGAGCAGCAGAGCTCGCTGATCCGTTTCGCGCGCGATCCAGAGCGCGAGGCCCGCCGCGACCGTCGATCGCCCATCGCGCCGTCCGGGGCTCGCCACCGCGATCACCGTGTTGGGGGCTGATGCGATCGACGTCAGGCGGCGCAGGGCGGTACCGCAGCGGTCGATAACCGAGGGCGGCAGAACATCCATCCGCAGCGTTTCATCGTGCATGCCGCCATTCGTCGTGCCGTCGAGCGCGACGCCCCACAGCTCCGCGCTGAGCGGCGCGCGAGTCCCGATCACGAGCGGACCGGGTGGATGACCGGCGTGCTGCTGAGATACGGAATCCCGGAGCGCCGGGCCAGGTCCGTCGCGCTGCGGACCCGACGGTCGGAGAGGCCGACGACGGTCAGCAGGGCCAGCCCGAGAGCCGCGCCGCCGGCCAGACCGAGCCACAAGAAGCGCACCGCCAGCGAGCTCGACAGGGGCGCCGGCTGCGTGACCGCCGGGGCGTCGATGACGCGAATGATGGCCTGGCGCAGCCTCAGGTCCGCCGTCGAGCCTGGGTCGGCCGCGTCGAGCGCCGCCACGATGGCGTTGCGCGTGGCATCGTCTTTGGCCTGCCAGATCAGCGCGTTGAGGTAGGCACGAGTCTCCAGCGTGGTCGAGGGCGCTGCCTGCGTCCCCAGCCGCGCGGCCGACCAGGCGACGCTGGCGCGCGCCCCGCGCAGGGC
>DATEHI010000038.1:0-23836 GCA_035279665.1 Candidatus Dormiibacterota bacterium | reverse complement strand
TACGGCACGCTCACCTTCGGCTACGACGGCGACTTTGCGACCTTCGTCCAGGTGAGCGACAAGAAGCAGGTGTCGTTGATGTTCAATCGCGGTGCGCGAATTCCGGGGAAGTTCCCTCACCTCGAAGGGTCGCACCCGAGTGCCCGATTCATGCGATTCAGCGACCCAGTCGAGGCGGACGCCCGTGCCGCGGAACTCAGCAAGATCGTCGCCGCCTGGGGCTCGCTAACTCCATCTGATCGAGGCCCGGCGAAGGCGACGCCGAAGGCAAGCGCGTCGCGACCAAAGTCCGCGTCGACGCCGTCCGCCCGGAAGTCTCGGTAGTCCGCGCTACGACTGGAAGACGATCTTGCCGGCCACCAGGGTGGCTCCGACCTTCAGGTCGTCTCCGAGTACGACCAGGTCGGCGGGGGCGCCGGGAGTGATGCGGCCGAGTGGCAGGCCGAGCGCGCGCGCCGGCGTCAGTGATGCCATCGTGAGGGCCGTTCGAAGACTCGATCCGTGAAGGCCGGCGGCGATTCGGATGAGCTGCGGCATGGTCCCCACGCTGCCGGCGAGCATGCCCTCCTTGCGGCGCACCGTCTGGCCATCACTGATCACGTCGCGTCCGCCGAGCTGGTACCTCCCCGGCGGCATGCCCGCGGCTGAAACCTGGTCGGTAGTCAGCGCGATCCGGCCCGCGCCCTTGCGTGCCAGCGCAATGCTCAGCAGCGCTTCGTGCACGTGGTGGCCGTCGGCGATCAATCCTGTAATTACCTCGTCGGCCGTGAGTAGGGCGCCCGGCAATCCCGGAGCCCGATGCAGGAGCGGGGACATCGCGTTGAACAGGTGCGTGCCAAACCGGACGCCTGCATCGACGGCGGCGCGACCCTGCTCGTAGGTGGCGTTGGAGTGTCCCGCGGAGACGATCGCGCCCGCGCGGGTCAACGTGCGAACCGCCTCGAGTCCGCCCGGCAATTCGGGAGCCAGGGTGATCAAGCGAGGTGGGTTGCCGAGAATGGCTCGCAGGTTCTCGGGGCTCGGCTCGATCATGAGCGTGGCGTCGTGGCAGCCCGGTCGCTGGGGGCTGAGGAACGGTCCTTCGAGGTGAGCGCCCAGGATGCGCGCCCCCCCACCCTGCCCTCCCCCAGAGGGGGAGGCTGAAAAGCTAGCGGCCTCGGCTACGACGGCGGGGAATCGGGCGGCGTTGCGAAGAGGTGCGGTGATGATGGTGGGTAGGAACCCGGTGACGCCCGTCTCGGGGAGTCGAGCCGCGATCTGGCGCACGGCCTCGACGCCATCGGCCGCGTCGTGGCCGGCAAAGCCGTTGACCTGGAGGTCGACGAATCCAGGCGCGATGATCGCGTCGTCGCCGCCCAGCCTTTCGCATCCGGTTGCGTCTGCGGGTTCTCCTGGACCGACCCAGGTGACCTGGCCGTCCTCGACCAGGACCGAGCCCGACGGGATCTCTTCCTGCGGCGTGATCACGGTGCCGCGCAGGAGGACCCGCTTCAGAGTGACACCCGCACCCGCTCGGCGCCGTGCACCAGCGAGCTGAGCTTGGCGAACGAAGCCCAACGCGCCGTCTGCGAGAGTCCGCAGTCGGGGCTGACGCTGAGCCGATCGGGCGGAACATGGCGCAAGCAGGCGCGGATGCGCTGCCCGATATCGTCCGCCGTCTCGACGTAGGAGTTCTTCACATCGACGATCCCGACTCCTACGTCCATTCGCTTCGCGATCTCGGCAGTCAGCTCGAGCTCGGCGAATTCGCGATTGGCCATCTCCACGTGCAGCTCGTCGACCTTGAGGTCGAGGAAGTCCGGAAACATCACGCCATAGCGCCGGCGCGCCACTGCACGGCCCTTGTAGTTCCCAAAGCACAGATGCGTCCCCAGGTAGCAACGCCCGCGCACCGGTTCGACGGTTCGATTGAAGGTGTCGACTAGCCAGCGCCGATCCTCCCGGTCGGCGTAACAGCTCATCGACGGCTCATCGACCGTGACGACGCGGCAACCGGCATCGACGAGGTTGATCAGCTCCTGGCGCACGATCGGAATGAGCGCCTCGGTCACGGCATGGCGATCGCGGTATGGCTCGTTCGGCGTCAGACGTCCGGCGAGCGTATACGGTCCGGGAACGCTGGCTTTCAACTGCGGCCGGCGAGCGAGCATTCCGTCCCCGGCCCGCCCTTCAAAGGGCAGCGATGTTGGCTGTTCCTGGCGGGCAGGGACGACCTTCGCCAGCGGCCGAGGGACCTCCTTCGCGAGGGGAACCGAGATTTGTCCGGCGAGACGCTGCAAGCGCTTGAACTCGTCGATCACACCGAGCCCTTTGGGCGCGCGGAGCTCTCCGGTAATCCGGTGCCGCGGGCGTTGATCGTGCCCCGGCGGGCCGAAGCGGCGTGGCGGCGTGGTGTTGAGCTCCACACCCTCGAAGAATGCGTAGAAGGAGAGGTTGAAATCCGTCCGGGTCTGCTCGCCATCGGTGATGACGGCAAGGCCCGCGCGCACCTGGTCCATCACGGCGACAGTCACGGCATCGTCCCAGAGCTCCGCAAGGTCGGCCGGACCGAAGGCCGCCAGCTGCGTCCCTGAGAGCTCGAGCCATCCGGGAATCGGATAGCTGCCGATTACCGTGGTGACGATCGGTTCGTGTGGCAAGACCTACTCCTTCACCCGAACGCCCGCGCGGGATTATCGACGACCAGCTCTTCCGCCTGGGCGGTGGTCAGGCCGGCGGCGCAGAGCATGCCAAGAAACGTTGTCGGAATGTAGCCGAGACCCGGCGAGCCGTCATAGGTCTTCCAGTACGACTTGCGGCCAAGATCGCCGGAGATCAGCAACTTCGAGCCATGGCCGCGCCCAACCAGGACGGCCAGGGCTTCCGCGCGCCGCTCATCGGTGGCGTACTTCGGTTTTCCAACCTGGTCGTACGCGATGTATGCCCCCGCGCGGAGCATGGCCTCGTGATAGTCGAGGTCGAGGCGGCGGTCGATGTGGCCGATCACGATCCGTTCCGGATCGGCTCCAGCGCCGATGAGGAGGTCGAGCTGCTCGAGTCCCAGCCGGCCCGCCTCCGTGTGGGTCGTGATGGGAGCGTCGGTAGCCCGCTGCGCAAGTGCCGCGGCGTTGAAGACTTTGCGCTCGCCGGGCATGATCCGCTCCAGGCTGCTGCCGATCTTGATCACCCCGGGTTTGACGCCGTTGACGCCGTCGAGCAGCTCACGCGTGAACATGTCGGCCAGCTGGTCCTCGTCCAATCGCGATGTGTACTCGGCCGACCATTGCTCTTTGTGCAGCCCGGTGGCGGCGACGATGTGCACGCCGCTCAGGCGGCTGAGCTCCGCCAGCCCCTCGAGGTCTCGGCCGTAATCGATGGGCGTGACCTCGATCAGGGTGGCGCCTCCGGCGGCCTTGAAGGTAGCGAGCTCGGCAAGGGCGGCTTCCGGAGCGTCCAGGACGAGATCGGGGTCGGCATCGGCGGCATCGCCGGGAGGACGGCAGAGGAGGTGTTCGTGGCTCAGCGTCAGGCCGAGGTTGCTGGCGGGGATCGGTCCCAGAACCGTCTGCACAGTGCTCATCGGTGCACCCCAGAGTATGCTGCTGCGTCAGGGATGACCGCCTCCGGCCCGCAAGGGATCGTCGCCGTGTTGCGAGGGGATGACCCGGGCCGTGTCGAGCAGGCGGCTCGCGTCCTGGCGGAGAGCGGAGTTCGGTACATCGAGATCACGTGTACGGTACCGGATGTGATGAAGGTGATCGAACACCTCGCCGGCCTGGAGTCGGCGGTCGTCGGCTGCGGCACCGTGATCAGCGTGGTACAGGCTCGCTCGGCGCTGAATGCCGGAGCCCGCTTCCTGGTCAGCCCGGCGTGCATTCCGGAGCTGGTCGCGACGGGCAAGAAGGCAGACGTCCCTTGCATCCTTGGCGCCTTGTCGCCGACCGAGGTCCTGCGCGCCTGGGAGGCCGGCGCCACGCAGGTCAAGCTGTTTCCCGTCGGTCGCGTCGGAGGTCCGGCGTATCTCCGCGACCTGGCCGGGCCCTACCCGACGATGCGCTTCATGGCGTCTGGGGGAATCGGTCTCGACGATGTCTCGTCCTACGTCCTGCCGAACGTGGCGTCGGTCGCCCTCGGCGGCGAGCTGGCGCCGGCATCAGCCATCGCCGCGGGCGACAGGGACGAGCTCAAACGCCGCGCGGCTCGCGCCTTGCTGGGCTGGGTGCCGGGAAAGTGAGCGCGCTGGCCGGGAAGTTCGCCATGGTCACGGGAGCGGGGGGAGGCATCGGCGGCGCGGTGATTACCGCCTTCATCACCGAGGGCGCGCGCGTCCTCGCCGTCGACAGGGACGTCAGCGGCATCGCGCCCTCCGAATCCGTTGAGGTGGTGACGTGTGATGTCACGGATGCGGCGGCGGTCGACGCGGCGGTGGCGCAGGGCCGGCGTCGCTTCGGTGCGCTCCAGGTGGCCTTCAACGGCGCCGGCATCAGCGGACGGCGGTTCGGCGACGGTCCGGTCGATGCCTGCACCGATGAAGGCTGGAAAGCGGTCCTCGACACCAACCTCACCGGCGTCTTTCATTGCTGCCGCGCGCAGGTGCGCGCCATGCTTGAGTCAGGCGGCGGTGGAACCATCGTCAACCTGGCGAGCGTGCTCGGCCTGGTCGGCGGCGATGACGACTTTGCGACCCACGCCTACGCGGCGAGCAAAGGCGGCGTGATCGCGCTCAGCCGGGCGATCGCGGTGACCTATGCGCGCCGGGGCATCAGCTGCAACGTGATCGCGCCCAGTCTGATCGCGACGCCGATGAGCGCCCGCGCGCAGGCTGACCCGAAGATCCGGGCGCGTTTGCCCGAGCTGCAGCCGCTAACCGGTGACTTCGGCAAACCCGAAGACGTCGCCGCCGCCGCGGTCTACCTCTGCGGACCCGGAGCCCGATTCGTGACCGGCGCGGTGCTCACGGTCGACGGCGGATGGACGGCGCGCTGACGACTCGCCACGTCGGGCTCGACCTCGGGGGGACGTCCATCAAGTGGGTCGTCGTCGAATCGACACCCCAGGGTATGCGGACGGTGGCCACCGGCAAAGCGGCCACCGACGCCGAGCGCGGGCCGAACGGGGTCGTCGAGCAGCTTGCCGAGCTCGGTCGGGCGGCTGTCGCGAAAGCAGGCGCGGTGACCTCGGTCGGCGTCGGGGTCCCGGGACTCCACGATCCCGCCACCGGCCGGACCCGCTTCCTTCCCAATATCCCTGGTGACTGGGCGGGGGTGCCGGTTGTCGATACGGTCAAGGCCGCCGTCGGTTTACCGACCGTCCTCATCAATGACGCGCGCGCGTTCGCCCTCGCCGAGCTGCGGGTTGGCGCCGGGCGCGGTGCCAGGTCGGTCCTCGGGATCACGCTCGGCACCGGTGTGGGCGGCGGTCTCGTGATCGACGGCGAGGTCTACTTCGGTCACGACGGCACCGCCGGAGAGATCGGGCATCAGACGATCCTCCCCGACGGTCCGCTCTGCGGCTGCGGAAACTACGGCTGCCTCGAGGCCCTCTGCCGCGCGTCCGCGATCGCCGCCGCTTGCGGTTGTGAGGGCGTCGAGCAGGCGGCCGCTCGTGCGCGCTCCGGAGACGAGCGGGCTCGGGCCGGTCTCGCGCAGGTCGGCCGATACCTGGGCATTGGAATCGGCAACGCGGTCGTGCTCTTCACGCCGGACGTCGTCGTGATCGGTGGCGGGACAGCCCAGGCGGGTGATCTTCTCCTTGGGCCCATCCACGCCGAGCTGAAGAAGCGCATCCATGTGACAAACATCGACGAGGTGCGCGTGGTCTTCACAGAGCTCGGCCCCTGGGCGGGGGCGATGGGCGCAGCCCTCCACGGCGCGGATTCGGTCAGAATATAGCGGTCCAGTAACCCCCACCCTCCCCGCAAGGGCGGAGGGAGTTGGTAGCGGGGTCGGGCAGGGAGGAAGGGGTCTACGGAATCTAAAGAGAGCCGGCCTGCCAGCAGCGCCGTACGCGACGTGCAACGGTCGATTACCGACATCGGCGCGGCGGTCGTGGGTACCGGCTTCATCGGGGCGGTCCACGTCGAGGCCTTGCGCCGGCTGGGCCTGCCGGTGTACGGGGTGGTCGGCTCAAGCCGTACCCGCGCCGCGGAGCGCGCCGCCGCGCTCAACCTGCCCCCGGCGTACGAGAGCTTCGAGGCGATGCTTGCCGACCCGCGGGTCGACGTCGTCCACATCACGACACCCAATCACCTTCACTACACGCAGGCGGCGGCCGCGCTGGCCGCCGGCAAGCATGTCGTCTGCGAGAAACCGCTCGCCATGACGTCGACGCAAACGGGCGAGCTCCTCCGGCTCGCGCAGGCGACCAGGCTCGTCCACGCGGTCAACTTCAACTTCCGCTTCTACCCGATCTGCCGGCATCTCCATCAGCTCGTCCGAGAAGGCGGACTCGGTGAGGTACGCCTCGTCTCGGGCTATTACCTGCAGGACTGGCTCCTGCTGGACACCGACTGGAACTGGCGGCTGGAGCCTGAGATCGGTGGAAGCCTGCGAGCCGTCTCCGACATCGGCTCGCACTGGATGGACATCACGAGCTACCTCATGGGTCAACGGATCGTGTCGGTGATGGCCGACCTGAAGACATTCATCCCGGTCCGCCAGCAGCCGCTCGGGCCGGTTGAAACCTTCGCCAGTTCGTCGGGGGCCACGACGGCGCGCAAGATCACGACCGAGGACTGCGCGACGATCCTGCTCCGCTTCGAGAACGGCGCGCTCGGCAACCTCACGGTCTCGCAAATCAGTGCGGGACGCAAGAACACCCTGGAGTTCGAGATCGACGGCTCGACTTCGGCGGCCGCCTGGCACTCGGAGCACCCCGATGCGCTCTGGATCGGCCATCGCGGGCGGCCGAACGAGATCCTGCCTCGCGACCCGAGCCTGCTCGATGCGGAAGCGCTCGATGGGCTGCCGGCCGGACACAACCAGGGCTTTGCCGACACGTTCAAGTCGCTCTATCGCGCCGTCTACCGCGCGGTCGCCGGAGAGGGAACTTCGGAACCCGACTATCCAACGTTCGCGGATGGGCACGAATCGATGCTCGTCTGCGAGGCGGTCGCCCGCAGCGCCAAGCGGGGCACGTGGGAGGAGGTAGCGCGATGAAGCTCGGCCTGATGACAGCGGCCTTTCCCACCCTCACGCTCGAGCAGGTTGCCGAGTGGTCGGCCGCGAACGGGTTCGAGGCGCTCGAGATCGCCGCCTGGCCCGCCGCCGGGGCGGATCGGCGCCGCTATGCGGGGGTTTCGCATCTCGACGTCGAGCGGCTCGACGAGCGGGCGGTGCGCAACCTGATGAACCGTCATCACCTCACGATCTCCTCGCTCGCCTACTACCCGAACAACCTCGACGGCCTCGCCGCAGCGCGGCAGGAGGCCCACGAGCACCTCAAGAAGGTCATTCTCGCGGCGGAGAAACTCGGCGTCGACATTGTGGGGACCTTCATCGGACGCGACCAGGGCCGTTCGGTGAGCGAGAACCTGGCCGAGTTCCGGCAGGTCTGGCCGCCGCTGATCCGCTTTGCAACCGAGCACGGCGTCAAGATCGCGATCGAGAACTGCCCCATGATCTTCTCTGAGGACGAGTGGCCGGGCGGAAAGAACCTGGCGTATTCGCCGGCCATATGGCGGCAGATGTTCACGGAGATTCCCAATCCCAATTTCGGCTTAAACCTCGACCCCTCGCACCTGGTCTGGCAGTTCATCGACTATGAGCGCGCCGTGCGAGACTTTGCCGACCGGATCCTTCACGTCCACGCCAAGGACATGCACGTCGACCGGGACCGCCTCTACGAGGAAGGTGTGATGTCGCTCGGCATGGGCTGGCAGATTCCCAAGTTGCCGGGACTCGGCGATATCAACTGGGATCGGTTCATCAGCGCGCTCTACGGGATCGGCTACGACGGCGTCGTCTCCGTTGAGCACGAGGATCGCAAGTTCGAGGGCGACGTCGAGCTCGTCGAGAAGGGCTTCGTGCTGGCCCGCAACACGCTACGCCCGCTGATCGTCTGACAGGAGGAGTTCATGGCCTCATTCTTCGACCGGCTCACCTACTCGCAGATCGCGAAGTCCATCGATCACTCGCTTTTGCGCCCCGAGCTCGACGATGCCTTCATCACCGATGGTTGCCGGCTGGCGGTCCGCTACGACGTCGCCTCCGCCACGGTGCGTCCGAGTGACGTCGCGCGCGCTCGCACCCTGCTCGAGGGGTCGGACGTGAAGGTGGGCACCGTCATCGGCTTCCCGCATGGCAGCTCAACCACGGCGACCAAGGTCTTCGAGGCGCGCCGCGCGTTGGAGGAAGGCGCGGCCGAGGTCGACATGGTGATCGACATCGCCGCCTTGCGCTCGGAACGCGACGACTACGTGCGGGGGCAGATCGCCACCATCGTCGAGGTGGCCCATGGGTCGGGAGCGATCGTGAAAGTGATCATGGAGAACGCCTATCTCGACGACGCGCAGAAGGTGAAGGGCTGCCAGCTCGCCGAAGCGGCCGGCGCCGATTTCGTGAAGACCTCGACTGGGTTCGCGCCGACCGGCGCAACGCTCGAGGATCTCGCGTTGATGCGGCGGACGGTCTCGCCGCGGGTGCAGGTGAAGGCGGCCGGCGGGGTGCGTACGCTCGACGCGCTGCTGCAGGTGCTGGAGCTGGGAGTGACCCGAGTCGGCGCCACCGCAACCGCGACGATCCTGGAGGATTTCAAGGCACGGAAGGCGACCCCCCACCCTGACACTCCCCCGCAAGGGGGGAGGGAAACGGCTCCGGCGGCCGAGAGGAAGTAAGGCATGGTCAAGATCGGGCTGCTCGGATCGGGCTTCGTGGCCGACTTCTACATGGATGGGCTGCGCGACGTGCCCGGCACCCAGGTGGTGGCGAACTACTCACGCTCGAAGGAGCGGGCCCAGGACTTCGGCGGCCGCCATGGCATCCCGCGCCAGTACACCGAAATGGACAAGCTGTGTGCCGACCCGGAAGTGCAATTGGTCGTGATCGGCCTGCCCAATCACCTCCACCTCGACGCCGTCAAGGTCGCGACCGCGGCGAAGAAGGCGATGGTGTGCACCAAGCCGCTGGCGCGCACCGCGGCCGAGGCGGCGGAGATGGTGCGCCTGGCTCGATCGGCCGGTGTGATGCATGGCTACGCGGAGACGGAGGTCTTTTCGCCGGATGTGATGCGGGCGCGATCGATGATCGAGTCGGGCGCCGTCGGGGACCTGCTGACGATCCGCGCCCGCGAGGCGCACTCGGGACCGCACGCGGCGCATTTCTGGAATGCCGAGCTCGCCGGCGGCGGCGCGCTGCTCGACATGGGCTGCCACACGATCGAGGCGGCCCGCTACCTCTTCGGCAAGGAGCACGCGATCAAGGACGTCTTCGCCTGGGGCGCGACCCTCGTGCACAAGGACAAGACCACCGGCGAGGACAACGCCGTCCTCCTGCTCCGCCTCGAGGATGGCCGGACATCGCTCACCGAGGCGTCGTGGACGGCGAAGGGCGGGATGGAGCTGCGCAACGAGATCTACGGCACCAAGGGCCGCATCGTCACGGATACCAGCTCGACCCGCGTCCGGGCCTTCATCGAGGAGAAGGCCGGCTATCTGATGGAGAAGGCCGACGCGGAGACCGGCTGGGTGTTCCCGATTCCGGACGAGGCCCGTGTCTACGGCTACCACGAGGAGATGCGCCATTTCGTGGATTGCTTCAACCGCAAGGCGACGCCGCGAGAGAACTTCGTCGACGGCTACGTGGTGAACTGCGTCATCGACGCCGCCTACAAGTCGATGAAGAGCGGCCGCTGGGAACCGGTCACCGTCGACCGCAGCGTGGTGGCGTGAAACCAGGTGTGACGTCCTGGTTTCAGGCGGCGCGTCCCATCTTCGATCGGATCGAGGCGACCCAATCGAGTGCCATCGAGAAGACGAGCCAGGTGTGTGCCGACGCGATCGCGGACGGCGGAATGGTCCACCTATTCGGCACCGGGCACTCGCGCGTCCCGGTCGAGGAGATGTTCCCGCGGTATGGGTCCTATCCCGGGTTCAACCCGATCGTCGAGCTGTCGATGACGTTTCACACCCAGGTGGTGGGCGCCAACGGGCAGCGCCAGGCGATGTATATCGAACGTGTGCCCGGCCTGGCCGAGGTGATCCTCCAGAATTTCCACTTCGGACCGAAGGACGCGATGATCGTTTTCTCCGCGGGCGGACGGACGGCGGTGCCGGTGGAGATGGCCCGCGGTGCCCGGCGCCGTGGACTGCCCGTGATCGCGGTCACGTCGGTCGCTCAGTCCAAGGCGGGCGAGGTGGACCCAGAAGTAGGTGGACGGCTGCTCGATGAAGCCGACATCGTGATCGACCTCTGCACGCCACCGGCCGACGCCCTCTGCCCGCTCGAGGGTCTCGATACCCCGGTGGGGCCGAGCACGACGTTCGCCGCGATCGCGGTGGCAGATGCGATCAAGGTGCGGACGGCGCAGCTGCTGACCGAGCGCGGGAAGATGCCGCCGGTGATCACGAGTTCGACCGTCGTGGATACCAGACGCTCAGAGGAGCTGTTCGAGGCGGCCTACGAGGACCACGCCCGGCGGCTGGCGCGGGTACTCGCCACTTGACAGACAATGAGGCACGGCGCTAAATCAGCGGCAAGGATGGGGGTCCAAACATTAGAAAAACATTAGGGAGGTAGGAAGAGGAGTGGCAAGCAACCAATGGACGCGGCGCGAATTCGTCGAGCGCGCCGGCAAGACGGTGGGTGGGGCGGTGCTCACGGTCGGCATCGTCGACCTGTTGGTCGCCTGCGGAGGCAGTAGCTCCGCCGGAACCACCACCAAGAGCTACAAGGTCGGCGTCTCGAACACCCTCACCGGCAACGGCTGGCGCGAGGAGATGATCTGCTCGATCAAAGCGCAGGCGAAGGTCTCGGGCATGGTCACCCAGGTCACCGTCGCCAACCGCAACGGCGGTCCGACCGAACAGATCGCCGACCTTCGCAACCTGATCTCGGCGGGCGTCAACGCCATCGTCCTCAATCCCTCCGACCGAGACGCGCTCAACCCGGTGATCAAGGATGCGGCGAGCAAGGGCATCGTCGTGGTCGCGGTCGACCAGGCGGTCTCGGCCCCGGAGGCATACGTCCTCTCCAACGACCAGGTGGCCTACGGGAACCTGGGGGCCGATTGGCTCTTCAAGCAGCTCAGCGGCAAGGGCAACGTTGTGGAGATGCGTGGCATCGACGGCGTTCCGGCCGATACCGACCGCCACCAGGGTTTCACGGCGGCGCTCGCCAACTATCCCGGGATCAAGATCGTCGCCCAGACGTTCACCAAGTGGTCGCTTGACCCGGCGGCGCAGCAGATCAACGCGCTCTTTGCCGCGAACCAGAAGATCGACGGAGTCTGGACGTCCGGCATCGACGCCACCGTCATCGACGCCTTTCAGACGGCGCACAAAGCATTCGTGCCGACCGTCGGCGCGGACAACAACAAGTTCGTCGGCCAGCTGGTCTCGCTCAAGGGGCAGGGTCTGGTGGGCGCGGCGGTCACCAACCCGCCGCCCGTGGGCGGTGCGGGCCTCGCGGTCGCGCTCGACGTTCTCCAGGGAAAGTCGCATCCCAAACTGATCAAGCTGACCCCCGAGGTCTGGGCCAACACGACGAGCGATGGCGTCGCCAAGCTGCAGTCGAAGTACGACGCCGCGCTGGATCCGTACTACAGCGTCCAGTACGGCGTGGCGCCCTATACAACCTACAACAAGGCACAGCTGGTCGCCTGCCAGTCGTAAGCAGGGAGCGCACCGGGTGGGGGTTCATACCCCCACCCCGGAACGCCTCAAACGCTCGCATCGCACGTTCCGACGTCTCAAACGCTCGCATCGCACTAGAGCGCGGCTCGCGTGGGGCGACGCCCCTGCCACTCGCGTGGGCCGGCAGGCCCGCCCTCCCCCACAAGGGGAGGGAGATAAAGCAAGATGACCTGAACTCATGAATGAGCTCGCGCCCCTGCTGGAGGTTTCCGGCGTGTCGAAGCGATTCGGGGCCGTCGTCGCCCTGCGTGCGGCCAACCTGACCGTGCGGCCGGGTGAGGTTCACGCGCTCATGGGGGCGAACGGCGCCGGGAAGAGCACGCTGGTCAAGGTGCTCACCGGCGTGCTCCGACCGGGCGGTGGAACGATCGCCGTTCGCGGCACGGTGCGCCCGATCGCCTCACCCGCGGAGGCCCGCCGGGTCGGCCTGGTGCCGGTCTACCAGGACCCGGCGCTGATTCCCGACCTCACCGTCCTGCAAAATCTTCGCCTGACGAAAGCGAAGGTCGATGCCGTGCGGCACTGGCTATCTGAGCTGGGCATGGGCGGGATCGACTTCGCGGCGCTGGCCCGCGAACTGCCGCAGCCGAGCCTTCGGCTGCTCGACCTGGCGCGGGCGCTCGCCGCCGAGCCGGACGTGCTCCTGCTGGACGAGATCACCGCCGCGCTGCCGGCCGACATGACCGAGCGGGTCTTCGACGTGGTCGGCCGCCGGCGGCAAGCGGGTCGCTCGGTCATCTTTATCTCGCACCGGCTCGCCGAGGTGAGCGTCTTCTGCGATCGGGCGACGGTACTCCGCGATGGCGAGACCGTCGGTGTGGTCGAGCCGGCACGGGGCGGTGAGGCGCGGATCGTCGACCTGATGCTGGGCCCGGTCGCGGCGGACGTGGCGCGGGCCGAGACGCAGGGCGTTCCGACGAGTGCCGCCAGCACGAACGCGACTGCCCGGCTCGAGGTCCGCAACCTGCGCGCCGGCGACATGCTGCAAGACGTTTCCTTTGCGGTTCGCCCGGGCGAGGTGCTCGGCGTCGCGGCACTGGAGGGGCAAGGGCAGCGCGAGCTGTTCGACTGCCTGGCGGGGGTGCGCCGGCCCGATAGTGGCCAGATCATGGTGGATGGCCGTGCGCTGGGCTTCCGGCACCCATACGATGCGATCCGAGCCGGACTCGTCCTCGTTCCGGCCGATCGGATCCAGGCCCTTCTGCGTCAGCGCTCGGTGCGCGAGAACATCGCCCTGCCACTGGTGAGCCGCCTCGCGCGCTGGGGCTTGATCAACATCCGCGCCGAGCGGCGGCGCGTCAACCAGGCGATCGGGCGCCTGCACATCGATACCCGGGCGCAGGCGCAGGTCCGGCGCCTGAGCGGCGGCAACCAACAAAAGGTCTCCATCGCCCGCTGGCTCGCGGCCGGGTTCCAGACGTTGCTCTGCTTCGACCCCACTCGCGGCATCGACATCGGCACCAAGCGCCAGATCTACGTACTCGTGCGGGAGCTGGCCGCCGCGGGGGCATCGATTCTGTTGTTCACCTCGGAGCTGGCTGAAATCCCGCTGGCCTGCGATCGCGTGATCGTGCTCTTCGGCGGACGGGTGGTGCAGGTCCTGCCCGCGCGGGCAGCCGATGAGTCCACGCTGCTGCGGGCCGCGCACGGGCTCGCTGCAGAGGCTCATTAGTGGCCCCCAGCCTTGCCCTCCCCCAAAGGGGAAGGGAAGTCATCGGCGGACGGTTCGTTCGACGCAATGCCTGGACGATCGGCGTCTATGCCCTCTTACTCGCGTCGCTGATCTTTACGGTGGCGATCCATCCCACCTACGGCGCCTACGATGTCAAGTCTCTGGCGCTCGGCGTCTTGCCGCTGGCGCTGGCGGCTGCCGCGCAGACCGTCGTCGTCCTCAGCGGCGGCATCGACCTCACCATCGGGCCGATGATGGCGGTCGCCAACGTGCTCGCCGCCCGCGCCATGCTGCACCAGAACTTTCGCGACGCGCTCCTGATCGCCGCGCTGGTCCTGGTCCTGGGGTGCGCGGCCGGGGCCTTCAATGGTGCGCTCGTCGTGCTCTCGCGGGTCCCCGACATCGTCGTGACGCTGGCGATGAGCTTTGTCTGGGGAGGGATCGCGCTCCTCATCCTCGAGAAGCCGGGTGGCGGAGCGCCCTTGGAATTTCAGAACCTGGCGCAGGACGCCTCGCTCTCGCCCTGGCTGCCGAATGCGTTCATCGTCCTGATCGTGGTCGTCGCGGTGGTCTGGGTGCCGCTTCGTGCCAGCCGGCCCGGCCTTGCCCTCTACGCGGTCGGGAGCGATCGTGCCGCGGCCCACGCGAGCGGCGTCAATGTCGCCTTCGCCCGCGTGCTCGCCTACACGCTCAGCGGGGTCTTTAGCGCGGCCGGCGGACTCGCCCTCACGATGACGACTGGGATCGGGTCGCCGCTCTCCGGCACGATCTATACGCTGAGCGGCGTCGCCACCATCGTGCTCGGCGGCGTGAGCCTGGCGGGCGGAAAAGGGGGAATGCTGGGTCCGATGGCGGCCGCCCTGATCCTGACGCTGATCCCCGGCGACCTGATCTTTCTCGGCATCGACCCGAACTACGGCCAGGTCATCCAGGGCATCGTGATCGTCCTCGTCGTGATGGTCGGCGGATTAGCCGCGCTCCGGCGGAAACCGGCATGAGCGGGGTGACGCGCTCCGAGAGGCCGTTTGCCGGCATCACGCCCGCAGGTCTGCGGCGCTACCTGCAGGAGCATCCGATCGTGGTGTTGAGCCTGCTCTTGTTCGTTCTGATTGGGGTGCTCGAGGCGGTGCGCCCCGGCGCCGTCACCCCGAACTGGATGCGAAGCACGGTTCTCTTCGCGGCGCCGCTCGGCATCCTGGCCGCCGGACAGACCCTCGTGATGCTGACCGGCGGGATCGATCTGTCGGTGGCGAACGTTGCCACGGCGTCGGCGTACATCATGGCCAGCAACGCGCGGCACGGCGACATGCAGGCGGTGCTGCTGGGACTCGCGGTCGGAGTGGCCGTCGGCCTGGTCAATGGGCTTGGGATCGCGGTCTTCCAGGCCCAGCCGCTGATCATGACCCTCGGCACTGCGCTCGCCGTCACCGGTGGGCTCACCGTCTACAGCCAGTTCGCGGTGACCAGCGTTCCCAGCGTGCCCGGCTTCATCCACGCCCTCGGCACCAGCACCCTGCTCGGCTTCATCCCACTCAGCCTGCTGCTGTGGGCGCCGATCGCCCTGATCATCCTGGTGGGACTGCGGCGCACCGGCTTCGGCCGCCTGCTCTACGCGATCGGGGACAACGCGGCCGCCTGCCGATTGGCGGGCGTGCGCGTTTGGCAGGTCCGGCTGGTCAACTACGCGATCTGCGGGTTGCTCAGCGCGGTGGCTGGCCTGGTGCTGGCCGGCACGATCAACACCGCCGACCTCGGTCTGGCCACGGACTTCCTGCTTCCCTGTGTGGCTGCCGTCGTCATCGGTGGTACCTCAATCTTTGGAGGCAGCGGCGACTATTCCGGAACCATCATCGGGGCGCTGATCCTGACGGTCCTCAACAGCGTGCTCACGCTCCTCAGCGCGCCGGAGCCGATCAAGCAGATCCTGTACGGCGCGATCATCCTGCTGCTCGCGAGCGCCTACACAAGGGTCCTGAGCGACACCTGAGTCACAGGTTTAACGTCGACGAGACGGACGTGACAGTGTTACGCGAAGCATTACAGCGATCATTAGTTTCCCGTTAGCTCCCGTTCTTTGTAATGCAGGGACCTGGCGGCTCAGCTCGAGTTTCGGACGATGTCGACCTTGACCGTTTTCATCGACGCCCCTATCTTCGAAATATATCGGTATCAATTGGAGGGTCACGGCTATGTGGAGGAAGCTCTTCGGCATTTCGGCGATATCGATCGCGACCACGATCGCACCGGGGATCGCCACGGTCACCGCGCACGCGCAGACCCTGTGTCCAGTCCCCGGGCCGGAGCAGGGAAACTTCGATCAGCAGGGCGACTGGCAGGGCCAGAACGTCACGCTGGTTCCCTGCGGCACGGCGTAACGACGCGTAACCCCACCCTGTCCTCTCCAGGAGGGAGGGGATAAGTAGGCCCTCCCCCACAAGCGAGGCGGGGGAGGGAGTGGGGCGCGAGCTGCTCAGGATCCCTGGAGCGGCGGGGCGAGGTCCCCGCCGCTCGCGGCGAGTGAACGGGTCACCTCGAGCATCGCGGGCCAGCACTCGACGACCTCACCGAAGCGGCCCACCAGGCTCTGCGTGACGCGAAGCGCCTCCGGGCCGAAGCGGGCCTCGAGCTCCGGCGCTACCAGATAACCGTCCTTTGCCATCGATTCCCGAGCGCGGTCGAGGTACTGCCGGACGTCCCGGATCCAGGCGGGCGAGGCAGTGCTGAAGGCGTCCAGGTCATGGGTCAGGCGCGCCAGGACGAGCGCCTTCATCCGCCAGATCCAGAGTCGAAGGAACTCCTCGAAATCGGCCGGCGCGAGCGAGGCAATTTCACGCAGATGGCGCCCGAGCCCTAAAAGGCGATCGCGCGCACTCGCGCCGGGCGGCGGCGAGTAGGACTGAAGACAGGCGATCACGAGCTCGAACGACGCGGGGTGCTCGGCGAAGTGGGCAATCGCGTCGGGCGCGACCTGCCGTGCTTCGGCCGGGCTGTGCTCGACGGTGTACGGAAGGTGGCCGATGCACGCGCCTTCCACGGCGAGCCCGAGCATGAAGCCGAAGATCGTGTCCTCACCGCGGAGCACGGGAAAAAACGGTGGAAGCGTGGCACGGTTGTCGAAGCCGGCCCCGATCGTCATCAGGTAGGGACCGTTCGAGATGGTGCGGACGGGCACGCCGCGCTGGACATCGCGGCTCCGCGCCAGGGCCTCGTAGTTCCGATTCGTATCCACCAACCTTGCGCGCGACGCGGGATCCATGAGCCGGATCGCCGGCGGCATGCCGCCGCCCGCATCGCCGTGCATCCCGGCGGCCGTGACCGCCACCTGCGCCCGCCCCGATTCGATCGCGCGCAGGAGCGTGCCATCGAGGTCGTCGAGCCGCAGTGCGTCTTTTGCGGGACCGAGGCTGGACGCGACATCACGCCCCAGCAAGTCCGCGTGAATGTCGAAGATATCTCGCTCGATCGGATGCGCGCTCGCCAGGGCCGCTGCGTGGTCCGTGAAGAAGCGGATCGCGGTCGGATCATTCCGCGATGACAGCGCCAGGCCATCCGGGGTTGACTCCGGCATCGGCGCCACCGTGCTCAGGGTATCGTCGTCGGCGCACAGGACCAGCCGGCCAAGCGTGGCCAGCAGCACCGCGTTTCGTGCGGCACCGTAGGTCGCGTTGCACCGGAGCGGATCGAAGAGCGTGAAGTCGATGGCCGGCGCGGGCAAGCCGGCTTTCTGCAGCGCATCGGCGAAGCGGTGTTGCTCCTCCAACCCGGCATAGCCCACGGTCACTGAGCTCTCGCGGCGGATGGTGTGCAGCATGCTCCGCGTGGCATCGCGCATTTGCGCCTTCTCCGAGGTATCGATCACGAGGTAGTCGAGGGTGCGGCCCGCGCGCCGCGCCGCGGCGATGTAACTCTCCAGGCAGCGGCGTAGCGTGTCGATCCGGTCGCGCGTGATGACGGCGACCGTCGAGATGGGCGGTGGCGCGGGTGCGGGCCGAATGGCGTCGAGGCAGCGCTGACGAAGGGCGGTTTCGGAGATCAGCAGGCCCTGACGGACGAGTGGTTCGAGCTCGGGTCCGTCGACGGTTCGGAAGGAGGCGAAGGCCTTGAGCGAGGCCGCCTGCCGGGTCGTCAGCAGCGCCGCCGAACCGGTGATGGTCGACTGCACCAGCTCATATCCTTGGCCGGCAGGGTAGGAAACCAGGTCGCCCGACCGATACCGTTCTGCGCCACTCACAGGGACTTCACGGTCACGCGGCCGTCGCTGCGGAGCCTTTGCGCGCGCGCGACCATCGCAGGCCACCAGGTGAGCAGCTCGCCAAAGCGCCGGACCAGTCGACGAGTCAGGTCGCCGGGGTCGGCGTCGCCTCGGACGGGCGGGAGGTCGGCTGGACTGAAGTAGCCCGAGTCGGCGAGCGCCTCGCGCAATGTGTCGAGATAGCGGTGCACGTCCGCCGTCCAGTAGGCGGGCCGATTGTCATGCGTCGCGAGATCGTCCACGAGCGCCTCGATGGCCACGCTCTTCGCGCGCCAGATCCAGGGACGAAGGAACTCGAGAAAGGCGCGGTTGTCGAGCGACCCCACCGCCCGGAGGTGGCGGCCGAGCGCGACGATTCGGTCGGTGCGAGTCCCCTGACCACCAGGGATGCTCGGAAACGAGTGGATCGCGGCCGTGATGAACTCGTGCGTCACACTTCTGCTGGCGAGACGCGCGAGCGCGTCCTGGGGAATCGGCCGGTCCTCCGATGGCACATGCTCGAGTGCCCAGGGCAGGTGCGCGATGCAGCCCGACTCGATGGTGGCGCGCAGCGTGAGGCCGAAGATGCCATCGGTATTGCGCAGCACAGGGAAGAAGGCCGGCAAGAGCCGGCGGTTATCGAGCGCAAGGGCCGGCCCGGTGGAGAGGAACGGATTGTCCGTCATCGTCAGACGCGATCGGCCGCGAACGATCTCCCGGCTGCGCATTGCCTGGCGGTAGGCTGCCTCACTCCGAACGAGGCGATCGCGGGACTCGCCAGTCAAACGGCTGACCGCCGGCAGATTCGGCGTTCCGGCATCTCCGACGAGGCCGGTCTGAGTGACAAGCACCTCGGCATGTCCCTGCTCGATCCCCCGCAGCAGCCGGGAGCCCAGGTTGTCGACCAGCAGGTCGTTGTCGCGGCTGTACTCGCTGATGCAATTGGCCACCGGCCGGCCGAGCAGTCTTTCGTGAATCGCGATGACATCGCCGTGCTCGAAGGGGACCGCCTTCATCGCGCCGGCTCGGTCGGGATAGAACCAGGTGGCTGGAGCATGGTACCCGGACGACAGCTCCAGGGCCGAATCCCCGCCGGGGATTGGTGCGAACCGGGCGGTGCTGTCATCGTCGACGCTGAGGAAGGCCTCGCCAGCGCAGAAGAGGAGCTGCGCGTTATGGTTGGCGCCCGTCGTCCTGCCACAGCCCTCCGGATCGAACAGGGCAAAGTCGATGACGTCCTGGGGAATCTCGCCATCGGCGCCCAGGGCCGCCGCGAGCGTCCGCTTCTCATCGGCTCCGGCGTAGGCGATCTCGGCACCGCGCTCGGAGGCGAGCGCGCCCAGCATCTGTTGCGTCGCTATTCGGGCGTCCGGCCCGCGGGCATCGTCCATCACCCGAAGCCGAAGTGCCCGCTGGTGAGCCTGCGCGTTGTCGAGATAGCTCGACAGGCACTGGCGAAGCGATGCGACGCGGTCAGCCGTCACCACGCTGACCGTCGAGATAGTCAGGTGATCGGCATCGGGATGCGGCGCGGCACGGAGGCGCGCGCGCAGTGCCGCTTCCTCCACGAGCAGACCATCGTGGGCCAGCATCTGCAGCTGGGCACGCGTGGCCGCCGAGTTGCCCGCCGCGCGGGCATGTTCATCGAGCGTGCGGAACGCCTGGCAGCTGGCGAGCAGTGCCGCAATCGGTCGCTCCAGGACTCGAGCTGCACGGGTGGCACGCGAATAGCCGAGTTGCTCGCCTTCACCGATGCCGAGTCGGAGGATCTCCGCGGCGCGCCAGCGTTGTACAGCCATCCGGCTGCCACGATACCGCGCCGAGGCCATCGCGGCCTTGGCCCGACACGGCTACGCTGCACAGCTCCGCGGAGAGTCAGGCGGGCAGCCGTTGATTATCGACCAACGGGCTGACGACCACCAGGGCGATCTGAGCCGACGAACTTCATCGCCTCCTTTGCCAGCGACGCCCAATCCCGGGACGAGGTCGGCCGGAGCGCGAGCCACTCTTTCATCAGCCGTCCGTGACCTGGATCGAAGCGGTGGCCGTCGCCGGCTGCGATCAGTTCTTCAACCCGGCTACGGGGCAGCTTGACCACGAACTCGCCCCGCGAGGAAAACAGCGCAAAGATGCTGCCCCCAATCCTGAGCGATGACGAGCCGAAGCCTCTGCCCTCCTGCGTCACCCCTTCTTTGCGGAGGAAAGCCTTCACCAGCAGTGCGTAGCGCTGGTCAGGGGTTGTCGCAACAGGATTTGCGGCCATAGAAGGATATTAAAGCGGTCTTCCGTTCGTGGAGGCTCGCCGGCACGCCATGGGTTGGGAGCACTTTCTCGCGCGACTCACGACCGTCGGTGGAAGGGGAGACCCAGGGACTGACCCCTGGGCCGCCTCACCTCCGGAATTCAACTAGCTAGCCGTTCCCTCCTTAGTCGTCGTCGTCCTGGCTCGTCAGGAAGCTGCCGTTCCGCTCGTTAACGAGCTCCGCGAAGGTCTCGTGCGAGGTGCTGGCCGCAGCCGACTGGAATTTGAAATGCTTGCTCGGCACTTTGCATGACCACGCCATCGTGGCGTGAGTCAGCATCCCCTGCATCGTGAACTGGTTAGGGCCGGAATCGGTGACGTCAACCGCGCCGAGATTGCCCTTCCAGTGCATGTCGAACGATGCCGTGGCCGCATCGGGCGGCGCCTGCGAGACGCCCGGCGGGAGAAATGCCGGCAACGAGTTTGCCAGCTGTCGATAGTCCTTCAAGCCGAGGTCGTGGATTTGGTAGCGGGCACCGTCCTCGAGTTCCTCAGAATCCACGTGGACCCAGCGGTCGGGAATCCGCACCGTCCAGAAGAGGCCGCTGGGCGCGATGCCCGGGCTCAGGTCGTGTTTCTGGTGAGTATCGGGCGCCAGAGGATCCACCGGACCCTCATAGATGTCGAGTCATATGAAGCCGAAAGTTCCTCGGTGCTCCTCGCCGTCCATCCCGATGTACTCGCCGCGCATGAACCGGTTGTCGCTGTCGAAGTTGACCGTCGTCGACTCACCGGTCTCTGTATTCCATTCGGTGCCCGTTCCCTGTACGGCCGCGACTCCGGTGGTGCCACGATAGTTGAAGATCGAGCTTGGCTCGACGTTCGGACCTAGGAACGCGTGGTAGCCAGGAAAGAAACCACCCGGAATCGGGCTTGGATCCCGCCCAGAGGCTTCCGCCAGCACTGGGAACCACATTGGCGACGTTGCCACCGCCGCGGTAGCGACCGCCGTCGTCCCAAGAAACTGACGTCGCGACATCGCGCGTTGCCAGAAATGGTCGTGTCCCACGTAGGGCCGACCGGTCACCGCCTGCCACATGCTGTCTCCCAATTTCCCCTCCTCGAGGACCACCCTCAAAACGCCCGGGCCAGCAGGCCAGGGCCGCATAACCCCCTGTGGCGACGATACTCGCGTTGCCTAGGCTGTCAACACTTGTCTTCGCAATACCTGAGGCCGCTGCAGGGTTCAGCCGGTCGGGTGGTCCTGGATCGTTCCTCTGAGCGGGATTTCGGGAAGGAAGAAGCTGGTGAGCAATCCCAGGGTCATCAGTACGGTAGCCAGGATGAACGCCCGTTCGACGCCGATCGAAAGGCTCACCCGGACCGCGGTGAGCACCTGGTGCGCCAGCGCGGGCGGCAGCTTTCCGAACGCCTCGGTTAGTCCCTGGTTCTGGCCCGCAATCAGTCCCTGAGCACCCGAGGTCGCGGCCTTCGCCAGCTGCGCGCCGCCGTCGCCGGGTAGGTGCTTGGGCAATTCGTTCTTCAACGTCTCGATGACGATCGTCGCCATGATCGGGATGCCCATCACGGCGCCAAGATTGTTGAAGAACTGGCGCGCCGCATTGGCGGTGCCCAGCATCCGGTACGGGAAGGCGCTCTGGACGACGACCGACAGAGTGGGGAAGACGGCACCGACGCCGGCCCCGGTCACGACCATGGCGATAACCGCCTGGCTGAACGACGAGTCAGCAGACAGCCGTGACAGCAAGAACGTGCCGATGACCGCGAGGGCAAGGCCGATGTGCGTCTGTGTCCGGTATCGACCAGTCCGCGTAGTCAGCTGGCCGCCAACGAGGCTGCCGAGAACGAAGCCGACCATCAGGGGCGAAAGCACGAGGCCGGCGTCCTGCGCGCTGTACCCCAGTACGCCCTGGGCGTACAGCGGCAGAAACGTCAGCGCCCCCAGGAGGGCCATCCCGACCACAAAACTGAGGATGACCGCCACGGTAAAGGCCCGACTCTCGAAAAGGTGCAGGCTCAGGATGGGCTCGGCGACGTGGTTTTCCCACACCGCGAACACGACCAGAAGCACCGCGCCGCCGGCCAGTGCAGTGATCACCTGGACCGAGTCCCAGGGATAGGTGATGCCCGCCCAGGTGAGCGCGGTCAAGATGGGGACGACGCCGCTCACGAGGAGGATGATGCCGAGCCAGTCGACGCGGACCCGGCCGCGACCCACGACCTTCGGCAGGAGAACGGCAATCAGGACCAGCCCAACCAGCCCGAGCGGCAGGTTGACCAGGAAGACCCACCGCCAGCCGAAATGATCGGTGATGAATCCGCCGACCAGCGGGCCGATGATGCTACCCAGGCCGAAGACGCTCACGATCAGGCCGGTCCAGCGACCACGCTGACGAGGAGAAAAGATGTCGCCGATGGTGGTGACCGCCAGCGCCATCATGGCCCCGCCCCCGATTCCGGTAAGGGCCCGAGCCGCGATCAGCTCAGGCATGTTCTGGGAGAGCCCGGAGATGGCTGACCCAAACAGGAAGAGCGAAAGTCCGGCGATGTAAAAGGGGCGGCGTCCGAAGAGGTCGGAGAGCTTGCCCACCACCGGCACCGCCACCGATGACGCCAGCAGGTACGAGGAGAAGAGCCAGGCGTAGAGATCGAGCCCGTGCAGCTCGTCGACAATCGTCGGCGCCGCGGTCGACACGATCGTACTGGTCAGGACCGACGTGAACTGCACCAGCATGACGGCGCCCAGCACCCAATACCGGCGATCGGCCGGAATCTGGTTGGTAAACGTTGACTCCGGCTGCGCCACCTCTAAGAGGGTATCAGCGAACGGCGCGTTTCCAGCCGCGAGCGTTGACCGCCAGCCAACGACGATCCCTGGGAGAAACCAGCAGCAGCTCGGGCTGCAAGTTGACAGTTGTGCACACGTGCGCCGGGACGATAGCCAGACGATCGCCCACGCGGAGGCCCGTTTGATGTGGATGCGCCAGCACGGCGTGCTCCTCGCTGAGGCGGGCCACGGTGACATCCTCGTGACCAAGCACGACGCCGTAGCCATCGAGTCCGGCGACGCGCAAGTCCGCCGAGAGTGACTTCGATCCGGCGTCGACGACGGCGCGATCGGGCGCCGGGGTAGAGACGACGGTGGCCATGACACAGAGGGCGCAGTCCTCGAGGCGCTGGCTCCGCAACGCGACCTGATTGGCATCGCCATAGATGTAGGTACCCGGCCGTATCTCGGTGATGCCGTCCCGCAACGCGAGTCCGGCAGTGGGAGTGGAGCCGATGCTCAGTTCGCGCACCTCGATGCCATCCTGGCGCAACGTCGCGGCGGTCCCGCTGACGGCTTGATTCTCCTGTTCCGCAGCGATCTGGCGCTCGCGTTGGTTGGTGGCGGCATAGACATGGCCGCCATGAGTGATGAGTCCGCGAAAGCGCTCTGCACCGATTGCTCGCACCAGTTCCTTGACGGCCTTTACAGTCGGCTCGCCTGGGAGTGTCCCGATCCGGTGCTGGCCCGGGTCGACTTCCCACAGGACCTCAACGTCCGGTGGCAGGGTTTTAGCGATGCTGACATCGTCGAGTGATACTGCAAGCCGTTTCACTCGTGCCGCCAGGGCGGCCAGGCGCTCGAGTTTTGGCTGTCCGACCGGCGGGTGGGCGATCAATAGGTCATCGACGCCGGCATCCGCGAAGACCTCGGCCTCGGTGAACGTCGCGCATGTCAGGCCGACGGCGCCGTGGGCCACCTGGCGCTGTGCCATGTAGGCGCTCTTGTGAGTCTTCGCATGCGGGCGCAGCCTGAGGTTATTGTCCGCAGCGAGCTTGGCCATTCGTGCCAAATTA
>DATEHI010000037.1:0-20048 GCA_035279665.1 Candidatus Dormiibacterota bacterium | reverse complement strand
TGCAACGCGTCATGGTGCTCACGGGCTTGGGCATGGACGTGGCGAACCTTTTGATCCTCGGATACGGCACTTATAGCGAGCTGAAGATGATCGATGCCTACGCCGACGAGGAGCGCCAGGACCTCATCCGTCAATACGGGGCGGACGAGGGCACCAAGCGCTGGCAGCAGGAGCGATACACGCGCATCCTCGGCATCCTGGTTCGGGCCGGGCTGCAAGGCGCGATGCTCGCCGTCTCGATGAAGGGCGCGCACGAGCGCATCGCCGAGGCACGGCGCCAGGCGGCCACCCGTAAGGGTGCGCTCCCGCCGGCGGAAGAGTTCAAGACCGGCGAAAGCGTCAAACTGTCCGAGCCACCCAAGGTCGGCGAGCCTGAGGTGAAAGAGACGTTGCCACCGGAAGCGGTAGCGGCGCCAAAGCCGGCACCAACGGTCGAACAGACCAAGGCGCAGCAGGCCAGGGAACGGCTGGAGAAGAACAAGTGCACCACCATCCTCGACGACCTTCAGGAATTCCTCGACAAAGGAATGCTGAAAGAACACGACGAGCTCGCCACGCGGCTCGGGGAGTTGGACGATAAGGAGTTAGGCGGGCTCGAGGCGATTGCGCGCCTCGAAGGGGAGGGCGGCGGCACGGCAACCGCCTCGCTCGACTGGAATGACGCGCTCTCTCGGTTTGGAGGCGCGGCGGAACGGAAGGAGCTGCTGTCGCTCGTCCATGACATAACGTCACGAATCGCACCGCACGACATCGACAAGCTCGACGAGGTCCTGGTCGCGATGCTCCGACGCAACGTCAAGCACTCCGCGCAGATGGAGAATCCGGTGCAGGGAAGCTGGGGCCAGCTCTACGCCGCCCGCACCCTGGCCGTCGAGTACGGTGCAACCTCGCTCACCTTTGAAGTCCCTGGTCCGGGACGGGTCATGGACATCGTCGCCGATGTGCCGGGTCGCGGTCGCGTCAACGTCGAGGTCAAGACCAACCTCGGCCAGGTGCAGGCGTCCTTCGATACCGGCGAGATCTTGATCGACCTGCGGCGCCACGCGAAAACGAATTATCAGGATCTCCTCTACCTCTATCACCCCGACGTCGCCGGTCAGCTGGACGGACTCGGTAAGCGGATGTTGAATCTCTTCGACACGGCGGAGCTGCAGGCGGGGCTGAAGGCCGACGGCGTTGATCCGGCCAAGGCGCGTGCCGCCTTGCGGACCTGGCTCGACAGCAAGAACTTGCGGACGTACCAGAAATGAGTGACTGGCACAGCCCGGCTAACAACGCCCCGGTCCTGGTTGGCACCGTCCCGCTGCTGTTCGTACAGAGCATGAGCATGACCGAGGGCTACCGGATCGAACGCGTCGCCGGGAGCAGCTGGTCCCAGGCGCTGGCGCCGAGCACGAAGACGATTGCGATCGAGGCCATTCTGATCGGCCCCGATCGATTGCTGCTGAAGAAAGAGCTGGAGGCCCTCGCGCTGGCGTCGCGCGTGCTGGTCGCCGCGGCCGCATCGGCGATGGTCGCGGGGATTCCCGTCGTGTCCGGGATGACGATCAGCCTCGACATGCAGATCACCGACCTGCGGTTCACCCAGTCGACGCAGAAACGCGACGCGCTCGATGTCAGTCTGACGCTGCAGCACGTGCCACGCTCGAAGGCCGCGATGATCGCCGGCGAGCTCGCCGACGTCGCCCTCGCAGCGGGTACCGCCGTGCTTCCCGGGCTTCCGGCCGCGGGATCCGCGCCTCGTGCTCCGGGGCTACCGCTATGACGGCGTACGCGTACCGCCGGCTTCCGGTGTCGGCTGATGAGGGGTTTCCGCAATCGTTCCGGATGACGGTCGGCGCTGCCACCTATCTCGTGTCGCTCTACGTGAACGTGCTCGATCGCAGCCTGCTTCGATCCGCCCAACCTCTTGAACTCCCCCGGCCCGGCGGCTTCATGGTCATGGCCGTATCACGAGAAGCGGGCGGGACGCCCGTTCCGCTGTTCCGCCGGAAGCTGGTGCTTCGCCACGAGTACGAGACCAGCCCGCTCGCGTTCCTCTTCCAGGAGATCCTCGTCCATCCGCAAAACCTGAACGGCGCTGGCGCATTCGGGTCCCGTGTCGTGGGAGGGGTTGCCGAACGATGGGCATCGTAATCTGGTACAAGCTCGCCTTCCCGGGCGTCACCGTTTCCAACGACATTTTTGGCGGTGACTACATCCTCGACGCGGATATCACGTTGGAGATGACCGCGGGCGACTCCGCGGACACGTTCAAAGCGACCCTGGTCAATCTCCCCGCGGACGTCGTGCAGACGCTCAAGAGCAAGCAGTCCAAGGAGTCGCCCCTGACGGTGACGATCTTCCTTGGGTATTTCGAGAATCCGAGCCAGCGACTCGGCCTGACCCCGGTGATGAACGGCGTCGTCCGCCGGTTGCAAACGCGCGTCGGAGACGACGGCAGCTTAATCACCGAGATCAACGGTCAGGAAGCGGGTGGATACCGGCTGCTGACCCTCAATTACGCCAAGGGCCTAAAGGGAACGGCCCAGGTCAACGACATCGTGAAAGCGATCGGCACCCAGGCGACGGTCAGCGTCAAGAACGTACCTTCAGGGCTGGGGACGGTGACCGACCTCACCACGCAGGGAAACGCCCTGGATGCCCTGCGGCAGATTGCCCAACGCGCAGCCGTGCCACTTGTCGTCCGGGACGAGGCCATCTTCATGGGCGCCCTCATCGGGTCCGATAAGACGCCGGCGAGCTTCGCGCCCGACACGAATATCGTCAGCCTCGACCGTCAGCAGGCAACCGAGGATGAGGACGATCCTGCGACCTGGCCGGTCTCCGGCCAGATCCCGACGCCCACTCGCACCAGCCTGAACGTGACCGTCCTGGGCGACCCGGACCTGCGGGTTGGCCAAACCGTCCTTCTCCGAACGGCAGATCCAGCAGACAATATCGCTGGCCCGCTGCGCATCAATCACCTCAAGCAGGTTTTTTCCAGCAAGAGTGGCTACACCTGTACCGTCACCGTCGTCGCCGCGCAACCGAGCGAGGCCTCGACGGCGGCCAGCGGCGCCCACAGCTTCGTCAATCGGTTTCGAGACGTGATCGAGACCCGCGCCGTTCGGAACCCCGGAACGGACGTCGGCGAGATCACCGCGTATGACCCGGGAAAGAACCAGACGCACGTAGCGACCTTGAACTACGGCCAGGCACCGCCGGCCGACGAAGTCGCGCCCAGCGTCAACGTCGAGGTCCCCTCGACCGTCCAGCTCCACAACAAGCCCGTGGCGTCGCCGTTCGCCTGGCACAAGGTCGGGCTCATCGTTCCGGTGTACCCCGGGATGCGGGCCCTGCTGGCCCACAATCGCGGCCTCGTCAACGACGCGGTGGTCACGGGTTTCCTCTGGGCCGAAAAGCCAAAGGCGGACCGCCCCAAAAACGAGCCCGGCGACTACTGGCTGTCCCTGCCGACGAAATTGACCAACAAGCTGCCGGACGGGGCAGGGGTGCACGACTTGATCGACAAGGACGGGATGCGCGTCATCGAGTGCAAAGCGCTTCGTGTCTTCATCGCCGATCAGAAACTCACCACGGTTGGCGATCGGCCGACTGTGCCGAGCACTGCCAAGACGCTGAGCATCGAGCACGAGAGCGGAACCACGATCGCGATCGACGACAGCGGCAAGGTGACGATCACCACCGATCAAAAGGACATCAGCCTGACGACCGGCAAGGCGACTCTCACGCTTGGCGGCAGCGGCGCCATCACCTTAAATGGTTCATCCATCACGTTCGACGCTTCGACGGTGGAGGTCAAGTAATGCCCAAGGTGCTCACGTCCGCTGCGAACATCACCTGTCCCCATCAGGGCAAGGTAACCGTGGTTCCCAATCAGACAAAGTTCACGATCGGCGGCAAACCCGTCCTGGTTGACGGTGACCTGGATAGCGCCGCTATCTCCGGCTGCACTTGGCTGCCTCCGCCGCAAGCCAACGTCGCCTGCCTCACCGTGGCGACAGTCTCAGCCGGTCTTTCCTCAAAGTTCAAGGTTGGAACGAAGGCCGTGATGCTGGACTCGGCCTCGGGAACGACGAGCGGCAAGGTGGGGCCGTTCAACTGGTCGGTGCAATCCGCGGGTGAGACGAAGTTCACGAGCAAATAGGAGAAACCGAATGGCGGACAGCTACGGCACGAGCTTGCTGGTCGATGAGGGAGACCTGGTGATCCAGGGCGGATCGCTCGTGGAGGTGCGCGGGCTGCCCAACCTGATCCAGGGCCTCACGCTGCGAGTCTTCACGCCGTTTGCCACCGATATCTTCAGCCCGACCTACGGCTTCGACCTGAGCGCGATCTTCGGCGGGTCAATGAACACGCGAGCGCGTCAGGACCTGATCAGCCTGAACCTGGTTCGAACGCTCAGTGGCGATCGGCGGGTGCGCGAAGTGCGCGACATCCAATTCAGGCCCGCGCGTGACGGATATCGGCGCACCTGGCCGGTCGACGTGACCGTAATTTCCACCGACAGCCTGCCGGCCACGATCGGACTCAGGCTCGGGGGATGATGACATGAGCGGATTCGGCGTCACAGACGAGGGCTTCATTCCCAAGGGCGTAACGGACATCTTGAACGACGGCATGACGCGCGCGAGGCAGATGTTCGACAACGTCGACCTCTCGGCCACCAGTCCCTTGCGAAAGATTCTCGAAGCCGTGGCGACCGAGGCGAACGAGACCTGGAAAGCGATGGAGGCCCAGTACTACGCGAACTTCATTTCCACTGCTGAAGGCCCGAGTCTCGACCTGCTGGGTGAGGACATCGGTGTCGCGCGTGAAAATCTCCGTGCGACGGGCAGCCTGCAGCTGACGCTCGCCAACGGCCAGCCGGCGCGCAGCTACCTGTTGCCCGATGGGACGTTATTCGAGACCAGCGCGGTCGCTCCGGCCACGCGCATCCACTTCCGCACTTTGCAGCCGGTTATCCTCACGGCCGCGAACGCCCAGCAGATGGTCGCCGCCGAGGCGATGGAGCGGGGGCCAGCCGGCAACGTGGCCGCCGCGCAAGTGACGGTGCTCAACGCCGACCACGCCCGCTTCTACCTGGACCTGGGCGCTGCCACCGTGACGCCGACCAACCCGGCGCCGTTCAGCGGCGGGGAGCTGATGGAATCCGATGACGACTACCGCGCCCGTCTACTCGGTTACCCTCGATCGCTCTGGACGCTCGAACGTGTCCAGGCCGTGGTGCGTGACGTCGACGGGGTGCGAGACTGCCGCGTCTTCGATCCGCTCGGCGGCGTCGACGTCGGTCAGAGTTACTTCAATACGTTTGCCTTCGGGCAGCGCGTCTTCTCAACCGACCGCCGGCTCGGCACCCCCTATTACTTCGACATCGTGGTGGCCGGTGAGCCGGGCTGGCCGTGGCGGACGCAGAGCGGCATTGCCGGACTCTATGAACGGGTGGTGCAGGCGATGAAGGAGGTCCGGCCGGTCTCCATCTTCCCCAACGTCATTGCCGCAAACCAGGTCGAGATCGGGACCCGTGCGACGCTGCTGGTCGAGGCGGGTCACGACCGCAATGCCATCGAGGCGCACATCCTGGCCGGGGTCCACCAATACGTCTCGAACCTGAGACTGGGGCGCGATGTCCTCCACTCCGACGTTCTCGTTCTCGCCCGGACGGCGCCCGGCGTCGTCGACGTGCAGGACCTCCATCTGCGTCGCTGCCCACCGGTGTTCTCCGAAATCAGCTTCGGGGACGCGGTCTTCCGGCAGACCGTCGAGGCGGCAGTCGGCGAGAACATCTCGCTCGCAGCGGATGAGGTGGCGTACTTCCGCATCGACTCCAAGCTGATCGACATCAAGGTTGTCGATCGATGAGCGTGGCGACCATCGATGTCATGCGGCAGGCCATCACCCAGCCGTTCGCGCGCGGCATGGAAACCCAGGAGCTGCACCTCGACTTCGTCGCCGTGGCCGTCGACGGAACCATCCCCATCGGGGCCTACGACTTCGGTGAGTACCAGCACGCGTACGAGCGCCTGCCCGAGGCGCCGCGATATCTGCTGATCCCGCAGTTTTCTCCTACCGAGGACCTCGACATCTCGATCGATTACGGTGCCGCAAGTCCGGCGGTGGTGCGCGTTCCCGCCGGGCAGTTTGCCGGCGTCTCGATCGCCATCCCGATCGCAGCGACCGCGCTGACGCGTCTGGCCAGCCTGCGCGCGCAGCCGGCATCGGCGCCGACGATGGCAGCGGGGGCCTGGCGGATCGTGGCCGTTCTGGGCAACCTCGCGAAGGTCCTCTGGGTCGTGGGCGCCGAGTACGAGGAACTGCGCGGGACGCTCGACCGGGTCACAGCGCAGCGCGATCGCCACCAGGCGATGATCGCGAGCCTCGATCTACTGGGCAACGACCTGGGGATTCCACGCTTTCCCGCGGTCGCCTACTCGTTCGAGGGCGATACGCTCGCGCTCTACCACCTCGACGACGTGCTGCAGCCGGCGCAGACCCAGGTTGCCGACGCACCTCGCCCGGACGGCAGCCTGGGCCACCCGGCCACCAACCATGGCGCGTTCAGCGGACGGCCGGGCCGCTTCAATACCGCCTTCGAGTTCACGGCCGCGACCGGTGGCACCTTCATCACTGCGCCAGATCATGCGGATTTCGCCCTTCCTGCCGCAGCGAGTTTCACCGTAGAAGCCATGCTCCGGCCGGCGACGCGGATGGATGGAAAGGGCGGCGGTGTTGTCGCCAAGCGCGCCTCGCTCAACCTGCCGGCGCGGGTCGGGTGGGCGTTGGCGGTCGGCCCGTATCGCGGCATCGACAGCAACGTCCGTTTCTCGCTCTCCGACGGGGCCGGCGGCAGCATCGAGCTCTTCGCCGACCGCGACCTGGGCGATGGGATCTTCCACCACGTCGCCGGGGTCATCGAGCGCCGATCGACGCTGACCATCGCGCGCCTCTATCTCGACGGCCAGGTCGTCAGCACCGGCTCTGGTGCCGTGGGCCCGTTGACGAACACCGAACCGCTCGTGATCGGGTACGGAGTGGAGCGCGTTACGACGACGGCCGGTACCGTCGACCAGGACGCCCAGTTCCTCGGGACCATCGATGAGGTCCGCCTGTCGAAAGTCGCGCGAACCTCGTTCCACCCGGTCACTGGCGAGGGGAACGAGGAGTATCGCAAGCGTCTCGGGATGTTCCAGCGCTGGATTCTCCCGACGCCGCAAGCGATCCAGGACACCGTCAATGGATTGGTCACCCTCGATGGTGCGGCGGGCGTTGCCGGGCAGTCGTTCCTGATCGAGGAAGCGACGCGAGGCATCGCGCAGGCTACCCGTTTCCTTCGCGTCCTGCCGGCGGAGTTGCGGCACGGCCAGAGCATCGCCGCTGATGGCAACATGCGGGTCACCGTCGATCAGGCGGCTGGCACCGCGGACGACGATCCTGATTTCGATGCGGCCTGGCTACTCCGGCACGATGATCCGCGCGCGGCCTACTCGAACGAGGGCGCGCGCTGGATGCAGGTTGGCGTCGCCGACGCGCTCAACCGTCTGCTCGATCGAGCCGGCCAGGGATTGACGATCATCAGCGGCTATGAGTCCGGGACGCTATACGAGCCTCGGCAGCTCAATCTCCACAGGGTCGGCCGGGCGCTGCGCCTGACGCACAGCCTGGTCGGTCCGGGTGATCTGGCGGCGCGAGCCCACGCGGCGGGCTTCGACTACGTCGAGCGCACCGTCGTCGATGAGGTCTTCGTCGCGCAGGGGAAGCGCGAGGCCTTCACGATCCAGGTGGCCGGCCGGCCCGTTCTGCCCGGAGGTGGGCCGCCACCGTTCCTCCAGGCCGACGTGGCGCTCTACCTGAATCCGGACCCGGGGCTGGCGGACGTCCAGATCAACTGGCGCCTTATCCGCTGTGGCGAGGGCGACGGTGGCTTCGTCGACCAAACCACCGGCAACCTCGTTGCCGAATCGTCTGGGCACCAGCCCGTCTTTCGCGGCACCAAAGCCGGCAATCTGCTCGTCCGGGCGGATGTGACACGCGAGCGGCATCGCGCGACGGCCACGAGCGACGTGCGCATCGCCCTGGCCGATACCGCCCTCGGGATGGGAGAGTCGACCAGCGGGGCAGGGCAGCGCGGCGCATCGGAAGACAGCGCCAGCGGGTTGCTTTCATCGTACTTCCAACCGACCTACCTGGTCGTGAGAGACGACGACAGCGGTCTGGTCCCAGTGATCAGTTATGGCTCAGATCCCTTGAGGCGGCGGATGGATCGCGCCGCATCGGCTGCCCTCAACCAGTTGATTCCCCTCGTACCGCCGGCGCTCACGGTCGTGCGCGCCTACGACCCGGCGGCGACCGACCTGCATGCTCAGGGTCGCGCGCTGGACCTTACGCACTCATCGCTGCCGCTGCCCACCCTCGCGGCGCGGGCATTCCAGGCGGGCTTCGATTTCATCCGCATCGAGGCCGGGCCGCCCCAGGTCCTCCACGTGTCGGTCTGGGGCGGCGAACTGATTGGCGTCGATATCCGCGACGATGTCGGGTCGGCCACGGACGAGGTACGCGTGCGCGATCGACTCCATCCTGCGAGTGCGCCGCTGCATGTCGACATCCTCCCGAAGGCGAAGCCGCCTGCCGCCTGCTTCTCGCCCGACGGGGCATTGCTCTACGTTGCCAACGAGGGTACGGACGATGTCACGCCCCTGCAGCTCACGGCGCCGTCAGCGGCATCACTGCCGGGGGCCGAGCTCCATGCACCGATCCCGGCGGGACACCGGCCGGTGGCGCTGGCGGCGACCACGGGCTCGCTCTACGTGGTGAACGCTGGCTCGGACAGCGTCAGCGTGATCGATCGAAACACTCTGCAAGTCACAGCAACCCTGCTCCCCGGGAAAACGCCACACGCCATCGCCCGCCGCCCGGATCAGTCAAAGGTGTACGTCGCCTGCATCGGTGACGCCATCGTCGCCACCTATGCGACCGCCACCAACGCCAAGGTCAACTCGGCAACGATCGGGTTGGCTCCGTTTGCCATCGCCCTGTCTCCCGACGGCCTTCATCTCTACGTGGCTGATGCCGGCACCGGAACGGTCCGAGTTCTGCTGGAGGCCTCGCTCCAGGTCACCGTCACCCTGGCGATGCCGGTCACCGGCGCGATGGCCCTCCTCGCCAAACCCGACGGGTCCCGACTCTATGTCTCGTGCGCCAATGATGATTCCATCCAGGTCTTCCAGACCAGCAACTACGCCCAGGTCGGGGCGATCCGGCTCGCCGCCGGTGTTCGTCCGCAGGCGCTGGCGATCAGTACTGATGAGCACCACCTCTTTGTTGCGTGCGCCAACCTCACGCAACTACTGATAGTTCCATCGGACGAGAACTCGACGGAGGCGACGAAGAGCATTCCGCTGGACCGCGGAGTCGCTGTGCTGGTGCCAAGCCCGCTGGGAGCGAGCTACCTCAATGTGCTGGTCGCCGTCGCGCCGGACGATGGTCGCATTACGGTTATCGATCCGAGTGCCGTTGGCACCAGCCGCTCGACCATCGTGCAGAGCGTGCTGCTGGGGTCGGGACTCGGCGAGCGCGTGTCGTGGACGGTGTCGGCCCTGCGCAAGGTCGATGGTGTCGCCCTGGGCGACGCAACGCTGAGTTCGGACGTCAGCTCGCATGTCGATCTGACGGGCACCGCACCGGGCGGAGTCATGCTGAAGGCCTTCTACGTGCAGCCCCGGGCCGGCGACCTCGTTGATCCGTACCAGTTCCGCGTGCGGGTGAATCCCGCGCTTCTCTCGCAGCTGGGCGCGACTGGCCTGATCCGGAAGGACCAGTATGACCTGATCATGAATATCGTGGCCAACTTTCACCCGATCGGGGTCGAGGTCATCACCGATGAGCTTCGCCAGCACGTGATGGAGTTTCGCGTGGCGTCAACCGAGACATTTCCAACTTATACCTACCCGGCCTATCGCATGCGGCGGCCATTCTTGCCGCCAAGAAAGGAGGGATAACCATGGGCGGTGGTGGTGGCGGCGGCGGCGGCGGTGGCGGCGGCGGTGGCGGCGGTGGCGGCGGTGGCGGCGGCGGAATCGCGATCGCCTACCACCGACAGTTTCAGCACGACGATTGGTTCGACGGCAGCGACCGAGTGTCGGCGGGTGGGCCGCGAGGCTTCAATGGCAAGTTCCACGGCCTCGAGGCGGAGTTCGATGCCATCTCGGCCGCCGTTGCCGACATCGCGACCGCGATTTCCCTTCTGGACGTCCAGTCTCAAGGGAAGAACATCATGATCGGCAACGTCGGCATCAACAACCCAAACCCCCAGGTGGCCCTGGACGTGACTGGCGACATCAGGCAGAACATGTTGACCTTAAGCGGTGCCGGCGCAAATGGATGGAGCAGCCTGACGTACAACAACTATCACAACGCGGCGAACACGGACTGGGTCTGGCCCGATCTCACGCATCCGACGGTAACGCTGGAAATGGATGACGGGGCGGGGGGTGGGCGCTTCGAGGTCTGGACCTCCGCGAAGAACGGAAAGGCCTTCAGTCGACGGTTTGCCATCGACGGGGGAACGGGGTACATCGGGATCGGCACCGACTGGAACAAGAACCCGGATCGACCGCTCACGATCCACGCACAGGGTACGGCGGACGAGCTCATCAGCTTCCAGAATGGCGCGGGTGATGTGAAGTGGCACATCAACCAGAACCTCGGCGGGACGAATCCCGGGTTGAACTTTGTCGAGACCGGCGTGCTCGACGGGCGGCTCTTCCTGAAGGCCGGCGGAAATGTCGGCATCGGCACCACTACCCCGGGGTACGCCATCGACGTTGTCGGGCGCGGCCGGATTCGAGAGGGCACGACCGGCTCGGCAGGGCTGTGGTACTGGCAAACAAACGGAGCCGACCGAGCCTTCGCAGGTATGGCTGATGACAATCATTGGGGCATCTGGGGCACCGCTCCGAAGAATGACTGGGTGACAAAAATTGATGTCACCAATGGGGATGTAACAATCGTCGGCCGTCTCGGAACGGGGGGCTGGTCCCCGGTGCCGCACGACCCCGGCTGGGGGGGTGGCATCCATACGTGGGACGTCGAGGCTGAGGGAACCGTCTGGTCGCGGCAATCCGTGCAAACCGGTGCGAAGGACCTCGCCGAAAACTACCGCTCGGACGTTGCGTTAGAAGCCGGCGATGTCATTCGCCTCGACGTTGGTGGGGACAAGATTGTGCGGACCGACAGGAGCAACGACCGCCTGGTGCTGGGCGTCATCTCCCGGCAACCCGGATTTCTGCTGGGCGCCAACCACGAGCCCGGCGGTGACCCCGAGTTCCCCGTCGTTCTATCAGGGCGCACCCCCTGCAAGGTCATCGACCAGAACGGTCCCATTCGGATCGGCGACCTCCTGGTGTCGTCTTCGACTCCCGGTCATGCCATGAAAGCCGAGCCCGTCATGATCGAAGGACGGACGTTTTTCGAGCCAGGAACGGTTCTCGGGAAAGCGCTGGAAGCGCATGACTCCGGCCCCGGGGTCATCGAAATGTTCGCCTGCTTGAGCTAACACATTCCGGAGGAAGACAAGTGGAACAGAAACTACGCGATCTTCATGAGCGGTTCGAAGCCGGTGAGAAGCAATTGCTCATGCTCGACCAAAAACGTGCCGAGTTGAGGGATACGCTGCTGCGGCTTTCGGGCGCGATCGACGTGCTGGAGCAAATGGTGGCGACCAATGGCCACCAGGACGCTGCGACCCTCGAGGAGGCAATTGGTGTCGGCCAGTCGAGTGGCGCAGGGGATGGCAGATGAGGTAATCCGATGAGCGAGGCGCCCCAGGGTTCTGCCCAGCCATACCGTGACGCGTTTCTCGGGATGCTACGCGGCGGCGGTACCGTGTCGAACTCATCTTCAGCGGCAGCAAACAGCGGGTTCATCGTCGTCGCACGCAAGACACGAAGCCTCCAGGAGTTGCAGGCGATTTGCACAACAGACGAGGCGCCACAGGACTGTTTGACAGCACGCTACCGCGTAAGCTCGGGGCCAGCGCTGGGTACGCTGATCGCGGCTTTTGCGTCGGACTTACTTGGCATTGCCGAGTTCCCGCCGAGTGGAAGTCCGCCGCCAACCCTTGCCGGTGAGTTCCAGCCCGCTTGGGGGCCGGTTGTCACCCAAACATCCTGGGGAGGGCTCGTCGCTAGGCGGGACTGGACCGAGCGCGTGCGAGCACTCAAGGCGACGGGCTCGCTCGAAGCCTCGTGGATCACGGAGTTCTTCACAGAATTGGGATTGGGCGTCGGATCCTCGCCGCCAACCAAGGGGCAGCTGGTTCTCTTCGCTGAAATCGAACAGCCGGGAGACATCCGTGCTTGGGCCACGGTCGCAGCCAGCCTACTGCCCGCGTTGCCATCTCGCGTGGGCATCGTCATCGCCGGCGCCCCGCCGGACTTTCAAGTCTCCAGTGACGCTCTGGCCACCAACCGCTATCTCGATCTCGACGTCCCCGATGTGCCTCCCCTTGAGGAGGGTTTCCTACGTTATGCCGAAACCGCTCTGAGCGGAGACCAGCCGGCCAAGCGTGACCGGTTGAACATTGGCCGCTATGCCGCGGCCCTCTCACGGCTTGTGCTCCTCCCCGATACCAATCCCCTAACCATCGGGATCCATGGGCCCTGGGGCTCGGGGAAGTCATCGTTCATGGAGCTGGTTCGTCAGGAGCTCATCAAGCAGGCGGCAGGAGAGGTCGCGCCGGAACTAGGCACCGCGCTGGAAAGTCTCGAGCGGGAGTTCCAGGCGAAAGAGCACGAGCTCCTCACTACCGACGAAGTCCGCCAGGACGCACTGGGGGTGGAGCTGGCCGTGCTGGATGATCGCCGTCAACGTTTGCTGGCCGATATGGAAATCACGGCGCATCGGCAACTGATTACGGTCCTCTTCAACGCGTGGCGATACGAGAATGCGACTCAGATCTGGGCAGGGCTGGCGGCTACCGTAACGAGCAGGCTGGAGGGGGTCATTCCTTGGTGGGCACGCCTATGGGCTCGGGCGGTCTATGCTGCGCGGCTTCGAGGCGCCGTGTTCTGGTGGGGATTTGTCGCGCCGGTGTTGGCCACCGCGATCGTCGCTTTGCTTCTCCTTGTCACAGGCCTTGGACTCCGACCCCAGGTCGGGGGTAGGCTGCCCGATTGGCTCGCATGGCTCAGCGCAGTGGTTCCGCTGGCGCCTGTGGCGGTTGGTCTTGCCGTCATTGTCTGGCGCTTCTATCTCCTCGCCAAGCCCCTCGCCACACGGGTGGCGGAATATGTGAGCCCACGTTCCTATCGAGATCAATTGGGTTTTCAGCACCAAGTTCTGGCCGACCTGGAGTTCATTCGGACCGCGGTGACTAAGCGCTTCTATCCGGGCAAGCCGAGTGTGGCGACTCGGTTGCGGGCCCCGCGGGTCGTCGTCTTTATCGACGACCTGGACCGGTGCTCGCAGGATCACATCATGGAGATCCTCCAGGCGATCAACCTCATCCTCGGCGCCAGCGACTTCTTCGTCTTTCTGGGCATCGACACGGACATGATCTACCGGGCAATCGCCGATCACTATCACCTGGCGGCGGGCGACCGCGAGTCGGACCGCTTCTCGGAGAGTTACTTGCGGAAGATCATCCAACTCTCCTTTCATCTGCCGGCCACGTCTCCAGAAGCACGATTCGACTTCGTCAGCCAAATGTTCAGCGCCCAGGCGCGCAGCGAGTACCAGCGGCAAGGCGTTGGTGGCGCTGGTGCCGCCGGTCACTCCGACGATCGGGGCCCGCTCGGCTTCGATCGCAGCCTCATCATGCGCACCCGAACGCTTGTGCCGAAGAACGTCAAGGACACTCAGGAGGAACTCCAAGCGTTTGCCGATTTCAAAGTCTTTATCAAGGGCAATCCGCGCGAGCTGAAGCGCCTGATCAACGTCCACCGGCTGACGAAAGTCCTTCTGCAGCGCTCCGAAGTGCCGATGACGGCCCCCCGCCAGCGGGCCTTGGTGGAATGGCTGGTCTTCTGCGCGCAGTGGCCGGATCTCGTTGACGATGTCATGCGATGCGCCCGCGACGCTCCACCGGCAACGGATGCGATCCGGCGGCTGATCGAGACTTGCGACGTTGGCAGCACGGCAAGCGATCTCGATGGATTTTGCCGTCTGATGGGCCCCGACGGCGTGATCCATTCTGCTGACCTGCTGGAAGGAGCAGACCTGGACCTGGCGCAGGCGGCGGCCATTTCACAGATCGTGCGTGACCGCCCGGTCCCGCCCCGGGTCAGCGCAGAAGCCGCACCAGACTCAGCGCCCCAGCCAGAAGCAGAAGTGCCAGCGTTGCCTGGCCAATCCAAGGAAATCGTGCGGGACGAACTGGTCGGCCCAGCCGCGGCGTCCGGAAACGACTCAGTGCCAAGGCGAGGAGCGATAGTGGTTACGTCGCGTCCCCCGCCCACGATTGGACCTCAGGAAAACTGGTAAATGACCGCCAGTCATGGAATGCATGTCACACCCCGTCAAGCGCAAATCCTAGGTCTGGTGGCGTCCGGGCTTTCCGATAAGGAGATCGCCGAGCACCTGGGCGTTTCACCACGGACAGTCCAGTCACACCTCGACCGCCTGTTCCTGGAGCATGGACTCCACAAGAGGGCGGCCGCCGTCGCTGCCTGGCTTCGCAATCGACCGATGGAGTCGTGAGCTAGCCGACTACCGCCGAGCCGCATCGTACGGCCGGTCCGTCAAATTACTGCGGCATAACTACGGACAGACAGTCAGCGCAATCCGTGGGCATGATGTGAGCGCGTTCGAGCGTGGAGGCGTGGACTGCGGGCTGGGGTTCCTTGCGTGCGTAGGCGCGCGCGAGGACGGGAGTAAAACCATGGCAAGAAACGATCAGAGCAAGCAATCGACGTCAGGGCATAGTGGACGGCCGCCCCTCGCAGAGCCCGAATCGCCAAGGCGCGCCAGTCGTGCCGGCATGGCCGAACCCCAAGTGAGTGCCCGCGCCATGCCGAGTGCACCGGAGGGCCGCGTCGCAACAATGCCTCCGGAAGCCCCGACCATGCCGGCGATGACCGCTCCCATGACGGAAGCGCCGGCGGCCGCGCGACCGCCGTCAGTGGCGCCTCCAGCGCCCGGAGCCATGCCCGGGCCGCCCGCCGGCGCCGAGGTCCTGGCGCCGACGGTTCGGCGACTGCAGACGCGCATCCCAGCGGGCTCAGGCATCGTGGCGCCTGGCCTTCGGGTGACGGCGCCCGGTCGAGCCGGGGCCATGCCTGTGTCAATGCCGCAGGTCGGCGAAGCGGCCGGGGCTGACGCGAGCTCCGCCACGCTCGTCGACTCGGGAGGAGAGGTTCTCACCAACATCCACGTCCAGCTGATCTTCTGGGGGACCGCGTGGCTCGGGCCAGGCACCCCATCGGCGGCTGCCGTGACCAACGCGGTGGCGACTATTCTGTCCAGCCCGTACATGTCGGCCCTGGCGCAGTACCGCGGGGTTGGAAGTGGGATCTTGCGCGGTAGTACGACCTTCACCGGATCAAACCCGCCCAACCCCTTTTCGAACGGCGACGTCACCAACCTGATCACGAGCTGTATCGAAGCGGGGGTGCTACCCGAGCCGGACGATGACGGACTCCTCTTCTACTGCGTGATCATGCCGCCGGGAGTGAACTCGAACCAGGCGAACGTCATCGGCGAGCACAGCTTCTACTGGTACACCGACTATGACTTCCCCTTCGACATCGACATCAACAAGGCCCACTATGCGTGGGTGATGAACAATGGCACACTCGCCGGCGTAACGACGATCTTTTCCCACGAGTTGGTCGAAGCCGCCACCGACCCTGAGGGGAGCGCGATCCAGTTCAACGCGCCGGGAGTCTGCTCCGCAAACGCCAATAGCTGGTGCGAGATTGGTGACCTCTGCAACACGACCGGCGTGGTCGCCGGCGTCACCGTGCAGTCCTACTGGTCACAGGTCGACCAACGCTGTGTGGTCCCGACCGGGCTGCCAGCCTGGACCAGCATGGGCGGTCAGATCAACGGAGGGCTCAGTGCTCCCCGCAACGCCGATGGACGTCTCGAGGTCTTCACCCGCGGGACAGACGGCGCCCTCTGGCACATCTGGCAGACCGCCCGAAACAACGGCTGGAGCGGCTGGGATACCCTGGGCGGGTTCATCCTGGGACGCAACGTTGCGGCCCGAAATGCCGATGGGCGCCTCGAGGTCTTCGCCCGGGGAGCCGATAGTGCGCTCTGGCATCTCTGGCAGACCGCGCGCAACAACGGATGGAGTGGGTGGGCCTCGCTGGGTGGTGTCGTCAGTGAGCTGTTCGACTGCGGCCATAATGCGGACGGGCGGCTGGAGGTCTTCGCGCAAGGCTCAGACGGGGCCCTCTGGCACAACTGGCAGGTCGCCCCCAACAATGGCTGGAGTGGCTGGTTTTCGCTCGGCGGCCAGATCCGGGAAGTTCTGGTCGTCTCATCCAACGCGGACGGCCGACTGGAGATCTTCGCCAAAGGCACCGACGGCGCCGTCTGGCACATCTGGCAGACCTCGCCCAACAACGGTTGGAGCGGCTGGGCTTCGCTGGGCGGCAGCATTCTCGACCTGCTGGCCGTTGGCAACAACGCGGACGGGCGTCTGGAGGTCTTCGCCCGCGGCCTCGACAGCGGCCTCTGGCACATCTGGCAGACCTCGCCCAGCAACGGGTGGAGTGGCTGGGGTTCCCTCGGCGGGTCGATCAACGACGTCCTCGCCGTCTCGAACGATGCCGACGGCCGCCTCGAGGTTTTCGCTCGGGGTACGGACAATGCCCTCTGGCACATCTGGCAGGTTGCCCCCAACGATGGCTGGAGCAGTTGGGCAACGATGGGCGGTCAAATCGCCGATCTGCTGACGGTTGACAACAACGCCGACGGCCGCCTCGAGACATTCGTGCGCGGCTTCGACAGCGGGCTGTGGCATGTCTGGCAGACGGTGCCCAGCAACGGGTGGAACAACTAGTCAGCGAGTGATCGACCACGTTACGACGGAAGGACGCCGGCGCCCGCTTCGCAACCGGCGATCAACGTGACCGGTAACAGCACGATGGCGGCGATGGACCAGAAGGGGGGAGTACCCCGCTTAGGATCTGGTGCTGGAATCATCGCGGCGACGGTCGGGCCGGCCAGCAGCCAACCATAGAGAAGAAAGCCGAAGAAGACAGAGGCCGTCGCGCCAGCGTCTCTGGCGCGTGGGCCGAAGGCGACGAGGGAGAGGAGGCTGCCCGCCGTGAGTGCCAGGCCGACCAGGCCGCTGCCGATGCCGAGTTGGAGCCAACGCGGATGGCCGCGCATCCGAAGGATGATGGCCGCCCAACCGCCGGCCACGACGGCGGGGCCGAGACCAAACGGGATGATCAGCGCGCCGTTGCCGGCGAGTGACCAGCCATTGCCGGAGAGGTGCGAACGGCTGAGCACGATAGTGACGATCCAGAGAAGGACGCCGGCGAGGGCGCCCGCAAGCGCGATTAGTCCGGCAAACCTGGGGTCTCGCTTAGGATCGCCCATCGACCCTGCCATCCAGCAGCATCCTACAGACGTCCCTTGACAGCTCCGGATGTAGGGCCACAATGGCGGTAAAGCTCGACCACTGAAGGGAGATAGGAGGGGCATCCGATGACACCGCAACTCAGGCTCATCTTCGTCCACGGGATCTCGGCCGAGGTCGTGAAGGGCGATTACACCGTAGAGCTATGCGCCTTGCTTCGCGCCAAGCTGACGGCGCATGGCGTGCTTCCCCCCAATGCCACGCAAGACGAGATCGATCAGATCGTCACCTTCGAGCACGTCAACTACTCCGATGTCGGACAAACCGAGGAGGAAGGGGTGCTTGCCGCCTACAGGCAGGAGCGTGGGAAGCTGTACTCGCTTCCGGATGACGCTCTCGAGCTGATCGCGTACGACAAGGTGCGCGCACAGATGATCACAGCCGTGAGTGACTGTCTCGTCTACGAGTCCGCGGTCCAGCGGGATGAGATCCGAAAGCGTCTGGTCGATGCGGTTACGCCCTATGTGCGGAGCAGCGACACGGTGTCGATCGTGGGGCACAGCCTCGGCTCGGTGGTCGCCTTCGATGTCGCCTACTACAACAGCCGCCACAACGACGACTGGCTCAAGGCTGGGTTCAAGCCGACGAACCTCTTTACGATGGGCTCGCCCATCGCCCTGTTCAGCATGGAGATGGACGATACGACCGGCCAGCAGAAGCCTCGCTACGCTCCAACCGGCACAGGGGATGCGGTGGCCGCGACGGGCGACATGCAGCCCAATCTCGCGGCGGGCGTCTGGTACAACTTCCTGGACGCGCAGGACCTGATCGCGTATCCACTGGAAACGCTCTTTAAGGGCAAGTTTCAGGTCAAGGACTTTCGCGTGGAAACTGGCCTGCTCCCGATCTCGGCTCACACCGGCTACTGGCACAACGCCGATGTGGCCGACCGGATCGCGCAGCGCTTGAAACTGGACCTGGCGCGCATTCGGGTGCCGGTGGGCGTTCCGTGAACCGCAGAGGCAAGGCCTTCGAAGCCTCTTAACGGATTTCTAAGCTGCTCTTACCCCCATCTCACTCCGCTTGATCACTATGGTCTGGTGATCAACGCCGTTGCAGACTGGTCCGACGACAACAGCGAGGTTCTGCTGATTGCCGGCGACACCGACGTCGCCGAGATGTACCGGATGAAGCTGGAGCTGGACGGGTACCGTGTGAGCACGATCGCTGGCGTCGGCGACTCGACGGCACACGCGGCTGGCTGGAAGCCTGACATGGTGTTGATCGACCTCGCTGCTGGCGACGGGGCCGAGCGTCTCGAGCTCGAACGTCTCCACGCAGACCCCTGCCTGTCAGACGTTCCCGTGCTACTCCTGTCCAGCCGCTCCGAAGAAGAACTGCGGCAGCGTGGAATTACGCTTGGCCCGACCGACTACCTGCTTCGGTCCATCTAGCGGCGTTAGTCTCTGCCGGAGACGACGCGCCAGGACGATTGATAGATCCGGTCGTGAACCTCCGCGGTGGCGAGTGCCCATAGCAGCGGCTCCTGCTGTGCGGCTTCCTCGGCCGACGCGATCTGCATCGGCCACGCGGTGAGCGACTCGGCGCGCGGGTTGACGGCTCCTCCCGCGACCAGGTGCGGATGGACAAAGCCGGTCGGCCAGACCGCGCTCATCGTGACGGGCGACAGCGCCTTCCCCGTCATTCGACTCCGCGCCTCGCGGAGCGCCGGCCAGCTCAGCATCCAGGATCCGATCAGCCCGCCGTGACCGTCCGGCCCGGGAGGTTGAATCGAGATGTCACCGCTGCCGCCGAGGAGGAGCTCGTTGACGTCGGCCAGGACGCCGGTGGCGATGGTCGAGAGCAAGTCGAAGGCCGCGCGGTAGCGCGCTTCGCGATCCGGTCCGACGGCGCCCTCGTAGCTATCGGTGCGGAGGTCTTCCACATGGCGCGCGATGCCGTTCAGCCAGACGCGCGCCGTTGCCTGCAGGCGCGTGGAATCGGTCACACGGACAGGGTACTAGTCGCCGCGGGGCGCGACCAGCAGGATGTGGTCGCGATTCACCAGCATTAGCTTGCGTTCGATGGTCGTGGGCTGGCCGGTGCCGCCCAGGAACGTGGCGGAGGCGTCCGTCACGGCGACGAATTTCGTGGGAAGGTGCGAGAGCACCGCGTCGAGTGAGGCGCCCTGGGCGAAGTGAAGATAGGCGCCGACGGTGAAGCGGTGGGTATGGACCTGCACGTAATGACGCTCTTTCGGCACACGCAGATCTGAGTTCGCGTTGACGGCCATCTTGTTCAACGCCTGCCAGAGCGAGCTGCCGTAGTCCCTGTCGACCTCCGCGCGGCGTTCGATCGCTTCCGCGGGCGGCTGGCAGATCAACTCGATCCCGGTCTTGTTGATCAGGTACTCGGCCATCGGACCCTTCTGGGTCGCCCCCATCGCGGTGCCCTGGGTGGTGAGCTCGACGTCGGTCAGCCGCAGGAAGCCCTCTCGCTCGTTCACAAAGTCACT
>DATEHI010000036.1:0-4639 GCA_035279665.1 Candidatus Dormiibacterota bacterium | reverse complement strand
TCCCCGCGGGGCGAGGGCCAGTATCCGCTCAAACGATCGAGCTCCTCCTGGGCGACGAACTCGGCCAGGCCGTTGGTCGTCCCGGCCGGATGCTCGGTCAGCCGGCGTTCCCTCGCCCGATCGATGGTGGAGACATCCCCCTCGCGGACGAAGAAGATGCGACGGCCGTCATCCGTAATCCTGGGATCGATGACCCCCCCGCCCGCGAGGCGGGTGACCGACCCCTCGGCCCAACCGTAGAGCTCGCCCCGCAGCGGCAGCAGCATGACGTTCGCCTTCTCAGCCCAGACGTAGTCCGTGATGCCCGTCTCGCGCAGGCGCAGGCGCTCGCGCCGAAGCGTCTCCTCGCGAGAGATGTTCTCCTCGGTCACCGTCTCGCCCGGAGGTGAGAGAAACCGCTGCTTGCGTCCGCTGGCCAGGTCGAGGCTCCAGACATCGCGGACCAGGTCGCCACGCTCGCTGAACAGATAGGTGACGAAGGTTGCGTCCGGCGAGTAGCGGATCTTGCCGGGGATCGCCATCCCGGGTCGTGGAAAGTGCGCGACGTATTCCGGAGTCAGCTGACTTCGTTCAGCGGTTTTCATCGCTCACCGTGAGCTTAAACGTCGGAGGCGCCGATCAATCCCAGCCGCTTCAAGTCTTGTGCCATACTCGAAGCAGGGGTGGGGACCACGACGGACACACGTCAGGACGCCGACCAGGCGCTTGCGTTGGCGTCGCCGCTCGCCGCCGTGCTGGTCGCCGACGATGAGGCGCTTTTATGTGAGGTAAATGCCAACGCGGTCGCCCTCCTGAAGTATTCCGAACACGAGCTCCGGTCCCTACATGTTTGGGACATCACTGCGCCGGAACAGCGGGCCGACGCCCGCGCGATATGGCAGAACTTCTTGAAGGTGGGTCGGAACACGGGCGTCTACCAGGTCCGCCGCCGCGACGGGCGGCGGGTGACGGTCCTCTACGAGGCAGTCGCCCACTTTCGGCCGGGGCGGCACCTGTCGATCCTTTACCCGGTGAGCCCGGCACTGGCCGAATCGCGGCCGCTCGATGAGTGCCCTTTCGAGCGTCCCTTCCCGGCAGACTTCGATCGCTGTCCGACGTACCAACCGCTCCTGGCACCCATGGCCGACAGTCGGGACCAGGCGGTAAACCCCGTCTGGACCTGCGAGCACTTATCGGCCACGAAGATTCCCGGCCAGTATCGGTATTACGGTCGCTGCGGGTTGGGCGATGCGATGGGCCGCTCGCGCTGGCTCCAGGCCGCCCCCGACCATGATCTTCTAGGGCTTCGGGGCCTGAGGATTGACTTCTACAGAGCCGCCGCGGGCGCGGTTGCGGAGTTCATCGTTGCCCGGGCCGCTGATCACTCCGGCAGCTGGCAAGAAGAGCCGGGTCGCCGGCTGGCGGCCGCCGTCAGCGCCGTGCTGGATGTGCTCGACACGTTTGCCGAGGACAATCCGGAGCGGTTTGCCGCGGCTCGACTGGACCACCGGATGCTGCGTGACTGCCTGCAGGCCACGCTCAACGAGGCGATTGCGTCAAGGACCGCCGAAGGGTTGCGGCCGTCCACCGGCCTGATCGAGCGGTACCCGGTGAGCGTGCAGGCGTTCCTCCGGCCGGACCTCGTCGGAGCGCGCCTGGCCGTGCGGAGCCGGAGCGGGTAAGGTGCTAGCTGACGCGGACCTCGGCGAGCTTTCGTCGTGCGGCCTCGTCGCCAATCTTGCAGGCCGCGTACCAGCCGACCTTTCCGTTGTTCAGCAGCCGGGTCACCAGCTGGCCGCAGGTGAGCATGGGCGCCAGGGGCCGGTCGTTCATGTCCAGCGGGGTAAACGGCTGCGGCCGGAAGCATGGACACTGGGCGAATCCCTCGGGAAACGGGCGCGGAAACGGACATTCGTCGGCTGGCCGGCCTACACCAGTGGTTTTTCCATGGGTTGGCTCCGACGTGCTCAACATCTGATGCCCCTTGCTCGCGCTGCTCAGTGCAGGCATAGCACAACGGCTACACGTTAGTCAGCAAAAAAGGGCGCACAAATAACGCGAGGCTACTCGCGGCTGGAGGCAGCCCACAGGTCGATGCCGCTGTCGGTGGCGTAGCGGTCGATTTCGCGGAGCTCGTCCGGCGAAAACTGGAGCTTGTCGAGGGCACCCACGTTCTGTTCCAGTTGCGCGACGCTGCTCGCGCCGACCAGCGTCGACGTCACCCGAGGATCGCGGAGTGTCCAGGCGAGTGCCATCTGCGCCAGCGTCTGGCCGCGCCGCTGCGCGATCTGGTTCAGTGCCCTCACCTTGGCGAGCGACTCATCGGTCAGCAGGTCCTGGGAAAACGAGCCGGGCCGGCTGGCTCGCGAGCCGGCGGGGATCCCCTTCAGGTAACGGTCGGTGAGCAGGCCTTGCGCGAGCGGCGAGAAGGTAATGCAGCCGATCCCCTCCGGGCTCAGCACGTCGAGGAGATCTTTCTCGATCCATCGGTTCACCATCGAGTAGGACGGCTGGTGGATCAGCAGCGGGGTCCCCAGCCGGCGAAGGATATCCGCCGCCTCTTTCGTTCGACCTGCGGAGTAGGAGGAGATGCCCACATAGAGCGCCTTGCCCTGGCGCACCGCGGTGTCGAGCGCGCCCATCGTTTCCTCGAGCGGGGTCTGCGGATCGAACCGATGCGAGTAGAAAATGTCGACGTACTCGAGCCCCATCCGGTGGAGGCTTTGATCCAGGCTGGCCAGCAGGTACTTCCGCGATCCCCAGATGCCGTATGGCCCCGGCCACATGTCGTACCCCGCTTTGGTGGAGATCACGAGCTGATCGCGGCGCCCGGCGAGGTCGGCTTGAAGGATGCGGCCGAAGTTCTCCTCAGCGGAGCCATAGGGCGGCCCGTAGTTGTTCGCCAGGTCGAAATGGGTGATGCCGAGGTCGAAGGCGCGGCGGATGATGGCCCGCTGCGTCTCGATCGGCCGGTCCCCGCCAAAGTTCTGCCAGAGGCCGAGTGTGATGGCCGGCAGTAAGAGCCCGCTCCGACCGGTTCGGCGGTACGCCATGCGGGCGTAGCGGTCGCCGTCCTGCATCATGTCCATAGCTCAGGACATGGTAGTCGTGTGCGGCGAGGCGCTGATCGACCGGATTGCCGGCACCGACTCCCCCGGTGGCGGACCCTTCACCACGGCGCGAGCCCTCGCTCGCCTGGGAATTCCAACCGAATTTCTGGGGCGCCTATCGACCGATACCTTCGGCCAGCAGCTGCGCGACCAGCTGGCGGCCGATGGCGCCGACCTCTCCCTCACCAGCTTTGGTCCCGAGCCGACCACGCTCGCCATCGCCGATGTCGACCCCGACGGCCACGCCGCCTACCGCTTCATCATCGATGGGACCTCCGCTCCCAACTTGACCCGCCAGATGCTGCCGGCCTCGCTCCCCTCCGGCGTCCGCGCCCTGCATGTGGGCACGCTCGGCCTGGTGTTCCAACCGATGGCGACAACGATCGCTGGATTGGTCGAGCGAGAGCACGAGAACCTGCTGGTGATGGTCGATCCGAACATCCGGACATCGGCGCTCTCGCTCCTATCGCCCTCGCTCCTTCAGGGTGAGGGTCGGGGTGGGGGCTATCGAGCGCGGTTAGACCGCATCATCGCGGAGAGCACGATCGTCAAGGCGAGCGATGCCGACATCGAATGGCTCTATCCGGAGGTCGAGCTCGAATCGGCAGCCCGTGCCCTGCTGGCTCGCGGCCCACGCCTGGTCGTTGTGACCCTGGGGGCCGACGGGGCCTTTGGCGTCGGTGCCGGCACAGAAGTGCGCGTCGCGGCTCCAGTGGTGGAGGTCGTCGATACGATCGGCGCCGGAGACGCATTCGGCGCCGGCCTGCTTGCCTGGCTTTACGACCACGACCGCCTGAGCCGGGATCTGCATCTCGAGCGCCAGGAACTCCGCGCCGCTCTCCAGTTCGCCTGCCTCGTCGCGTCCATCACCTGCACCCGCGCGGGCGCGGACCCGCCGCGTCGCGCCGAGCTCCACGACCCCTAACGCCTGCGATGATCAGGCAATGGCAATCAATGAAATACGACTCGTATTGACGGTGGACGACTTTGATCGCGCGACAGCATTCTTCCGAGACGCCCTCGGCCTCAAGCAGGTAGCTGCCTGGGAGAACGATGGCGGCCATGCCGTACTGCTCGATGGAGGTCATGCAACGCTGGAAATCTTCGACCAGGCACAGGCACGGGCGATCGACGAGATCGAGGTCGGGCGGCGGGTCGCCGGCCCGGTCCGGATTGCTTTTGGTACGTCGGATAGCGAGTCAGCTGCGAACGCGCTCGCTGCGGCCGGCGCGACGATTCTCGCGGGCCCGGTCGTCACGCCATGGCGTGATCGCAACGTGCGGCTGGAAGGGCCCGAAGGAATTCAACTTACACTCTTCACCCCATTGGGAGAGTAGCCAGGCTCAAGTCGAGCGATATATCGATTCGGCCCCTACCTCAGGCGATTCCGTCAGGAGGGCATAGCGGCCGGTCAGGTAGGCGGCGACATAGCTCGCATAGGGAAGCGTTACCAGCACGCCAACCGCCAGTGCGACCAGGCCGATGAAACCGATGGTGGCGAGCGCGAAGACCAACGCACCAACCACCAGGCTCAGCGCCAGGTTGACGCG
>DATEHI010000035.1:0-11451 GCA_035279665.1 Candidatus Dormiibacterota bacterium | reverse complement strand
CGCATCGCGCGCGGAAGGCTGCACCCGATTGCCGGATCGCAGCGCTCGCTCGGTCTCGCGAACAGCAACCCGCCGGCGTTTCTGCAGTCGCCCGCCCAGGTTGGTTTCACGCCGAATGGCCGCGACCTCGTCATCACGATGAAGGGCAACAACCACGGCTCGGTTGACGTCTTTGGCGTGTCGGATGAGGGGCAGCTTTCGAGTGGCCCGACCGCGACATCTGTCGGAGGCAACGCCTTCGCGTTCGTGTTCGATCCGGCAGGCCAGCTGGTGATCGTGAACGCGGCGTTTGGCAACCTGTCGACCTACACCGTCAACGGCAGCGGCAGCCTCTCGCTCGTGAGCGCCGGCGCCTCGGACAACCAGGCCGCTGCGTGCTGGGTCACGGCGGTCAATGGCAATTACTACGCGGCCAACGCCGGCAGCGGCAGCCTGAGCCAGTACACGATCGACGAGGACGGTGCTGTCACGTTGGAGAAGTCGCCGGCGGCGACCGGCATTCCGGGTGCGGTTGACATGGCAGCGTCCGGCCACTTCCTGTACGCGCAGAGCGGCGGAAGCGGTTCTGTGAAAGCCTTCGCAGTCGGCGAAGACGGATCGCTGACGCCGATCGGTTCATGGACAGTGCCTGATGGCGGCAGCCAGGAGGGCATCGCCGCCGCGTAACAGACCGGAGGGGCCGCAACGAAGCGGTCCCTCCTCTCGAGTGGCCCGGCGCTCAGAGACCGAGAAGATTGCGGAGCCGGATGGCAAGAGTCTCGGTCTGACCCGCAGTCACCGTGATGGTCTGCGACGTCGTTGTGTAAAGGGGCGCGCTAACGGTCACCGTGTAGATGCCAGGCGCCACGCTTGGGAAGTAAAAGGCGCCGTTCCCATTTGTCGTCGTGGTAAGACCGCCCGGAGTCAAAGAGACAGTCGCACCGGAAATCGGGAGACCGAGTAGGTTCGCCACCACTGTCCCGGTCACCAGTCCCATTGATGGGGTCGGCGTGGGTGTTGGGGTTGGGGGTGGGGTGGGCGTCGGCGTCGGCGTCGGTGTCGGCGTAGGCGTTGGCGTTGGCGTTGGCGTTGGCGTTGGCGTCGGTGTCGGAATCGGCGTGGGTGTGGGTGTCGGGCGCGGCGTCGGTGTCGGCGTGGGAATCGGCGTGGGGGTTGGTGTTGGGATCGGGGTCGGCTTGGGCGTCGGGACGGGCGTTGGTTTCGGCGTCGGGACGGGCGTTGGTTTCGGCGTCGGAACGGGCGAAGCCGTGGGAGTCGGCGTCGGCGAGGACGCTGGGGCCGGGGTTGGGCTGGGCCTCAGGGCGCTGAGCGGTGTCGACGCCGGGATGGTTCCCGCGTCGACTCTCGCCTCATCGAGGACCTGCATGGAGAGGGGAGCGAGCGACGTCCACGGATCGGCGCTGTAGTCGCCCAGTCCCAGCGCGTGGACGCTCGTCCCCAGTGCGCCGATCCAGGGCAAGCGCGATGCCAGCTGGCTCGCCGTCCAGAAGAGGAGAAGAAGGAGCAGCACGGCACTCACGCGTCGTGCGTAGGAGCGGGCTCGTTTCATGAGACCTTCTCCAGGGCCAGCTCACTGGGCTGTGTGGTTTGCTTCGCGCGTTCGCGCCTCAGTATCGCGACGATGGCATCGTGCTTGGCCTTGAAGGCCGCAACCACTGCCGGGTCGAACTGGTGGCCGGCCTCGCGCTCGATGATGTCGGTGGCTTCCGCAACCGACAGCGCCGGCCGGTAGGGACGGTCCGAGGTCAACGCGTCGAAGACGTCAGCCACGCTGAGGATGCGAACCTGCAACGGGATCGTCTCGCCGCTCAGCGTGTCGGGATAGCCCGCGCCGTCCCAGCGCTCGTGGTGATGCCGGATCCCGCTCAGGCTCGAGTGCAGGAAGGGGACATCTTTCAGCATCTGATGTCCAATCACCGGGTGCTCGCGCATCTCTTTGGCCTCGAGGTAGTTGAGGGCGCCGGCCTTCCGCAGAATGTGGTCCTCGATACCGATCTTTCCGATGTCGTGCAGCAGCGCAGCGCGGCGCAAACCCTCGCGCTTGTCTTTCGGATAGCCGAGCTGGTCGGCGATCTCCAGGCTGAAGGCGGCGACCCTGGCCGAATGACCGTAGGTGTACGGGTCGCGCGCGTCGATGGCCCGGGCGAGCGCCTCGATCGCGGCAAAATAGGTGTCTTCAAGCGCCTGGGTCTTTTCCTGAAGGCCGATCGTCATGAGGTTGAAGACCTTGCCCAGGTAGCCGATCTCGTCGGAAGGTCCGACGGGAGCACGCTGGGACAGATCTCCGGCGGCAACCGCACCCATGGCACCGACCAGCCGTTGGACCGGACGCGTAATGGCGCCGGACAGCATGAGGCCGATCAGCAGGGTGATCAGGGCCGACACCGAGAACAGGATCAGCATCAATAGGCGAAGCTGATCGAGCCCTGCCTGCATTTGGGCGGTGTTGAGGGCTACAGCCAGGTAGCCAAGCCGGACTTTGCGCATCGTCCAGTCGCTAAGCAGATTCATGTAGGTCTTGCCGCCTGAGGACTGGCTGAACGTTGCGGGCCGATCTGGCTGGACCGTGCCCCGGGTCGCTGCCGACAGCGCGACGGTTGGAGACAGTGACGAGATGAGAACGTCGCCGCTGGTTGTGTAGAAGCTGAGCTGGTCGGCGCCAGACGAGCGGATCCCGGAAGCGATCGCCGCGAGCGGCTCGCCGACCAGGGCCACGCCGACGAGCTGTCCTGCCAGGCCGCGGATGGGTCCGGTCCAATAGAGGGTCGTTCCCGCCGCGTCCGTCTTGAGGAAAACGTACTTGTCGCCCTGGGCATCGCTCCGGCCTGCCAGCACGGCGGCGACGGCAGGCTCGGACGCGAAGTCGCCGCTCGATGACTGGGAGGTCGCCGGGCCGTCCGGTCCGAGGACGATCACCTGTCTGCCCTGCCGGTCGAGGATGCGCAGGAGCAGGCTGGGTACCGCGGCGTTGGCGACAACTGGCGTTAGCAAGCGCTGTAGTGCGGCAGTGTCATGGCTACTCGTCGCCTCAGGGACACCGGTGGTGGCTGCCGCAGCCCGGAGGGTCGTCAGTCGAGCTGCCTCCACCAACGACAGGTGGTCGTTGGCCAGCAAGCTGGCGCGGAGCAGGCTGCCATTGAATTCCGCGACGGCCTCGCTGGTGACAAGGGCCGTAACGGCAGCCGTCCCAATCGTGCCGATCAACGCGACGATCAGCACGAACGGGCCGACGATTTTTGCGCGCAGGGAAAAGCGCATCACGCGGACCTTTCCGATCATCCGTCTGGGGGATTGCGCCGGGCCTTGCGCCGGCAAGGCCACCTTGCGGGGCGCCTTACAGTGACAAAGCCTTCGGGAGGCTGGGATTTAATGGTGACATTCCGCGAGGGACTTGGGACCCACTGTTGAGTCCGCTACATTCAAGAGCAATGCGCCGAACAACCTTTCGCTCGCATGCTGTCAGGTAGGGAGTGTTGAGGTAACGCATGGAACCGACGGCCCCTTCGCGCACAACGAGTCCCTGGACATTTGATCCGTCCACCAGGACGTCGCAGGTGGGCCACTGCGCGAGCTGCGACCAGTCAGTGATCGTCCTCAAGGCCAGGATCGTTGGTGTAGCCGGCAACCGGTATCTCCTCGAGGGGCGTTGTAAGCAGTGCGGTGAAACCGTTCCCTTTACCGTGTAAAGGGTCACGGATTGGTCGATGTCTGGTATTACCTTCATATGGCGCTCATCCCCGAGCAGGTTCGCCAGCAGCTCAAAGACCGCTTCGAGACCGCGCTCAATGGCCCGGTCCACCTGACGGTCTACACCCGCCCCGGCTCGTCGCGGCTGATCCTCCCGGCCGGCGTGGGCTGCGCTACCTGCGAGGACGCCCGCCAGATGGCTGAGCTATTGCGTGACGCCGCCCCAGAAAAGATCACGACGGAGGTGGTCGACGTCGCTCGAGATGAGGACCGCGCGTTCGTCGATGAAGTCGCGGACGTTCCCACCATCGCGGTTGCCTCCGACTCGACGAGCGGACGCATTCGTTTCCAGGGCCTGGCGACCGGCACGGAGTTCCCAGCCCTGATCGACGCCATCGAGCGCGTATCGCGGGCCGAGCACGGCCTGAGCGAGGAGAGCGTGGCCGCGCTCGCCAAGCTGACCGAGCCCACCGAGGTGCTGGTCTTTGCCACGCCGACTTGACCCTACTGTCCCCGGGCCGTGAGCCTGGCCAACCGGATGGCGCTGGCCTCGCCGCAGATCAAAGCCGTCTGCGTTGAGGCTAACGAATTCCCATACCTGTCGAACCAGTTCCGGGTCCGGGGCGTCCCGCACACGGTGATCAATCGCAAGAGCTCTTTCGTCGGCGCGCTCCCCGAGCCGGATTTCGTCGCCGCCGTCCTCGAAGGTGCCGGCGTTCCGATCGACGAGCCGCACGAAAAGCCGAGCGGTCCGACGACCGAGATCGCCAGCTAGCCACGAGTCCGCGACGATGCCGACCATCGACGGGCACGCGATCACCATCACCCATCCCGATAAGGTCCTCTTCCCTGCCGACGGCATCACCAAGGGCGAGCTGGCCGAGTACTACCAGTCGATTGCGCCGCGCATGATTCCGCACGTCCGCGATCGCCCGCTGCACATGAATCGATTCCCTGGCGGAATCCAGTACAACCCCATTCAGCAAAAGCGCGTGCCAGACTCGTTTCCGGCGTGGATCAGGCGGGCGACGGTCGACCTCCAACGAGGCGGCACCATCACGCACGCCGTGATCGATAACGCAGCGGCTCTCGTCTACCTGGCCCAGTACAACGTCGTGACGGTGCACGTCTGGCTCTCGTGCATCGAGGCGCCCAACCAGCCCGACCAGGTGATGTTCGACCTCGATCCAGCCGATGAGGACTTCGGACTCGTTCGCAGGACGGCGCTCACGCTAAAGGCGATGCTCGAGGAGATAAAGCTCGTCCCGTTCGTCAAGACCACAGGCTCGCGTGGCCTCCACGTGGTCGCGCCGATCACAGTCGGTCCAAGCTTCGAGGAGGTCCACCTATTCGCCGACGCGGTCGCCCAGCGGCTGACGGCTGCCGACCCTCAGCACCTGACCACCGAGTTCACCAAGCAAAAGCGCGAAGGCCGCCTCTTCCTCGACGTCAACCGCAACGCCTACGCGCAGACGGCCGTCGCGCCGTACGCCGTTCGAGCGCGCAATGGAGCACCGATCGCCGTGCCAGTCACCTGGTCCGATGTCGAGAGCGATGGACTCCGTCCCGATGGCGTCGGAATCCGGACCATTGCGCAATGGCTCAAAGGCCGCGACGATCCCTGGAAGTCGATGGAGGGGTCGCGGAAGCCGCTGCCGAGTCTCAAAGAGTCAGAGGTGCCCGACCGGTCCGGCCGGCGCAAAGGCGTCAGTCGGAAGCCCGCATCCTGACCCTCAGTTAAGGCTGCTTGTTCCAGGCGCGACCATTCCAGACCCAGGTGTCGCTAACCGCATTGCCGTACGCGTCCCGGCCACCAAACAGGATGACCTCTTTATCCGCGACGTCGTATCCAAGGCTGGAATCAGTCAGAGCAGGAGGCGGCGTCACGTCAAGCCGCTGCCAGGCGCTCCCGGTCCAAGACCAGGTTCCCGGCGATGCGTTGCCGTATGTGTCACTGGACCGGACCAATAGCGGGCGATCGGTCGATGGATCATCGACCAACGTGACAGTGCCCGTCGGTGTCGACGTCGAGGTCAGCGTCCAGTCGACGCCGTCGAAGACCCAGAGCCGATTGATCCCGCCCCAGTTCAAGTAGAAACCCAGTGCCAGGAGACGTCCGGTCGCCCCGTCAGGACTGACGCAGCATGAGGTGAGGGTCGGCCGATGAGCGGTGGGCACCCGGCTCCATTTAGCTCCGTCCCAGGTCCAGGTCTCATCGCCGGGGCCGGCCGGCCCGGCGGTCAACATGAGGATCCTGCTGCGTGCGCTGTCGTAGATCAGGGCGCCGGCGGCGACCGGCAGTGCCGCCGACGACGGGCAACTCTTGCCACAGTCGGGCGATGTCCAATCGAATTGATGCACCCAGTCGCCGGCCTTCCACGCCCACAACGAATTCGGCCGCTGTTGACCGATGACCTCGGATCCAACCAGCAGCAACTCATTGTTCGCCGCGTCGTAGGCCATGGACGGATTCTGGATTGTGGGGACAGTATGAGGATGGAATTGGGTCCAGCCTTTGCCATCCCAGGCCCAGGTATCGTTGAGCCCACCGGCCTGACCCAGTCCGGTAAATCCACCGTACATCACCAGTTCATGGGTTCGCACGTCGTAGGCCATGGCCGGCAAGATCCGCGCGGGCGGCGTGGCATACGCCTTTGGTGAATGCGTCGCCGGGACCGTCGCGCTTGAAGAAGGCGCAGCCGAGCCGGAGCGCCCGCAACCAGCAACCAGGACGGCGACGAACACAATCACCATGCACCACCGCCACCGGTTTTCTTCCATCAGTACCCCTTACTCGACATCCCGGCGGCCGGTGACGCGCCTGCTTCGTTCAGCGGTTAGGAGCCAATTGCACTGGGAGGTAGGGCCGGGACGAGCACGCGCTTCTCAAAGGTCTGGCCGTCGCGGCTGAAGTCGCCGCTGAACAGGTAGGCCGGTTCCAGGTACCCGATCCCGCCCGATTCGACCGTGGTGTACACGAGCGTGACGTCCGTCAGGGCGACCGCGGGCACGGGATCCGAACCGTTCGTGACCGGGGTCGCGCTGACCGCCGCGTTGACCACGGCCGAGGGAGCGAGCAGCGGGTAGGTCGCCGACTGTTCCGCGAGGCGGAGGATGCCGGAAATCTCGAGGATGTGGCCGCCCGAGTCCACCAGTACCCGGGCGCCGGAAGGGTCGCCATTGCCATCGACTTCACCAGCCACCCCGGCGGGACTGAGGGGGATCAGGCGTTGATACAGCACGACGAAGATCACTGGTTGGTTGGTCGACTGGTTGAGCCTCGACACCTGGACGGCCGCCTGCCAGGTGGGCGTCAGGCCCAGCCGGGCCATTTCGGCGTCTGCTGCCGCGCGGGCCGCAGCCTCGGTGTAGGGCTGGTTTCCGCTGGGGGCGCTTCGTCGAATGAGGCGGTACGTCGGTTCCTGGGCGACCGGGTCGGGGCCGATCGACAGCACATAGCCGTCAGCTCGGCGATACGTTCGTAGCTCCCCGGGCGCCCCAGGAGACTGCAGCGTGGCGCCGAGCCGGGCGGCGAAGGCATCACCGTCCGCGGTGCTTGGCAGGGTGAAGCGAAATACCGGTGCGGACGACGGCAGCTGCGGCAATTGCCCGGACCAGGTCATCGTCGCAGGGCCAAAGTACGGCAGGATTGCCGGGGTGCTGCCGCCGCCACCCCCGAAGCCGGTCGGCGGATGAAGTCCAGGGGAGGGCAGCTTGCCAAAGGCCAGTACCGCGGCAGACGGGGTTGGCGAGGTCCTGACGGCCGTCGGAGGCGTACCCTGCGTCGCAGCACGGAGTTCGACGCCGCCCACAAGGAGCACAGCCGCAGCGGCGCCGACGAGCGCCAGGCGTGGCGGCGTCAGCCAGGCACCGAATCCGCGCTGGCGGGTCCTCGGGGTAGCGACGGCGTTGGCGATCACGCGTCCACGGAGCCCCGGCCTTGGGCGCGTTCGCTCGAACTCAGCATCGAACGCCGCCTTGAGCTTGTCCTCGAAGTCAGCCATCAGGTCACCCCCTCAGGCACCTCGACCGCCGGTTTCAACCCCTGCGCGGCGCGGTGGATCCGGGACTTGGCGGCCGTTTCCGAGACGCCGAGGACCGTCGCCACTTCGCTCAGCGGCAGGTCCATGTAGTAGCGAAGATACAGCGCCAGCCGGTCGTCGCGGCCAAGGCTGCGCATTGCTCGCTCGAGGTCGGTGCGCTGAACCGCCTGATCTTCCGGCCCGCTCCTCGGCTGCTCCGGTGCCGCCAGCTTCACCACCGACCACCACCGGCCCCGCCGGACGGACCGGCACTGATTCGCCACGATGGTGAAGAACCAGGAGCGGGCAACGCTGGCGTCCTTGAGCTGGTGAAGGTTGCGCCATGCCTTGATGGTCGCCTCCTGGACCGCGTCCTCAGCCTCTTCACGGTTTTCGAGCATGCTGACGGCCAGCCGAAAGCCGGGTTCCACCAGCGGGCCGATGAGTTCATCAAATGCGCGTTCGTCGCCCGCGACGGCGTCGCGCAACACGGTGGTTTGCTCCCCAGCCATCGGATGGTCGACATGATTGTCGCAAACCGATGTCGCATGGCTAGACCGCCACCGCCGGCCGGGCAAGCACACGCTCGGCGAGATGGTAGGCAACGGCGAGCGGCCGGTGGACGGGAAGATCCCAGGCGCCGGCAAACCTGACGGGAGTACCACCCAGCATGGCCTTGAAGTGGGCGTATCCCCACCCGGCGTCGCCCGGTTGCGGATCGACCGGGATGCCCCACAAGTCATAGGTTCGGCAGCCGAGCGCCTGGCCGTCCCGGATCGCGTGCTGCTGAATCAGGTAGGGCGCCTTCAGGCGCCGGCCCTCGTCGGTGCTGCCGCTGAACAAATAGATGATGCGATCGCCGTAAGTCACGATCACGCTCCCAGCGACCGTGACGCCGTTGCGGGAGGCGAGGTAGACGCGGGCCCCATTCGCGAACGCAGTGAAGAGATCGCAGTAGTAGCTAAGCGGCCGGATGATGAACTCCTGCCGATCGGCAGTGGCGGCCAGCATCTCGTAGAACTGGTCGAGCGCCTCGAGCCGCACGCTGGATTCGACCACGACCCCAGCCCGCTCGGCCTGTCGCATGTTGCGCCGGGCCGACCCGCTCATCCGCTCGAACACTCTTTCCCCGCCGCCGAGATCAACCAGGGCGGTGGCCTGATGCTGGATCGAGTTGGCCGGTCGAGCACCGGAGTATTGCAGGACGTATTCGCGGTGAGCCGGCCACTCCGGGTCAACCTTCAGCACCGTGCCACCCTGCAGAGCGAGTCGGGGCCGCAGGGCCATCCAGAGTTGGGGCCATTCGGCAAACTGTTTGTTCAGGACAGGGCCTCGCGGCGCGTAGTGCATGGCGAGTCCTCCGGGGAGCGACTTGCGGAGGACCGAGATGGCGCCGCGCACCCGCCCGTCGCGCATCCAGAGATATCGGGTTGGCTCCCAACCATAGCGGGCCTTTAGTTCGCCCCAGGCCCAGGACTGAAGGATCGAGCCATCGCTGGCGGACGAGACGAACGCGTCCCAGGTGGTGGGATCGGTGCAGGCAACCAGCGTGCCTGCACCGATGGTGTGGGTGGCGATCATCAGAAGACCACCGCCATGTTGTTGAAGTCGGCCCACGAAGTTTCGAAGGTCGGCTTGCCGACCCAGTACTGGGTGCCGTGCAGCGGATCGTTGACGCGCACCTGGGTCGATGAGACGCCGCTCAGCGTGACCGCATGTTCCGCGTAGGAATAGCGAATCGTCCGGCCATCCCACGCCGTCCAGGTGCTCACCCCAGGCCGGGACCAGTTGGTCTCGATCCAGACCTCCACGGCGTGTCCGGTCGCCAGCGCCCGGTAGATCGTCTCCGCGGACAGTCCCTCGCCGCCGTAGGCGTTGGTCAGGCCGATCTCGCGCGCCATCTTGAGGATGACCGGGTAGTAGATGCCATAACCCGTCGGGGTGAAATCGCTGCCGTTGACGTTGCCGACGAAGTTCGTGTAGGGATCGCCCCACCGCACCACCGTGTGGTTCGGCCCCATGACGGGCGGGCGGGCGTCGACAACCTCGCGCGCGAAGAGGGTGGCCTGGCTGTAGTTGTAGCCGTAGGTGGCCAACCCCATCTGCAGCGCGGCGGTCTCGCAGTCGAGCACCATCGTCTGGCGGATGACCGGCACCGCGATCGTGAAGGTCGTCTGCGGCGGCCGAGAAGTTGGCTGGACGGTCGGCGCGACGGTGGGGGCCACCGTTGGGGCCGCGGTCGGTTCGACGGTTGGCGCCGCCGTCGGCTCCGGAGTCGCTGTCGCCACGGGTGTGCTGCCAGGCGTTGGCGAGGCACCGGTGTCAGCCAGCACCTGGCGGGTCTCGGGATGATTGGGCATCGCGTAGGCGAGCCAGCCGCCGGCCAGCAGGCCTGTGATCACGATGCCGGCAGCCAGAGCCATCCTCCCGGGCCGGTTGAAGAATCGCCTGGGGGTCGAATTGCGCTCGGTCATATCGCTTACCTCCGATGAATGCCGCAAATAAGTTCCGCCCATCAGACGCGCGAAAACGGGGTTGCGGCGCAGGACACAAAAAAAGGGAGGCGCTGGGGAAAGCGCCTCCCGGGGTCAGCGTTCGGGCTGTTATTCGACGATCACGGTCGTGCCGACGGTCGCCCAGCGATAGAGGCTGGCCATGGTCGCGGTTGGGACGTTGACGCAGCCGTGGCTGCCGTGAATCAGGTTCGCGCCGGGTCCCCACACGCTCCGCCAGGGCGCATCGTGGAGGAAGTAGCCGTCGTCGGCGAAGAGCATCGCGTACGACACCCACTCGGTCGGGTACCAGTACTGGTCGCCGCGCGGCCAGGGCGAGACGAACTTGTAGGGCGACGACTTGCTCATGACGTGAAAGGTACCGGCCGGCGTCGGGAGGGCGGGCATGCCGGTCGCCACCACTGAGGTCAGCACGACCGCGCCGTCCTGGTAGGCCGTCAGGCTCTGCCGCTCGAGCGAGACCACGATCAGCTTGCCGGTTTGCCGAGGATTGGGCGCCGGCGCCGGCTCGTTGGTGGCTACCGGCGTCGGAGCCGGCGTGGGGTCAGGCGTTGCCGTCGCCTCGGGCGTGGGCGATGGTGAGGTCTCCAGCGGACCCGGTGGTATCGACGAACCCCATCCGTAGCCGGTCCCGGTTTGGGCGAATGATGCAGCCGCTCGCGCGGTGAAAGCACCCAGCACCAGCGCCAGCGCGATGGTGACCATCGCCAGCATGCGTCCGAGATGAAATGAATGATTGCGGGTCGGTTGTGTAGCGGCCATGTCGGCGTCCTCCGATGTGCGGGTTGTGAGTTCCGCCCATCAGACGCAGGAAACGTGGCTTACGGCGCAGGGGTAAGGTAAACGGGATGGACGCAAAGCCCGGCAAACTCGCCCAGGCCGGAAGCTGGTATCTCCAACAGGTCGATGCGCTCTCGACGGATGGCTGGACCAAACCGACGCTGTGCGAGGGATGGACCGCTGCCCATGTCGTGGCCCACGTCGTGACGGGCGATCAGCTGATCCGTGGACTCGTGTGGAAGGCCACCGGGAAAGATTGGGACGGCCAGGACTTGCCCGTCGACTTCGCCGATCGCCATCGGCGGTTTGAAGTGGTGTCCACCTGGGAGCCGTCGAAGCTGAAAGCGATGGCTCACACGGAGTCCGAGCAGACGGTCGCGGCTGTCGCCGAAGCGGTCCTGCAGGCGCCCGAGGCGATCGTCACCATGCCGATCGGCCCGGTCCCGATG
>DATEHI010000034.1:0-8417 GCA_035279665.1 Candidatus Dormiibacterota bacterium | reverse complement strand
TGTAGTATCACTTTTCCTTGATATGCACTGTCCCTATCTAGAGCAAATCCTGCGTAAGCGGACCGCCTTGTTCAAGGTCTTTCAGGCGGATTGCCATGTCGACCGGAAGGTCCATAAGTTCTACGGCGTCGTCAAGTGGCCATCGCCGCCCTGCCTGGGAAAGATGGCCACTTGCGCGCTCTACCAGGAAGCGCGGGCCAGCGAAGACCTGCGGCTGCGCCGCCTGATCGACTAGGCGGGCTCTACTCGAGGCTGATCGAGATGTTCTGCCACCAGTGGCGCGCGGCATTTCGCGGCGTCGGCAAGGGTCTCCAGTCAGCAAGTACCTCTCCACCGACGACGGTTCCGGTGGTCGCCAGGTAATAGAGGCGGTACGGCCCGCCCGAGCGGAAGGCGGCACAAGCCGCCTGGGTAACCTCCAATTTCAGGTCACCGATGTGCAGCCAGTAGCAATCCGGCCCCTCGCTGTCCCGCTCCACCTCCGGTCGCGCATCGCCCACGACCTCGGAGAGGCCCCCCCGTCGAAGTTCGGTGAGGTGATTGACCATGTGGACGGCGCCGATGGCGGCGATGACAGCGTTCGCCGCAAAAAGGAGCAGATTGTGGGAAGCAGCAAAGGTCAATATCGCAAACGCCAGGAGCGCACCGACCCCGTAGAGGTGCCGCCTTACGGAGTCAAGCGCCTCGAGCCGTTGGTTCGGAGAAAGCCGCCCCTCTCGGTTGTGAGCGACGTCTCCGGTCGAAAAGCCGGCCAGGTAGGTCAGGTCCGGGGGCGAAGAGTCGGTAGAAACACGGTCAGCCGGCGGCGTCTCGGTCGAAACGACGGTTGCGTTCATCTCTGATACCTCCACTTTTGTCTTGACTGCAGCGTGCGGCTCGCAGCCAGCTGGAGGCATCTGGGAAAGGGCTCAGCCGGTACTCATTTCCGTGCTCATTTCTCGCCTAGGCGCTGACGGATGTACCACGCGGCGATCTGGGTCCGCGAATTGAAGTTCAGTTTGTTGAAGATGTGCTGCACGTGGTTGTCGACCGTACGCTCGGCGATGAACAGTTTGTCGTGGATCTCCCGGTTGCTGAGCCCTTCAGCCACGAGGGCTGCCACCTCGAGTTCGCGCCGCGACAGAGTCGATGCCTGTGCTGGCACATGATCGAGTAACGCGGGCACGGCAGGTGAGGCCGGCCGCGGCCAGGCAAGACCGGCCACCAACCGTACGGCCAGGACCGCGATCGCCGCTCCCGCTGACAGAACGGGACGTACGCCTATCGCTAGATTCACTGCGCCGGTGAGCAGCGCCAGAGCCAGTCCCGCCGGATCGCGCAACTCACGCAGAGCTGCCGACATCAGAAGTTCGACACCACGGCGCTGAACACGGCGCCAGGTCGACCCGTCGCGTCATAGCTAGCCCCCCGTGAGGCGCGAGCAATCAGACCGAGGGCCAGCGTATCCGGATGCGCGCCGTATGCCACGGTGAAGACGTGTACGCCGGCCGTCTCGCTGGCGGCTTGCAGATCGCGCAAGAGCCCGCCGAGGTCTAGGTCGCCAGGGCTGGTGCTCCGACCGTTTGTCACCACGACGACCGCGTTGATGCGCGTAGGGTCGGCACCTTGCCGCATCGCGTCAACGGCAGCAATGATGGCGTGGTTGAGGTCCGCCGGCTTGGTTGTCGACCGGAGAGCGGCAACCTCCGCCTCGATTGGCGACCGGTTCACGCTCACAGGCGCAAACGTGAGGACCTGGCGATAGGGCAACGAACCTGCGACACTACTGTCGAACTCCCAGGAGGCGATCTCGTCCTCCGCCGCCAGCTCATTCAGTCCGGCCGCCAGCGAGGTGCCGAGGCTACGGGCGTCGCCTCCGCTTATTGAGGACGATGTGTCGAGCAGCAGGAGGACCTTTGCCCGCTTGCGGAGATCCTTCCAATCTCGCTGCATTTGCTGGATGACCACGGCGGCGGGAGGCTGCAGGTAGGCGCTGGGCCGATCGGGCTGGAGTCCGTTGCGGGTGGAAATCTGGGAACCTGCCCGTCCGAACTGGTCACGGAACCCAACGCTCTGGAAGCGCAACTGTTGCGCCGGAGCCTCGAGGTAGTTCAAGAAAGCCTGCGCAGCCCGACGTATGCTCTCCGTCACCCAGGAAGCCCGGAGGATGACGTAGGGATGATCGGCGGCGAGGCTCCCCTCTTTGGGGTAGATGGCGACCAGCGGGACTCGCGGCGGCAGATGCTTTCCATACTGGGTCGGGTCGGCCCGCGGGTTTCCCTGGTTGTAGTCCCAGACCTCTTTCTCTTCCATCGCGATCGCGGAAACATATGAAAGCGCCGCATTGGCATCGTCGGCGGCCTGCAAGTTCAGCAGGAACGTCGACACGGAATCGCCGTAGTGCACGACCGATGACTCGACCTGGCGCACGAACTCGACGACCGCGGGATCCTCGAGGCCCGGACCGGTGAGGTCAGACGAACGACCCGAGGCGGCGAAATACGTTCCGATCAGGGCGTGAAGGCCAGACGTCGAGATCGTTGGGTTGGTCTTACCCAACTGGAAGGCGCCTCAGCTGGTCTGTCCGAAGCGGCTCCAGCCCACGCGTCCCCGGGCCAGCTCGAGGATATCGCTCCACCCGATGGCCTTGCCGGGCCATCCCAGCGCATCCGCCATCGGCTTCGGCATGCCAATGACCAGCGGGGATCTGAACAGGCTGGCGACGCCCTGGGGAACGAGGTCAGCCTGTCCGCGGTTCGTCAAGTCCCGGGTGAGAAGCAGCGTCCAGGTCGCCGCCGCCGGCGACCAAACATCCGGACGCGGTCCGTAGGCTGATTCGTTCCAGCCACCCGCCAGGGCTTGCTCCGCCTGACCAGACGCCACCCGATCGACCCGGATCCTGACGCAATGTCCGTCGACGGACGGCCCGGTGCGCTGGTAATCGGCGGCGATCTGGCTAAGGAGCGTTGACTTATCTTCCGAGGAGGCCACGACAACACTCAGGCAGTCGGCTACCGATTGTTGGCGTGCCGCGAACGCCAGCGCGCCGGTCAGGAGCAGGGCAAATGCGGTCGCCACGGAAAGCGAACCGCGGCGCGGTGTGAGCATCCCCATGCCCCCCACGCCGCCAGTTTAGCTGGGGCCCTCACATTTGAGTACTGAAATGAGCACCGTCTGAGCCTTTTCCCGGATGTCGCGGAGCCTTCTTTGGATTGACGCTGGAGTCATGAAAAAACGACAAGGAGGAGCGACATGTTAGAGGCTCAGAACGTCCCGCTTGCATCCGGAGATTCTCACGACCCGCCCGCGTTGTTCGTCTCAGCCCACACTCGGGCGATGGTAGCCATCGGTTTCCTTGCGCTGTCGATGGTGGTCAGCCTCTTGACCATATCCATCGTCCACGACTACTTCTTTATCGGATTCCCGCCCGTCGTCGTTGGTGGCAGCGTCCTCGGCGCGCTGGTGGGAGTGTGTTGTGTGGTCAGCTTCCTTGTCTGGTTCAGCCGAAGCTACCGCAACCTGCGCGCGCTCGGAGCCGAGGGGCTCGAGTATTCGCCCGGCGTCGCCGTCGGTTGGTGGTTTGTGCCGGTCGTCAACTGCTGGAAGCCGTTCCGGGTCGCCGTCGAGATCTGGAGGGCAAGCGATCCCACGACACCGAAGAGCGATCTCGCATCCCGCGCCGGGATGCCCACGCCTGCGCTTCTCGCGATCTGGTGGATGGGATGGTTGACGGCGTTGGTCCTCGACAATCTGGTGGCGGCACCGGATCGAATCACATATCAAGGCGAGATCGTCACACTACCCATGATCGTCGCTTCCGGATTCGACATCCTCGCTGCGGCGCTGGCGGTGGCCGTGATCCTCGAGATCGATCGGCGGCAAGGTATGCGGCATGCATCGTTAATGGCGACCTCCGTGCGGGACAGCCTGTCCCCAACCACGACTAATATCGGCCAGTGAGCCCTGATGTCATCGTCGTCGGCGCGGGTGTGATCGGAACGTCGATCGCCTATCAGCTGGCGAAGGCCGGCGTGACGGTGATGGTCTTCGAGCGCGGCCAGGTAGGCGGCGGGGCGACCGGTGCTTCCGCCGGCATGATCCAGATCAATCCGGATCGCACCACCCCAACGGCCCTGTCCACGCTCGAAACGGAGAGTGCCCGGCTGTTCCCGGCGCTAGCGATGGAGCTCCTGGACCGAACCGGCGTGGACATCGGCTATCGATCGGCCCCACTCCTGCACCTGGCGTTCCACGAAGGGGAGGAGCCACAGCTCCGTGCGCACAGCGCCTGGCAGGTCGACCACGGAATCGCGGTCGCCTGGCTCGATCGCTCCGCAGCGCTCGATCTCGAGCCGGCGCTGAACCCGGACGTTCGCGCGGCCCTCTACTATCCCGAGAATCACCAGGTGATGCCGCGGACCCTTGCCCGAGCGCTGGCTCGAACGGCGGTCGACCTCGGAGCCGTGCTGCGAGAGGGCGCGAGCATCGACCGGCTCCTGACGAACGGCGACCGGGTGGTAGGCGTAGCGATCGGCGGCGACGTCGTCCATGCCGGCGAAGTCGTGATCGCGAACGGCGCCTGGGCGTCCTCGTGGTCGGATGCCCTGCAGACGCCCATCCCGGTTCGACCGGTGCGCGGCCAGATGGTGGCATTACAAACCACGGGAACCGGGCTTCGGAACGTGGTGAGCTTCGCGCAGGGATACATGCTGACCAAACCCGATGGATCCACCTACGTGGGAACCACCGTCGAGGAAGTGGGCTACGACGCGCGTCCCACGGCGGCCGGCATCGCGCGTCTGCTGGCGCTGGTGCCGCGGATCGCGCCGCGACTGGCCGATGCCACCGTCGCTTCGGCCTGGGCCGGGCTGCGCCCGGGAACATCGGACGGGCTCCCCTTGCTCGGTCGGCTCCCGGGATGGCATGGCGTGATCGTCGCGGCGGGCCACTTTCGCGACGGGATTCTGCTCGCGCCGATCACTGGCGAAGTGGTGGCCGATCTGCTGGCGCGCCGCCGGCCGCGACTCCCCCTCGAGGCCTTCGACCCGGCCCGCTTCCTCGTCCGTGCCGCCTGAGACCCCGCGCGCCTTCGCGCGCCGATCCGATGGATTTCGCCACGCCGCGGCGGGTGGGCTGTGGCTCGCCCCGCTCGTCTACCTCGAGCACGCCCGCTTCGGACCTGGCTGGTACGGCAAGGTCGTGAGTTCCGACCCGGAGCGGCTGCTGGCCTGGGCCGTGAGCAAGGCGATCCCCCGGCGCGCACTCGAAGTCAAGTCGTTGCCCGACGTCGACATGCCGCGGAAAGGCCGCCGGCGCCTGCCTGGCTATCACATCGATCTCTGGGGTGCGCGGCTGGCGCTGGCGTACGATCCGCAAACGCTGGTGGCGGCGCGCCAGCGGTCAGTAGCGCTCGATCGCCTTGAGCCCGGACCCGGTGATGATCAGGGCGGCGCCGGGCGGAAGGTTCAGCACCCGGGCCCCGGCGATCGCCGCGGCTGAGGTCGGCTCCATAAGCAGGCCCACGGCGGCCGCCTGTCGCCAGGCTCGCTCGATCGCGTCATCCGAGACCGCGATCCATCGGCCGCCGCTGTAGCGGATGGCGGCATAACTTCGTTCCGCCCGCGTCGGTTCCGGGATGCGAATCCCGTCCGCGATCGATGGTTGCCGGACCACGGGGGCCGGCCGCCCGAGCGAGGCACCGCGGACCAGCGGGGCACACGCCTCGGATTGCACCCCGTGCAGTCTTGGTGCGCGCTCCATCCGGCCCGAGGCCACCAGGTCGGCGAACCCCAGCGCCATCCCGATCAGCACGGTTCCCTGGCCGACCGGCGTGACGACGTCGCGCAGCTGGTCGCCCAACTCCTCGAACAATTCGTAGGCGATCGTCTTGGTCCCTTCGAGAAACGCGTCGTCGCGCGCGTGCCCGGCGTCGTAGGCCTCTTTGGCCGCGGCAACGGCCGCCTGGGTGACCGCCGAGCGCGGTCCCGACACTTTGATGAGCTCTGCCCCCAGGACCTCGATCGCGCGAGCCTTGACGGGGACGATGTCGTCCGGCGCGAAGATGCGCGCTCGGAGACCAGCGGCGGCCGCGTAAGCCGCGATCGCGGTTCCGGCGTTGCCTGAAGAGTCCTCGATCACCGTTCTCGCACCGGCAGCGCGGGCCGCGGTGATGGCCGTCGCCGCTCCGCGGTCCTTGAACGAACCGGTCGGCGAGATGCCCTCCAGCTTCAGCAGGAATTTTTCATAGGGCACGATCGGGGTTGAGCCCTCGCCAAGGGTCACCGGGTCGCCGCGGATCGCGAGGTCGGCCCGATAGCGCCAGAGCCCTCGCCCGGACCAGGTGTTGGGCGGCTCGGTCCGTGTCACGAGAGGACTTTCTGCAGCGCCGGATCGAGGTAGTCCTTCGTCAGGGGAAACGGCTCGTAGTTGCTGACCGTGCCATCACGGGCGACCAGGACGCTGACGGGCAAACCCGTGTTGTTCAACGCGACACTGTAGGCGTTGGCGGCGCGGCCGTCGGGGTCCAGGAACGGTGCCGGCTGCAGGTTAAGACTTCTCCAGAATTTGCGCACCGTGTCGGCCGATTCATCGCCGAAGTTGATCGCCATTACCGAAAAGCCCTCCGCGCGATGCGCCATGTACTCGTCGCGGATCAGCGGCAGTTCGTCGCGGCAGGGAACGCACCAGGTCGCCCAGAAGCTGATCAGCACAGGCTTCCCTTTCAGGTCCGACAACGAGACGCGGTGTCCGTCGATGTCAGTCGCGATGAAGTTCGGCGCGGGCTTGCCGACCTGTACCGTCCCATGGGGCGCGGGCGTGGGATTGCCGCTGTCGAAATGCGAGTCGAACGGCGTCGTGACGGCGACGACGGGAAAAAAGTCATTGAACACGGTCAGACGGTTGGAGAAGATCAGCAACCCCATGCCAATCAGGAAGACGGCGGCGACGGCATTCAGGACGGCATACGCGCCTCGCACCCGAGCCAGCAACCGGGTCAGCATGCCGGAGAGGCCCGCGGCAATCAGAAACGGCAGGCCCAGGCCCACGGAATAGACCGCCAGCAGCAACGCCCCCTGTGCGGCCGTCCCACTGCCGCCGGCCCGGAGCAGGATGGCGGCGAGGATGGGGCCGACGCACGGGGTCCAGCCGATCGCGAAGGCGAGGCCCACCACGTACGATGCCCACGGCGCCCGTGGCAACCGGTGGGCGATGTCGAAGCGCTTCTCGCCCATCAACCCGGGAATCCGGCCCAGCGTCAATAGCGCGATCCCAATCAACACCAGCGCCGCGCCCGCGATCTGCAGCAGGAGCGGGCGGTAGGCTTTCAGGTCCGCCCCGATGAGGCCAAAGGATGCGCCCAGGGCGACGAATGCGGTGGCGAACCCGGCGATGAACAGTGTCGCGTTGCCCAGGACCTTGAGCTGCTGGCGCAGGGTCGTCTCGGTTCCGGTCGCAGCCGCACCCATGTAGGCGACGTAGGCCGGAACCAGCGGCAGCACGCAGGTCGAGGCAAACGACAGCAGGCCGGCGAGAAACGCCAGGGCCAGGTCGACGATCATTCAGCCGGCTTAGTCTTCTCGGTGCCGAGCTGTCGGACCCAATCGCGCAGGCGCGCGGGGGCATCGTCGGTGCAGCATTCCTTGCGGACCAACCGTTTCATCTCTGCCTGGAAATCGAAGACCTGCTCACAGGGAGGACAGTCATCCAGGTGCGCCTTGACTTTGCGGACCTCAGTTTCGCTCAACTCGCGGTCGATGTAGGTGTTGAGCCGGCGCATCGTCTGCTCGCAGTGATCTCCCATCAGCGTGCCCCCACGGCCAGCGATGGTGCTTTCGGCCTACCCGAATATTCCCACAGTTTCTTCTGGAGTGCTTGCCGGCCGCGGTGCAGGCGGGACATCACCGTGCCGATCTTGATGCCAAGAATGTTTGCGACTTCCTTATAGGAGAAGTCCTCGACGTCAACCAGCACGACTACCATCCGCATCGGAACGGGCAGCTCCTCGAGCGCGCGCTTCACTTCGTCTCCGAAGCCGCGGTCGACGATGATCTCCTCGGGCGACATCAGATGGACCGGCATGCCATCGCGACGCATCTGGTCATAGATGTCGAAATCGGTGCCCGGTTGATCGATGGAGTCTTCGGGCGCGGGCCGCTTGCGGAGTTTGTTACGAAAGACGTTGGTCATGATCGTGAACAGCCAGGCCTTCTCATTCGTGCCCGGCTTGAAGCGGTTTCGATATCGGTAGGCTCGCAAGTAGGTTTCCTGCACCAGATCCTCGGCGTCTTCTGGCTTCCTCGTCAGGCGCAAGGCGCTTCGATAGAGCGCATCGAGATGCCTTTCAAAAAGCGAAAAGTCGCTACTCATGCCAACGCCCCGCTGGTCCATTCTATTCCGGCCATTTCCGCGCATCGCGGACGTCAGCCCGGCGCCGGGCC
>DATEHI010000033.1:0-8154 GCA_035279665.1 Candidatus Dormiibacterota bacterium | reverse complement strand
GACAGTGACCTGGCGATGGTTGGCGGCTGGCGGATGCCTCGTCGCGCTCCTTGCGGCCGGCTCGTGGCTCGAGCGTCCGTTCCAACACCCAACCTCGGCGAATCAGCGCTCCGCGCCGACCGCGTCATGCCGGCTGCCTGTATACCTGACCGGTTCGAAGATTGGTGGCTTCCTGACCGTACCCGGCTATAACTTCACGCGGGACCGCAACGCCCCCGACGGTAGCCGGAGCTATGACGCCGTCCTTGGTAAGTGGCTTCCTGTCGACCCACGCCTGGTCTCAAGAGATGGCAAGTGGTGGACCTATCAGACGCCCACGGATCCCTCAAGGTCGGGCCCGTCGACCATCCATCTGGTCGACCAGGGCGGTGTCGACCGGACGGTCTGGACCGGGGACGGGCTCGCGGCCCTGATCGGCTGGACCGATCAGGGGGCCGTATTCGTGCACACCTCGGCAGCGCTTCATTACGTCGTCGAATACTGGCTGATCCAGGCACCTTTCGGAACGTTGCGGTCGCTCCCTGCCATCGCCGGCGATTCGCTCGGAACCGACGCATCCGGCCGATGGACAATGCGCGATCTTCCGACCAGTCCCGCGGCGGACAGCAACGCCCCCCTGCGGTGGACGCTGTCCCGAACCGATATCAGTACCGGAGCCACTGTGACATGGTGGGACGGCACGATCCCGGGGCTCGTCCAGCTGCTCGGTTTCGATGCGAATGAGCACCCGGTCCTGCGTATTGTGCCGGACGCCGCCAATCACGATCGACTGGTCGTGCTAGCAGCCCCTCGGACTGAGACGGAAATCGTGGGTGATGCGGCGCTGATCAACCTCTTCCCCTCCACCATCGTCGGCGACCAGCACGGCATTTGGTTCGGTGACGCCAACGGCGTCGTATGGCTCTGGACCTCCAAAAACGGACTCCAACGGGTGGCCGCGCCGCCCACCTATGCCGGCGACCAGCCCGGCTTTGCGGCGATCGCCGGCCCTTGCCGCTAACGTGATGCACTGCGAGGGCTCGCCTGGCCTTCGCTACCGTGAAGCCATGACCCGAGTGCCCGGGCCGGTTGAGGCCCTCGAGAGGATCGCCTATCTGCTGGAGCGGGGGCGTGCGGAGTCCTACAAGGTGCGCGCGTTCCGCCGCGCGGCTCGGGCGGTGGCGGCCCTCGAACCTGAGCAGTTACGAGCGCTGCACGAATCAGGAAGGTTGGCGCAGGTCCCCGCGGTCGGTGCGACCACCGCGAAGATCATCTCGGAGGCACTTTCCGGAGAAACCCCGGGGTACCTGCTGGACCTCGAGCGCCGAGTCGGGCCGGCCCTGAGCCAGACGGCGACCGAGCTCCGCGCCGCGGTGCGGGGAGATTGCCACAGTCACTCCGACTGGTCCGACGGCGGCAGTCCGGTGAGGGTGATGGCGGAAGCGGCCGCGTCGCTCGGACATGCTTACCTGGCGCTGACTGACCACAGCCCCCGCCTGACAGTCGCCAACGGCCTGGACGCCGAGCGGCTCCGCCGGCAGCTCGACCTCGTCGACCAGCTCAATGCCGAGCTTGCTCCTTTCCGGATCCTGACCGGGATCGAAGTCGACATTCTGGAAGACGGCGCTCTGGACCAGGACGAGCATCTGCTCAGCCGCCTCGACGTGGTCGTCGCCAGTGTCCACTCCAAGCTGCGAATGGAATCTCCCGAGATGACCCGACGGATGGTGCGGGCAATCGAGAACCCCCATTCCGACATCCTCGGGCACTGCACCGGCCGGATCATCGCCGGACGGGGTCGCAATCCCTCGACGTTCGATCCGGAGAAGGTTTTCTCGGCATGCGCCAGGACCGGAACGGCGGTCGAGATCAACTCCCGCCCCGAGCGGCGCGACCCTCCCCCCGAGCTGCTCCGCCTGGCGGTCGGCGCGGGCTGCTATGTGAGCATCGACACCGACGCCCACGCCCCTGGCCAGCTTGAATGGATCGGGGTCGGATGCGAGCAGGCGGCAGAAGCCGGCGTGGACCCCGCCAAAGTCGTCAACTGCTGGGACACCGCCCGCCTCCTTGGCTGGACCGCATCCCACGGGAGTTAAGTAAGGTGCCGCCGGCGCGACACATGGCGCGCGTTCATCCGGGATACGGAAGGCGGACAGAGGGGGACGGGCCGCGCCATCCCAGACGTGAACACGTCCTGGCGCGACCCGCTGACGTCGACCGGCTTACCGGCGCCCCGCTCCGCTTCGTGCGCGGTCCAGTTGCGCGATCTGGATCAGGTTGCCAGAGGTGTCACCTGCCTGGGCGATGGTCGAGCCTGTCACCTTTGTTGGCGTCATCTTGAATTCGGCGCCTGCGGCCTTCATCCGCTCATAGTCGCCCTGGATGTCGTCCGTGAAGAACATGGCTGCGGGCTGACCCTGCTGGAAGAGCGCCTCCTGGTAGGCCTTGGCCGCGGGGTTGTCGTTGCGCGCGAGCTGCAGCTCGGTGCCATCCGGGTCGTCGGGCGACGTTACGGTGAGCCACCGGTACCCCCCTTGCGAAACGTCCGCCTTTTTCACGAAGCCGGCCACTTGCGTGTAGAAGCGCAACGCCTTCTCCTGGTCGTCAACGTAAATGGTGGTCAGTTTGATCTTCATTGCGTTCCTCCTGTGAGATTCGCGGTGTTGCCGCGTCATACGGTCAGCCTAGACCCGGCGTTCCGCGAGTGCTTCTTGATTTCTGACGCGTCTCAGGAATACGCCCCTACCTCGGTCAGGAAACGAGAAGCATTCCCCGCGGGACCTATCTAATGTGCGGGATATGGACTTGAAAGTCGGTTGAGCCTATGTGTATCTGGCAATACGCCGTAAGTTCTAAGCTGAAGAACATGGACGTCGGGTCAAACCCGAACGGCAAAGATGTCCGGGCGACTGGACATCGTGAAGTCAGACCCGCATCGGCGCAGCGCCGGCGCGACCTCGCGCGACTGCGCCGCGTCCGCGACCGGATCGACCGGGAGTACGCGCAGCCTCTGGACGTCGAGGCGCTCGCCCGCGGCGCCTACATGTCGGCCGGGCACCTCAGCCGCGAGTTCCGCCTCGCCTACGGCGAGTCGCCATACAGCTACCTCATGACGCGGCGCATCGAGCGCGCGATGGCGCTGCTGCGTCTTGGCGACCTGAGCGTCACCGAGGTCTGTTTCGCGGTCGGTTGCTCGTCGCTGGGCACCTTCAGCAGTCGCTTCACCGAACTGGTCGGTATACCGCCCAGCACCTACCGGCGCCAGGCGGCGCGCGCGACGGCGGGGATGCCGCCGTGCGTGGCGAAACAGGTGACGAGACCGATCAGGAATCGAGAAGCGCCGGTCACTGAACCGCAAATGGCATGACCGCCATGGACCTCACCATTCACGCGACCTTCCTCCCGCACGACAACCCGGACGCATCCCTCGCCTTCTATCGCGACACCCTCGGCTTCGAGATCCGCAACGACGTCGGATACGGCGGGAAGCGCTGGATCACGGTCGGCCCCGCCGGCCAGCCCGGCACGTCCATCGTCCTGCACCCGCCGGGCCTCGGCCCGGGCCCCGTCACCGACGACGAGCGCCGCACCATCATCGAGATGATGGCCAAGGGCAGCTACGCCGCCCTCATCCTGGCCACCGCCGACCTCGAAGGCACCTTCGCACGGCTGCAGGCCAGCGGCGCCGAAGTCGTCCAGGAGCCGACCGAGCAGCCGTACGGGGTTCGCGACTGCGCCTTCCGGGATCCGGCGGGCAACCTGATCCGCATCAACGAGCTGGGCTGAGCGGACCCTCTGGCCCAGTGGTCGATAGCAGACAGGGCCCGTGAACCTAAAATAGGCGCCGTGGCTGAGAAGAAACCCGCAAAGAGGGCCTCGCAGAACTCCGCCAAGAGGACCACTGCGGTCGGCAAGAGGGTCAGCGGATTTACCGAAGAGGAACGGGGCGCGATGAAGGCGCGCGTCCAGGAGATGAAGGCGGCCGCGGACGAGGCGGATGGGGAAAGCGCTGTGCTCGCGAAGATCGCCGAGCTGCCGGGACCGGATCGCGCCATCGGCAAGCGGCTCCATGCGATCATCAAAGCCAGCGGGCCAGCCCTCTCGCCGAGACTCTGGTACGGGATGCCCGCGTATGCGAAAGACGGCAAGGTCGTGTGCCACTTCCAAAGCGCGCAGAAGTTCAAGACGAGGTACCCGACGCTCGGCTTCAGCGACGCGGCGAACCTCGACGAAGGCGCCATGTGGCCGGTCGCCTTCGCGCTGAAGGACTTAACCGCCGCCGACGAGGCAAGGATCGCTGCGCTCGTGAAGAAAGCGGTGAGCTGAGGGCGGAGCTCGCCGCTGGCCCCGCCCCGTCCGATGAATTCGCGCCACGGACGGAGTCTTCATCGTTGACACCCAGTTTTCATTGAACACGGAAGGAGCACAACCATGAAGACCGATTGGACGACCGACACGAAGGGCACCGGCCAGTACGCCGAGGTGAACGGCATCAAGCTCTATCACGAAACACATGGGGCTGGCCGACCGCTGATCCTGTTGCACGGTGGGCTTGGGTCGGGCGAGATGTTTGGGCCGATCCTTCCAGTGCTGGCGGAGCGTCACCAGGTCGTCACCGTCGATCTACAAGGACACGGTCGCACCGCCGACATCAATCGACCGATCGACGTTCGGCTCATGGCCGGTGACATCGCGGCACTGATCGACCACATCGGGTTGGACAAACCCGACGTCGTGGGTTACTCGCTCGGTGGTGGTGTAGCGCTGCAGACAGCCGTGCAGTACCCGGCGAAGGTCCGACGCCTCGTCGTCGCCTCAGCGAACATCCGGTCCGATGCCATCTATCCGGCCATGCGGGCGCAGCAGAGCCAGGTGAACGCCGCCGCAGCTGACTTCATGAAAGACACGCCGATGTACCAGCTGTACCAGCGGGTCGCGCCACACCCTGAGGACTTCCCACGGTTACTGACCAAGATCGGAGAGGCGATGTCGAAGGACTTCGACTACAGCGAGGACGTCCGCGGGCTCCGGGTACCGACGCTCATCGTCGCTGCCGACGCCGACATGGCGCCGCCCAGCCACTACGTCGAGGTGTTCAAACTGCTTGGTGGCGGTCTCACCGACGGCGGCTGGATGGGCGAGGGCCGGCCGAAGGGCGGCCACGCGCTCGCGATCCTGCCGGGCCTGACCCACTACAACATCTTCAGCTCGCCACTGTTCGCCGCGGCTACTCTCACGTTTCTGGAATAGGCGGTGTCACGGTTTGGGCGGAGACTACTGAGAAAGTAAAGGTCCCATCCGCGCCGGCGGCCAGGGGAACGGTGGCGACGACCGCATCGAGGTTGAGTGGACCGTAGACATGAGGGACGAGCTCGTGGCCGCCCTGAAGATCCTCGTAGCGCACCTCGACCTTAAGCCGATCGATCGCAACACGAAGGACGACCAGTTTCCCCACGCCGCGAAAGAACGCGTTGGCCACGCCAGCGACCTGCTCTTCGAAGGCGCAATGGACAAAGCCCACCTGCGCCAGGGTCAGCCCCCTCGTCGATAAGGCGTAGGCGCCCTCCGCCTGCGCGTGCGCCCAGTCGGCCTCCGTCGTGATGTGGAAGATGTCCCGAGGTGCTGGCCCACGGGCAACCGGCTCGGTTGGGATACCCGACAACGTAACTCAAACCGTGCTGTCGGGGCCCAGCCCCGCCTGATGTGAGCCTGCCGCTGTATCGCTTTCGCGGCTTCCGGACGTTGCTCGGGTCGAGGGCACCGATGTTATAGTCTCCAGCCGAGGAAACACCTCTCCCGGGATATGAATTTGGGGATCACACCGGTATTAGTACTGATGAGGTCGCTTCTGTTGCGGGGCCCTCTGATTGGGGTGATCCTGCTGGCAGTGCTCGCGATCATGTACGCGGCTCCGCGGCCGCCTTCCGCCCCACCGCGGCGTGCGTTAGTAGCGCAATCGGCGGCATCGACCACGATCACGCAAAGCTTCGACCCGGCATCCGAACTACTGCCTCGGGAGATGGCCCGGCCGGCGCCAACGCCACCGGCGCAGCCCCGAGTTGCAACCGCGCGGGCGCCGCTACGGACAGCGAGACCGAAGCCGGTGCCGGCGCCAGCCGCGCCGCCCCAGGTCCTCGTGGGCAGCGGCCAGATGGGCTTGATCAATCAGGACCGCCAGGCCGCCGGTCTAGCGCCGTTGCAATGGAGCCCCTGCCTGGCAAACGTGGCGACCGGGCAGGCGGCGCGCATGGCGGCACAGGGCTACATCTCGCATGCCAATGGCCGCAGCCTCGACCTCGCCTGTCATCTGGGCTCCCGGGCCAGCGAGAGCATCGGGTTCCAGGGAGGCGGCATCAACGACGCGGCGATGAACGCGTGGTTCATGGGCGATCCGCCTCACCGCGCCAACATCATGGGGCCGTATCACTACGTCGGCGTCGCCTGGGTCACGGCAGCCAACGGCACCGCCTATCTGGCCGTCGAGTTCACTTAGCGAACTCGACTGCTGCACGGTCGAAATATTCGCCGCCACTGTCGCGATGACTTTCGTCGACTGTCTCGGTCATAGTGATCATGATCCAACAGAGCTTGGCGCAGTCTCTCGATGGCGACGTCCTCGTGCCCGGCGATCCTGGCTATGACGCGGCGCGCGCGGTGTGGAATGCGATGGTCGACCGGCGGCCACGTCTGGTCGTTCGCTGCCGCACCGTCGCTGACGTACAGGCAGCGGTGCGGGCCGCCCGCGATCGCACCCTCGAGATCGGCGTGCGTTGCGGCGGACACAGCGTAGTCGGCCACGGTGTCCCGGATGACGGGCTGATGATCGATCTCACCCCCATGGGTGCGGTTCGTGTCGATCCGATTCAGAAGCGCGCGTGGGTGCAAGGCGGCGCGCTGCTTGGCGCGCTCGACCGCGCGACCCAAGAGCATGGTCTGGCGACGACGGCGGGTAACGTTTCGCATACGGGGGTCGGTGGGCTGACCCTCGGTGGCGGCATGGGCTGGCTAGCCCGCCAGTACGGACTGTCCTGCGATAACGTCGCGGCGTTCGAGATGGTCACGGCCGACGGCGAGGTCGTCCATGCAAGCGCGACGGAGAACGCCGATCTCTACTGGGGACTGCGCGGTGGCGGCGGCAACTTCGGCGTCGTGACCGAATTCGAATTCCGGCTACACGACGTCGGGAACGCCGCACTCGTGACCGCGCTTTCGTTTCCAATCGAGGCTGCCGACTCCGTGCTTCGCACCTGGCGTGACCTGAGCGCGGAGGCCCCCCGCCAAGCGACATTCACCGCCAGCCTCGGGGGCGACCAGAACGTGGTCACGGTCGGGTTCGTCTGGGTGGGCCATCCACAGCGCCACCCACTCCCCAGCATGAAGCCGCTGGGCAGGCCGCTGACAGAGCAGGTTTCCGAGCTGTCATACGTCGATCTCCAGCGGATGGATGACACTCCCCAGGGACACGCGCTGCGTCGATATTGGAAGGGCCACTATCTCCGCGAGCTATCCGACGACGCAATTGAGGCCCTGTTGAAGAGCCGAACCGTTCCACTGACCGGAGGTCTCCCAAGCATCGGCCTGCAGGCGTACGGCGGCGCCATCGCCGAGGTTCCCGATGGGGACACCGCCTTCGCCTTCCGCGACACCTCCTTCGAATACGTCGCTGCCAGTAAGTGGACCAACCCGGCCGAAGACGACGCGCGAATCGGCGTGGCGCGGAGCACAGCCGCGGCTCTCGATCCGTTCGCTCGAGGCCAGTACGTCAATACGCTCAGCGACGAAGGTGCCGAAGGGGTGCGTCGCGCCTATCCGCCGGACAAGCTAGCGCGGCTAACCGCGCTCAAAGACAAATATGACCCACAGAACATCTTCCATCTCAACCACAACATCCCTCCCTCATCGACGAGCGGTTCGTAGCCGTGCGGCGTCGCCAAGGCCTCGCTCTACCAGCTCTCCGAAGCTCCGAATAGCCGATGATCGTGGCGGTGCTCCCCAAGGTCTCCCGTCCGTCCGCCCGGATCATCTGTCTCGATGACGGGGGCCGAATTCTTTTGCTTCGCTGGCGCGATCCCTTCGATGGATCCACCAAATGGGAGCCTCCGGGAGGGGGCATCGACGCGGGCGAGACGCCGTTACAGGCGGCGCGCCGCGAGCTCGTCGAGGAGACCGGTCTGG
>DATEHI010000032.1:0-29396 GCA_035279665.1 Candidatus Dormiibacterota bacterium | reverse complement strand
GACGACGTCACCCGGGCGATCAGCCGCGCCAGCGTCGTCTTTCCGCTGCCTGGCGGTCCCCACAACATCATCGAGCCAACACGGTCCTCTTCGATGGCGCGCCGCAACTCGTGCTCCGGACCGACCAGGTGCTGCTGCCCCACGAACTCGTCGAGCGTGCGCGGCCGCATCCGAGCGGCCAGCGGCTGGTCTTTTTGAGCCGGCTCTGCCGGTGCTGGAAAGAGCGTCTCCTGCGCCATCAGACGACTATAGGTCCCGGCGCTCGGTCAGCCGGCCTGGCGGGGCGCGGGTTCGGAACGGAGCCGCACCTTGCCGAAGAGGAGCAGAAAGACCAGGCCGGCGAGGAAGTAGAAGGCGGCGCTGACGGAGAAGGCGAGCTGATAGCCGCCACGGACCTGAAGGAAGCCGCTCAGCAGCGGACCGATGCCGGCGACGCCAATGCCGCTGACGACGATCTGCGCCGTCGCGAAGCGGGCCCGCTGGCTCGGCTCGACGTATCCCATGCCGAACGCCTGGCTCAACGGCCCCTGAAGGTTGAGCGCCAGCTGACGGACGGTCATGATCACCAGCGCGACCGGCAAGGTCATCAGAAACGCAAGCGAGAGGACGAGCGGAGCGCCGACGAGCTGGGACGCTCCGATCGTCCGCGTCAGGCCCAGCCGCCGGCCGACGCTCGGCGCCAGCAAGGTGGTGATTGCCGTCAGCGCGGCGCCCACAGCGAACACGATCCCGATCGGTCCGGCGGTAAGGCCGAACCGTTGCGCCAGGTAGAGCTGGAGGAAATTCAGGTACATGCCAGCGCCGATCCCGAGCAGCAGGATCGGGAATAAGAGCCGGGCGAAGCGCGCCACGTCGACCCGGAAGAGCTCGCGGACCGGAAACACGACCGTCGGCCGGAGCACGGATCCGCTCGCGAGACGGATGAGGAAGGGAAGGCCGACGATGGTCAGGAGTGCCATCGCCGCGAACGACGCACGGATCGCGCCAGCCGATGCGCTGGACGTGTGGTTGGTCCTGGCCGCCAGCTCGGGGATGGCGCCCCCCAACAGGTCGCCGATCAGCGCGGCTGCCCAGGCAAGCGATTGGTTGATCGCGAAGAGCGACACCCGCTCCGATTCGGTGCTGATCTGGGCCAGGAGCGGTCCACTCAGAACCTGGAGGATGGTCAGGGCCAGGGCGAAGGTGCCGGCGGCCAGCACCGCGATCAACGGCGCTCCCGCGACCGTGAGCACCAGCGAGGCGAATGTTGCCAGCCCGCCAGCGCCGAGCAGGAACATCCGGTAACCGATCCGATCGGCCAGCGCCGCGAACGGAAGGCCGATGCCGAGGAGCGCGAGCGCCGGGAGGGCATTGAACACACCGATGAGAGCGTTAGAGAATCCCAGCGCGCTCATATAGAGGTTGAAGACGAGGTTGAAGATGGCCGCGCCGATCGAGATCAGCAGGGAGAAGGCCAGGAACTGCCGGGCAGACGGGCTGAAGCTATCGAAGCGAGCGAGCACGCGGCGGACGCCGGCCCCTGCCATCTGCATGAGCCGGCGCCTAGGTCCCGGCCGGCTTCCTGGAGGTGCTTACCGCCTTCTCCGGCGGCGCATGGATCGCCCGGTAGATCTCCTGGCCGAGCTGGGCTTGGACCGCCAGTGGATCGTTGCGGCGGTAGTCCAGCCAGTAGCGGACCTCGAGCGTTAAACCGCCGTCGATGGCGGGCTGCAGGCCGATGTGCGGCGGCGGATCCTTCGCAATGTCCGGCCGGCTTTCGAGCTTCTCGTGCAGCCGCTCGACGAGGCCGTCGACCGCGGTTCCATCCGGCACCTTGGCCGTCAGCGTGAAGAGGCGTGTCGGGTAGCGGGTGCGATTGATGATCGTGCCCGTGTAGACCAGCGAGTTCGGGATCAGGACCTGCTCGCCCTCATTCGTTCGCAACGTGGTCGCTCGCATCTCGATGTTCTCCACGATGCCGGTACGGTTGTCGACGGTGATCTCATCGCCGAGACGGAAGGGCCGTTCGAGCAGCAGAAAGAGTCCCGCGATGAAGTTCTTGAGGATGTCCTGAAAGGCGAGGCTGAACGCGAGGGCCAGGAAGCCGAAGCCGCCGAACACGAGGGCCGGACTGCCGAAGAGCTCGGTGAAGGCCGCGATGACCCCAATGACCAGCGCGGCGAGGAACACCATCCGGTTGACGAGCAGGGCGACCTGCGGATCGGCGTGGACTCGGCGCAGCTCGTTCCCGGTCAGCCGTCGGACGAGGCGAGCCAGAAGGTAGAAGGCGGCCAGGATGATGACGGCCGTGCCAACCTTGAAGAGGTCCCTGGTGGTCGGCAGGTAACTGCGAAAGGTATCCCACGCGCTCGCGCCGAGCGTCAGCATGGCGCCAATTGTAGGGTCGACGCGGGACTAACTCTCGGTGGGGGCTTCGCCTTCGGCGCCGGGTTCGGCGGCAGCCTCTCCTTCGCCGACCACTGGCACCTCGGCGGCGGCGGGCGCAGGCGCGGCCTCCTCGACAACCTCACGATGCGCGGCGACCTTGACGACGAGTTCATCGGGATCGTCGAGGATCTCGCATCCAGGCGGGACTGGCAGATCCTTGACGCGGATCTCGTCGTCGATCTCCTTCATGCTGGAGACGTCCACGGTGATCACCGGCGGCAGGTCGGTCGGCAGGCATTCGACCTTGAGCGCGTGAAGGCCGCGTTGCAGATCGGCCTCCCCCTTGGACACCAGTTCGACCTCGCCTTCCAGCTCGATCGGGACCTCGGACTCGATCTTCTCGGTCAGGTTGACCTGATAGAAGTCGACGTGCAGGAGGTCGCCGTGGCGGGGGCTGCGCTGCACCTCGCGGATGAGCGCCTTGCGGACCGGCTCGTCGCCGAGCTGGAGGTCGACCAGCTGGTTGCGGCCGACCTTTTGGAAGGCCTTGATGAACTCGCGGCCGTCGACCACGACGGTCACGGCGTCTACGTTGTGGCCGTAGACGATCCCCGGTAAGCGGCCCTCCCGGCGCAGCGCCTGTAGGTGGCGGCCGCGGTCCGGACGGGGCTCAAGTTTCAACGTAACCGGGGTGGTGGCAGCCAGCGCATTTCTCCTTCGAACTGAATACGAGCGCGGCCCATCTTAACACAGCGTTTGGGGTCCCCTGAACGGCCCTTCACCGGAACTTTTCCGCCGTTCGGCCGTTACCATCAGTGGCCGAACCGCATAAAATCGGTTGACAACGATGCTGACATCATCTCTTAGATTCCTACGTCGGAACGCCCTTCGGATTGGAGCGGTGCTGGGGACGTTCGCCCTGGTAGCCAGCTTCATCTTGGTCCAACAGATGCGGGAGGCGTTCGCGGAACAGAACTTCCAGACGGCGCGAGCCCAGGTGATGGCGGCCCAGGCCCGAGCCAATGAGCTTGGGCTGGAGAAATCTGAATACTCCGACCTTCAGCGCCAGGAGCTGACTACCGCGGGCGAGACCCCGCCGGCAGCCTCCGCGCCGTTCAACGAGCAGCGGATCGCGTTCTTCTCGCGGGCCGCCAGCGAGGAGGTGCAGATCAAGGACCAGCTCCAGACCCGGGTGCAGAAGCTGCTGGTTGAAACCCATGACTCCGCGCAGTCGGCGCTCAGCCAGCTCACGACCAACCTGCAAAAGGCGAAGCAGGTCGGTGTCGACGACCAGCTCCTGGTCGAATTCGCCGGCCTGCCGTCAAAGGCCTCGATCGAGTTGGAGCAGGCCGGCACCGTGCGGGACTACCGCGCCGTCAGCGCCGAGTTGAAGGCCCGGCTCTCGAAGCTCTCGCTCCTCATCGCTGACCAGGAGAGCGCGAACAAGCTCATCGACCAGTACGCCGCCCAGGCCGCCGCCCAGGATCACGGCGACGCCAGCCTCGCCTTAGCCGCCGCGAATTCGGCGCTCGCGCAGGTCCAGGGTGAGATGCAGACCGCGAGGATCTTCTCGATGGACGTCTCCGTCGTCGACGTGAATGTCCAGAAGCTCACCGCCAGGTTGGGCAGCGCTGACACCGCCGCCAAGCTGGACCAGGTGACCGGCGGGCTGATGGTGCAGGCGAAGGTGCTGGGCGACGCGATGACCCAGACCCTCCCGGACAAGGCACTCACCATCTCGCTCGGCGAGCAGGTGATCCGGGCCTACGACCACGGCAAGCAGATCTTTTGGAGCTACGTCACGACCGGCCGACCAGGCCTGGAGACCGACCCCGGCAGCTTCAAGGTCTACTGGAAGGTGTCACCCTGGACGATGCACTCCCCCTGGCCGAAGGGCTCGCCCTTCTGGTACCCGGACAGCAAGGTCGCGATGGTCATGTGGTTCAACGGTGGCGACGGGATCCACGATGCCAACTGGCGCTCGCGCTACGGTCCCGGGACCAACGGCCCCCACTACGACCCGACTGGAGAGGACACGGGCACGCATGGCTGCGTCAACGTTCCCTACTCCAACATGGTCTGGCTGTGGAACTGGACCCCGACCGGCACCCCGGTCATCGTCTACTAGGCCGCAGGAGACGGCACGGCTACGCCGTAGTCCGTAGAGCGGAGGTCCGAAGGGCGCAGGCCATTTCCTGACCAGGCGCGTTACAAGAGATGGAGCTCAGAAATGGCCATCGCCCACGCCACCATGCACCAGGTCGGTCCGCACACCTGGACCTTCCAGCCCCCCGAAATCCCGGTGGCGCCCATGAAGGCGAACTGCCGCTCGTGCCGGCAGGCGGTTGGCATCCTCAATCCGTCCGCGATGGACCTGAAGACCGGAAACTACGTCGTGCGGGGCCAGTGCGAGCGGTGCGGTTCAGAAGTCCTTCTGATTGTGAGTTAAACGTCTCAAACGCTCGTATGGCACTAAAGCGCCACTCGCGTGGGGCGACGCCCCGTGATCGTCAGCTAGCCGGCTCGAAGCCCTCGCCCGTCCAGTAACCGAGCATCTGCTCGGTCTCGTGATAGAACCAGAGCAGATACCGCTCGCGCGCCGCCTCTTTGAGGAAGGCCGCCTTGTGCTCCATCAGCTCCAGGGGGAAGAGGTCGAGCCCACTGACCCAGTTGACCTTGAGGAAGGCGCGCATGAAGAGGAAGTCGCCGGTGAAGACCACGGTCTGCTCCTGATCCCGGACGTACACTGCCTGGTGTCCCGCGGTGTGACCACCTGTGACCCGCACCTCGACACCCGGCGCCACCTCCTGGTCGCCGTCGACCACCTGCAGCCGACCCTCCTCCTCGAGGACTTTCAAGTTTTCCGGCTTGTAAGACGGTTTGCTGCGAGGATCCGGATTCCGCCACGCCTCTAGCTCCGTCGCCTGCACGACATGGCGCGCGCGCGGGAAGAGGGGCGTCAGCTCGCCGTCCCGGCCGGGGGTGACCAGTGCACCAACGTGGTCGAAATGCAGGTGACTGAGTACGACCAGGTCGATATCCTGCGGCTGAAGCCCAACGCCGGCCAGCGCGTCGGGGATGCCCGGGTCTCGATCGTAGGCCCAGATGTCACGTTCTTTGTCGGAGAGCTTGGGGCCCATGCCGGCCTCGATCAAAATGTTGGCGTCGGGCGTGCGGACCAGCATGCAATTGGTCGCCATCGGGATGCGGTTGCGGGCGTCCGGGACCTTGAGCTTTTCCCACAAGACCCTGGGCACCACGCCAAACACGGAGCCGCCGTCCATCCGCCAGTGCCCATCGCTCAGGCAGCGAAGCTCGAAGCGGCCAAGCTTTCGCGGTGCGGTCGCGATCACGCCGCCCAGGGGCGCGTCCCGGGACGGCGCCGACGGTTCGCGGCCCAGGCCGCCGAGGCAGAGGAAGCGACGAGCACGTGAGGGAGCGCATCCGTCGATGCGTGACCGAGCGCGCGCAGGAGCTGACAAAGGCATTCGGCGGAAATGGGCCGATGAAACGTCAAGCTGCTCCCGGGGCGTGCCCCTGAAAACCGTGATTGACGAAGTCGATGATCGATTGCAGCGACGTGCCGGGACCGAAGATCTCGACGACGCCCAACTTTTTCAGCTCTTTGGCGTCGTCCGGCGGGATGATGCCACCCCCAAAGACCACGATGTCGGTGGCGTTGCGCTGCTTGAGCAGCTCGAGGATGCGGGGGATGAGCGTCATGTGCGCGCCGCTGTGCAGGCTGACCCCGATAGCGTCGACGTCTTCCTGGATCGCTGCCTCGACGACCATTTCCGGCGTCTGCCGCAGCCCGGCATAGATCACCTCGACCCCGGCGTCGCGCAACGCCCGCGAGACGACCTTCACGCCGCGATCGTGGCCATCGAGCCCGACTTTTGCCGTCAGGACGCGGGCGGTCATAGCCTCGTCACGTAGAGGGCGATGATGACGACGACCGCCAGTCCCGCAATGATCCGCCCCAGGAGGGAAAAGCGCAGCTTGATCATCTAGAAAAGGATCGGCTCGCGGTAGACGCCGAAGACCTCCTTCAGCGCGGCCATGATCTCGCCCTCCGTGGCGTAGGCCTTGACGCATGCCAGCAGGGGCGGCATCAAGTTGTCATTGCCGCGAGCGGCCGTCTTCAACTCCGCGAGGCGATTTACGACGCTGGTGTTGTCGCGCCGCGCCCGCAGCGCCTTGACCCGGCGCACCTGACCCTGCTCGGTCTCGGGGCCGATGCGCAGGGTGGGGACGTCGCCGCTTTCACCGTCTTTGTAGGCGTTGACGCCCACGATGATCCGCTCGTTCGCCTCGAGCTTGCGCTCGAACTCGAAGGCGGCATCGGCGATCTCGCGCTGGAAGAAACCATTTTCGATGCAGCGCAGGACGCCGCCCTGTGCATCGATCTCGTCGAAGTAGCGCTGCGCGCCTCGCTCCATCTCGTCGGTGAGCTGCTCGATGAAATAGGAGCCGCCCAGCGGGTCGATGGTGTTGGCGACCCCGGTCTCGTGGGCGAGCACCTGCTGGGTACGCAGCGCGATCTGCGCCGCGCGCTCGGTCGGCAAGGCCAACACTTCGTCCATCGAGTTGGTGTGCAGGGAGTTGGTCCCACCCAGTACGGCCGCCATCGCCTCGTAGGCCGTCCGCGTCACGTTGTTCTCTACCTGCTGGCGCGTTAGTGACACGCCGGCGGTCTGTGTGTGGAAGCGCAGCATCCAGGACCTGGGATCGCGCGCGCTGTACTTGTCGCGCATGATCCTCGCCCACAGCCGGCGAGCTGCGCGGAACTTGGCGATCTCCTCGAAGAAATCGATGTGCGAGTCGAAGAAGAAAGAGAGCCGCGGCGCGAACTCATCGACCTTCAGGCCGGCCTTGATCGAGGCTTCGACGTAGGCCATGCCGTCCGCCAGCGTGAAGGCGAGCTCCTGAGTGGCGGTTGAGCCGGCCTCGCGAATGTGGTAACCAGAGATGGACACGGCGTTCCAGCGGGGCATGTGGCGCGCCGCGAAGACGATGGTGTCGACCACCAGTCGCATCGACGGTTCCGGCGGGAAAATGTACTCCTTCTGGGCGATGTACTCCTTGAGGATGTCGTTCTGCAGGGTGCCACCCAACTTCTCCTGCGACACGCCCTCCTTCTGCGCGACGGCGATGTACATCGCATAGAGGATGGCCGCCGGCGAGTTGATCGTCATCGAGGTGGTGATCTGGTCCAGGCGGATGCCCGCGAAGAGGGTTTCCATGTCCTCCAGCGAGTCGATGGCCACACCGCAATGGCCGACCTCGCCTTCGCCGAGCGGGTCGTCGGAGTCGTAGCCCATCAGGGTCGGCATGTCGAAGGCCACCGAGAGGCCCGCCTGCCCCTGCGCGAGCAGGAACTTGTAGCGGCGGTTCGTCTCCTCCGCGGTGCCGTAGCCGGCGAACTGCCGGATGGTCCACGGCTGGCCGCGATACATCGAGGGGTAGACACCGCGCGTGTACGGGAACTCGCCCGGATAGCCGAGCTTCTCCTCGTAGCGCCAACCCTCCATGTTGTCCGGGGTGTAGAGGGGCTGCAATGGCAGGCCCGACATCGTCTCCGCGCTGTCCTTCGGCGCCGGTTTGCCGGCCCGGTAGCGGGCGGCCCATTCCTCATAGGCCGTCTTGCGGCGAAGTGCCATCAGCTGCCTCCTTGCGGTGCCCGCTGCTCGAGGACCTCCTCGGCGAGGGCGTACGGGTTTAGTTTCCCATTCCGATTCTCGCGCACCCGCCGGCCCACCGCCGTGTCGCCCTCCAGCACGCGCCGGGCGTCCTCGCGAGCGCGGTCGGCGACCAGCGCCATGACTTCTTGCTTGAGGCGCTGCTGCCGCCTTGAGGCCAGCGTGCCGCTCTCCGCCAGATAGGCCTGGTGCTTAAGGACCGCATCCCAGACCGGCTCCATCCCTTCGTCCCTGGCCGCCGACGCCAGCAGGATGGGTGGGCGCCAGGCCTGTTTGGGGCCGAGCCCAAGGGCATCCTGGATCAGGCGACGCGTCTTCTCCGCGCCGCCCAAGTCGGATTTATTGATGACGAAGACGTCGGCGATCTCCAGGATGCCGGCCTTGATGCTCTGCACCGCGTCGCCCGACTCCGGCATCAACACCAGGACCACGGTGTCGCAGATGGTCGAGATCTCGAGCTCCGATTGGCCGACCCCAACGGTCTCCACAAGGATCACGTCACGGCCATAGGCGTCGAGCAGGTGGATCGCCTCGCGGGTGGCCGCCGCCAAACCACCGAGGTGGCCGCGGGCGCCCATGCTGCGGATGAAGACCCCCTTGTCGAGCGTGTGGCGCCCCATGCGGATACGGTCGCCAAGGACGGCACCGCCGGTAAAGGGGCTGCTCGGGTCGACGGCGATCACGCCGACGGTTTGCTGCCGGTCGCGGATCACCTTGACCAGCGCGTCGGCGAGGGTGCTCTTCCCGGTCCCGGGGGCGCCGGTCAGCCCAACGAGGTAGGCATTCCCGGTGTGGGACTGCAGTTCGGCGACCAGTTGGCTCGCCTGTGGGTCCCGATCTTCGGCCAGGCTGATCGCCCGCGCCAGCGCCCGGACATCGCCGGAAAGCAAGGCGCCGGCCAAACTCATCTCGATCGAATCGTACCCCCCGCCCTGCCCTCCCCCGCAAGAAGGGAACGTTATCGCGTGGGAGCCGGGAAGGTCTTCACGGTGAAGTCGGACCCAAGGAGGACTGTTACTGTCGGGCCACTCGCCGGCGGCGCGACCGTCGTCACCACCGCGCCGAAGTAGGTCTGGAGCCAGGCGACCATGGCGGCGGCGCGGCCACGCGAACCGTCCAGGATCTGGGTCTGGGTGACGCGCTGCGCGGTGGGCGGGGCGACGCTCGCCTCCCACCCCTGCGCCTGCAGGAGGGACGCCATGATGCTGGCCGGCGTCCCGATGCCGTAGGGCAGCCAGTAGCGGCGGCTCCCATCCTGCACCTGGAAGGGCACCTGCGACGCCAGCGCCGACCGGTCCGGAAGCGCCATCGCCAGGTAGCGATGCAGGGCGCCGTAGGTCGGGTCGAGCGGCTCGAGGATGTACTGGCCGTTGCTGCTGGTGCCGCTTCGCAGCAGATTCGACGTGTCGATCGCCACGCTCCTGATGTCCTGCTCCTTGATTGTCCCGGCCAGGTCGGCGAGTTGCTGCATGTCGCCGGGGCGCAAGTTCGTCCGGACATTGTCCTGCAGCGCGCCCAGCAACGACAGCATCCGCGGGATCGCGTTCAAGGTGAAGACGCGCTGACGCACGGCCAGCAGGACCAGCTGCTGGCGGCGCGAGCGGTCGAAGTCGGAGGTCGTTTCCCGCGAGCGCGCATACTGGAGCGCCCGCTCGCCGTCGAACTGCTGCCATCCGGCATCGAAGTGGACCCGCATCATCCCGGTCGACTCGCCGGCCGGGAAGTAGGGGTCGTCGAGCGCCGTCGGGACATTGACACGGACGCCGCCCAACGCGTTGACGACATCGCGAAACGCCTTGAAGTCCACCCCGATCCAGTAATCGATCGGCTGGCCGGTCGCCTGTGAGACGGTTGCCGCCGCCAGGTCACCACCACCTGTGCTGGTTTTCCACTCGCTACGGACGTTGGGGAAGTTGTTGTGATCGGTTCCGATGGCGTAGGCGCTGTTGAGCTTGCCCATGATGAACCTATTCCCTGGCAGTGCGGGGATCTTCACCCACAGGTCGCGCGGCACCGAAATCATCATCGCCTCGCGCGTCCCGGGACGGATGGACAGCAGCATGATCGAGTCGGTCAGGTAGGCGCCGTCGTGCCCCGGCCCGCCGTAGCCGAGCAATAGAATGTTGATGCGCTCGTCGTGCTTGATCTTCCAACCGATCGAGCCCGGCTCGTCGCTCTTTGCCTGAACGAGCGCAATCAGGTCTTGTGGCTGGGCGCGCGGCGAGATCGCGTGAATCGCCGACCAGATACGAAAGACTGCGAGCCCCGAAAGCAGGAGAGCCAGCCCGACGATGACGGCCAGTGCGGTCCGGGCATACTGCCACACGCGGTCTCGGCCGAGCGCAGCGGATGCGCGCCGCCTGCGCGGTTGCCTTACCAAAGGTGCGAATCAAGTCTAGCTAATCGGGGCGAGGACGAATCCGGTTCAACCGTAAAATGTTGTGGATGCAGGCGAGGCCGGCCCTTCGTGTCAGGCAAGGCCCCCTGCTATTTCCCGCCCGTTACCTCCTGCTCGTCTTCGGTCTCATCGCGCTGGCGCTGGGGAGCTTCAATCTCTATCACGAGCTCCACGCCGCGCAGGTCGATAGCGTGTATACCTTCGCTGCCCTCGTTGTCTTCGTGGCCTGGCTGGCCTCCATCATCCTGGGTTTTAAGGGCCAACCGATCGGGGTTTTCCTCACCGGTGCAATTGCGTTCATCCAGCTTGGCGAGATCGCCCAGCAGCATTTCGCGGCGACCGCGGGGGCGATCGGCAGCTTCGTGCGGATCGAGGGCCTTCCGGTCGCGGCCGACCTCATCGGCCTCGTGATCGCCTGCATCATCACGCTGATCGCGGCAGTCGTCTGCTGGGGACACGCCACCGGCTACAACCGGCGGCGCGAGACCCTGCCCCTCTTGATCGTCGCTGCGATGGGAACCGTGCTGGCCGTGCTCGAGGCAACCGACAACGTGCATCTCGCCGGCAACGCCTTGCCGGGGTTCGGCACGACCACCGCCGAAGATGGCGCCTTCGCCGCGGCCATCACCGCCGCTGTGTGGTTGATCGGCGGCTTATGGATCGCCCGGGTGCGACGCGTCGGGGCCCTCCTTATCGCACTCGCGACCTTTGGGATCTGCTATTCGTTCGTCGTCCTGCACCTCAGAGGTGGAACGCCCCTGAGCCTGATCGCGACCAAGAGTGGCCTGATCTGGGCGGTTATCGCGGCCGCGGTCGCGATCCTTGCCGCGGCGTCGCTGGTGGTCGCGCTGGGGCTGCTCGCCATGTCGCTCATTCGGCGCAAACCAGCCGCCCTCCCCGGCGGGACGCAGCCGGCGCAGCGCAAGGTGTAGCCCGACTCAGTCTGGGACCCGGCTACCGTCGGGTCCGTAGCGGTAGAACCCGCGACCCGTCTTGCGCCCGAAGTGACCGGCATCGACCAGCTGGCGGAGCAGGGGCGGCGCGGCAAATCGTGGGTCGTGGAGCCCCTCGTAAAGAACGCCGCAGATGTAGAGGTGGGTGTCGAGGCCGACGAAGTCCGCCAGCTCCAGGGGGCCCATGGGGTGGTGCAGGCCGAGCCGGGCGCCCTGGTCGATGTCCTCACGCGTGCCCAGCCCCTCCATCAGCGCCCGGATCGCCTCGTTGATGAACGGCACCAACATGCGGTTGACGATGAAGCCAGGGTAGTCGAGCGAGGTGATCGGAGTCTTGCCGAGCGCCCTGGAGAGCTCGAGCGTCGTAGCCAGCGTCGCATCGGAGGTATCGCGGCCGCGCGTAAGCTCCACCAGTGGCATCACCGGCACCGGGTTGAAAAAATGCATGCCGATGAAGCGATCGGGCCGCTTGGTGACCGCCGCCATCCGTGTGACGGGGATCGACGACGTGTTGCTGGCGAGGATCGCTTCCGACCGGCAGATGCCGTCGAGGCGTTTGAACAGCTCGCGTTTCGCGTCGAAGTTCTCGGTGATCGCCTCGACCACGAAGTCGGCCCGGCCCGCCGCCTCGAGGGACGTGGTCGGGTGCAACCGACTCAGTGACGCATCGCGTCCGGCGGCATCGAGCTTGCCTTTCTGGACGAGACTCTCGAGCCGCTTCGTGATGTTCGCGACACCGCGGTTGACGAGGCTGTCATCGACCTCGCGAATCGTCACGTCCAGGCCATGGCTGATCGCGGTCTGGGCGATCCCCGCCCCCATCAGGCCGGCGCCGGCAACGTAAAGCTGTTTGATCGTCACGCCTTCTCCTTTAGCACTTCACGGGCAATCACCAATCGCTGGATCTCGTTGGTCCCCTCGTAAATCTGCGTGATCTTCGCATCCCGCATCATGCGCTCGGCCGGGAAATCGCGGAGATAGCCGTAGCCGCCGAGGATCTGCACCGCGTCGGTCGTGACGCGCATCGCGGTGTCCGAGGCGAACAGCTTCGCCATCGATGAGCTAAGGCTGATGTCGGGCAGATGACGGTCGAGCGCGTCAGCCGAGCCGTAGGTCAGGGCGCGAGCCGCCTCGATCTGGGTGGCCATGTCGGCCAGCATGAACTGGATCCCCTGGAACTGGTTGATCGGCTTGCCGAACTGGCGCCGGTCGCGCGCGTAGCGGCGGGCCAGGTCGTAGGCACCTTCCGCGATGCCGAGGGCCTGCGCCGCGATCCCGGGACGGGAGTGGTCGAGAACGCGCATGGCGAGCCTGAAGCCTTCTCCTTCGTTCCCAAGCCGGTTGGCCGCCGGCACCGCCAGGTCTTCGAAGAAGAGCTGCGCCGTGGGCGATCCGCGGATGCCGAGTTTCTTCTCCAGCTTGCCCACCTTGAAGCCTGGCATGTCCTTCTCGACGATGAACGCCGAGATGTTGCGCGCCACCCCTTCGCCGTTTCGATCCGTCCGGGCGAACACCACGATGGTGTCCGCGACGCTGCCGCCGGTGATGAATGTCTTCGAACCGTTGATCACGTAGGTGTCGCCGCGCCGGGTCGCTCGCGTGCGCATGCCGCCGGCGTCTGAGCCCGACCCTGACTCAGTCAGGGCATAGGCCGCCATTCTTTCGCCACGGGCGAGGGGCGGCAGGTATTTCAGCTTCTGTTCCTCGGTCCCGGCCAGCGAGATCGGCAGACTGCCGAGCGACTGGACACTAAGGATCAGGGACGACGTGGCACAGAACCTGGCGATCTCCTCGACCGCCACGATCAGGGTCAGGGCACTGCCGCTGACGCCGCCGTACTCGGGCAAAAAGGGGATGGCAAGGATATCGTGCTTCGCGAACACCTCCTTGATGTCCCAGGGGAACTCGCCGGACTCGTCGATCTGGGCCGCGCGCGGTTCGACCCGCTCCAGGCAGATGTCGTGGACCATCTCGCGGATCTGGAGCTGCTCATCGCTGAGCGCGAAGTCCATCAGGCGTGCTCCAGCTCGCGCGCGATGACGACGCGCTGCACCTGGTTCGTCCCCTCGTAGATCTGGCAGGCCTTGGCGTCGCGAACGCGCCGTGCCATCGGATATTCCTCGAGGTAGCCATATCCGCCGAAGACCTGCAGGGCGTCGAGCGTGATCTCCATCGCCGCATCGGTGGCAAAGAGCTTGGCCATCGACGCCTCTTTGGTGAACGGCAGGCCGGCATCGCACAGCGCCGCCGCCTTCCACGTCATCCAACGCGCCGCCCGGATCTTGACGGCCATGTCGGCCAGCTTGTTCTGGATCGTCTGCAGCTCGGCGATCGGTTTGCCGAACTGCTTGCGTTCTTTCGCGTAGGCGAGCGCGTCCTCGAAGGCGCCCTGGGCGAGCCCGACCGCCTGGGCGCTGATACCGATCCTTCCGCTGTCGAGCGCCCGCATCGCGATGCGGAAGCCCTGGCCTTCGTCACCGAGGCGGTCGGCCTCGTCGACGGCGCAATTCTCCAGGTACACCTCCGCGATGGCCGAGCCGTTCAGGCCCATCTTCTTGAACTTCGGTCCAACCTTAAGACCTCGATTGTCGCCGCCCACCAGGAACGCGGTGATGCCTTCCGCGCCGGACCCCGGTTTTGTCGAGGCCATCACGACGTACAGTCCCGCCTCGCCGGCATTGGTGATGAACATCTTGGTGCCATTCAGGAGGTAGCCGCGGTCGCTACGGACCGCCGTGGTCGTGAGATGCGCGGCATCAGAGCCGGCCTCGGGCTCCGTCAACGCGAAGGCCGCCAGCTTCTTCCCCTGCGCCAGATCGGGCAACCAGCGACGCTTCTGCTCCTCCGAACCGAAGAGGACGATGGGCTCGGTGCCGACCGAGGTGTGAACGTCGAGGATGACCGCCGTGCTGGCGCAGAAGCGCGCGACCTCCTCGACGAAGATCGCGAAGGACAGGTGGTCGAGCCCGGCGCCGCCGTAGGCGTCGGGGACCAGGATGCCGAGCAAGCCGAGCCTGGCGGCTTTGTCGACCAGGTCCCGCGGGAACTCGCTCGTGTGGTCGATCGCCTCCGCGCGCGGCTTGACCTCGCGCTCGGCGAAATCCCGAGCCAGCTTGCGGATCTCCTCCTGTTCCGGGCGCAGGGACAGATCCATCTAGTTCACGCGGACGATGGTGGCCTCGCCTTGCGCCATCCCCGAGCAGATGCCGGCCGCGCCGTAACCGCCGCCCCGCTGCCGCAGCGCATAGACGAGGTGCATCAGGATGCGCGCGCCCGACGCGCCAATTGGATGGCCGACGGCGAGCGCGCCGCCATCGACGTTGACCCGCTGCTCATCGATCCCGAGCAGGTCCATGGCAGTGCACGCCACCGCCGCAAAGGCCTCGTTGATTTCGAAGAGGCTCATGTCCGAGACGCGCAACCCGAGCTTCTTCAGTGCCGCCTGGATGGACGATGCCGGCACGGTCGCGAGGTAGGGGGTGTCGGCCGCCGACTCGCCGTACGCGAGCCACTGGGCCAGGACTGGCAGGCTGCGCCGCTTCGCCTCGCTCCCGCTCATCAGCAGGATGGCGGTGGCGCCATCGTTGACGCCGGGGGCGTTTCCCGCGGTGATCGTCCCGTCCTCCGTGAAGACCGGCTTGAGGCGCGCCAGCCCCTCGATGGTGGTGTCCGGTCGCGGCTGCTCATCCGCCGCCACGGTGGTCGTGCCTTTCGGACTCACCACAGCGATCGGGATGAGTTCCTCCTTGAAGGAGCCGGCCTCGAGCGCCGCGGCGTATCGCTGCTGACTGGCGTAGGCGTACTCGTCCTGCCGTTGGCGCGAAACCTCGAACTCTTTGGCGACATTGCTGCCCTCAACCGCCATGTGGCAGCCGTTGGCGGGATCGATCAGCCCGTCGCGGACCATACTGTCGACCAGCGCGCCGTCGCCGAGGCGATATCCGAAGCGCGCCTTCTCCAGCAGGTAGGGTGCCCGGCTCATGCTCTCCATCCCGCCGGCAACGACGGCGTTGGCATCACCGTTGCGGATCAGCAGCGCCGCCAGGTTGACCGCCTTGAGCGATGACGCACAGACTTTGTTGACGGTCAGCGCCGGGACGCTCGTCGGCAGTCCGGCGTGGATGGCGGCCTGCCGCGCCGGAATCTGGCCCATGCCGGCAGTGATGACGGTGCCCATGATGACCTGGGCGATGTCGGCGCCGTCGACGTGGGCGCGGTTGAGGACCTCCTTGATGACGGAGGCGCCGAGCTCGGGCGCCGTCAACGTCGAGAGGCTACCGCCCAGCTTGCCGAACGGCGTGCGGGCCGCCGCGACCAGGACGACGTCCTCCACGACTGCATTCTAGAAGCGCCGTGACGGAGCGCAAAATGACGCCCCATATACTTGGCCGGTGGAGTTCAAGAACCTCCTCTACGGGCGGCGCGACGCGATCGCGACGATCACGATCAACCGTCCCGACAATCGCAACGCGCTGAGCACGGAAACGGTCGCCGAACTTCGAGCGGCGCTCGAGCAGGCCAAGGGCGACCCGCAAATCCGGGTCATCGTGATCACGGGGGCGGGCAAGGTCTTCTGCGCCGGTGCCGACCTCAACAGCTTTCGCGGGGAGCAGCCCGAGCTGGACCGTTATTTCGAGCGACGTCATCTCGCCAATCTCTTCCTGGCGATGACGGAGTTGGGCAAGCCGACCATTGCCCGCGTCAACGGCCACGCGCTCGCCGGCGGTTTCGGTCTCGTGGCCGCCTGCGACCTCGCCATCGCCGCCAGCGACGCCCAATTCGGCATGCCCGAAGCAAACGTCGGCGTCTGGCCGATGATGATCATGGCGATCGTCTTTCGCAACGTGCCGCGCAAAGCCGGGATGGAACTGATGCTGACGGGCAAGCGCATCGACGCCGCCGAGGCGGCCAGGATCGGTCTCATCAACCGGCACGTGCCGCCGGCGCAGCTCGACGCGCAGGTCGACACGCTCGCCGGCGACCTGGCGAACAAGAGCGCCATCGGCATGCGGCTCGGCCTCGAGGCTTTCTACCGCATGCAGGACATGAGCTTCCCGTCGGCGATTGCCTACCTGCAGGACCAGCTCGCCCTGCTCGGCCTGAGCGATGACCTGAAGGAAGGTGTCACCGCCTTCTTCGAAAAGCGGGAGCCACGGTTCACCGGCAAATGAGCGCGGCCCTTCGGGTCGACTGGGTGGAAGTCGGACCCCGCGACGGGTTGCAGAGCTGGCCAAGGACGCTGTCCACCCCGGCAAAAGTGGGCCTGGTGGCGAGCCTGCTCGATTGCGGATTTCGACGAGTCGAGGCCACCTCGATGGTGCACCCCAAATGGGTGCCCCAGCTGGCCGATGCCGAGGCGGTGCTCGAGGCGCTCCAGGATCGGATCGATCAGCTGCGCGTGCTCGTTCCGAATCGCCGCGGCCTCGACCGCGCCCGGGGTGCAGGCGTTCGAAACGTCGCCGTCACCGTGGCCGCCACCGATGGGTATAACCAGCACAACCTGAATTGCTCCGTCGAGGAAACACTCCAGGAGATCCAGTCGATCGCCAGTGAGGCGCGGCGCGACCAGATCGTGGTCGACGCCAGCCTCAGCGTGGCGTTCGGTTGTCCATACGAGGGAGCGGTTCCGCCGGAGCGGGTGGCCGAGGTCGCGGCGGCGCTGGCCGACGCCGGGATCGAGGAGATCGCGCTGGCCGATACCATCGGCGTGGCCAACCCAGCACAGGTAGAGGCGGTCTTCCAGGCGATGAAGGAGCGGCTGCCGGCGGTTCGCTGGGGCGCGCATTTCCACGACACGCGTGGAACGGCGCTCGCCAACCTGCTCTCGGCGCTGGAGACCGGCGTCAACCTCTTCGAAGGTTCGGTCGGCGGCATCGGCGGCAGCCCTTTCGCACCCGGCGCCGCCGGCAACCTCTGCAGCGAGGATGCCCTGGCAATGCTCGAGGCGATGGGCATCAAGACCGGGGTCGATGTCAGCCGGCTCATCGTAGTGGCTCGCGGACTCGAGCACACGCTGGGCGGCCCGATGCCCGGCAGGATCCACGCCCTGGCACCGCCTGAAACCGGGAGCGTCTCGGCATGAGTGCGCCCGATCCGGCGGCGAAACAGGACGCTGACGACGAGCTCAAGGCTCGCTCCGAGACGGCGCGGGCCGGCGGGTCAGCGAAGTATGCGGAAAAACTGCGGCAGGAGCACAAGCTGCCGGTTCGACGCCGGCTCGAACTGCTGCTCGACCCGGACGTCCTGATCGAGGACGGGCTGCTCGCCCACAGCGAGGAGCCCGGCTACGGCGCCGACGGCGTCGTGACGGTCATCGGCCGGATCGAGGGGCGCACGGTGTGCGTGATGGCCAACGACCCGACGGTCAAGGCCGGGTCCTGGGGACCGCGCACGGTGGAGAAGATCATTCGAATCCAGGAGACCGCCGAACGGCTGCGGGTCCCGATTTTCTACCTCGTGGACTCGGCCGGAGCGCGGATCACCGACCAGGTGCAGATGTTCCCGGGGCGGCGGCACGCGGGTCGCATCTTCCAGCAGGAAGTGCGACTGTCCGGGGTCGTGCCGCAGATCTGCCTGCTCTTTGGCCCTTCGGCAGCGGGCGGAGCCTACATCCCCGCCTTTTGCGACGTCACGATCATGGTCGAGGGCAACGCCAGCATGTACCTCGGGTCCCCGCGTATGGCGGAGATGGTGATCGGCGAAAAGGTCACCCTCGAGGAGATGGGCGGGGCCCGGATGCACTCGACCGTCAGCGGCGTCGGCGACGCGCTGGTCGCGTCCGACGAAGAGGCGATCGAAGCGGGACGGCGTTATCTCTCCTATTTCCCACAGAACTGGACGGAGACGCCTCATCCAGGACCCTCGGTCGAGGCCCGGCCGCCGGTGCCCCTGGAAACGCTCGTACCGCAGGACGAGGGGCGAGCGTTCAACATGCAGCACCTGATCGACGGGGTGGTCGACGCGGGCAGCTTCTTCGAGATCAAGAAGCTCTATGCCAAGGAGATCATCTGCGGGTTGGCGCGCATCGACGGGCGAGTGGTCGGCGTGGTCGCCAACCAGTCGATGCAAAAGGGTGGCATCCTCTTCGTCGACTCCGCCGACAAGGCGGCACGCTTCATCTGGCTCTGCGACGCCTTCAACATCCCGTTACTCTTTCTCGCCGACGTGCCCGGATTCATGATCGGCACCGTCGTCGAGCGCCAGGGGATCATCCGCCACGGCGCCAAGATGATCGCCGCGGTGGCGGAGGCGACCGTGCCGAAGATCTCGGTGATCGTACGCAAGGCCTACGGCGCGGGCCTCTATGCCATGGCGGGTCCGGCGTACGAGCCGAACGCGACGCTGGCGCTGCCCACGGCCATGATCGGCGTGATGGGCCCGAGCGCCGCGGTCAATGCCGTCTTCTACAACAAGATCCAGGAGCTGCCGGAGGCCGAGCGCCCGGCATACGTGGCGAAGCTTCAGGAGGAGTATCGAGAGGACATCGACCTCTACCGGCTGGCGTCGGACTTGATCGTCGACGCGGTCGTGGCGCCCACCGAGCTGCGGACTGAGCTCATGAATCGATTCGCCGCCTATGCGACCAGCGAGCTGCCGCGGGTCGACCGCAAGCACGGTGTCTTCCCGGTCTGAGCGACGGCCCGGCACGTACCATTAGGTTTGGATCCGTGAAGTTCGTCGTACTTGGCCTGAGTCATAAGTCAGCACCGCTCGACGTCCGGGAACAGGTCTTCATCCCTGAAACCGGCGTCGGCGAGTGCGTTCGCCGTCTCATCGACCACGACCTGATCGAGAGCGGCGTCCTACTGTCGACCTGCAATCGGACGGAGCTCTACGCAATCGCCTCCGCCAACGACACGCCGGATCGGCTCTTCGAGTCGTTCGGTCTGTGGCCGCACCAGCTCCCCTTCGAGGCCTGGGAGCGCTACGCCTATCGGCTGACGGGCGACGATGCGATGGATCACCTGTTCCGAGTGGCCGGCGGCCTCGACTCGCTGATGATCGGCGAGGCGCAGGTGCTCGGCCAGCTCAAGCGGGCGCTATCGCTCGCCCGGCAGGCCGGCGCGCTCGACGCCCAGCTGGAAATCATCATCCGCGGCGCGCTGCGGGCCGCCAAGCGCATCCGTCACGATACGGGGCTTGGGCGACGGCCGGTGTCCGTGAGCCATGCCGCGGTGGCGGCAACACAGGAGGTCCTCGGCGACCTTGCCGGCCGGAATGTCTTGCTGCTCGGCGCCGGTGAGATGAGCGAGGTGACGCTGCGCCTCTTGCGCAACCAGCGGATCGGGAGCGTCTATCTCGCCTCGAGGCGATTCGAACGCGCCGACGAAGTCGCGCAGACTACCGGCGCCTCGGCGGTTCCGTTCGACGCGATCGAGGAGATCATCGGTGCCGTCGATATCATCGTCTCGTCCAGCAGTGCCCCACACCACCTGCTCGACGCCGAGAGGGTGATGACGTTCCAGCAGCGTCGCGGCGGTCGTCCGCTGCTGATCGTCGACATGGCGGTCCCCCGCGATGTCGATCCCGACGCTGCGGGCGTTACCGGTGTCCACCTCCTCAATATCGATGACCTGCAACGCGTCGCCGAGACCAACCGCGAGGCACGTGAGGCCTTCGTTCCCGCCGCCGAGGAAATCGTTGTGGAAGAGGTGCGAGCCACGGCCCACGCCCTGGACGCGCGCGACTCGGCACCCACGGTCCAGGCGCTGGTCAGCCGCGTGGCGCATCTGCGCGACGGAGTTCTCGAGCGTCATCTGGCGCGCGTCCCGGCGACCGAGGTGGAGACGCGCGAGGCGATGCGCGACCTCGCCGATGCCCTGACCGCCAAGTTTCTCCACGGTCCGATCCGCGCGCTCCGCGAAAGCCCCGACCCGACCCTGGAAGCCGCCGTGATGAACGACGCCTTCGACCTCGACCGGAACCCATCGTAGGCATCGATCGGTCGGCCGCGCTCTTCGAAGAGGCACAGCGCCTTATCCCGGGCGGGGTCAACAGCCCGGTGCGCGCCTATCGCGCCGTCGGCGGCAACCCGCCTTTCATCGCCCGCGGCGAAGGCCCCTGGATTTTTGACGTGGACGGCCGTCGCTACCTCGACCTCGTCTGCTCCTGGGGACCACTCATCCTTGGCCACCGGCCCGCCGGCGTCCTCGAGGCGCTGCACGCCCAGCTCGAGCGCGGCTGGACATTCGGCGCCCCCACCGAGGGCGAGGTGCGGTTGGCGGCCGCGGTATCGGAGCGGATGCCGGCGATCGAGATGCTGCGACTGGTCAATTCGGGAACGGAGGCGGCGATGTCCGCCGTCCGGCTCGCGCGGGGGGTGACCCGCCGGTCCAAGCTCATCAAATTTGCCGGCGGGTACCACGGGCACGCCGACGCGTTGCTGGTCGAGGCGGGCTCGGGCGTCGCCACGCTCGGTATCCCCGGCACGCCGGGGATCACGCCCGGAGCCGCGGGGGACACGCTGGTGGTCGGCTACAACGCGCTCGATGAGGTCGAGGCGGCCATCAACCGCTGGCCAGGCCAGGTTGCGGCGATCATCGTCGAACCGGTTGCGGGCAATATGGGCGTCGTGCCACCGTCACCCGGCTTTCTTGCCGGGTTGCGACAGCTGACCACCAACGATGGCAGCCTGCTGATCTTCGATGAGGTCATCACGGGATTTCGCGTCGCCCGGGGTGGCGCGCAGGAACGGTACGGCGTGATCCCGGATCTCACCTGCCTCGGGAAGGTGCTTGGCGGTGGCCTTCCCATCGGCGCGTACGGCGGCCGCCGGGCGATCATGGAACAGGTGGCCCCGGCCGGGCCCGTCTACCAGGCCGGGACGCTCTCCGGCAATCCACTCGCGGTGGCGGCAGGGCTCGCTACCCTGGAGGCGCTCGACGACCACGCCTACCGCCAGTTGGAGGGTGCGGGAGCGCGGGTCGCTGACGGGCTCCAGTCGGCGGCGGCCGCGGCCGGGATCTCGCTGGCGGTCAACCAAGTCGGGTCGATGCTGACCCCCTTCTTCACCGACCAGGCCGTGCGCGACTACGCGGGCGCCAAGCGGGCCGACACGGCCTTGTTCGCCAGCTGGTTCCAGCGCCTCCAAGAGAAAGGGGTCTTGATTCCGCCCGCACAGTTCGAAGCGTCCTTTGTCTCGAAGGCGCACGACGAGGAAGCTCTTGCCTTCCTGCTGAGCGTGCTGGGTGAGTCCTTTAGCGGTCTTCGGCCGGCTGTCGCGCCGGGATAAGCGTAAGGGCCGCTGCCACCGCGACGACGTTGATGGCGGCCCCGAGCAGCAGCGGCAGGGCGATCGAGTGCTCGAGCAGCGGGCCGGAGAGCGCGGATCCGATCGGCACCCCGGCGAAGTTGAGGCTCATGGATACCGCGAAGGCGCGCCCAAACCAGGCAGGATCCGTCCGCCGCTGACGAAGCGCGAAGATCCCGACGTTGATGAAGGATCCGGCCACGCCCTCAACGGCCGCCACGATGAACACGATGGGCAACGAGGTCGCGAACGCCAGCACCACCAGTGTGGGCACCTGGATGGCCATGCAGACCGCGATCAGCCATCGCTCGCGTCCTTCGGTGCTGATGCGGCCGATCAGTAGGCCGGCCGTGAGTCCTGCCAGGCCGGAGACGGCGAAGACCTGCCCTACGTTCGCGGCGCTGCCGTGCAGCTGCCGGAGCACGAGCACGGGAATACCCACCGGGACCACACCGAACCCGAGGTTGCAGATGAACAAGGCGATCGCCAGGCCACGCAGACTGCGGTGGCGGACGACGTACAGCAGCGCCGCCCAGGCATCACCGATCAACGATCCCCCGGAGTCCGTGCGGGCGATCGGCTCGTGCACGCCGATCAGCGAGAGCGATGCGATCGCCGCGACGCTCGCGGTCGCGAGCAAGGCGGCCTCTGGACCGAACCTGGCCACGACGACGCCCGCGATCGCCGGACCGATGACCGCCGTCAGTGAATACATGCTGGTATCGAGCCCATTGGCGCGGTCCCACAGCGCTCGCGGCAGCATGAGCGGAAAGAGCGAGCGGGCGCCCGTGATGCTCAGGATGTTGCTCACACCCAGCACGGACACGATGATCAGCAGCAGCGGCGGCGGCAGCCGGTGGCCCAGCGAGAGGATGACGATCGTGGCCATGAGAACGGCCGTCACCGCGTAGTCGAGAATCATCAGCCGAACGCGTCCCTGGCGGTCGAGCAGCGCGCCGGCAATTGGACTCAGGGCGAGCCCCGGAACGATCGCGAGCAGGACCGTCAGGCCGGCCAGGCTGGGCGATTGATAGCGCTGCAGGACGAACAGCACCAGGACGATCTCCCACATCTGCCCGCCCAGGCGCGCGAGGAGCGTGCCCAGCACCACGCGAGCGAAGCCCGGCACCCGGAGTAGCGCGGCATACGAGGGCTCGACCGATCCAGGCACGGGTCCTAACATCGCCTTGTGGAATCTATCCGATACCTGGCGCTCGGCGATAGCTACACGATCGGGACGGGGCTCGAGCATGAGGCGCAGAACTTCCCGAGCCTGCTGGCCGGACGCCTGCGGCAGGTGCTGAGCATCGACGTCGTTCTCATCAATCTCGGCGTCAATGGATACACCACGACGGATCTGATCCGTGAAGAGTTGCCGGTCGCGCGCAGGTCAGCGCCGGAGCTCGTCAGCATTCTGATCGGGGCCAACGACGTCGTGCAGGGATCTGACGACGCGACCTATCGCGCGCGATTGAGGCAGATCTATGACACCGTCAAGAGCCTGGGATTGCGGTCAGCCCGAGTCGTGGCTATCTCCGTCCCGGACTTCTCGCCGCTTCCGGGCGCAGCGCCCTTCGGCACGCCCAGTCACCTGCGGGCGCGAATCGATGCCATCAACGAGATCGCCCGTTCAGAAGCCGCCTCTCGCGGTTTCCACTACGCCGACATCACGGCGATCGGTCGTGAAACCAACCGCGGCGATGGCTGGCTCGCCGGCGACGGCCTTCATCCGGGTCCGGCGCAGCATCGGGCCTTCGCTGACCACCTCTGGGAGGTGGTCGGCGAGACATGGACCTCCGTACGGGGCTGAGAGAGCGATCAGACTTCGAGGTTTCGCTCCGGTTTCGATAGCCTCGATCTCCCAGACGCCTGCCGCCAAGTCGGCTAGCGGGCGGTCATCCAGGTCGGGCCTGGGGTCTTAACGCCGCTCCGACCAGACCGCCCAAGGCCGCGGCGCCCGCGGCGAGGCCTATACCGAAGCTGATCGTGACCAGCAGGCCGATGGCCATGATCACATCTCCGACGACACCCGTCGGGGGGGCGAACGCTCCCGGTGGCGGTGAGGTCGAAAAACCAGGCGGCGGGGTCGCGATGACCACCCCGGGAGGCGGCGTGCCGAACCCGAAACTAACGATCCTCCAGCATCAGGGCACTGCGTGCTCAGCTCCTGGATGCTATGCATCGCCGTTGACGTAAAAGGGATCACCGCGACGAGCGCCAAGCCGGCAACGCCACCGACCACGACACCCGAGAGAGTGGCCTGGGCAACCGAGCCCACCCGACGGCCGGTGATGAAGCCGGCCGACGCCGCCATCCAGATAAGGACGATCACCGCACCGAGGTTCAACAGCAGAAGCCTGCCCGGACCGGCGCGGCAGAGGTCGGCCGGCCGGAGAAGGTGATCGCCAGGTTGGCGGCAAGGGTGGAGACAAAGGCGATCAATCCACCAATCAGGCCGTAGCGAAGCCAGACCGGCGCGTGCGCTATGCGGTCCGCAGCGTTACCTGACATCCCACACCGGCATTGAGCTGAAGCGTCAACCTCCCGGTCGTCGCGTCCCAATGGGAGCTGTTGACGCAGGTGCCGCCGACAATCGGTCCGGTCAGCGTGAGCGCCGACCACCCGATCACGATGGGCTGATCCGCGTGCCCCGCGTCCACACGGATCGTCAGCGTCCCGCGCAGACCATCGCCGCGGCCGCCGCGGACCCCTGTCGGCGCGGCGATGATGTAGGGACGCGCGAGGTGGCGCAGCACCTCCATGTTCACGAGCTGGCCGGCCCGGTCCACGATGCCCCACCACCGGCTCTCCCGCCACTGCCACCAAGCCCAGCCGATCCCTAAATCGTCCGCCTCATCGAGGGCCGCGTCCGCATAGGAGGTCGCCCCCTTCGCGCCCAGGTCGTAGCCGAGCTCCCCGACCCAGAGCGGCGCGGGCACCTCGGTCGCCTCCTTGAGGCGCTGCTGGAACCGCTGGCGCAGATACGTTGGGTCGCCGTTCCACTGGGGCGGCACCAGGGAGCCTTCGTACACATGCGTGCCATACACCACATTGGGCGCCTTGAGGTGGACGACGACCGTGTTCAGCGAGAGCAGCAGGATGCCCTCGACGAAGAAGAGGTGGTTCGAGTCGACGGTGCCGATCGCCTCGATCGCGTCCCTGAACATCGGCCAGAGGTAGGACTTCTCGAAGATGCGCGGCGGGATGGGCAGCGGATGCGCCTCGTTGAAGATGTCGTACCCGGCGACCCCGGCGTTGTCCCTGAAGCGGGCGGCGACCGCCTGCCAGGTCATGTAGAAGTCCTTTTTCCAATCGGACGTCAGCCAGAAATAGGTGTCGGACGTGAAGGCGGCGGGCGAGAGCGCCGGGCTCCAGGATTGGTGCAGCGGATTCCAGTTGGGAATGCCGATCGTCGCCCAGGCCGGCGCGCCGGAGTAGCCGAAGCGTGGGCTCCATCCAAGGCGAAAATGCATGTCGAGGATGACCCAGAGGCCGTGCCGGTTCAGCATGGATACCGCGCCGGCGACCCGATCGAGGTAGGCCTGGTTGATGCGGCCGCGGTCCGTCTCGAGCTGCGCCCAGTCGATGCCGAGGCGGACGACGTCAAAGCCCGCCTGCGCCATCAACGTCGCATCCATCTCGTCCAGCGGCGCGGGCGGATCGTTTGGATAGGAGACGAGGGCGTCGTCATTGAAACCGCGCAGCAACACCTTGCGCCCGTCGCCATCGACGATCTGTCCATTGGCGGTCCGCAGCCAGGCTTGAGATCCATCGCCGTAGCGCGGCGGCGGGATGGACACCGTGATGCTGCCCGCCGGGAGGTAGGCGATGACAGTGAGGACGACCACGACGAGCAAGAACAGGAGGCCGGCCCGGCGTAAGCGGCGAAACCGGCGGCGGCGTGGGGCGCGGGCTGCCGGTTGAGGCCCGTTTCGCCGTCGACGGCCTAGCGGTGCGCGGCGCTTGACGGTTGGCCCACGACGGCCGCGGCGGCCGCCACCACCTCCTCGATGGTGTCGCACACCTGCGCACCCGCACGCTTCAACGCCTGCAGCTTCGAGGCTGCGGTGCCGGTGTTCCCGGAGATGATGGCGCCGGCGTGACCCATGCGCTTTCCCGGTGGAGCGGTGCGCCCGCTGATGAAGCCGATGACCGGCTTTCCGAATCCCTGGCCGATCACCTGCTCGGCCGCCGCCTCCTCATCGCTGCCGCCGATTTCGCCGATCATCACGACGGCGCGGGTCGCGGGATCATCCTTGAAGAGCCGCAGCACCTCGGTGAACGAGAGTCCGAGGATCGGATCGCCGCCAATCCCCACCGAGGTGGTCTGCCCCACGCCCGCCTGGCTCAGGCCCTGGATGACTTCATAGGTCAGCGTTCCGCTGCGTGAGACGATGCCGACCGATCCCCCGCTGGTGATGTGGTTGGGAATGATGCCAACCTTCGCTTCGCCGGACGTGGCCAATCCAGGGCAGTTCGGTCCGATGAGCCTCACGCCGGCATCCGCCACAAAGGCGCGCGCTCGAACCATGTCGTAGAGCGGAATGCCCTCGGTGATGCAGACGATCAGTCCGACGCCGGCGGCGGCGGCCTCCATGATGGCGTCGGCCGCGAAGGGCGCGGGCACAAAGATGCCGGTCACATCGGCCCCGGTCTCGAGCGTGGCCTCGGCGACGGTATCAAACACGGGGATGCCCAGATGCGTGGTCCCTCCCTTGCCCGGGCTCACACCGGCGACGACATTGGTCCCGTAAGCCTTCATCTGCTCGGTGTGAAAGCTGCCTTCGCGACCGGTCAGGCCCTGCACGATGACGCGGCTCTCGCGCGTGAGGAGGATGCTCATGCCGCGGATCCCCTCGACAGCTCGACGATCCTCCGGGCGGCGGCCGTTGCACTGACCGCCGGCGCAATGCCAGCCTCCTCGAGGAGGCGGCGGCCTTCTTCTTCGCGCGTGCCGGTCATCCTCACAACCAGTGGCAGGGTGAGGCGGAGATCGCGTGTGGCAGCGATGATGCCATGGGCCACCTCGTCGCCGCGGGTGATGCCGCCGAAGATGTTGATCAGGATGCCTTTGACCTGGGGATCGCTCGCCAGCAATTCGAGCGCGCTGTGCACCACCTCGGCCTTCGCCCCGCCCCCGATGTCCAGGAAGTTGGCGGCCCGGCCGCCTTCGCGCTGCACCAGGTCGAGCGTGTTCATCACCAGCCCGGCGCCGTTGCCGATCACGCCGATGGAGCCGTCGAGACGCAGGTAGGTGAGCTTGCGCCGTTTGGCCTCGGCCTCCAGCGGATCCTCCTCGGTGTCGTCGGCCCCGTGCAGGTCTTTGTGGCGGAACATCGCGTTCTCGTCGATCTCGAGCTTGCCATCCGCCGCCACCAGGCCTCCATCGCGCGTGAGCGCCAGGGGGTTGATTTCGATCGTGAGGGCGTCATAGGTCCGGGCGAGCGCGTACAGCTTCAGCAGCAGCGGCGTCAACTGGGCCTGCAGCGGCCCGAGCCCGGCCCGAAAGATGAGGTCGCGTACCTCGAACGGTAATGGCCCCCGCCACGGGTCGGGATGGAGCTTGGCGATCGCGTCGGGATGGGTCTCGGCCACCTCCTCGATCTCCATGCCGCCCTGGGCGCTGAGAATCAGCACCGGCTTGCGGGCATCGCGATCGAGCGTGAGTCCCAGGTAGAGCTCGCGGGTGATCTCCTGTGCGGTCTCGCACAGGACCTCCTTGACGACGTAGCCCTTGATCGTCATGCCAAGGATCTCGCCGGCGACGCGCTTGGCGTCGGCCGGTGTGCTGGCGAGCTTGATCCCTCCGGCCTTGCCGCGCCCCCCGACGGGCACCTGCGCTTTGACGGCGATCGGGCCAAGCGCGCCGGCGGCGAGCGCCGCCTCGTCAGCGGTGCGGACCACGCGACCGTCGGGAACGGGAACCCCGGCGGCTCGGAAACGCTCCTTTACCTGGTACTCGAGGAATTTCATAGGGGAATGTTTCCGTGACGGCGGTGGGGCCGCTCGACCTGTTTGTCCTTGAGCAGGTGCAGTGACCGGATCAGCGTCGGTCGCGTGTCTTGCGGCTCGATGACGTCGTCCAAGAAGCCCCGCTCTGCCGCGACGTAGGGGTTGGCGAATTTTTCCTTGTAGTCGTCAACCAGCTGCTCTGCCTTCTTTGCCGGATCCCTGGCGGCCGCGATCTCCCGCTTGAAGATGATGTTCACCGCGGCCTGGGGCCCCATCACCGCAATCTCCGCCGCCGGCCAGGCGTAGTTGAAATCGCCGCCGATGTGCTTTGACGACATGACGTCGTAGGCGCCGCCATAAGCCTTGCGGGTGATCACCGTGAGCTTCGGCACCGTCGCCTCAGCAAAGGCGTAGAGCAGCTTGGCGCCATGCCGAATGATGCCGTTGTACTCCTGGGCCGTTCCCGGAAGGAAACCAGGCACGTCGACGAAGGTGACGAGCGGGATATTGAAGGCGTCGCAGAAGCGGACGAAGCGCGCACCCTTGACGGAGGCGTTGATGTCGAGCGCCCCGGCCAGGATGCGCGGCTGGTTACCGACGATCCCGACCACTTCCCCATCGAGCCGCGCAAAGCCGATCACGAGGTTCTGGGCAAAGTGCTCCTGGATCTCCATGAAGCTGCCCTGGTCAACCACCGCCGTGATCGCCGTCTTCATGTCATAGGGCTGATTCGGGTTTTCCGGGATGAGCGACTGCAGCATCCGGTCACGCCGCTGCGGATCATCCACCGGCGTCGTCGCGGGCGGCCGCTCCCGATTGCTGCCCGGCAGGTAGGCGAGCAGCCGGCGAACGCTGCTGAAAGCCTCGTTCTCGGACTCGTCGAGGAAGTGGGCGACCCCGCTCTTGATGTTGTGTACCTCGGCGCCGCCCAGCTCGTCGAAGCCGACGGTCTCGCCGGTCGTCACCCGAACGACCTCAGGCCCGGTGATGAACATGTAGCCAAGGTGCTCGACCATGAAGACGAAATCGGTGATCGCGGGGGAATAGACGGCGCCACCGGTGCAGGGGCCGGCAACGACCGAGATCTGCGGCACCACGCCGGAGGACTGGACGTTGCGGAGGAAGATGTCGGCATAGCCGGCCAGGCTGACGACCCCTTCCTGGATGCGCGCGCCCCCGGAGTCGTTGATGCCGACGCAGGGCCGGCCGGCGCGGACGGCGAGATCCATGACCTTGCAGACTTTTTCGGCGAACACCTCGCCCAGCGAGCCGCCGAAGACGCTCGCGTCGTGCGAGAAGAGGAACACCTCCCGGCCGTCGACCGCCCCGTAGCCGGTGACGACGCCGTCGCCGGCGATCTTCCTCTCCCCCATGCCGAAGGCTTCGGTGCGGTGGACGGCGAAGGCATCGAGCTCGGTGAACGTCCCCGGGTCGACGAGCAGCTCGATCCGCTCGCGGGCGGTCAGCTTCCCTTTCGGGTGCTGCTTATCGTCGGGGTCGCCGCCGCGATGCATGGCGTCATATTTGCGCTTGCGAAGGATGTTGATCTGGCGTTCGGACGGTGAAGGCGTGGCGTCCTCTTTCGCTCGCGTGGCCATGATTTAGCCGCGCGACCCCGGCCGGTACTCCCCGAACACGTCGCGCAGCACTCCGCACACCTCTCCTATGGTGGCATAGGCTCGCAACGCCTCCCGCATCGGCGGCAACAGGTTCTGCGTACCCTCCGCCGCCAGGCGCACCTCCCGCAGGCATGCCTCGACCTTTCTGGCATCGCGCTC
>DATEHI010000031.1:0-126609 GCA_035279665.1 Candidatus Dormiibacterota bacterium | reverse complement strand
GACGTCGACACGCTGCTCCTCGACAAGACCGGCACCATCACCTACGGCAACCGGCAGGCGACCGAGTTCGTTCCGGCGCCGGGAATCACGATGGATCGCCTTGTACGGGCCGCGGAGCTGGCGAGCCTCTCGGACGAGACGCCGGAAGGCCGCTCGATCGTCAGCCTGGCCCGCCGCTTCGGTGCCGTTGGAACGCAGTCACCTGACATGACCTTCATCGCGTTCTCGGCGAACACGCGGATGAGCGGCGTCGACTTTGATGGGCACAGCATCCGCAAGGGTGCCGTCGATGCGATCTCGATCTGGTGCGGCTGCCCAACGCCCAAGCAGCTGCCAGAGGCCGTCCAGGAGCGGGTGGAGACGATTGCGCGGTCCGGAGGGACGCCACTGATGGTCGCCGAAGACAACCTGGTGATGGGCACAATCCACCTCAAGGACATCGTCAAGCCGGGGATCGCCGAGCGCTTTGCCGAACTTCGCCAGATGGGGCTGCGCACTGTCATGGTCACCGGTGACAACCGCCTGACGGCCGCCACGATCGCGAAAGAAGCCGGGGTCGACGACTTCCTTGCCGAGGCGATCCCCGAGCGAAAGCTGGAGCTGATCCGCAAGGAGCAGGCCGAGGGGCGGATGGTCGCGATGACCGGCGACGGCACCAACGACGCGCCCGCGCTTGCTCAAGCCGACGTGGCGGTCGCGATGCAGTCTGGGACGCAGGCCGCCAAGGAAGCGGGCAACCTGATCGACCTCGATAGCGATCCCACCAAGCTGATTGAGATCGTCGAGGCCGGGAAGCAGATGCTGATCACCCGCGGCGCGCTCACCACCTTCAGCATTGCCAACGACGTAGCCAAGTACTTCGCCATCATCCCTGCCATGTTCTTCGTCGCCCTGCCGGAGCTCGGCGCACTGAATGTCATGCGTTTGACGAACCCGAGCAGCGCGGTACTGTCGGCCGTGATCTTCAATGCGCTGATCATCGTGGTGTTGATTCCGCTCGCGCTTCGCGGCGTGCGCTACCGGCCGATCGGGGCCGCGGCATTGCTGCGACGCAACTTGCTTGTCTGGGGCGTCGGTGGCATCATCGCCCCCTTCGTCGGCATCAAGTTGATCGACATCCTTATCACGGCGGTGCATCTCGCATGACTGGTCCAGAATCCATCGTTCGCTCGCTCCCAATCGAACTGCTGCGCGCGGTGCGGCTCACACTCGTCGTAGCGGTCGTCACCGGGCTGATCTATCCGCTGGCCATCACCGGCATTTCGCAGGTGGTGTTCCACGACCAGGCCAACGGCAGCCTGATCACGAAGAACGGCCAGCTCGTCGGCTCGAAATTGATCGGCCAGAACTTCACCGACCCCAGGTACTTCTTCGGCCGGCCGTCGGCGACTGCGAACATCAGCGACGCGACCAAGTCGGACCCTTACAACGCGCAGAACTCTGCCGGCAGCAACCTGGCCCCCTCCAACAAGGTGTTGATCGATCGCGTGTCGAAGGCCGTGGAACAGATCCGCAAAGAGAACAACCTCCCGCCCAATTTCCTGGTACCGGTCGACCTCGTCACTACCGATTTCAGTGGCTTCGACCCTGACATCACCGAGGCCGGGGCGCTGACCCAGGTCAACCACGTCGCGACGGCGCGCAGCCTGGACCCGGCTAAGGTGCGTGCCCTGGTCGAAAAGTATGTGCAGGGTCGTTCGTTTGGGGTCTTCGGCGAGCCCCACGTCAACGTGCTCGCGCTCAACATGGCGCTCGACAACGGCGAAGCCGGCTAAGCTCCCTGCCGGACCCTCCCCCCACATTGGGGGGAGGGAGAATAGGCTGATGGCGGCACCCACGCGCGGGCGTCTCAAGGTCTACCTGGGCGCGACGCCCGGGGCCGGCAAGACGTTCGCCATGCTCAAAGAGGGCCGTGAGCGACGGCAGCGTGGCGAGGATGTCGTCATCGCTTACGTCGAGACGTATGCTCGTGTCCGCACCGAGGAGCTCCTCGCCGGCTTGGAGCTGATCCCGCGCAAGCGGATCCCGTATCGCGGCACGGTCCTCCAGGAGATGGATCTCGATGCGGTCATCGCCCGACATCCAGGGATCGCGCTGGTCGATGAGCTCGCCCATACGAATGCGCCCGGCTGCGCCAATGAGAAGCGGTGGCAGGATGTGGAGGGGCTGCGTGACGCCGGCATCGACGTCATCTCCACGATCAACGTCCAGCACGTCGAAAGTGTCAACGACGTGGTAGAGAAGATCACGGGGATCGTGCAGCGGGAGACCCTTCCCGACCGGGTGCTCGACCTGGCGGACGAGATCCAGTTCATCGACATCTCACCGGAGGCGCTCCGCAAACGGATGCGGCACGGCAATATCTACACGCCCGACAAAGTTGAAACCGCACTGGCAAATTTCTTCAGGCCGGGCAATCTCGCCGCCCTGCGGGAGATTGCCTTACGGCTCGTTGCGCAGTCGATGGCCACCTCGCGAGGCGTTCTCGCGCCGGCCGAGGACGTGCTGGTGGCGATCAGCGGCTCGGCTGGCTCCGAGCCGCTCATCCGGCGCGCGGTCCGGGTGGCACGCCGCCTCGGCGGGCTCTGCATGGTTGTGACGGTGGGCTCCGCGGGCCACCTCAACATGGAACGCTATCAGCGGCTCGCGGCCCAGCTCGGTTGTTCCTTCGTTTCTCTTGGCGGACCGGATGTCGCAAAAGGGATCATCGAGGCCGCCCAGCTGGCCAACGTCCGCCACCTCTTCATGGGTCAGTCCCAACGGCGCAGCGTTCGGGCTCGGTGGGGCAAGACGCTGGCCGACCAGATGATCGATTCACTCCCCGAGATTGATCTCCACGTCATCGCTCCGGAGCACGAGACGACGCCACGCGACGTCGAACTGCAGCGCAGTACTCCTGAGGACCTGCTGCGCGCGGAGCAACGCGTCGGCCGTCGCGGTGCCGATGTCAGGGTGTACCTCGGTTATGCCGATGGCTCGGGCACGACCACGGCCATGCTCGACGAGGCGCGCCGGCGCCGGTCGCGCGGCAGCGACGTCGTCGTTGCCGCCATCAATCCCCGCGTCGCGGCAGGGGCTCTCGCCAGCCTCGAATTGCTCGGCGGACCCGACGCCCCCGCCGCGCACGACCGCCTCGACGTCGACTCGCTGCTGAGCCGCAATCCTGAGGTGGCGGTCATCGATGAGCTCAACGGTCTCGATACGGAAGGACGCCTGCGGGCTGAGTCGCTCTCCAGGCTGGTCGAAGCCGGCATCACCGTGCTGGGCACGCTCCACCTGCTCGACCTGGCCAGCGTTCGCGAGAGTTACGCGCCGCTCCTCAAGGAACGCGCCCCGGGGTCGGCGCTCCCGGATGACGTGTTGACGAGGATCGACGAGTTGGAGATCGTTGACGTCACGCCGGCCGTCCTACTCGAGCGGCTTCGCCGGGGCGAGATCATGAGCCCGGCCGAGGCCGCGCGCGCGCTGCAGGCCGAGTTCCGGCCCCAGATCCTGTCGGCGCTGCGCGAGATGGCATTCCGCCTGCTCGCCGACCATACGGACCGTCGCCTCGTCGAGTACATGCGCGAGCAGAAGATCGAAGAGCCGTGGGAGGCGCGTCCCCGCCTGGTCGCCGGCATCCCACCGCGTCGTGGGATGGAGGCGCGCATCCGGCGGATGGCTGCCTTTGCCGCACGCGTGGCCGCGCAACTTACGGTGGTCAGCGTCCGCCCGCCGAACCTTTCGGAGGAGGAGCGCCGCTGGCTCGGCGAGTACGCGGCCCTCGTCCACCGCGAGGACGGTGAGTTCGTCAGTCTCTACGGGCGAAATGTGGCCGCGACGCTCGCCGGCTACTTGCGCAAGACGCTGAATACCGAGGTGGTCCTTGGACGCCGTAATCGCCGGTGGTGGCCGTGGGATACGACCTCCACCCTGATCCGGCAGCTCGAGGATGTCGACGTGCACATCCTGCGGCGGGAAGCGCCCGCCCCCGTGACGAAACCGGCTACGGTTCCGGCAGCGTAAAGCGGAACGTCGTTTCGCCCGGCTGGCCGTCTTCCAGCGCGATGTTGCCGGCGTGGGCCTCCACCAGCCCGCGAGTGATCGCCAACCCCAAACCGGTGCCGTCGCCGGCATTGGATGGGCCTTTCACGAAACGGTTGAACAGCCGCTCGCGCATCGCGGCCGGCACGCCGGGTCCGCGATCGATCACCCGGATCGTGATTTGACCGGGGGCTTCCTGCGAGACCCGGACCGCGATCGGCGTGCCGGTCGGCGCGAAACGATTCGCGTTATCGAGGAGGTTGTCGAAGATCTGTCCGAGGCTGTCCCAGTCCGCGAGCACGCTGACGCCGTCCTGCTCTGGGTCCCACTCCACCGTCCGATCGGGTGCCGCCCGCTTGAGCCGCTCGGCGGCAGCGGCCACCGCATCACCGACCTGGACCGGCTCCAGCGTTAGATGCAGGGCCCCGCTTTCGATCCGCGCGAGGCTGAGCATGTCCGCCAGCAGCCGGTTCAGTCGCCGCGCTTCTGCAGCAATCCCCTCGATGCGATAGCGGACCGAGGTGTTCATCTCCTGGGTTCGCAGCATGTTCGTGCTGTCAGTCAGGATGGTGCCGATCGGGGTCCGGAGCTCGTGCGAGATGGTGGCGAGCAAGTCGCGGAGTTCCTGCTCCGCTTGCTGCAGGAGCTGGACCTGCTGCTCCGTCCTCGCCAGCCGCACAGCGGCCTGGGCGGCCGCCGCCTGGTCGCGGTTGAGGCGAACCAGCTCGGCATTCGCGTTTTTTAGCTCCCTGGCAAGGCCCTGGAATCGGATCTGCGCTTCCCGCCGACGGCCGGCGAGGAAGCCGACGATGCCGGCCGTGCCGAAGAAGATGGCCAGGTTGACGAGATCCTGCTCGTCCGCTATGGTCAGCGTTCGCACCGGCGGGACGAAGAAGTAGTCGACCAGCAGGAAGCTGACCGCCGCTGCCAGTAGGGCCGGCCAGAGTCCGCGCAGCACCGCGATCACGGCCACCACCGCCATGTAGATGAAGACGTACTCCCGCCCCGACGAGGTCGCCTGCAACTGCAGCAGGATCGCGGTAAGTGCCGCCGGGGCGACGACGGCAACCAACGCGACGGCGATCTCTTCCAGCTGATCCCGGGTGAGCACGACCACAGTGTGGCGCAAACCGCCAGCAGTTACAGTTAGCGGGGCTATGGGGGAGGAATCCGGAGAGCGACGGACCGGAGGCATCGTCCGGCGTGGCGTGCGGCGGGAGAACGAGGACCGTAAGCTGCTGGAGCGGCCCGAGGGCGCTCCGGAATTCCTCGAAAGCGACCCCTGGCGAGTGCTGCGGATCCAGGCCGAGTTCGTTGCCGGCTTCGATGCGCTGGCCACGCTCGGTCCAGCCGTCACCTTCTTCGGTTCGGCCCGCGTCCGCCCGCCCGACCCGATGTATGATGCCGCCCGTGCGCTGGCGGCCGAGCTCGCCCGCCGGGGCTTTGCCGTCATCACCGGAGGCGGCCCAGGCAGCATGGAGGCCGCCAACAGGGGCGCTCGTGAAGGTGGCGGGCTGTCCGTCGGACTGAACATCGAGCTGCCCTTCGAGCAGGGCCTCAACGAGTACGTCAACTTGGGCATCGAATTTCACTATTTCTTCGTGCGCAAGACGATGTTCGTCAAATACGCTGAGGCCTTCGTCATCTTCCCGGGCGGCTTCGGCACGATGGATGAGCTGTTCGAGGCATTGACCCTGATTCAAACCGGAAAGATCGTGCACTTCCCGGTGATCATGTTCGGCTCCGACTACTGGGCCGGGCTGCAGCAGTGGATCCGCGATCGCGTCCTGGCAGAGGGCAAGATCTCGCGCGAGGACCTGGACCTCATGGTCGTCACCGATGACATCCAGCATGCCGCCGACATCGTGCAGCAGTTCTACCAGCGGAAGGTGCTCGAGGCCCAGCCGAAGGAACGATCCGAACCGAAGAAGAGCGACGCTCAGTGACACCCTCGATCGAGGTGACGTTTCTCCAGGACGGCGCACAGCCGGCCGAGAAAGTGGCAGGAGAACTCGCTGACTTCATCGCTGCCGCGCAGCGCAGTCTCGACATCGCTATCTACGACCTGAACGTGACGAGCGGCCCTGCAGACCAGGTGCGCGCCGCGATCAAGGCCGCCGCCGGCCGCAAGGTGGCGGTCCGGCTGCTCTATAACGTCGATTTCCCCAACCCGATCCCGGTGCCGCCGCCCTCGCAGTCCGACACGGCCTTCATTGACAGCCTGGGTGTGCCGACCAAACCTGTCTCAGGGGTTCCCGACCTGATGCACCACAAATACATCGTGCGCGACGGCGCGACCGATGCGGCAACGGTATGGACCGGCTCAATGAACTGGACGAATGATTCCTGGACGCGAGAGGAGAACGTGATTCTCAAGATCCCCTCCACGGCATTGGCGGCCGAGTACACGAGGAACTTCGCCGAACTCTGGGAAACGGTCCGGGTCGACGGCAGCGGGAAGTACGATCTCGCCGGCGTCCCCGTTACCTACCAGGACAGTCCCGTCAAGGCGCACCTCTTCTTTGCCCCGGGGCGCGGACGCCAGATGGCGCATGTGATTGCCGACAGGATCGCGCGTGCCCGACGCCGCATCCGCGTGTGTTCGCCAGTGATAACAGCCGGGGTGATCCTGGGGACGCTGGGCGACCTGGCCAAGCGGCCGCATCCGGAGTTCAAGGGCGTCTACGACCGCACGCAGATGGCCGAGGTGCTCGGTCAGTGGCGGGTCGATCCCCATGCAACCTGGAAGGGACCGGCCTTCCTGGCGGTGAGCGCTGCTTTCCCCTTCGCCTCCAAGGTCACTACGCCCTACACGCCGACTAGCGTCCACGACTTCATGCACGCCAAAATCACGGTGGTCGACAACACCGTCTTCACCGGCAGCTACAACCTCTCGCATGCCGGTGAGGACAACGCGGAAAACCTGCTGGCGCTCGACAGCGCACCTCTGGCGGACCGCTTCGTCGAATTCGTGGACGCGGTCTTTGCGCGCTACGCGCAGACTCCGGCCGCTGCGCCAAAATAGGGGTCATGGCGCGGCGTCATCGCGCAGCCCTGGCCGTCGGGTCGCTGCTGTTCGCGGCCGCCCTCCTGGCACCACTCAGCCAGCTTCCCCAGGAGCGCCTCAGCCTCCACATGCTCGAGGAAATGCTCGTGCTGGCGGTGGTCATCCCGCTGCTGGCCTACGGGGTCAGTCCGCTTCTGGCGGGGCGGGCCGTATCACGAGTCCACCCCGTGGCCGGCATCGTGACCCTCAACCTGGTGCTCTTCGCGTCACAGCTGCCGGCCGTGGTCGACCTCGGCAGCAAAGATCCGGGGTTTCGCGAGGCGATCCAGGCGGTCTTCATGATGGGAGCCTTCCTTTTTTGGTGGCCGGTCGTGCGGCGCGACGGGCTGAGCCCCGTGGCTAAAATCGGGTATCTCATGGTGGCCGGCGTGCCGCCAACGATCCCTGGCATCACGCTGGCGCTCTCCCACCACCTCTTCTATCAGGCTTATCGTTCGATCGATGACCAGCAGCTAGCCGGCCTGCTGTTGTTCGGCACCGCGAAGTTTGCGCTGGTCGCCGGGACCTTCGTCGTGCTCTGGCGGATCCTCACGCCACAGCCCGAGCCACCAGACCGCGACGACGGGCCATCGCCTGCCGGCGATCTTCCGCCGTCGGCACCGGCCTGGTTGTGGCGGCTCGAGGAAGAACTGCCCGCGGAGGCAGGGCGTCCGACCCGCCCCGTTCCATCGGGCGCTAAGGTGCGGTCCGCAATCTAGTTCTCACGCAACCGTTACAACGACCTGAGCGGTAGGTCCGGTAGTTGCTCGTTATACGCGACGCCATGATTCAGCCGTCGGCCCCCATCCCAAATCCTTATGCGTTCGCACCCACGCCGACCGGTGGTGGGAAGGCGATCTGGTCGCTGTGCCTTGGCCTGTTTGGCCTGCTGGCCTGGCTCCTTCCGATCATCGGCTTGCCGACGACCATCACCGGTTTGGTGCTCGGCATCAAGAGCGTGAACGGGCCGCGCAAGGGCATGGCGACCGCAGGGATCGTCCTCTGCATCATCGGCCTGCTGCTCTCCACCGGCAACGCGGTCCTCGGTGCCTACATGGGCGCCACCGGCCAGCTGCACTATTTTCAGTAAGGCATCAGATCAACGGCCAGGGGTACGCCCAGCGCGAGGTGGGCTCGGGGTACCGTCCCTCCTCGGCGAAGCGGCGCGCGCGCTGGATCAGCGCGCGCACCTCGGTGGGCGAGATCAGTTGCTCGAGGGTGCGCACCCAGCCTCCGCCGGCGGCTAGCTCACGCGCGAGCCTGCGGGCATCATGACGGAGGTTTGCGGCCACCTCTTGGCCGGCGAACTCCCAGATCACTGTTCGCAGCTTGGGGAGGGCGTGAAAGGTGAGGCCATTATCGACGCCCCAGATGTGGCCGCGGCCGTCGAGCAGGCAGTGGCCGCTTTTCCGATCCGCGTTGTTGACGATCACGTCGAAGGCCGCGAGCGTACGGAAATCGGTGGATCGTGCCGGCATGAGTGAGAAGTAATGCTCGCGCAGGTCGGCGACGATGAACTGCTGGAGGGAGCCGGGGCCCAGCGGGCCGTCGTCACGATAAACCGTCAAGGGTACAACCTGCCAGTTGAGCGCGGCACTGACGACATAGGCGGCTACCTCGCGCTTCCCGAGCGTTCCGTCCGGGAAATCGTCAAGCGGCGTCTCGCCCGGAGCCGGCTTGTAGATCGCGAGCGTTTTAGTGCCCGCCTCCCCGTCAACCTGTGCCAGGTAGGTGTAATTGGAGCAGTCGGGCATCAGCCCGCGCGCCTTGATCTGGCCCTCGCGCAGCAAGCGGTGCTGCGCCTCGCCATCCGGCAACCGCGCGGCGCGCGCCATGGTCAATGGTGCCCGTTGAGGCGCGGACAAATGCCGCCGTCGTGGTCGATGGGGCCACCGCACATGGGGCAGGGCGGGCGGCCGGCGCTGATGATGACGGCGGCGTGGGCGGCAAGTGCCTGCATCTGAGCGAGGCTCGCCTGGAAATGACCGGTGGCCGGCTCGTCCCCTTCATCCACGAGCTCGACCAGCGAGACTTCGAACGCCTTCTCGTCCTGACTGTAAGTGAGTGTCATGAAGCCGATTCGCCACCGGGGGGTGACCGGCTGTTCGAGCGCCATGTCGGGTAGACGGCCGGCGGGCGGCACTGGCACGCGGGAGAAGACTTCCTGCAGCCGCTCGGTGAGCGCGCGCAACTGGTCCTTCTCGAGCGCCAGGCTCACCAGGTGGGCACCTGCGCGAAGCTGGAGGTAGAACTCGCGCTTGCCGGGCTCACCGACGGCCCCGGCCGTCACGCGCGCGACCTCAAGGTAGTCAAAGCTTTCCGACGCCATCACGTTTTATTCTCGCAGTGGGGTGCCCTTGAGGTTGTTCGGGCGATCACGAGTCCGCCTGCCAGATCTCGTCACGGTCTTGGTCGCGAACCAGCCTGACGGCACGCTTGCCGCCGAATTCATCGGCGAAGGCACCCTTCCGCCGGACTCGCGTGGCTATGCAGACATGGATACGCTCGTGAGCGCCGTCGAGCGCGCCGTTCTCGACCTCTACCGGTCCGTTCCGACTGAAACGGCGGCGCCGATGGGATTCCAGTACGCCTGGTATCCCTGGGGCGAGGATAAGAAAGCTCTGAAGATGCCGGACGGGCCGAGGGAATTCCTCGTATTCGAGATGCGGCAATCGTCCGGCGGCTACGAAGTGTGGCTGCCCACGGAGCCAACGATCTCGAGGGCGAGTCCGCGCCTCGCCGATCTGCCGTCCCTGATCGCCGGCAAGACCGTTGAGCGGTGGCCGACATTGGCCGGGCGAGCGATCCCCGGGATGCTCCACTGGAACCGGGAACTGACCGCCGTCGGTTTTCGCGACCTTCCGATCCCCGGATCTGGTTAGGCCGCCGGAGCCCGGTTGGCAAAAAAATGCGGGCCGCTGGGGAAGCGGCCCGCTAAAGAGGGGGAGGGAGCGATTTGCACCGATATTCCTACCCAATCCGTGGCCGGCGTAACGCCAAAGGCATCGGGTGAAGACCTGAATGCACCACGGCACCAATGGACCGCGAACCCCACCCGAAAACGGCCTCGAAACGGTGCCTAAAATGAGCTGTGAGACCCTCGTTGGACCCACGGTGGTGGCATCGAAACCTGACCACCTTCCAGAAGGTCGTGGTGGCGAACAGCGTCATCATTGCCGCCGGCGCCGTGAGTGGTCCGCTGATCACTCTGAATTTCTCGGGACGCTCGCGGCTGCCCTTCCTGCTGGGTCTGCTCGCGATCGGCCTGGCCGCGATCCTGGTGGCCAACTTCCTGATCCTGCGGCTGGCGTTCAAGCCGATGCGCGAGTTGGAGTCCACCATGAGCGCCGTGCAGCCCGGGCTCGAGGAGCCGCGTGTCCACGCGAATTTCTCCGACCCCGACCTGCGGAGGATCGCAAACGTCTTCAACTCGATGCTCGACCGCCTGGAGCACGAACGCCACCTCAGCGCGCAACGCGTCCTGCAAGCACAGGAGCGCGAGCGCCAGCGGGTTGCGCGCGAACTGCACGACCAGACTGGCCAGGCCTTGACGCACGAGATCATCAGTCTCGACCTGTTGCTGGAACGCACCGGCGACGCCAAGGCACGCCAGCAGCTCGAAGCCGTTAAGCGGACCCTGGAGGAAACGCTGGAGGAAGTGCACCGCATGTCCCAGGACCTGCGACCATCGGTGCTGGACGATCTCGGCCTGGTGCCGGCGCTGCGCACCTTGGCGAAGCAGCCCTCCGGCTCAGAGGTTTCACTTCATGTCGATGGGCTGCGCGACCGCCTGCCGCCGCCCATCGAGACGGCGCTCTACCGGATTGCGCAGGAAGCCCTGACCAACGCGAACAAGTACGCGAAGGCGTCGCACGTCAACATCGACCTGGGTTCCTTCGACGGCCACATCCGGCTCCGCGTCCGCGACGATGGCGTCGGTTTCGATCCGCAAAGCATTCCCGAGCGTGAAGAGCCCGGGCGCGCGGGGCTGGGCATCTTCGGCATGCGGGAACGCGCCACACTGCTGCGCGGCACGCTGGAAATCCACTCGGCGCCGCAGAAGGGCACGGAGGTGGTCGTCCAACTACCACTGGAGAATCGCCATGCAGGTTGAACGCCGGCCGATCCGCGTGATGCTCGTCGAGGACCACAACCTGGTTCGCGCCGGGATCCGAGCCGTGATCGACGGACAGAGTGACATTCAGGTGATCGCGGAGGCCACCGAGGGGCGCGAGGCGATCCGGCTGGCGCGGGCCAACTGTCCCGACGTGGCGGTGGTCGATGTGGCCATGCCGGGCATGTCGGGGATCGAGGTGACGCGTGACATCCGGCGCCTCTGCCCGCAGACGCAGGTACTGATCCTGACCGCGCACGATAACGAGGAATATTTCTTTCAGACGCTCAAGGCAGGTGCGGTGGGCTACGTGCTCAAAAAGGCTGCCGCCTCAGACCTGATCGCCGCCATCGAAGCGGCCAGCAAGGGGGAGCCGTATCTCTATCCATCGGTGGCACGGCTGCTTGTTTCCGATTATCTGCAGCGCGCACCCGAGCGCGAGACCTTCGAGCCCCTGAGCGATCGCGAGCGCGAAGTGCTGCGGCTGGTGGCGGAAGGCAAGACGAACCGGCAGATTGCGGACGGTCTCTTCCTCAGCATCAAAACGGTGCAGACGCACCGAGATCACATCATGAAAAAGCTGCACATGCACGACCGCACCGAGCTGGTCAAGTACGCCATCCGAAAGGGCCTGATCGAGGCCGACAGCTAGGGCGCGATCTCGACCGCCAGTCGCAGGTCGAGGAAGCGAGCGATGTCGGTAACTTCTTCGTTGATACCGGCCCGGACCGTTCGAGGTAGCGGCTCGGATGGTTCCACCAGGACCCGGTCGGCGCGGCTGCCGGATTTGCGCAGGCTCCAGGCAGCGGCGGCCCGGCCGTTGACGACGACGGCTGGGTGAACCCAACCGCCGCCGCGCTGCAGCCGCCGCTGCAGCGGTTGGGGCACGGCGAGATCCCGCCGCCGATAACCGAGGAGGTAGGTGTCGAACGCCGGCAGCAGCCGGACGTCGGTCTCCTGCGCCCTGGCGTCAAGCCTCAGACGCCCTTTGAGCAGGAAGCCCGGCCCTCTCTCGATGATGACCTCGGTGAGACCGACCCTCGCTCCATCGACGGCGGATCTCGCGTCGATCATGGATAGGCCCGACCAGGCGCTCAGGTCCTCGACAGTCGCGGGCCCGTAGGCAGCAAAGTAGCGGCGCGCAAGCTCGGACAACGACTCTTCGCGAGAGGGCAACCGGGCCTGAGGAACCCAATTATCGAGAAGCACGTACGTTGACTCGCCATCGTCGCGATCGGGGCCGAGGCAGAGGACCCCCTGAAGGGCGGCGAGCCCGACCAGGTGGATCGGCGCCTGGGTCTTCGGGTCCAGCGCGACCTGGTGGCTCCGCAGGCGATCGACCAGCTCGTATCGCGTCAGGGGGCCGGCCTCCGTCAGGATCTTTCGGATGGCGGCGACGCCTCTGGCTTTCAGGTCGTCGTCGAGTCCGAGCTGCGAATGGCGGGTGGAGCCGGCTCGGGCAAAGACCGGTCCCAGAAGGTGCAGCAACCAGCGAACATCTTCCGCCGCGACGACGTGCAAGGTACCGCGCATCAGCCAGGTGCGGACGATGGAGCGGTCGCTGTTGAGGGCACGATTGACCTTGCCTGCATCGAGCCCCGCGCTTCGAGCGCGCATGCCGAGCATCGTCGCGCTCCAGAGCTGCGCCTGCAGGCCGACCACGTCGTGGAGGATCGTGGCCGGCGTCGCCCTTGCGGCTGCGCTATGAGTTAGCCGCTGAGCCATGGCACGCAGCCGCAGCACGCGGCTGTCGGAAAGGACGTTAACCGCCCGCGGGTCCCGCCTCGAGGCCGGGCTCCGTCATGCGCGAGGGATCCAGCAAGCGGTCCAGCTCCTCTGGTCCGAGCTTGGTTTGCTCACGCGCCACCTGGCGAATCGTCTTGCCGGTCGCGAGCGCCTCTTTGGCGATCTTCGCCGCGGCGTCGTAACCGATCGCCGGCGCAAGGGCGGTTGCGAGCATCAGCCCTTGCTCGACCATCTGCGGACCCCGCTCGGTGGCCTTGATGCCGACGATACATTGCCGGGCCAGGTTCTGTGCCGAGGCGGAGAGCAGCGCGATCGATTCGAGGAGCGAGAAGGCCGCTACCGGGATCATCAGGTTGAGCTCGAAGATGCTTCCCGACTGCGCCGCAACCGCGATCGTCTGATCGTTGCCCAAAACCTTTGCTACAACCATCGTCATCGACTCGATGATCACTGGATTGACCTTGCCGGGCATGATCGAGCTCCCGGGCTGCACTTCCGGCAGGGTGATCTCGCCCAGCCCGGCGCGCGGGCCCGAGGCGAACCAGCGCAAGTCGTTCCCAATCTTCCAGAGGCTGACCGCGACCGTGCGAAGGGCGCCCGCGGTCGACAACACCGCGTCCAACGTGGCCTGCGCCTGGAAATGGTTGTCGGTTTCTCGCACCTGGAAGCCGGTACGCCGGCTCAGATGGGACAGGACTCGCTGCGCGAACTCGGGATGGGCATTGATGCTGGTGCCAACCGCGGTGCCGCCGAGCGGCATCTCGGCCAGCTCCTCCGCGGCCAGGCGAACTCGGTTGACTGATCGCTCCACCTGACCGGCGTAGCCGCGAAACTCCTGGCCGAGGCGAATGGGGGTCGCGTCCTGAAGGTGCGTCCTTCCGGTCTTGATCACCGGCATGAACTCTTTGGCCTTCAGGTCGAGCGCATCCTTCAAGTAGGTGAGCGCCGGCACGAGCTCTTCGTGGATCGCGACCAGCCCCGCGAGCTGCATCGCCGAGGGGATGACGTCGTTACTCGACTGGCACTTATTGACGTGGTCATTGGGATGGACCGGCTTCCGTGAGCCGAGCGGATGACCGAGAGTCTCGTTCGCCCGGTTGGCGATCACTTCGTTCGCGTTGGTGTTGGTCGATGTCCCCGAGCCGGTCTGGAAGACGTCGACGACGAAGTCCTTGTCGAACTTGCCTTCCTCGACTTCCTCGGCAGCCTGTTGGATCGGGTTGGCGAGGCGGGTCTCCAGAAGGCCCAGCTCGGCATTGACGAGTGCGGCCGCGCCCTTGATCTGGGCGAGCGCGCGGATGAACCGCCGCGGGAGTCGCAGGTTGCTAATCGCGAAGTTCTGCCGGGCGCGCTCGGTGCTCGCCCCGTAATAGGCAGCGGAGGGGACCTTGACCTCGCCCATGGAGTCGCGTTCGATGCGACTTCCCTCCTCAGCCATCGACGTCATCCTAGCAACCGTTCAGTTGCGATCCTCCGATTCATCGGTGGGCGCGCAATCCCGTAATCTGTAGGCCGTGCAACCCCGCATCGTCTCGATCCAGCTCTGTCCCGGTCACCGGGAGCGAATGAAGTTGGTGCGCAGCGCGAACGTGATCGAGGGCCAGGGGCTCGAAGGCGATAAGCACGCCGGCGGCGCTCCCGACCGGCAGGTGCTCCTAGCGGACAAGGAGGCGCTGGACGCGGTCAACGTTTTACCGGGCACGATCAAGGAGAACCTGACCGTCGAAGGGCTCAATGTCATGCAGCTTCCACCGGGCAGCCGGTTGCACCTCGGGGCGAGTGCGGTGTTGGAGATCACCAAGGTCTGCGAGCCCTGTTTCCGAATGGACGAGATTCGCGACGGCTTGCGCCAGGAGCTCGTAGGCCGGCGAGGCATGGTTTCGCGCGTGGTCCGGGGCGGGTCGATCCACGTCGGCGATTCGATCACGGTCGAAGAAGCACAGCCGATCGCCTCCTAGTGATCCGCGCGGTCGACCTGCACGTTCATCTGCCGCTGAAGGAGTGGCTCGATGGCAGCCTGGGCCCGTACCGCGAGGCGGCGGCACGCTACTTCAAGAGCGAGGTCCACGAGCGCAGCGTCGATGAGCTCGCTGTCGAGTTTGCGCAGGAGCAAGTCTTCGGGATCCTGCTCGCGTGGGATGCGGAGACGGCCACCGGCCGGCAACCACTCTCCAACGACCTCGTCGCCGGGATCGTGCAACGCCACCCCAAGCGATTCGCCTTCTTCGCCTCGGTCGATCCCTGGAAGCCGAACGCGGTCGAGGAGCTGGAACGCGCCGTCAAAGAGCTGGGGGCGAAGGGTGCCAAGTTCCATCCCTCGATGCAGGACTTCTACCCAAGCGACGAGCGGCATTTCAAGCTGTGGGAGAAAGCCTCCGAGCTTAAGATTCCCTGCCTGTTTCACACCGGCACCAGCGGCATCGGCGCGGGCCAGCCTGGCGGCCAGGGCATCAAGCTCGACCCGGCCCGGCCGATCCACTTGGACACGGTGGCGGCGCGATTCCCGGAGCTTCCCGTCATCGCCGCTCATTTCGGCTGGCCCTGGCACCTGGAGCTGATCGCCATGGCGCTGCACAAGACCAACGTCTATGTCGAGCTCTCCGGCTGGTCGCCGCGCTACTACCCGCAGGAGCTGGTGCGCGAGATCGGAGGCCGTCTGCAGGATCGGACCCTCTTCGGCAGCGACTACCCATTTATCAAGCCGGCCCGGGTCCTCGAAGAGCTGGACGCGCTCTCGCTCAAGCCCGAGGCCAAGGTCAAGATCCTGCGGGAAAACGCCGCGCGGTTGCTCAAGCTGGAACTCCGCTAGAACAACGTTATACCGGCACCATGTACGGGTTGCCGCTCGCCTCCGACCCAATGGGATTCTTCGGGGCTCTGATCGTCATCGTGGTCCTCCTGATGTTCTTTGGCGTCTTCATCGCCGCCACCTTCGGACCGATTGCCCTGGTCATCGCCGCGATCGTCAAGTCGTTCCGGAATTCGGCTCCAACCGGTTCGCCCGGGTTCATGTTTCCGGGGACGAGCATCACCACGTCATCCGGAGAGCGGGTGATCGCCGTGGACCCCGCGTCAACCTTCGGACAGGCGTTCGGTGCGACGCTCCAGCAGGCCCTCGGCCAGCAGCTCGGCGAGAAACTGAGGCAGATGGTCGCGCTGGCCGCGGCGCAGCATCCGCTCGAGCTTCAGCTCGCACCCATCGTAGTGGCCGTCGAGGCGGCGCGGCAGCAGGGCAACCCCGGGCCGGTCCGGCCGTTCTTGACCGACCAGTTCGCCGCTCGATTTCCCTCGCTGCATGGGGGAGGGCAGCGTGGGGGCCTGGCAGCCATCTCCCATATGGCACTGATGAACCAGGGAACGGTGCCGGGCGATCACGTCGTCATTCGGATCGATCGTGGCGGCACCGGAGCCGTCCACAGCGAATACTGGAGTTTCCGGCGGGACGCGTCGGCGGTACCCGATGGAACGCCGGTTGTGTGTCCCCGTTGCGGGGCGCCAACCGCCGAAGACCACTCGGGGACCTGTCGCTTCTGCGGCGCCACGTTCTCCACTGCCGCACCGGCGCTGCCACAACCGACCCGCTGGCTGCTCGACGATATCAGCGGTACACCCCCGGCCCTCGCGGCATAACTCCTTCGGCCGAAGTTAACCGGGAAGCGTCGTCCAGCGGCCTCGCGCATAATGCTCGCGATGCCTCGCGGCTACGCCCGTTACGTGCTCGGCGTCATGGTCGGCATCAATTTCCTGAATTACCTCGATCGCTATATCCTCCCGGCGGTCGCGACCAGGATCCAGGCCGAGTTCCACCTGACCGATAGCCAGGTAGGCCTGCTCGGCAGCGCCTTCCTCCTCGTCTATGCGGTCGCGACGATTCCTTTTGGAATCTGGGCCGACCGGGGCGTGCGTAAGACGGTGGTCGGCATCGGCGTCACGATCTGGAGCCTGGCCACGCTCTTCACCGGCCTGGCTCGCAGCTATCTTCAGCTGTTCTTGGCTCGCGCGGTGCTGGGAATAGGGGAAGCGAGCTACTACCCGGCGGGCACCGCGCTGCTCGGTGACTACTTCAAGAAAGAGGGACGAGCACGCGCCATGTCGGTATGGGCGGCGGGAACCGCGGTTGGCATCGCCGTCGGTTTTGCCGGCGGCGGGATTGTCGCCAGCACGCTCGGTTGGCGAGCCGCGTTTTACATGACCGCCGTCCCCGGCTTGGTCTTCGCGGTCCTGGCCTTCGGGCTCCGCGAGCCGATGCGGGGCGCTGCCGAGGCGCGCGGCCCGCAGACTCAGAAGCCACCTTCGATCACCTTCGGGACGTTCGTCCGGCTCCTGCAGATCCCGACGTTACGCTCCACAATCGCCGCCGAGACCGCGCTCTTCTTCGTACTGGGGGGCGCTGCGTTCTGGCTCCCAACCTATCTGAGCCGGCGCTTCGGCCTGGGAACCGGAAGCGCCGGGACGCTAGCAGGTGGCGTCCTCGTGCTCGGTCTGCTCGCGGGTTCGCTCCTCGGTGGGGTGATCGCCGACCGGCTGACGAAGTCGCGACAATCGGCCAGCAACCTGCCGGTCGGGATCGCGGGCTTCCTTGCCGGCGCGGTGTTCGTGGCCCTGGCGCTGCTGATGCCGAGCCTGGCCTTGTTCATCCCGATGTTCCTCATCGGTGCGGCGTGCCTCTACCTCTACAACGGCCCTTACACCGCGATCAAACAAAACGTCGTCTTACCGACCGTGCGAGCGAGCGCTGTGACCATCTCCCTGCTGATCGAACATCTCCTGGGAGACTCCTACGCGCCGTTCGCCATTGGCAAGCTATCCGACGCCCTGAACAGCTTGCAGCTCGCGCTCCTCATCCTGCTTCCCCCGTTGCTGGTGCTCGCGGCGCTCCTCGCGGCCACCGGGCTGCGCCACGAGCATCCGGATGGGCAGGCGATGGAGGCGCGCTGGGCCAGCTCAGTCAGCGTCCCTTAGATCTCGACACCGCTAAAGAGATCGTCTTCGTCGAGATCGTGGGCGGCGCCGACCAGTGAAAAAACTTCGACGGTGCCCTGGCCGTCGATAAACTTCTGTAGCGGCTCCCACTCCTGCGTCTGCGTCCGGTGATGAGCGAAGGCACGCAGTTTCGTCTCCTCAAACCCTCGGATCGAGATTCGCGTCGTGATCGGGGGCTGTGGCGGGAGCTGAAGCGATTCGACGGTCATGGTGGTGGCGGTCTGGAAGTAAAGCTTGCTCGGTGACCAGGATGAGAGGCCGAGGGCGAGCGCCTCGAGCTCGTAGGCCAAAGGGTCGCCGCTCAGCGTGCACGCCTCCACCGTCATGCGGCTGACGACCTTGTGGTCGGGATGTCCATAGGAGCCCTCAGGCCCGAAGGTGACGACAACCTGCGGCCGCTGGCTCCGGAGGCTGCGCACGATGTCGCCCAGCAAGCGCTCCCGGACCGGCTCGACCTCCTCAACTCTTTCCAGCGCCCCATCCGGGTAGTCGAAGGTTTCCAGGAATGCGACGCCCAGTTCGCGCGCCGCGTCGCGCAGCTCGGCCTCCCGGACGTCTGTCAGCCGGCGGAGGTCGCCTGCCGCCCGCCCACCCCAGAGCCCGGCTCCGCCGCGCGTCATGGCGACGAGGCTGACGGTCGCACCCTCGGCGCTGTAGCGCGCGATCGTCGACGCGCACCCGAAACATTCGTCGTCCGGGTGCGGCATCACGACCATCAAGCGCTGGCCGTCGCGTCTCATTCCGAGCAAGTGTAGGGGGGTCGCGGCCGCTGACTGATTTGCGTCAACCGATAATGAGCGGATGTCGCACGGCACCCTGCTCTACCTTCACAACGGCTTGTTTCGCGCCGGGCTGCTGATCACCGCCTTCATCGCCGTGTGGGGCCTCTTCACGTTTTTCCAAAAGCGAGCGCCCGGCGGCAGCTTCCGGGCGACGCTGGTGCTGACCGAACTTCTTTTCATCGTCCAGGGACTGGTCGGGATCGGGATGTACGCCGGGGGATCCCGTCCCCATGACCAATTGCACTGGCTGTACGGCCCCTTGCTGGTTATCGTGCTCCCCATCGCTGCGAGTTATCTCTCGGGGCGGGAGAGCCGGCGCGAGGGCCTCGTCTACGGCCTGGCGGCGCTCTTCATGTTCGGTTTGGCGATCCGTGCCTACATGACGGGGCATGTCTGAGTCCCTTAGAAAACGAGAGAGGGGCCCTTCGGACCCCTCTCGTTACCGCTGGTTAGCGGCTCTTACGCGTCGCCTTCTTGGCCTTCTTCGTGGCCTTCTTCCTGGTCGCCATGCGTCACCTCCTTATCGCGTGAGCGGCGAACCGCGCACCGCGTCGTGCGCCTTAACGAGATAACGCTTAGTCCAAAACGATCTTGCAGATTCGCAGTCGGACGGCCTCAGAAGAGGCGCAGTTGGTCGACAGCCGCCAGAGGTTTCGCGCGCAACCCACGTCGTCGCAGGTGCATCGCGAGCTCCTCGTCGAAACCGAGCACGGTGTACGTCATGCCCGCCCCGACCTGCTCCGCGTAACAACAGAGTTCTTCGAAGTCCGCGTGGTCGGAGAGCGGGAAGACCGCGTCGACCTCCAACCGATCCTTGAGGCTTCGGTCCATCGCCCATCCGGTCAGCGCCGCCGTTTTGAATTCACCCAGCTGGTCCGCGAGGGCCGTGCGGCGAGCGGCTGGCGGCATGATGACAACAGCGGGTCGAAGTCCCGGCTCGCCCAGCTCTTGATACGGCGGGAAGTCACAACCGAGCTCTCGATACACTTCCGTCACGCCGAATGACGATGGGTGAAGGGCGATCGTCAGGTCGGCGGCGGCGAGCGCGGAGAGGATTTCCTGTCCCTTCCCCAACGAGTAGCCAAGCAGCACGGGTGTCGCCCCAGCGTCGAGGACGCTCCTGCACCAGGAAACCATCGCCGCGATCACCTCGCCCGCATCGGGGAAGCGGTAATGCGGCTTGCCAAAGGTGCTCTCCAGCACCAGCACGTCAGCCGGCACGGGCTGTGCCGGCGTGCTGGTGAAGCCGGCCCGGGTCTTGAGGTCGCCGGTATATAGGATGCGGCCGAAGTCGGTATCCAGCAGCGTCTGCGCGGAGCCGAGGACGTGCCCGGCTGGGTAGAACGTTACGGAGCAGCGGTCGAGCGCGATGGACTCGCCATAGGGAATCGCCTCGACGCGGCCGCGGAGGGGCCGCCGCCGCCGGTGGGTGACGAGCCGGCGGGTTGCGGGTGTGGCGTATGCGAGCGGGTGGTCGGCGACGTGGTCACTGTGGGCGTGGCTGACGATCGCTCGCGGTCGGGGCTGCCTCGGGTCGAGCCAGAGATACTGCTCGGGGAGGTAGACGCCGCTCTCCCACAGGATGGGGTGCGAGATCAAGGCGAGTTGTTACTCGGTGGCCGCGGCGCTGCGCTCGAAGAGTTCGTCACGAAGCGCGCAGTAGGTGCAGAACCGCTGGCCTGGCGGTCCGGCGAAGACGCTGGTCCGGCCGCAGTTCGGGCAGGTCTCCTTGGCGTCCGCCTCAGCAGTGGTCTCGGGCACCTCGACCAGGGTCAGCATCTCGACCGGCTCGCTCTCGATGGACTCGGTCTCGACGAACTCGGTCACTCCGGGTTGGGCCACCGCCACCGCTTCGCTCGGCGTAGGCTCGGCCGCCGCTGCCGGTGGTGTCTCTAGTGGTGGTGCTACTGCCGGGGCGGTCTCAGCCTCGTTGTGTTGCCCGAACAGCCGGGTCAGCCAGCGGAGCACTCGCGGCTACGGTAGAACATGCGCTCGCCGAAGTCAATTACGACCACTAGACGGCTAATCCGAGCTGCACCGGCTCCGCTGGCGGCTCGGCATGCCACGCCCGCCGAGTACCGACGGCGTACCGGCGCTTGAGAGCGCTGACCGTCCCGATCACGGGAGCCTTGACTGCGGCCGGCGCATACGCTCCGGGGAAGAGCTCGCGGTATCCGGCGAGCAGCTGGGGATACTCCCTTTCGAGGAATTCCATGAAGTGCTCCTTGGTCCCGGGCTTTAGATAGACGATGTTCGCCCACACGAAGCAGGCGCCCGCTTCCGCCGCCGCCGCTACGGTAGCTTCCAGCTGGAGGGGCGAATCAGAAAGTCCAGGCAGCACCGGGGCCATCCCGACCCCGGCTTCGATGCCGGCGTCGACCAGCGCCTTGAGCACCTTCAGCCGCTTTTGTGGCGGTGGCGTTCCTGGCTCCGTCTTTGCCCAGACCGTCTCATCGATCGTCGGAACGCTGAAGCAGACGGTGGTCTTCGCCTGCCGGGAGAGCTCGACCAATACGTCGATGTCTCGGAACACCATCGTTCCCTTGGTGATCAGGCCGACCGGGGTCTTGAAATCGCGGAACGCCTCGAGGCACCGGCGCGTCAGCCGGTAAGTGCCCTCGATCGGCTGGTAGGGGTCGGTCGCCGTTCCGAATGCCACCGTCTCGCGCTTCCAGCTGCGGCCGGACAACTCCCGACGGAGCAACTCCGGGAGGTTGAGCTTCACGCCCACCCGCGCGCTGAATCCCGCCCCCGGGTCGCGGTCCGCCAGTTTTGCATGGGCCCGGGCGAAGCAGTAGACGCAGCTGTGAAAGCAACCCTGGTAGGGGTTCAGCGACCAGTTGAAGCCCATGTGCCGTACCCGGTTGAGCGCCGACTTTGCCGTGATCTCGAAGTATTCGGTCCTTGGCATGGGGTCCTCAATGATAGTACAAACATTTGTTCGATGTAGGGGGACTTCTCCATAATGGTGCAGCCAGCAATGAATGTCCTTGTCTGCGTGAAGCAGATTCCCGATCCGAACGCGCCGGGCAAGCTCGACCCTCAGACCAAGCGGCTGGTCCGCGAGGGCGTCGACCTGGTCCTCGACCCCGGTGATGAGCATGCGGTCGAAGCGGGACTGCAGATCGTCGAGCAGGATGCCGGCGAGGTCACGGTCATCTCGATGGGCCCGCCCAAGGCGGTCGACGCCATTCGGCGGGCGCTCGCCATGGGCGCGCACCGCGGCATCCTGGTCACGGATCCGGGACTGGAAAACTCCGACGCGATCAGTACTGCCCGCGCCATCGCGGCCGCGGTCAAGGGTCAGACCTACGACGTGATCATTTGCGGCACCGAGAGCACTGACGGCTCTTCCGGGGCGGTCCCGGCACAGTTGGCCGAGCTCCTCGGGCTGCCCCTCCTCAGCTTTGCCAGGAAGCTCGATGTCGCCCAGGGCAAGGCGGTGATCGACCGGCAGACCGACGACGGCTATGACGTGGTGGAGGCGCCTCTGCCCGCGGTCGTGACGGTAACGGGCGGCATCAACGAGGCGCGCTATCCCGCGCTCCGGGGGATCATGCAGGCGAAGAACAAGGAAGTGAAGCAGGTCGGACTGAGCGATATCGGCCTGGACGGCCAGGCCGGCAAAGCCGCGCTGACCCAGGAGGTCGTCGACGCGACGCCGGCCGAGGCGCGCAAGGCCGGAGAAATCGTCGAGGACAAGGGCGATGGGGCCAAACGCGTCGCCGACTTCCTCAAAGACCTGAAGGTCATATGAGCGGCCCGGGTGTGGAAAGGCCGCGAGAATGAGCGGCCCCGGCGTGGAAAGGCCGCGAGAATGAGCGGCCCCGGTGTGGAAGGGCCGCGCGTCTGATGGCCGGCGTTTGGGTCTTTGCGGAAACTGTCGACGGCACGCCGATGGCCGTCGTGCTCGAGCTGCTGACGAAAGCGCGTGCCCTGGGGGACACGACCGCCGTCGCGCTCGGCCCGGGGGCTTCGAAGTCGGTGGAAACGCTCGGCAAGTACGGTGCGAAGAAGGTTTACGTCCACGAAGATGCCGCCTTTCGCGACGTCCTGGCCACCCCGGCGGTGGAGCTGCTGGCGCGTCTGGTCGTGAAGGACCAACCGGACCTGGTGATCTTCGGCATGACCTATGACGGTCGCGACGTGGCGTCTCGCCTCAGCGCGCGGCTCGGGACGGCCCTGATCGCCAACGCCACCGACATCAGCGCCAAAGGCGGCGGTTGGGCCGTCGTCTCGCCGATGTTCGGCGGCAGCCTGCTGGTGACAACTGTGCCGAAAGCCACGGCGCCGACGCTGGTCTTGATCCGGCCGAAAGCGGTCACGGCGGAAGCGGCTGCCTCGGCCGCTGCGCCGCAGGTGGAGACGCTGACCGATCCGGTTGACACCAGCAAGCCGGTCGCGCGGGTCTTGCGCCGTGAAACGGAAAAGGCAAGTGGTCCGAAGCTGGAGGATGCCGCGATCATCGTGAGCGGCGGACGCGGGCTCGGTGCGCCGGAGAACTTCAAGATGCTCGATGAGCTCGCCGCCGAGCTGGGTGCGGCGGTCGGTGCCAGCCGCGCGGTCGTCGATGCCGGCTGGAAGCCCTACTCCTTCCAGATCGGGCAGACCGGCAAGACCGTCAAGCCGACGGTGTACATCGCGCTCGGCATCTCGGGCGCCATGCAGCACACGGTCGGGATGAAGGGTGCCAGGACGATCATCGCCATCAACAAGGACCCGGAGGCGCCGATCTTCAAGATGGCGGACCTTGGGGTCGTGGGCGATGTCCACAAGATCGTGCCGCAGTTGATCCAGGAAGTCCGCTCGCGCAAGGGCAAATGAGCACCCCCTCCCCGACCCTCCCCCAGAGGGGGAGGGAGAAAGAACTGAGCTTGCTAGCGGTCGAGCCGCACCCGGACGACGAATCAATCGGGATGGGCGGAACACTGGCTCGCTACAGCGCGGAGGGTGTGCGGACGACGCTTGTCACCGCGACCCGTGGCGAGGTCGGAGAGATCCTCGATAAAGCCCTCGACCGCCAGGAGGCTGCGCCACGGCTCGCGACCATCCGCGAAGGGGAGCTGCGCAACGCGGTCAAGATCCTCGGCGTCAACGAGCTCGTCTTCCTCGGTTACGAGGACTCGGGGATGGCCGGCCTACCCCGGAACCGCGAGCCCAAGACCTTCTGGCAGGCCGACGAAGAAGAGGCGATCGCCCGTTTGATCCAGGTCGTGCGGCGAGTACGCCCCCAGGTGGTGGTCACCCAAAACGAGTTTGGTGGCTACGCCCATCCCGATCACATCAAGACCCATCGGGTGGCCATCGGCGCCTTCTTCTACGCCGCCGACGTGGAGCGCTTCCCGGGTGGCGACCCGTTTCGCCCGAGCAAGCTCTACTACTCGGCGTTCCCGAAATCGGTGATGCGGCAGATTGCCGAGGCGATGCAACGGGCGGGCGTGGAGAACCGCTTCTCCACCGACGGCGAGCCACCGCCATTCGCCGTCTCGGACGACCGCGTCACGACGTGGCTCGATGTGAGCGGGTTCGTCGATAAGAAGCTCGCCGCGATGCGGGCCCATCGGACTCAGATCCCGGAAGACAGTTGGTTCCTCAGGCTCAATGAGGCGCTCGGCCCAAGAGCCTGGTCCATGGAGACTTTCGAGCGGGTGCGCAGCTCGGTGGACACGCCCGTTCCCGAGGACGACCTCTTCGCCGGCCTGCGATGACCACGGCGACCGAGGCCGCGGTCGCACAGGTCGCGGCGCTGCTGCTCAACTCGGGTTCCTCCATCGCCTTCACCGGTGCGGGCGTCTCGGTGGAAAGCGGGATCCCCCACTTCCGCGGCGAAGGCGGGCTGTGGACGAAATTCGATCCCTACAAGGTCGCCCACATCGACACCTTTCGGAAAGACCCATCGCAGTACTGGACCTACAGCCTCAACCATCGCCGTCCCGACGCCGAACCCAATCCCGCCCATCGCGCCCTCGCCGAGCTGGAGCGCCGGGGCTACCTGCGCGCCGTGATCACCCAGAACACCGACGGCCTGCATCAACGGGCAGGGAGTCGAGAGGTGATCGAGCTCCACGGCTCGTCGCACGCGGTCGTCTGCCTCGATTGCGAGGCCCGCTTCCCGCGAGACCAGGTGGACCGCATGAACCGCGAGCACTGCCCGCCGAGCTGTCCGTCCTGCGGCGGCCGCTTCCTCAAACCAATGGTGGTCCTCTTCGGCGAGGCCCTTCCAGTCGCGCCACTGCGCGACGCGCAGGCGCTGGCGATGGCCGCGGACGTGCTGCTGATCGTCGGCAGCTCGCTGCAGGTGTACCCGGCGGCGGGCATTCCGCGATTGGCTCGAGAGCACGGCGCCGATTTGTGCATCGTGAACGCCGAGCCCACTCCGTTCGACGACGTCGCCGCCGCGGTCGTCCACGGCAAAGCCGGCGAAGTCCTCCCCGAGATCGTCAGCCGGATCGGCGCCGCTAGCTAGGTTCCGGCACGGGAAACGTCTGGCCGCACGCGGGACACACAACGATCGTCTGCTCTTTCGGCGCGCTGAATAGCTCCTCGCAGGACGGGCACGCATACTCACGGGCCGGGCTTACCTCTGCCTCGCGGTCGGCTGCCATCGCACCGGGGACCTCGCCCAGGTCGACAACCGGGCTGCCACACTCGGTACACCGGTAGAGCGGGGCATCCGCCGCCTTGTACTCGAGGTAGCGCCCGGCGCTGTCGACGAAGACCGAGGCATTCCAGAGCTCGAACCGGTTCGTGCTGCACCGGTTCGGGCAGGCGAGGTACATCAGGAGACCCTGCTCAGTTTCTTCAGCCGGTCGGCCGCGCGGCGAAGCGTGTCCATCTTCTTGGGAAAGGAGAAACGGATCTGCCGGCGGCCGCGCTCCGGGTCCAGGTAGAAACTGCTCCCCGGCACGGTGGCAAGCCCGATGTCGCGCACCATGCGGTGGGCGAAGCTCACGTCGTCCTCGCCGAAGCCGCTGATGTCAGTCATCACGTAGTAGGCGCCGTCCGGCGGATAGGATTTGAAACCGGCGTCGTCCAGGATCTCGAGGATGAAACCCCGCCGCTCGCGATAGGAATCGAGCAGGTCGACGTAGTACCGGTCCGGAAAGCGCAAGGCAGTCGCGGCCGCGACCTGGAGGGGATGCGGCGCGCCGACGGTGACGAAGTCGTGGACCTTGCGGATCGCGCTGGTCATCTCGGCGGGCGCAATCGCATACGCCAGCCGCCACCCGGTCACGCTGTAGGTCTTGGAGAGGCCGTTGATCGTCACCGTGCGATCCCGCATCCCATCGAGGGTGGCGATGCTGACGTGCTCGCCGCGGTAGACGAGGTGTTCGTAGATCTCGTCGGTGATGGCGATCACGTCGAACTCCTGGCAGAGTCCGGCGATGAATGTGAGCTCCTCGCGGCTATAGACCTTGCCGGTCGGGTTGTGTGGGGTGTTGATGATGATCGCGCGCGTCCGCGCGTTGAAGGCCGTACGCAGCTGGTCCCGGTCGAAGTGCCAATCAGGCGGAACCAGCGGGACGACCACCGGTGTCGCCCCCGACAGAACGCAATCCGGCCCGTAGTTCTCGTAAAAGGGCTCGAAGATGATGACCTCATCGCCGGGGTCGACTACCGCCAGGATGGTCGAGAGCATCGCCTCGGTCACACCGCAGCAAACCGTGATCTCCGTCTCGGGATCCACGGTCATCTGGCGGAAGTGTTGCGTCTTGGCCGCGATCGCGTCCCGCATCACCTTCGCGCCCCAGGTGGTCGCGTATTGATTGAAGTCCTTGCGGATGGCGTCGACCGCCGCTTCCTTCAGCTCGCCGGGCGCCGCGAAATCGGGGAACCCCTGAGCCAGGTTGAGGCAGTTCTCGCCGTGCTCGGCGACACAGAGCCGCGTCATCTCTCGGATGACCGACTCGGTGAACAGGCCAGACTTGCGGGACATCATGGCGCGCGGCACGACACTAGAATGCCAGAAGTGTCGCGCCCAACCGACCAGGACAACGGCGTGGCGGCGTTCCGCAAACAATTCCCCATCTTCGACCAGAAGGTGTACCTGAGCAGCTGCTCCCAGGGTGCACTATCGAGACCGGTGGAAGCGGCCATGCACGAGTTCCTCGAGTCCTGGCACACGCACGGCAATCCCTGGGAGATCTGGGTTGGGCGGATGGAAGACCTACGGGTCGAGTTCGCGCGGCTGATCAACGCCGAGCCGGCCGAGGTCGCCGTCACCTTTTCCGTGTCGACCGCCCTCAATTCCCTCGCCAGCGCTCTCAGCTATAAGGACCGCCCCAAGGTCGTGACCAGCGACTTCGACTTTCCGACCGTTGGGCATATCTGGCTGGCGCAACAGCGCCGCGGAGCCCAGGTCACCTACGCGCGGGCGAGCGGCGCCCGCCTGCCGCTGAGCGCCTTCGAGGACGAGGTTGATGAGCGGACGGCGCTCGTTTCGACCACCCAGGTCTGCTACAGAAACGGGTTCAAGACCAACATCGGCGCGCTGGCCGAGCTGGCCCACGAACGAGGCGCCTACCTCCTGATCGACGCCTACCAGAGCATGGGGACGCAGCCTATGGACGTCAAGGCGCTCGACCTCGACATCCTGGTAACCGGGGCGCTGAAGTATCTTCTGGGCTCGCCGGGCGTGGCCTTCATGTACATGCGCAAGGAGTTGATCGAGCGCTTCGAGCCGAGCGACTCCGGCTGGTTTGGGCAGGAGAACGTCTTCGCCTACGACGTCCACCACCTGCGTTACGCCACGACGGCCCGGCGCTTCGAGACCGGGTCCCCGCCCGTGCCAAATGTCTACGCCTCGCTCGCGGCGCTGCAGCTGCTCGCCGCCGTGGGTCTCGACGTCATTCAGGCGCACGTCCAGGCACTCACGGGACGGTTTATCGATGGTGCGCGCCAGCGGGGACTCGCCCTCCTCACCCCGGAGGAGCCGGCCGACCGTGGTCCCCTCGTCATGGTGCGATCGACCGACGCGCCCAAGCTCGTCGAGACGCTGGCCCGCGAGAGCATCCTTTGCTCGACGCGCGACGGCTCGCTGCGGGTATCGCTGCACTACTACAACACCGCGGCTGACGTGGACGCGGTCCTTGCCGCGCTTGACCGGCATCCCGACCTGCTTGTCCAGGCGCCGAATTAGAAAGGGTTAGAGCCGCCGCTCGGCGGTTGCTCTCCGCCGTCCAAGCGTGTATAAAGAGCGCACGAATTTAGGTCTTCGACAAAGGAAGAGGAGGTCGACAGGGAGGATGGGAAAGCCAGGGATTCTCGCTCTCGTTGCCATGGCCAGCGTGGGGCTGGCAGCATGCGGGAGCACCACCACCGGAGGAACCGCGTCCAACAAACCCGACAAGGTGCAGATTGCGTGCGAGGGCCCCTTCACGGGCGACGAGGCCTCGATTGGCGCTGGCGCACTCCAGGCATGCCAGCTAGCGGTCGATGACTTCAACAAGGCCGGCGGCGTGCACGGCACAAGCGTCAAATTGATTACGTGGGACGACAACCACAGCCCGCAGACGGCGGCGACCCTGCAAGCCGTGGGGATCTCCGATCCGACCGTGCTGGGAATAGTCGGACCGATGAATTCAGGCGTCGTCCTCGGCACGATCCAGGGTCTGCAGAATGCCAATCCGCCCCTTCCGTTCGTTACCGAATCCGCGTCGAACACCACGATCACTGAGCACGGAAACAGTGTCGCCCACCGCGTCAACGCCCGCGACGACCAGCAGGGACCGGCGGACGCCAAATTCATGATCGACCAGGGGGCGAAGAAGGTCGAGGTCATGGATGCCCGCTCTGACTACTCGACGGCGCTTGCTGATATCGTCGCGAAGTACTTAGCTGACCACGCACCGAGCATCACGGTCCAGCGAGACAGCGCGCAGCATGGACAGACTGACTTCCGCACAATCGTGCAGCGGATCAACGCCTTCAGAGCAGACTGGGTCTTCTTCGCTGATGAGGGACCCGAAGCAGCGCCTTTCGTGCAACAACTCAAGAGCGGTGGGCTGACGATCGGTACGAATATTCAGTTCCTGGGCACCGATGGCGAAGATGATCCGACGATCATCACGGGCTCTCAGGGCGCGTTCCTGGGTGCTTACGCCTCCAACATCACGCCAGATCCGGCAAGCGTTGCCACTGCCGCGGACATGATCACCCGCTTCAAGAGCAAGTTTGGAGCGGACTCGATTGGCAAGGCAGGGCCGTTCTACGGCTCGGCGTATTCTGCTACACAAGTTCTGCTACAGGCGATCGCGAATTCGCCTGTCAACAATGGCAGGATTTCGCGTGCAGACGTGATCAGTCACCTCGCCAGTGACACCTTCCAGACGGTGCTGGGGCCGGTGAAGTACAACGCCAAGGGCGATGTCACGACCGTCGCGATCGGGTTGTTCCAGGCGAAGGGAACCAACATGGTGTCGGTGAAGTCGATAACCGGCTAACGATCGGGACAGGAGACGGCTCGGGCCGTCTCCTGTCGCTTTCATGGACTATTTTCTTCAGAACTTTCCTCAGCAGCTGGTCAATGGGCTAGAGACCGGAAGCCTCTACGCGCTGATTGCCCTCGGGTACACCCTTGTCTACGGCATCCTCGAAATGCTCAACTTCGCCCACGGGGACGTGTACATGGTGGGCGGATTCCTCGGGGCGGGAGTGGCCGGCCTCTTCGTCCACAACGGGGTAGCTGGAGTCCCAGCGGGCCTGATCGTGGCCCTTATGGCGATCGCTTCCATGGGGGGCGCCGGATTGCTCGGCGTCGCAATCGAGCGGGTCGCCTACCGTCCGCTTCGCAACTCCAACCGGCTCGCGCCTCTCATTACCGCTCTTGGCGTCTCTCTTTTCCTCCAGAGCATCGTGCAGGTCCAGGTTAGCCCCGCGCCCGTCTTGGTGCCGAGCAACGCGCTCGTTCCGCAGGCCGTGATTCGAGTGGGCAGCGTTGCAACGCCCTTCATGGGCCTCGCTCTATTCGTCGTATCGGTGGGCCTCATGTTCGCTCTCGACGTCTTTGTCTTTCGGACCCAATTTGGCGCGGCGATGCGGGCGACGGCGCAGGATCGCGAAGCCGCGACCTTCATGGGCATCGATGTCGACCGAGTCATCGTCGTGACGTTCCTTGTCGGTTCCGCGTTGGCCGGCATGGGGGGGCTTCTGTTTGGCCTGACTTTTGCCACGGTCAACTTCTTCATGGGATTCCTGATCGGCATCAAGGCCTTCGCGGCAGCGGTAATCGGCGGCATCGGCAATGTCAGAGGGGCCATGGTCGGTGGCCTCTTCCTTGGCGTCCTGGAAAGCATGGCCGGCGGATTCATCAGCACGTCCTTCCAGGACACCTTCGCGTTCCTGGCGCTCATCGTCGTCTTGCTCGTTCGTCCGCAAGGGCTATTCGGCCAGCCGCTGCCCGATCGGGCATGAGCGCTCAGTCGCAGGCACTGGCGGTAGATAAGCCGCGGCTCCAACGACTGTGGGAGTCTGGCCCCGCGGGCTGGAATGCGGCGCTCACGAAACCGTACGTGATGATCCCGTTCTTTGCCGTGGCCGCCACGGCGCCCTTTGTTACCCAGTATTTCGTCGACAACTTCGGTTGGACGGGTGGCGAGTTCTGGGTGCGCATTCTGGCCACCTGTGCCATGTACGCGACCCTGGCTTTAAGCCTCAACCTCGTCGTCGGCTTCGCCGGCCTGCTGAACCTGGGCTTCATCGCGTTCTTTGGGATCGGCTCATACACCTATGCCCTGATGGAAAGCGACCAGCTGCACCAGCATTTTCCGTTCTGGCTCGCGCTGCTCACCTTGATTGCTGTGGCAATTGCGTTTTCTTTGATCATTGGCGTCCCCTCCCTTCGGCTGCGCGGCGACTACCTTGCCATCGTGACCCTCGGGTTTGGTCTGGTCATGCGGGAGCTCACCCTGGACCTGGACCGACCGCCGATTCTCATGGGACACCAACTCGGGAGCAACGGGCTCAATATCACAGGCGGGACGGAGGGTATCCATCAGGTGGACGCCTTTCGAATTCCGAAGAGCCTGCCATTTCTTGGAACGGCGCCTCACTCGTGGGTCTATTACTGGATATTCTTGGGTTTCCTGGGTCTCTGCGTATTTCTGTTGACGCGCTGGCGAGCGACTCGAACAGGCCGCGCCTGGATTGCGATCCGGGACGATGAGCTCGCCGCTCGCGCGATGGGCGTCAATACCTTCAAGTACCGTTTGCTGGCCTTTACAGCGAGCGCGGTTATCGCGGCGCTCGTTGGCATGATCAACGCTGCGTGGCTCTTCAACGCCTATCCGGGAAATTACGACGTGCAACAGACGGTCCTTGTCTTCATCATGGTCATCCTGGGGGGGCTGGGAAGCATCCCCGGGGCGATCCTCGGCGCGACGCTCGTTACGGTCTTGCCCTTTCTGTTGCAACAGCTCGTTTTCTATCGCTACGTCGTCTTCAGCCTGATCCTCATCGTCATCATGATCTTTCGGCCGGAAGGATTGCTGGGGACTGTGTCGATGCGGCCGCGTAAGACACTGGGCGGCACCGTCGAGCTTCTGACGGCCGAGTCGACCGTCGAGGCCTCTGAGCTGCCGGCCGTCACGGATGCGGAGGCCGCCAATCTGGAAGCGGCGTCGGGCGCGATCGTGGAGGATCCCGAGTGGAAAGTCTGAGCGGACGGCCACCTGTCCTGGAAATGCGTGGCGTGACCTGTCGCTTTGGCGGATTGACCGCCGTCGATCGCTTCGATGTCGATGTCAACCAGGGTGAGATTGTCAGTCTCGTCGGCCCTAACGGTGCCGGCAAGACCACCGTCTTCAACCTGATCTCCGGGGTTCTGAAACCGACTGCAGGCTCAGTGCAGTTGCTCGGTCGCGAGCTGGTGCGCCAGCCAGCTCACCGGATCACGCACCATGGGATCGCCCGGACGTTTCAGAACATCCGGGTGTTCCCCCAGCTCACCGTGCGGGAAAACATTTTGCTCGGCACTCATCACTGGACCCGAAGCGGCATGCTCGGCTCGGTCACGTTCTGGCCCGGCACACTGCGGGCGGAGCGCGCCGCCCAGGCCGAGGTGCTCACGGCGATCGATCTCTTCCGCGAGCGGCTCGAGGCCAGGCTCGACGACCCGGCGTTCACCCTTTCGTACGCTAACCGTCGGCGTACGGAGATTGCCCGGGCGCTGGCCGCGCGGCCGAAGCTGCTCCTGCTGGATGAGCCGGCTGCCGGGATGAACCCGTACGAGCGCATCGAAATGGCACGCCTGATTCGTTCCATGCGCGACCGCGGGCTTACGATTTTCCTGATCGAACACCATATGCCACTGGTCATGGAAATCTCGGATCGCGTCGTCGTCATGGACCACGGCGCGAAAATCGCGGAAGGCTTGCCCAAGGAGGTTCACAGCAATCCAAGAGTCGTCGAAGCCTACCTCGGCCGACGGGCAGCGTCCGCCTAGCGCGACTCCGCCCAAAGCGGATGTCGTCCTGCGGCTGCAGGCCGTCGAGGTGCGCTACGGCCCGGTCCCTGCCCTGCGCGACGTCAGCATGGAGATCCGGCGCGGCGAGATCGTCTGCTTGCTGGGCGGCAATGCCTCCGGCAAGTCGACGACGATGAAGACCGTCATCGGCTCGGTGCGGCCAGCGAGAGGATCGGTCTGGTACGAGGGCGAGAACATCACCAGCTGGAACACCTCGCGTCGCGTTGCGCACGGGATCGCAATCGTGCCCGAGGCCCGGCGCATCTTTCCTCGTTTGACGGTGCTCGAGAACCTGATGCTGGGCGCCTTCATGCGGAAAGAACGCGCGGAGATCGACAACGATCTCGAGACCGTCCTGGAGATGTTTCCGCGGTTACGGGAGCGGCGCGCGCAGAAAGGGGGCACGATGTCGGGCGGCGAGCAGCAGATGCTGGCCATGGCGCGGGCGCTGATGTCCCGCCCGCGCTTCCTCTGCATGGACGAGCCATCGATGGGCCTTGCGCCGGTGCTGGTGGAGCAGCAGTTCGAGACGATCCAGCGCCTGAATGCCACCGGGATCACGATCTTCGTAGTGGAGCAAAACGCCACCATGGCGCTGGGCATCGCCAACCGAGGCTACGTCCTGCAGAGCGGCCGCGTCGTCCTCGCCGGCACGGCAGCCTCACTGCTCCAGAACCCGCAGATGCAGCGGGCTTACCTCGGAATGTAGACGCTAGTGGCTCGGCGGCAGCTTCGCTTCGGGTGACCCAGCCGGCGAGAAGGCGCCCAGCACCTTCATGTCTTCGCGGCCCGTGTTTTCCAGGGTGTGCCGAATGCCGATGGGGAAGAAGACCACGGAGCCGGCGCGCAAGTCGCCGACCGCCGCATCCTCGATCCAGAGCCGGCCGGTCCCGGCTAGCACGTAGACCGCCTCTTCGTGGGGGTGGGCATGGAGCGGCGCCCGACCCGTGGGGATTACGCCCGTGAACTGGGTCATCTGGCGGCATCCGACCTCGGGACTGACCAGCACCCGGAAGCTCCGTTCGCCCATCAGCGTGGGCCTCACCTGGCGCTCATCCATCATCCTCGGCGCGACAGCCCCTTCGCTGAGACTTGCGGATTTCAGGCCGGACAGGTCCAGTCGCGGCATCGCTGGATGAATGTCACCGAGGTCGATGGGTGGCGCCATCGCGCCCACCATAACCAGCGGCCTCGCACCGGTATTGACGTAGGTATGCTCGGCGCCCTCGGGGATGAAGACCGCCTGCCCAGGGCCGACCTGGTGCGTGACCCCCTCGACGCGGACCTCGCCCGTGCCTTCGAGGACGTAGAGGGCTTCCTCGGCGCCGCTGTGAACATGGCTCAGCGCGGAGTCGGGTTCGAGCACCAGCCGGTATGCCATGACATGCTGGGCCCCGAGATCCCGATCGACCGTCCATTGCAGCATGCCACCCTCGACGGGACGGCCGGCAATCTCGGACTGGTGGCGCAGGCGCGCCCTCTGCTGCACGGACATCTGGTGCTGCCGATGATAGCAATGGCCCAAAACGCTTACCATCTCGACGAAGGGAATGGAGTACCGCGCGTTCGGGCGAACTGGGATGAAGGTCTCGGTGCTCGCGCTGGGCTGCGGGGGATTTGGCGGCGTTGGCTCGGCGCCGGAACTGTTCGGAAAGGGGGAGGACAAGGCGACCGCCTTTGCCTTGATGGACCGCGCCTGGGATGCCGGCATCAACTATTTCGACACGGCCGACAGCTACGGAGGTGGGGTCTCGGAGACGATCATCGGCGACTGGTTGATGGAGCGCAAGGTGCGGGACCGCCTGGTGCTCTCCACCAAGGTCTTCTACGCGATCGCCGAAGGCCCGAACGACCGGAGCCTCTCACGACGCCACATCATGCAGGCGGTTGAAGGCAGCCTCCGTCGCCTCCAAACCGACTACCTCGACCTGTACGTCATCATGGAGCCTGACCCGGCCACGCCCGTCGAGGAGACGCTGCAGACGATGAACGACCTGATGCACGCGGGAAAGGTGCGGCATATCGGCGCCAGCAACATCGCGGCCGCGCAACTGCGCGAGTCGCTAGCCGCCAGCGACCGGTTGGGCGTCCATCGGTACCAATCGGTGCAAAACGGCTATAGCCTGCTGGAACGCGCCATCGAAGATGAGGTCCTGCCGCTTGCGACCGAGGAGCGGATGGCCGTCACACCCTACAGTCCGACGTCCGGCGGCCTGCTGACCGGCAAGTATCGGTGGGGAGAGCGGCCACCGGCGGGGTCGCGCGTCGACCTTCGACCGCAACCCTACGGGCACTTGATGACCGCTGGCACCTTCAAGGCGATCGACGCCCTGCGTAGCGCTGCCGCTGAGCGCGGCCTGGACACCGGAACGCTGGCGCTGGCCTGGGTCCTCAGCCACCCGGCGGTCACCTCGGCGCTGATCGGGCCGCGCACGGTCGACCAGTTCCGGCCGTGGCTCGACGCCGTCGACGTGCATCTGACCAGCGACGAGCGCGAGGCGCTGGTCTCACGGATGGCGGCGGCCGCCTGATGGAAGTCCTCGTCCTCAACGGCGAGCAGGTCGCGCAGCTGATGCCCATGCCGGAATGCATCAAGGTGATGCGCGACGCCCTGGCGGCGCTGGCTCGCGGAGAGGCACTCGTTCCATTGCGGACCGTGATGCGCGTGCCCGTGGTGAGTGGCTTCCTCGGCTTGATGCCCGGTTATATCTCGCCGCTCAAGGGACAGGAAGGCGCACTCGGCCTGAAGGCCGTGTCCGTCTTCCCCGGCAACGCCAGCCGTGGCATCGATACCCACCAGGGCGCGGTGCTCCTCTTTGAGGCGGACACGGGACGCCTTTCCGCGCTGCTCGACGGAGCCGCGATCACGGCCATCCGCACGGCGGCCGTGTCGGGTGTGGCGACTGACGTGCTCGGCCGGCCTGATGCCAGCGAGCTGGCAATCCTGGGCGCCGGCGTGCAGGCACGCACCCACATCGAGGCGATTGCCGCCATCCGGCCGCTCCGTCGCGTCCGCATCTGGAGTCGCAGCCCGGAACACGCCGCGGCCCTGGCGTCGGAGCTGCGCCGCCGCTTCGGGTTCCCGATCGAGGCAGCGCCGAGCGCCGAAGCTGCGGTCCGAGAGGCCGATCTCGTCGCCACCGTGACCGCAAGCCCCGAACCGATCGTCAAGCGCGAGTGGCTCAAGGAGGGCGTTCACATCAACGCCGTTGGATCCTCGATTCCCACATCCCGCGAGATCGACACCGCCACCATGGTGGCGGCGCGCCTGTTCGTGGACCGTCGCGAGTCGGCGCTCGCCGAGGCCGGCGACCTGCTGATCGCGATGCGGGAGGAGGCGGTTACCGGTGACCACATCCAGGCAGAGCTTGGCGACGTCATCATCGGCAAGAACCCGGGCCGGCGCTCGGCCGCTGAGCTGACGCTCTTCAAATCACTCGGGCTCGCGGTAGAAGATGTCGCCTCCGCCGCCTATCTCGTTCGCCGGGCGCGCGAGACCGGGACCGGTCAGACGGTACACATGTGAAGGCAACCGGGCTCGACGTCGACGAAATCCGCCGCGCACGGCCGGTGGTGGCCGCGGCCGCCATCCGCACTCCGCTGGTACGGCTCAACGTTTGGGATGCGCCGGCTGAGATCTATCTCAAGCTGGAGAACTTGCAGCCGATCGGGTCCTTCAAGATTCGCGGTGCCGCCAATGCGATGAGCGCGATGTCGAAGACCGAGCTGGCCAAAGGAGTCCTGGTCGCGAGCGCCGGCAACATGGCACAGGGGGCCGCCTGGAACGCGCGCCGGCTCGGCGTTCCGTGCACGGTGATCGCGCCCGACTACGCGCCGGACACCAAGGTACAGGCGATCGAGCGGCTCGGCGGCCGCGTGATCAAGGTCCCCTTCGACCGCTGGTGGCAGACCTTTACCGATCGAAGTTATCCCGGGATCGATGCCGTCTTCATCCATTCCTTCGATGACGATCGTGTGATGGCCGGCAACGGCACCATCGGCCTCGAGCTGCTCGATGACCTTCCCGAGGTTGACACGGTCCTCATTCCATGGGGCGGCGGCGGACTGGCGGGCGGCATTGCCACCGCACTTCGCGCGCTCAAGCCATCGGTCCGCATTTACGCGGTGGAAGCCGAGACCGGCGCGCCGCTCACCGCGTCGTTGAAAGCCGGGTCGCCTCAGGTGGTCGATTACCAGCCCTCGTTCGTCGACGGCATCGGCAGCAAGACCGTGTTCCCCCAGATGCTCGTCATGGCGCAGGGGCTGCTCGATGGCTCGTTCACGGCCAGCCTCGAGGAGATCGCGGCGGCCCTGCGCCTGATGGCGGAACGCAATCGGGTGATTGCCGAGGGAGCCGGCGCCGTCGCCCTCGCGGTGGCGTTATCGGGGAAGGCGGGGAAGGGGCGCATCGCCTGCATCGTTTCGGGCGGCAACATCGACCCGCCCAAGCTGACCAAGATCCTGGGCGAGCACTGACGTTGGCGGAGCTGACCGGACGCGTTGCCCTCGTTACCGGCGGGGGGCGCGGCATCGGCCGCGAGGCCGCCCTTGCCCTGGCATCGGCCGGCGCGGATGTCGCGGTCGCGGCCCGCTCTGGCAATGAGCTGGCCGACACGGTGGCGGCGATCCGTGCCACGGGGCAGCGCGGCGAGTCGTTCGTCTGCGACGTCACCGATCGAGCGCAGGTGGAGGGGATGCTCGCCCAGGTCAAAAGCGCACTCGGCGAACCGTTGATCCTCGTGAACAATGCCGGCATCGCGGGCAGCGCCAAGCTCACCGATACCACCGATGAGATGTGGGACCGCATGCTGCGGGTGAACGCGACTGGTGCCTTTTATTGCACCCGGGCGATCCTGCCGATGATGCTGCTGGCGAAGTGGGGCCGGATCGTCAGCGTCGCCTCGATTGCGGCCAAAGTCGGGGCGCCCTATATTGCCGCCTATGCCGCGTCCAAGCACGCCTTGCTGGGCCTGACACGGGCGGTGGCGGCGGAGGTCGTCACGCGGGGCATTACGGTCAATGCCGTCTGCCCTGGCTACGTCGATACAGGGATGACCGACGCCTCGACCGCCAACATCTCGGCGCGGACCGGGCGGTCCGAACAGGACGCTCGCAAGATGCTCGAGGGTTTCAGCCCCCAGGGCCGGTTGATGACCACGGGCGAAGTCGCCGCGCTGATCACGTTCCTCTGCTCTCAAACGGCGAGGGGCATCACCGGTCAGGGCATCATCCTCGACGGCGGGGCCCTGCAGTCCTGATGGACCGCGAGCAACTCGCACGTTTTGCCACGGACGTGGCCGGCAAAGTAGCCACAATCGCCGCCGGCGGCGAAGAGGGGAGGGTCAACCGCCGCCTCATCCGAGCCCTCGCCGATGAGGGATTGCTTGGCGGGCTCTTTCCCCGGCGGGCCGGCGGAACGCGCGATGAGGGTGTCTCGGCCGTGGACCTCTGTGTCGTTCGCGAGGCCCTCGGCCGGGCGTCAACGCAGGCCGAGAACGCGGTCGCGATCCAAACGCTCGGCGCCTACCCGATCGTGCTGGCCGGCTCAGATGGTGTGGCGGCGCGCTATGCGGGCCCCGTAGCTCGCGGCGAGTCCGTTGCGGCGTTTGCCTTGACCGAGCCGGGCGCCGGGACGGACGCCGGGGCGCTCGCCCTGCAGGCCGAGCGCGACGGCAAGGGCTACCGCCTGTCCGGCACGAAGGTCTTCATTTCGAACGCGCCCGATGCGGATGTCTACACGGTCTTTGCGCGGACGACGCTCGGGGCGGGAACGAAGGGGATCACCGCCTTTATCGTGAGTGCCGATGCCAAAGGGCTGAGCGGAACCGCGCTTCACCTGCTGTCCGCGCACCCGATCGGTCGGCTCGAGCTGGATGGCGTGTTCGTCCCGGAGCAGCAGGTCCTGGGCGAAGTCGACGGTGGCTTCAGGCTCGCGATGCGAACGCTCGACTTGTTCCGGCCGAGCGTCGGCGCCTCTGTCATCGGGATGGCCCAGGCGGCCCTGGATGCCGCCGTCGGGCACGCTTCCACCAGGCAGGCCTTTGGGCGAGCCATCAAAGAGTTCCAGGCCGTTTCCCATCAACTGGCCGAGATGGCCACCCGCCTCGAGGCGGCCCGGGCGCTGGTCTACTCGGCGGCGGAAGCCTATGACCGAGGCGACGCGCACGTCGCGCGGCGTTCCGCGATGGCGAAGCTGTTTGCCACCGAGACCGCCCAGCAGGTGATCGACGTCGCGATCCAGGTTCACGGCGCGGTGGCGCTCGAGCAGGGGCACCTGCTCGAACACCTCTACCGGGAAGTCCGCGCACCCCGGATCTACGAGGGGACGTCCGAGATCCAACGGGAAATCATCGCCCGGGACCTCTTTCGAGACCGAGCCCGGCCCTAGCCCAGCCTCGACTGTAACCACCGCCCGAAGAAACCGAGATAAGGTTCGACCTCGGCGGGCAGTTGGGGTAACGTCCAAGGCGTCGCGTCAAGGCGCTTAGGGTTCTGGAGGAGGCATTCTGATGAGGCGACTTTTGGCGATCGCCAGTGTGCTGGTTATTTCAGCATTCACGACGGCTTCGGCCACCGCGTCCCGACAGGGTCCAGCAGTTGCCAGCCTCACCGGCTCGCAGGAGGTGATCACCACCGGGACATCGATGCCCGGCCCTTCGCTGGCCACCGGAACCGCCACGTTCCGGCTAACCGACAACGGGCAGGCACTCCGCTACCGCCTGAGCGTCTCCCACCTATCCGGGATCTTCCAGGCGCATATCCACGTGAATGGCGCCGGGGTTAACGGTCCAGTCGTCGTCTTCTTGTTCAAGTCGGTTCAGCCAACGGGCGAAGTCAACGGGCTGCTTTCGCAAGGCACGATTTCGGCTGCTGACTTCGTCGGCCCTCTGTTCGGCCATCCGTTTTCAGAGCTCCTCACAGACATTCGCAATGGTGATGCGTACGTCAATGTCCATACGCTGCCGAATCACCCGGGCGGCGAGATTCGCGGCCAGGTGCTGGGCAACGCCGGCGAGGACAGTGGCTTCGCCGCGCACCTCACTGGAACGCAGGAAGTCATCACCAGTGGCACGTCCGCGCCCGGGACCTCACTGGCGACGGGGCTGGCGACCTTCCGGCTGAGTGACGATGGGCAGGCGCTCCGCTACCGGCTCAGCGTTTTCCACCTCACCGGCGCCTTCCAGGCGCACATCCACGTGAATGGGGCGGGGGTCAACGGCCCGGTTGTCGCCTTCCTCTTCAGGTCTGCGACCCCGCTGGGCGAAGTCAATGGGATCCTCTCGGAGGGCACCATCACGGCCGCCAGTCTGGTCGGACCGCTCTCTGGGCATCCCTTCTCGGAACTGCTGACCGACATCCGCAGCGGCGATGCCTACGTCAACGTCCATACCCTGCCCAACCATCCCGGCGGCGAAATCCGGGGCCAGATGCGCTCCGGGGACGAAGGGTTCAAGGCGTCCCTCACCGGTAGCGGCGAGGTCATCACGAGTGACGCGTCGACCCCCGGTACGTCTCTCGCCACCGGTCGCGCCGTGTTCTGGATGGACGAGCACGGAGGCACCATCCATTACCGGCTGGAGGTCCACAACATCAGCGGAGTTTTCCAGGCGCACATCCATCTCAACGGCCCTGGCGTAAATGGTCCGGTTGTCGTCTTCCTCTTCAAGTCCGACACGCCAACCGGAACGGTCAACGGTCTCCTGTCGCAGGGCACGTTTACGGCTGCGGACTTCAAGGGACCGCTCGCCGGGCATCCACTCGCGGAGCTACTCACCGATATTCGAAGCGGTGATGCCTACGTAAACGTCCATACGTTGCCGAACCATCCTGGCGGCGAGATCCGGGGTCAGCTCATCATGCGGGCGGACGACCAGGGCGACTAGAGTCCCTGAGGTGGAGAGGGCCGCGCGAGGCGAGCCCTCTCCATGCCGTCAAATGGTCAGGCGGTGACGGCGATCCCCATCAGCTCGACCGTGGCCTGGGGATCGAAGAGGCGGCGGACCTCGAGAAGTGCCATCGCTGGGTAGTAGTCGCCGAAATGCCTCCGATAGGCGTGCCCGATTTCCTTCGACAGGCGCCGGTATTCGTCAACGTCCGTCACGAAGATTTGCAGGCTAACGAGGTCCTGCGGACGAGCGCCGGCCCCCTCGAGGGCCAGCACGACGTTGCCGGCTGCCACGTCGAATTGCTCGGCCATCGTGCCGGCCACGAGACTCCCATCGGGCCGCTGTGCTGTCTGCCCAGCCAGGTAGACCGTTCGGCCGGTCCGGGCTACCACCGCGTGAGAGAAACCTCTCGGAGGCGGTAGGGTTTCCGGATTGCGAATCTCATGGGGGCTCTCTACCGGCCGGTCCAATTCGGTTGCCGCCCTTCGCGGAATGCCGCGTAAAACTCCGCATGGTCGACGCTCTTCATCAGCAGCGCCTGGGTCATGCTGTCCAGCTCGAGCGCGGCGCCGAGGTTCATGTCCAGTTGTTTCGAGATCAGCATCTTGGTCGCAGCGTAGGCGAGCGCCGGGCCTTGCGCGAGCCTCCGGGCCACCTCGGTCGTGGCCGCGCTGAGCTCGCTATCGTCCACCACGGCGTTGGCGAGCCCGACGGCGAGGGCCCGGTCGGCGGTTACCTGCTCGCCGAGTAAGAGCAGCTCGCTGGCGCGGCCCAGGCCGATCAACCGCGGGAGGAGGTAGGCGGAGCCCATGTCGCCACCCGATAGCCCGACTCTCGTAAACAGAAACGAGAATGTGGCCGAGCGGGCGAGGAGGCGAAGGTCGGCGGCGAGAGCGATCACCGCACCGGCCCCGGCCGCCACCCCGTTGACGGAGGCGATGATCGGAAGCGGGCAGTCGCGCATTCGTTGGGTGACGGTTCCGGTCATGCGGGTGAAGGCCAGTAAATCGCGCGGGTCCATCTTCTGGAGCTCGCCGATGATCTCGGTCACGTCGCCACCTGAGCTGAAACCGCGGCCCGTGCCGGTGATGACCAGCACCCGGACGTCGTCGCGCTGCGGGAGATCGGTCAGCAGGTCGCGGAGGTCCGCATAGACCTCGAAGGTCAGGGCATTCAGTTTCTGCGGACGGTCGAAGGTAAGCGTGGCAATCCCGTCCTCGACGGCGAAGCCGAAGTGGTTCCACGATTGTGGCGGGGCCGCCGACCCACGGAACGCTGTCATCCGCAAAAACTTATCATCTCCTCCGAAGGAGCGACGGATACATGAACATCGGGGTCGGCCTGCCGACCTCTACGTCCGGAATTGGCGCCGAGCTCCTCTTCGAGTGGGCGAAACGGGCGGACGCCGGTCCGTTCAGCACGCTGGGGGTGGTGGACCGCGTCGCCTACCAGAATTACGAGCCCTTCACCGCGCTGGCGGCAGCAGCTGCGGTAACCACCCGAGTCCGGTTGGCGACGATGGTCGCCATCGCGCCGCTTCGTAACACGGCCATCCTCGCCAAGCAGGCCGCCTCGTTGGACGCACTCTCTGGTGGGCGGCTCACCCTTGGCCTGGCCGTGGGTGCCCGCGGCGAGGATTACCTCGCGTCAGGCATCGACAGCCGCGGACGTGGTCGCCGCTTTGGCGAGCAGTTGGAAGCCATCCGCGACATCTGGGAAGAGGGGAAGATCGGGCCAACGCCCAAGGCGCCCGGCCCCCGCGTACTGGTCGGCGGTTCGAGTGGCGAGGCGTTGGCCCGCATGGCGCGCTACGGGGATGGCTACATGCATGGAGGCGGACCGCCGCGCGCTTTTGCCGGCGCCGCCGCCAAAGCGCTTACCGCCTGGTCCGATCTGGGCCGGCCGGAAAAGCCTCAGTTGTGGGGGATGGGTTATTTCGCCCTCGGCGATGGGACCGCGCAGGCCGGCGCCGACTATCTGCGGCATTACTACGCCTTCGCAGGACCGTTTGCGGAGAAGATCGCGGCCGGAAACCTGACCTCGCCCGGCGCCATCGTCGACTTCATTCGGGGTTATGAAGACGTGGGCTGCGACGAGCTGGTGCTGTTTCCCACCGTGTCCAACCTCGAGCAGATCGAGCGCCTGGCCGAGGTGATCCGCTAAGCGGTGCGCTATGCCGTTCTCGGCGGCGGACCCTCGGGACTGTACTTCGCGCTGCTGGCGAAAAAGGCGAACCCGAGTGATGAGGTCCTGCTGGTGGAACGCAATCCACCCGACGCCACCTTTGGGTGGGGCGTGGTCTTTTCCGAGGAAACGCTCGGGGCCCTGCGGGATGCCGACTACGAGACCTATACCGAGATCGGCGAGAGCTTCGCTCGCTGGAATGCCATCGATATCTATTACCAGGACACGAAGGTCCGTTCGCGCGGGCATGTCTTTACTGGGATCTCGCGCAAGGTGCTGCTCAACATCCTTCAGCGGCGCTGCCGGGCCCTTGGGGTACGGCTCGAGTTCGAGCACGAGGTCCGCGATCTCGGCGAGTTCGCGGGCGCCGATCTCATCGTCGGGGCGGATGGCATCAATGGCCTCGTTCGCCGGACCTACGCGGAGTTTTTCAAGGCACAGGTTGCCGTGCATCCGACGAAATACGTGTGGTTTGGAAGCGACCTGCCGCTCGATGCCTTCACCTTCATCTTCCGTCGCAACCGTCACGGCCTGTTCCAGGTCCACGCCTATCCCTTCGATGCCCGCACCTGCACCTTCATCGTGGAGTGCTCGGAGGAATCCTGGCGCCGTGCCGGCCTGGAATCGGCGAGTGAGGCCGACAGCATCGCCTACTGCGAAGCTCTTTTCCAACCGGAGCTCCGTGGGCGGCGTCTGATGTCGAACCGGTCGCTCTGGGTCAATTTCGCCACGCTGCGCCAGGAAAGCTGGCACCGCGGCAACGTCGTGCTGCTCGGCGACGCCGCCCACACCGCTCACTTTTCTATCGGGTCCGGCACCAAGCTGGCGATGGAGGACAGCATTGCGCTGGTTGATGCGTTGCGCCGGCATCGCGACCTCCCTGCGGCCCTCAACGACTACGAGATGGAGCGCCAGCCGGTCGTCGACCGCTTCCAGGAGGCCGCCCTCGAGAGCTCGAGCTATTTCGAGCATGTGTCGCGCTATGCGCACTTCGACCCACGGCAGTTCGCCTTCAACCTGCTGACTCGGAGTCGGCGGATTACCTACGTCAACCTGACACAGCGCGACCCAGAGTTGGTGCGCACAGTGGATTCGTGGTTCGCCGCCACCGCGACCGGGTCGCCAGACGGTGCCGTGCGGCTGAGCCCGCCCCCCATGTTCACACCGTTGCGGATTGGCGAACTGACCATCCCCAATCGTGTGGCGGTCGCCGCGGGGATGGATCTCGAGGCAGCCGCCCGCCTGGGGGCGGGCCTGGTGATCACCGAGTTCGTCAGCGTGACTGAGGACGGCCGCATCACGCCTGAGACGCCGGTCATCGACCGGGCCCAACAGGACAAACTGCGATCGGCGGTAGAGCGGATACACCAGGCCGGTAGTTACGTGGCGCTACAACTCGGTCACGCCGGCCGCCGGGGCTCGATGCGGCCACGCTCGCAGGGTGTCGACCGGCCGCTACGTCAGGGCGGGTGGCGAGTGATGGCGGCCTCGCCCATCGCGTACACGCCTCACGCTTCGCTCCCGAAGGCGATGACGGGGCGTGACATCGAGCATGTGGTGAAGGTCTTCGCCCTAGCGGCAAGGGCGGCAGCGGGCTGCGGGCTCGATGCCCTGGAGCTGAACTTCGCGCAGGGATATCTCGTCGCCGGGTTCATCTCGCCGCTCACCAATCAGCGCAGCGACGAATACGGCGGTTCGCTCCAAAACCGCATGCGCTTTCCCCTCCAGGTCCTCGACGCGGTCCGCGTGACCTGGGAGCGGCCGCTTTTGATACGGATCTCCGCCAGCGATTGGGCCGATGGCGGGTTGACCCCGGATGAATCGGTTGAAATCGGTGCGCTGCTGAAAGCCCATGGCGGCGACCTGGTCCACGCGGTGATGGGTCAAACCGTCTGGGAAAGCCGCCCCGACTACCGGCGCCTCTTCGCGGTCCCGGCCAGCGACCGCATCCGAAACGAGGCGGGCATCCCAACGATCGCTTCCGGCAACATCACCACCGCCGATGAGGTCAACACCATCCTGGCAGCCGGTCGCGCCGACCTCTGCGTCCTGGAGCTGCCGGCGATCGGGTAACGTCGATCGAGGCGTGCCGATGATCAGCCGGTCACGGTAATCGTTGCGGTCATGCGGGGATGGATCCGGCAGTGGTAGCCGAAGCTGCCCCTGCCCATGAACGTGAAGGAGAAACTCTGACCCGGTGCCAGATCTCCTGAATTGAAGAGGCCGCCGTTGGCGGTGACCGTGTGGGTGAGCGCATCCCGATTCGTGAAGGTGACGCGGGTCCCCGAATGGACGCTGAGGCTGAATGGCGTGAACGCGAAACTCATGATCGTGACCGTGGTCGCCGTAACCGGCGGCGCTGTCGGGCGGGGCGTGGGCGTCGGTGTCGGCCGTAGCGTTGAAACCACCGGCTGCGGCGTCGGCGCCGGGGTCTCGGCCGGCGGCGGCGCTGTGGTAGGCGACGGCGTTGAGCTGGCGGCTGCCGGAGATAGGGAAGGTGGCGGAGAAGACTGGCGCGTCGCCTCTGTGCCGCAGGCTGCGAGAACGCATGCCGCGACGATCGCCAATGCCTTTCGTTCCATGGGCGCCTCCGTCGAGAAAATCTGTTGGAGGTTGATACCCGCGGACGTTACGACCGTATGATGCGGGGAAATGGTTGGCGACCTCATGACTTTCGCCAGAGAGTTGCCCAAGGCCGAGCTGCACCTGCACATCGAAGGCACACTCGAGCCGGAGCTGATGTTCGAGTTGGCGCGGCGCAACGGTATTCAGCTGCCCTACGCCTCGGTGGAGGAGGTCCGCCGCGCGTACGTCTTCAGCGACCTCCAATCGTTTCTCGACATCTATTACGCAGGCTGCCGCGTCCTCATGAAGGAGCAGGATTTCTACGACTTGACCTGGGCCTACCTGGAGCGGGCGGCCACCCAGGGCGTGCGGCATGCCGAGATCTTTTTCGATCCGCAAACCCACACCGATCGCGGCGTGCCGTTCGAAACGGTGATCACCGGCATCCATCGCGCGCTGCAGGACGGCCGCGCTCGGCTCAAGGTCACGAGCGGGATCATCCTCTGCTTCTTGCGGCACCTGAGCGCCGAGGCGGCGATGGAAACGCTGAACGCGGCGCTGCCCTACCGCGAATGGATCCTCGCCGTTGGTCTCGACTCATCGGAGGTTGACCATCCTCCCACGAAATTCAAAGATGTCTATCACCGCGCGCGCGAGGCTGGCCTGCTGGCGGTCGCGCACGCCGGCGAGGAAGGCCCGCCGGCGTACGTGTGGGAGGCGCTCGACGTCCTGAAGGCGCGACGGATCGACCACGGCGTGCGGTGTCTCGAGGACGATCGATTGGTGGGCCGCCTGGTCGAGGAGCAGATTCCGTTGACGGTCTGCCCGCTCTCCAATGTCAAGCTTCGGGTCTTTCCGAATTTGAGGGCCCACAATCTCAGGCGGCTACTGGACCGCGGTTTGCTGGTGACCGTCAATTCCGATGACCCCGCCTATTTCGGCGGTTACGTGGCGGACAACCTCGAGGCCTCCGTTGTGGCTCTTGGTCTCAGCCGCGAACAGCAGCTGACGTTGGCCAGGAATTCGTTCGCTGCTTCATTTCTCAAAGAGGATCAGCGACGCGCCTACCTCGATGAGGTCGATCGGTTCGCCGCTCAACCCTCGGTGAAGACGATCTCCTGAGCGCCCTCGTAGAGAACGCGCCGGCCGAGTTCGGGGAGCAGTTCGTGCCCCTGCTCGATGGTCGCGAAGTGGTTGCCGGCCAGCGGGCCCGCCTTGCTCGCGAAGCTGGTCGAACCGTAGGGGAATAGGACCTCGGTCTCGCTGATCCCGCCGGGATACAGGAGCAACTGTCCCGCGGCGGGGTAGCTGGTGTGGTGTTCGTGGCCCAGCCCGGTCTGCAGATCCCCCAGTGGAATCCACGCCGACTCGCCGCTCCATCGCGCCTGTACCAGCTGGGCGCGCAGCGGCAACAAGCGCCGGAAGGCGGCACAGGTCTTGGGCGCGGCGTCGGTCTCCCAGCGCGCCGTGAAGCGCAGGGAGCCGACGGTGATCTCAAGCATCGCGCTTAAGGGTAAGTCCGATGAAGCCGTGCGCGGGCTTTGGATCGCTGAAGACTCGTGTCGCGGGGTCCGCCGCGGAGACCTTCGAGGTATCCCAGAGGCGGTTCTGCGCCTCGAAGCTGACCTCGGACATCCCGCCGAATCGGTCGAGGAGGCGAATCCCCATCTCGTGCACCAGGTGCTGGATCGACATGCTGACGAACCCATCGAAGGTGGCGGTCACTGCATCGCGCACCGCCTCCGAGGCGATGTGGGCGGGGCCGTCCGTGACGCCCTCTGCGGTGCGGCTGTAGCGCCAGTGCACGTCGAGGTAGATGAAGAGCGGCCGGTCCGAGACTTCCGGCAAGGTCGTGTAGGCGTCGCGAGCAAAATCCTTGAAGGCGCTGCCGGTCAGCTTGACGAGGCGGAGGTTGCGCCGGCCGCAGCGTAACGCACGCAGCCCGTCTCGTCCGAGTTCCAGCTCGACCGACCCGTAATCATCCTCCAACGGACTCAGCAGTTTCGAGCTGTGTTTGGCAAAGGGGATCTCCTGGACGAAGAGGCGCAGCCACTGCATCTGCGGATAGGTCGTCAGCAAGCGGCGGCCGAGGAAGGCAGCGAAGCCCTCATGGGTCGCGCCCGGATACTCGAGTGCCATGGCATACACGAAGTTCTTCATGGTGTCGGTCGCGACTACCTCGCGGTTATCGCCCTCCGTGTACGCCGTGAGGAAATTGTCCCCGAACACATCGATGCTGACCCGGCCGGCCAGCAGCCCACGGACCTGGTGCGTCCGGTAGAAGGACACGTTGTGCTTGCCGTAGCGGATGTCGGCTTTCACGAGCGCAAGCGGTCCTCGGCGATGGCCAGGATGGCGCGCAGCCCTTCCTCCATCTCTTCCTCGCGCGATCGGTGCAACCGCTCCCGCAGCACATCGACGATCTGACCCTTAGGCCGGCGATTGACGAAGACGACGAAGCGAAACCCGAAGCGCCGCTCGTATTCGGCGTTGAGCCGGTCTAGCTCTGGGACCGAGCTGGCGCCCTGTTCCTGCAGCGAACGGTGCGAGAGCTGGCGTGGGTCCGCGCCGATCCGTGGATGGGCGTTGAGCGTCGCCACTTTTTCCGCCTCGGTCAGGGTCGGCGCAATGGCGCGCATCCCGGCAATCACCTCGGCTGTGGAATGATACGGGCCGCCGGCACGAACTTTCTCGGCCAGTGGTGTCGACCCTTCGAGGGCTTCCTCGATCGTCGTCATCACGCCCCGCGGTAGGTCGTGCAGGAGTAGGGCGCGATCAGCAGCGGCACGTGGTAGTGTCGCCCCTCATCGAGCTGGAGCTCGAGGGCGATCGTCTCGAAAAGGTGTGGAGTGGTGCCCCAGTAGGCGCCGACCTCAACCAGCAGGCGGTACGACCCGGGATTGATCCCACCGCCACTCAGGTCCGCGATCCGTCCCTCGGTGTCGGTGCTCAGCGTGCGCGTTCCCAGCGTGACGCGGACCCCCGCCGCGGGCTGTCCCGAGGCGACATCGAGGACGTGGGTGGACACCGTCGCCAGCGCGCTCACAATCCCACCAGGTCATCGGGCTTGACCGGCGCGCGGCGCAGCTCGCGGCCGGTGGCGTGGCGAAGGGCGGCGACCACCGCCGCGGGGACGACGACCGTCGAGGGCTCGCCGACACCCTTGGCGCCGTAGGGCAGGCCCGGCTCGGGCTCCTCGACGATTTCCGAAACCACGGGCGGCATATCGAGGATCGTAGGGATGAGATAGTCGGTGAACGATGCATTCTTCACCTGGCCGCCGACCAGCGCGACCTCCTCCATCAACGCCAGCCCCAGGCCTTGCGCCGCGCCACCCTCGATCTGGCCGAGGACGCTCTGCGGATTGAGCGCGCGCCCGACGTCCTGCGCCACGGCGAGCTGCACGACGCGAACCAGGCCCAGCTCCACATCAACCTCGACCACGGCGCGCGCCGCCCCGAATGCGAAGGTGACGTGCGGATCGCCCTGCCCGTTCGCGTCGAGCTTGCCGGTCGGCCGGTGATGAAAGACGCGGGTCGCCTCGACCGGTCGACGCAGGGCCTGCAGCCCGCCGTTCCGCTCGATCTCGGCGTTCACTGCCTGGCAGGCGAGCTGGACGGCTCCGCCGGTCATCATCGTTTGCCGGGAGGCCGAGCTGGAGCCGGCGGATCCGATCGCCGTGTCTGGTTGGCGGAGAACGACGCGATCGATGCCGAGCTCCGTGCGGACGATTTGCGTCAGGATCGTATCCAGCCCCTGGCCGACCTCGACCGCGGCCGACTTCACTTCGGCGAATGGGCCCTCCTTGTCGACCGAGACGCGAACCCACGCTTGCGAAGAATCGTCGAAGCCCTCGCTGTAGCCGAGGTTCTTGTAGCCGACCGCGACCCCGACGCCGCGTTTGAGGGTCTCACCATGGCCGACGTTGCCGGCGCCTCCGGGAAGCAACATGGGATCCCGGTCGAGCGCGGACTCCTCGGGGGGAAGGGGGAGGCGTTGTAACCGCTGGAGGCACTCGCGCACCGGGGCCACGCCGGTGATTGCCTGGCCCGTTGGCAGCACGGAACCGGAGTGCACCGCATTCTTGAGGCGGAGCTCGATGGGATCGAGGTTGAGCGCCGCGGCCAGCTTGTCCATCTGCGCCTCGTAGGCAAAGCATGCCTGCACCGCGCCGAAGCCGCGCATCGCGCCGCAGGGCGGGTTGTTGGTGAAGACCGCCGTCCCCTCGAGCCGCGCATTGGCGACCTCATAGGGCCCTGCGGCAAAGGTGGTGGCATTACCGATGACGGCCGGCGACGTCGAGGTGTAGGCGCCACCGTCGACCAGCAGGCGAGCCTGGACGTTGACCAGCGACCCGTCTCGGGTGGCGCCGTGCCGCATCCAGACCCGTGAGGGATGCCGGTGCACGTGCCCGAAAAACGATTCCTGCCGGCCGTACGCCATCTTGACCGGCCGCTTGGTTCGCAGCGCCAGCAGGCAGGCATGGATCTGCATGCTGACATCCTCGCGCGCGCCGAAGGCGCCACCCACGCCGGAAAGATGCAGCCGCACGCGTTCAGGTGGCAGATCGAGGCAGGGCGCCAGCTGTTCGAGATCTGCGTGGAGCCACTGGGTGGCGATGAAGAGGTCGACGCCGCCGTCGGCGGCAGAAACAGCGAGACCGGCTTCCGGGCCAAGCGGTGCCTGGTCCTGCATGCCGGTCTCGTAGATGCCCTCCACCCAGACGTCGGCCGGTGCGCTGGGGTTGCCGTGGACGATCGTGAGGGTCCGTACGATGTTGCCCTGGGGGTGCACGGACGGCGAGGTCGGTTCGAGCGCCCGCTCCATATCGGTGACGGGGGTCAGCACCTTGTAGTTGACGGCGATCTTCCTCAGCGCGGCCCGGGCCAGCTCCGGATCTTCGGCGGCGACGATCGCCACGGCCTCGCCGGCATAGCGCACGACATCCATGGCCAGCACCGGCTGGTCCTGCACATCGAGTCCGAAGGTTTTCTTGCCGGGCACATCGGAGTGGGTCAGCACGGCGTGGACGCCCGGTGCCTCGAGCGCTGCCGACGTGTCGATCGAGACGATCCGGGCATGTGGATGCGGGCTGCGCAGCGTGGCGCCCCAGAGCATCCCGTCGCGGCGGAGATCGCTCGCGTATTCGAACTCCCCCTTCACCTTGGGGACGCCGTCCACCCGTCGGACTGACTGGCCGACGCCGCCCTGGCGGCGGATGTTGACACTCATGCCCAGATCATGGTGGCCTCGCTGAGGTTCACCAGCTGTCCATCATGGACCACGGGTTTTCCCTCGACGAAGAGATGTTGCACCGGCCCCGGGTTGCAGAAGACGAGGGCCGCGGCAGGATCCGCTTCCGCGCCGCGATGTGGCAGTCCGTCGATCGCGAAGAGCGCGATGTCGGCTCGCTTGCCGACCTCGATCGAGCCGATGTCGTCGCGGCCAAGGCACGCCGCCCCGCCGCGCGTCGCTACCCGCAGTGCCTGGCGTGCGGTCATCGCCGCCGGCCCCTTTCGTCCCCGCGTCGTCAGCAGCGCCTGCCGCACCTCGGCCAGCAGGTTGCCACTGTCGTTCGAGGCGGAGCCGTCAACCGCGAGGCCGACTGCCACCCCCGCATCGAGCATCTCTCGCGCCGGCGCGAACCCCGATCCCAGCCGCATGTTCGACGTGGGGCACCAGCCGACCGCGGTCCCGCTCGCGGCCAGGCGGCGGATATCCTGGTCGTTGACGTGCACGCAGTGGGCGAGCCAGACGTCCGGGCCGAGGAAGCCGAGGTCCTCGAGCAACTCGAGCGGCCGGCGCTTGAAGGTTGCCTGGCAATAGGCCTCCTCGTCGAGCGTTTCGGCGATGTGCGTGTGCAGGCGCACGCTGCGGCGCCGCGCCAGTGCCGCCGACTCGCGCATCAGCCGTTCCGATACCGAGAAGGGCGAGCAGGGGCCGACCGCGATTCGCCGCATCGAGCCGGGCGCGGGGTCGTGGAAGCGCCGGATCGCGTCATCGGTCGCTGCGAGGATGGTGTCGATGTCCTCGACCACCCGATCCGGGGGAAGGCCGCCACTCGACTGGCCCAGGTCCATCGATCCGCGGCAGGGGTGGAAGCGCACGCCGAGTTGCTCCGCGACTTCGATCTCGGCCTCGAGCAGACCGATGACGCCCGACGGAAAGACGTAGTGGTGATCGGTCGTCGACGAGCAACCGCTGAGCGCCAGCTCGGCGAGCCCGACCTCGGCGGCGGTGCGCTCCCAGTCGGCATCGATCGTCGCCCATATCGGATAGAGCTCGCGGAGCCAGTCGAAGAGGCCGCCCTGCTGCGCATGGACCCGCGTGAGCGTCTGGTAGAGGTGGTGATGCGTGTTGATCAGCCCCGGCAGCGCGACCAGGCCGCGGCCGTCGATGACGTCCGGCTGCTCCGCAACCGCGGGGCGCCCCTGGCCGACCCAGCTGATGACGCCGCCGTCGATCAGGATCGAGCCGTTCTCCAGCTCGGTGCCGGCGTCGTCCATAGTGACGACGACGCGGCAGCCGTCGAGCAGGATCATGGACCGGCTCGCAGGCGGGCCGCCGCGAGGTTGACCGCATCGACGATCTTCTGGTACCCGGTACAGCGGCAGATATTGCCGCTGAGCGCCTCGCGCACGGTCGCCGGGCTGGGATCCGCGTCTTGCTGTAGCAGGTCGGCGACCGCCACCACGAATCCTGGTGTGCAGAAGCCGCACTGAACCGCGCCCGCCTCGACGAACGCCTCCTGGATCGGATGGAGCCTGTCGCCATTGGTGAGGCTCTCAACGGTCCGCACATCGCGCTCGTGTGCCTGCGCCGCCAGCACCAGGCAGCTGCAGGCGAGCGACCCGTCGAGCCAGACAGAGCACGATCCGCACTCACCCTGCTCGCAGGCGTTCTTCGAACCGTAGAGGCCGAGCGCCTCACGGAGGAAGACGAGCAGGCTGGTCCCCGGCCAGACATCGGCCTCCCGCCAGTCGCCGTTGACGCGCGTTCTCACAACCATGTCGGCAGTCTCCGTTCGGCGAGCGCCCACCGGATCGCCCGCCGTGCGAGCACGCGGCAGCCGTGCCGCCGATAAGCGGCAGTCCCCCGCACATCGTCGAGCGGTTGCGCGGCACCGGCGACCAGCTCGGCGAATTCGTCAGCCCATTGATCGTTGAGCGGCGCCGACCGGTCGTCCCAGCTCCCCGAGGTGGTGAGGGCTTCGGCCAGACGCTCCTCCGCCTTGGTCGCGCGCAGGATGGTTGGGCCGACTGAGCCGAGCGCGACGTTGACGCGCCGGCGCTCCTCGTCGATGACCAGACATAGGCTGGCCACCGCGATCACCATCGCGTTGCGAGTTCCGATCTTGGAAAAGCTGCCCGGGCCGCGAAGCCGTCGCCAGCGGGCGCCGATGATCAGCTCATCGGGTGCGATCGCGGTCTTCTTCGGGCCGGTGAGAAACGTATTCCAGGGCAGCGAACGTGAGCCGCGGGCGAGGCTTTGCAGGACCACTTCCGCGTTGTACGCCGCCAACACCGGGAGCGCGTCTCCGGCGGGCGAGGCGGTCCCCAGGTTGCCGCCCACCGTGCCGCGGTTGCGGATCTGCGGCGAACCGACGGAGCGCGAAGCCTGCACCAGCGGCTTGAAGGCGGGCATCTCCCTGACGATGGTCGCGTAGGTCACCCCCGAACCGAGAAAGACATCGCCGTTCTCCTGCCGCCACGTCGCCAACTCGCCGAGCCGGCTGAGGTCGACGATCGCGGCCGGCCGGAGGCGGCCGAAGTTCAGGTCGACCATCAGATCGGTGCCGCCGTTCAGCGGGACCGCCTCCGGGCGCTGGGCCTTGATCGCGAGCGCTTCATCGAGCGAGTGGGGCAACAGCACCTCCATAGTGGTGCGACTACTTTATCCGCGCCGCGACCGACCGGACTCCCCTAAGAAGCGCCCGTGCGCCCAGAACCAGGTGCTCGTCGGAAGTCGTTTCTCGGGGCGAATGGCTGACGCCACCGGCGCTCGGGACGAACAGCATGCCGCTGGGGACGTGATGTGAGAGGACTGCGGCATCGTGCCCGGCGCCGCTCGATAACCTTACGGACTTCCGCCCCAGTTCCGTGCAGGCCTGCCCCAGCGCCTCCGTGACGGTAGCATCCATCGGTGCCGGTGGCACCGACGACAAGAGTTCCACCTCGACTCGACAGCCCTCCTCCGCGCAGATGCGTTCGAGCCGCCTCCCGAAGGCCCAGACGGCCTCCCCGAGGACACGCTCATCGAGGTGGCGGACTTCGAGGGTGAATTGCGCCCGACCGGGGATGACATTGACGCCTCCAGGGTGGAATTGCATCGATCCGATGTTGGCCACCGCCTCGGGGTCGACGCCCTGTACGAGGTCGCGCAGCTCGGCCGCGGCGCGCGCGGCAGCCCGACCGGCATCATGCCGCAGCCGGAAGGGGGTCGTCCCCGCGTGGTTCTGCGTGCCCTGGATCTCGATGCGTTGGCGATGGACGCCGACGATGCCGGTGACCACCGCCAGGTCGATCCCGTCTGCCTCCATCCGGGGTCCCTGCTCGATGTGCAGCTCGACGAAGCCCGCGATCGATGTCAGGTGCTCCTTGACCTCGAGCATCCGGTCGAGGTCGCGGCCGGCCGTCGCCAGCACCTGGTGGATGGGGACGCCCTGCCAATCGAGTCCGTCACGGAGTCGCTCGACGTCCAGCTCGCCGACCAGCGCCAGGCTGCCGATGAGGCCCACCTCGAAGCGAACGCCCTCCTCGTCGGCAAAGCCCACGATCTCCATCTCCTGGGCGAGCGGATCCCCGGATTCGGCAAGCGTGCGGAGGACTTCGAGTGCGGCGACGGCACCATAGGCGCCGTCGAGCCGGCCGCCGTTGGGGACGCTGTCGAGGTGGGAGCCGCTGAGTAACCAGGGTCCCCTCGTCCCCGGCATATGACCGAAGACGTTGAGGGCCGCGTCCACTCGCGGCTCGATCCCTGCCTGGCTCATGCGTTCCGCGAACCATCGGCGGCCCGCCAGGTCGTGATCCGACCAGGCGAGCCGGTCGACACCGCCGTCGGGAAGGCCGCCGATGGCGGCCAGCGCCCGCAGGTCGGTCAGCAGTCGCTCGCCGTTGATGTCGCTCAAAGCGCGACCATCTCCCGGTCGAAGGGCCGGCATTTCAGGAAGCGACCGAAGCCACCGTCAGCGAGGATGGCGCCGTCTCGGTAGATCACCCGACCGCGACAAATCGTAGTGTGCACTCTGCCGGTGACGCTCAGGCCTTCATACGGTGAAAACCCCGCGCGGCTATGCAGTTCCGAGGCGGAGAGGACGCGTCTTGGCCGTGGGTCGAAGAGGACGATGTCGGCGTCGGAGCCGGGCCGCAGATCACCCTTTTGCGGCCACAATCCAAAGATCTTCGCCGGGTTGGTGCTGAGCAGGCGGACCATGTCTGAGCGTGACAGTCGTTGCGTCACCACGCCGAAGCTATGCATCAGCAGCAGCGAGGTCTCGATTCCGGGGATGCCTGGGCTGATCTCACGGAAGTCGTCGACCCCCAGTCGCTGTGACAGCGAGAAACCGCAATGGTCGCTGCCGATGCTGTGGATGGCGCCGCGCGAGAGCCGCTCCCAGAGTTGTGCCTGGCTCTCGCGATCGCGAAGCGGCGGCGTCATGACGTAGCGGGCCGCATCCGGCTGGTCGTACCGGGAGTCGTCCAGCACGAGGTAGTGCGGGCAGGTTTCGGCGATCGCCTGTACGCCGCTGCGGCGGGCGTCGCTGATCAGATCGACCGCAAGCGGCGTCGACAGGTGCACGAAATAGACGGGGCTGCCGGTCGCGCGGCTGAAGAGCAGGCCGCGACCAACCGCCTCGGCCTCGGCGATCCCCGGGCGAGCCAGGGCATGGTATTTCAGCGATCGCTTCCCCTCGTCGGCCAGTTGTTGGGACCTGCCTTCGACGATGGCATCGTTCTCTGCGTGCACCTGGACCAGGAATCCGGTCTCACCCGACCGTTCCATCAGCCGGTACCAGGTCCAGTCGTCGGCATAGAAGATCGTTCCGCGGTAGGTCGTGTAGATCTTCGCGCTGGTCACCCCGGCCTCCACCAACCCGGCCAGATCGCGCTGCCAGCCAGGTGGAAGATGCGCGATGTTGAGGTGGATCGCGTAATCGATGTGCGATCGGCCCTCGATCAGCTCGAGTCGCGATTGGAGGGCGGCGCCGAAGCGCTGGCCGGGAAGCTGGGGCGCGAAATCGAGAAAGGTGGTGACGCCACCCGCCGCCGCCGAGCGCGAGCCGCTCTCGAAATCGTCGGCGGTCCGCGCCGTGCCGGTGTCGAGCAGCAGGTGTGTGTGCGGGTCGACGACGCCGGGCAACACGAGCAGCCCGGTCGCGTCGATGACGTCGGCATCGCTCACGATGCCCTCGCGGACTGCGGCGACTTTCCCGTCGCGAATGAGGACATCGGCGTTCCGCTCACCGTCGGCGGTAACCACCGTTGCGCCACGAATCAGCATGGGCTCAGCGTTGCCGTCGAGACAACCAATCCGCGATCACCCGACCGACCTGATCCCCCTTGTCCTCTTGCAGGAAATGCCCGGCGTCCCGGATCACCGTCAGGTCATCTGCCGTCCGGAACAATCGCTGGAAGGGACGACCGACCGATTCCAGCGGCAGCACTGCGTCGCCATCCGCCCACAGCACCAGGGCGGGGCGCTGGTCGCGGACCAGCCGCTGCATGACGGCGCGCCCTTCTGACGCGCCCGGCGCCGCAGGTTCGAGCGGGATCAGCTCGGGGAAACGCCGTGCACCCGTCTTCGACGCCTCGTTTGGAAAGGGCGCCTCGTAGGCAGCCAGCACTTCGGTCGAGGGCGGCGTCTTGCAGCCGCCTCGGATCAGCGGCCGGATTGGGAGGTCGGGGCGCGCGGCGACGAAGGTGCGAAAGCGTAGCCATTCATCACTCATCTGCTGTTCGCCGGTGAACACCCCGGTGTCCATCACAACCAGGCGGTCCACCCGCTCCGGTCGTTCATTCATAGCGACCCGCAAACCGATCGGGCCACCCCAATCGTGCATCACCAGCGTCACCTCGTGAAGGTCGAGGTCGTCGATCAGCGAGACCAGGGCCGCGGTGTGGTTGGCGTACGAGTACCAGGCGGGGTCCACGGGCTTGTCGGAGCGGCCAAAACCCGGCAGATCCGGCGCGATGCAGCGAAAGCCGGCATCGACGAGTGGCGGGATAACCTTCCGCCAGAGATACGACCAGGTCGGCTCGCCGTGCAGCAACAACACGATCGGTCCCTGGCCAACGTCGACATGGGCGAGTCCCATCCCCTGCCACTCACGAAATACCGGCCGATACGGAAAGTCGATGATGCCGTCGAACCGCTCGGCGGGCGTGCGGAAGTGCGGCGCCGCAAACACCCGCCGCTGGTCGCTTCCCGTGCTCAGGCGCCGATCTCGTACAGCTGGCCGGGGTCGAGGTCGAGGCCGTTCATCACTTGCCAGAGGGCGGCCATGGCTTTGAGAGCATTGCGGCGTTCGAACGGAGCCAGGCCTTTGCCGTCTTTCAGCACGCGGACCAGTCCCTGGTAGCACTCGACCAGGGAGCGCTCGGACTCGCTCAGCTCGACGCCCATCGCGTTTTTCATGCCGTCACCCTCCGCTCCCCAGCCGTGCCGATGACGATGCGATCATCCTGGAGCCGTTTCGCCTTGAGCTCGAAGCGCGGCAGGGTGCCGTTCTCCACTCTCTTGCAGCCGAAGCGGAGACCTTCGTGCGCCTGGGAGAGCGACCTGGCAAGCTGGCTGACGATCCTGTCGGCGTTGATGCCCTCCCGATCCGGAATCTCGACCAGCACCTCGATCTCGTCCTGGCGGCCATCGGCGGTGTAGAGATGGATGCGGAACTCGTCGATCTCCTTGTATTCGCGAACGATCGCCTCGACCGCGCGCGGATAGACGTTGGTCCCTCGAACCAGTTTCATGTCATCGACCCGGCCCCGAATGCCGCCCTCATAGAGGTCGAAAGTGCGGCCACAGGTGCAGCCGCTGGCCGGTACCCGGACCACGAGGTCGCGGGTCCGATAACGCAGCACCGGGATGAACCCGCGGCCAAAAGACGTGATCAATCGTTCGCCCAGCTCACCGTAGCCGACGGGCTCGCCGGTCTCGGGGTCGACGACCTCTTCGATGTAATGGTCCTCGATGATGTGGGTGCCGCCCGGCTGCTTCTCGCACTCGAAGATCATGATGGTGCCGACCTCTGTCATACCGGCGGTGTCGGCGGCTTTGGCCCCCCATTCCTCCTCGATCAGGTGCTTGGTGGCCGGGATGGACCCGGCCGGCTCCCCGGAGAGGATGAGGCGCTGGACCGGGCTGCCGGCCAGGTCGACACCCATCGTCTTCGCCTCCTGCGCCATCCGCAGCGCGTAGGTCGGCGTGGAACAGACCACGGTCGCCTTCATGGACAGGATCTGCTTGACGCGCGCCTCGGTCGTCATGTTGCCGCCGGGCAGCACCAGGCAGCCGATCTTTTCGCAGGCATAGTGGGCGCCCCAGAAGCCGACGAAGGTCCCGTAGCTGAAGGCGAAGAAGACGATATCTCGCGGTCGAACGCCGAATCCCCAGAAGCCATAGCACCACATCTCGGCGATCCATTCCCAGTCCTTCGTGCTGTCGAGCACCTGGAGCGGGATCCGGCCGGTCGTTCCCGAGGTCAGGTGGTAGCGGATCGCGACCTCCTGCGGGGCGGCGAGCAGCGGGCCATAGGGCGGGTCCTGCAGCTGCGCCTGCATCCACTCGTCGCGCGTCATCATGGGAATCCGGCGGAGATCCTTCAGACTCTTGATCGATTCCGCGGTGATGCCGGCGGCTTCGAGCCGCTTCGCCTGCCAGGGGACCCGTGCTTGTGTCCAGGCGACCAGGTTTTTGAGTTTGCGGACCTGCAATGCCTCGATCTGGTCACGCGGCATGGTCTCGTGCCGGGGGTTCCAGTAGGGTGATTCCTGCACGCATCCCCTCCTTTCTCGCGGCCTTTCCACACCGGGGCCGCTCAAATCGTTGATCTCGCGGCCTTTCCACACCGGGGCCGCTCAAATCTTTGATCTCGCGGCCTTTCCACACCGGGGCCGCTCAGATCTTCGGAATCGTTGTAACACTTTTTTGGAATAAGCTGGAGCCGACTTGGCCACCGCCGGAAAACCGAATCCAGAAGGCGCTCCCTACCGGCTCGGGGGGATGGGCTTTCAGGACGCCTCAGGTCGCCGCCTGAGCTACGAATCGTATCTTCATATCCCGGAACTTCTCGCCCTGCAGGGCGGGTTGACCGAGGCCCACGACGAGTTGCTCTTCATCGTGGTCCACCAGGCCTACGAGCTCTGGTTCAAAGTGCTGATCGACGAACTCGAAAGTGTTCGCAGTGCCATCGAGACCGAGGATCTGCGGGCCGCGAGGCACTCCCTCAACCGGGTCAAGGTGATCGAGGACCTGCTCGTGGAACAGGTCGCGGTTCTGGAAACGATGGCGCCCCAAGATTTTCTGACCTTTCGCTCCGAGCTGGCGCCCGCCAGCGGTTTTCAGTCCGTCCAGTTTCGGGAGATCGAGTTCCTTTCGGGTCTGAAGGATCCGGAGTACATCAAGGCGCTCGCTGGAGAAGGAGATGCACGTGCTCGGCTACAGCGTCGCCTGGATGAACCATCGCTCCACGATGTGTTTTCTGCGTTGCTGAAACGGCGCGGGGTTACAGTGGGCGACCTCTATCGCCATGGCCACCGCAACGCGGACCTGCTCGAGCTGGCCGAAGCGCTGCTCGACCACGATGAAGGTTTTCGGCTCTGGCGGCTACGCCATGTCGAAATGGTCTCTCGCCAGATTGGCGACAAGCCCGGCACCGGTGGATCAACTGGCGTGCGGTACCTGCAATCGACGCTGAGCAAGCGGTTCTTCCCCGAACTCTGGGAGGTGCGCTCCCAGCTCTAGTCAGGTCCTCATTCGTGAGAGGGCCGGACCTGTGGCGATGTGGACCGCAACGCCATCGACCACGAGAGCGCTGGTCTCGTGCTTTGGTCCGGTAATCGACACCGAGTCGCCCAGTCCCACGGCCTGATGCCGTGTTGCCTCGCCCGCCCCCGCTCCTCGAATCCATTCAGCGGCGGCTTCCAGATCCGCGGGTTCGTTGCTGGAGTTCGGAACCAACGCCTCGGCGATGTAGCTCCCGATCAACCCCTGCCACATGCGGGCCAGTGTCGAGGGTCGATCGAAGAGGTCGAAGGCCACCGGCTTGCCGCCGATCAGGGCGAGGACGCCGGACTGTCCTGCTTCCGGCTGCAATTGGCTCAGGCGGGCCTCGATCTCCGGCCGGCGCTGCTTCTCGATATCCGAGTACGCGAGGGTCCGCGATTTGACGCCGAGATCTCCGAGACTGCCGGCGACCTCATCCCACACCGCCCCCTGATCCGCCGTGAACTTTCCGAATGCTCGAGCGGAATGGGTGACCGAATGCCGCTTCATCGCGCGAATCTTGGGGGAGAGCGCATAGTCAGCGCGGCGGGCTTTTGAGGTCGCACGCCGCCAGCGGCCTGCCTCGACGCAGGCAACGGGAACTTTGAGCGTCGTTTTCGCCGGAACCAGGATCGTCGTGTTGAGGACGCGGTTCTGCTTGAGGCCGATCAGGATCTCGCCGTCGAGCATCAGAACAGGGACCTCCGAGCTCGTGGTTACCTCCAGGGTGGATACGGTGCCGGCCTCCCCGACTTCGGTGATCTGCGCACGGCCATCTTTCTGCGCGTCCGCAAAGGTCACGTACTCGAGCGCGGGGCCGTCATGGAAGACGGGCAATAATGTCAGCCGCCCGGCCGTTTGGGGCGAACCCAGGCGGAGCCCATTGGGTGGCCCTTGTTCGAACCAATCGCGAACGACCTCGACGGCGGTGCGACCTGAAGAGCGAGTTGCCATGCTCGGAACCCTCCTTGACCTCGTTGCGTTTTAGAGGCTGATAGCATAGCATATACGCTATGAGCATAGTTCTTCGTATTGCGAGCGTATGTGATTGACCACAGAATCGTGCTGATGGCATCTCGTGAACCGGCTGCGCTGGCGGCTGCGCCGCGGAGCAAGGATTTCTACGAAGCACTCGGACGGGCGATCAAAGTCACCCGCACCGAGCAGGGACTCGAGCGAAAAGAGCTCGCTCGGCTCTCCCGCCTTTCCTATCCCTACCTATCGGAGATCGAAAAGGGCAAGAAACGGGCATCCAGCGCGGCGCTGCTCCCGATTGCCCGGGCCCTCGGGCTGAGGCAGTCGGAGCTCCTCGAACGGGCGGAGGGGCTGCTCGAGCGCGGCCTGTCCAGCTCCCAGCCTTCTGGCATGGTCCGGCGGGGGCGCGGGCCGGGGCGGGGGACTTTGGCCCGCGTTTACCGGCTGAAGGCTACTCGTGGCGACCCGGCCAGTGAAGCGGGCTTGCAGGAACTCGCGACTCGGGCCGGGAGACTGGGCGCGGACGACTTCAATCGGGTTCTGGACCTGGTTCGCCGACTGGCCCGCTGATTCGAGCTCTGCGAGGTCCGCTCCCAGCTCTACCGCAAACTACCGCTCGGCCGCCGATGCATGGACGTGGATTGGTTGTCGCTGACGCGATCCACCCAATGTTTTGCTCTTAGGAGGTCAGCGCCACGGGGCTCAGATGCGCTCCAGCCGGGCGACGGTTCGCTCGTTCGACACCGTCCCCGTGTTGACCGTCGTCTTCGATTCCAGCAGCACGACCTGCGCTTCATCGCTGGCAACCGGAAGGTGTTCGACCCCATGGGGGATGATCGCGAACTCACCAGGCTGGAGGTCGACGTCGCCGTCACGGAGACGGATGCGGAGGCGTCCGCTGACGACGAGGAACAGCTCGTCCTCAGTTGGATGGTCGTGCCAGACGAATTCGCCCTTGACCTTGACCACCTTGACGTAGGAATCATTCAGCTCGCCGATGATCTTGGGCTGCCAATGCTCCGTGAATCGGCTGAATTTTTCGGCCAGATTGACTTTCTCGATCATTTGCAATCCTCCCTAGCGGTCGTTGGCGAAAAGGCGGGTGAAGTAGGCGATACCGAGCGGCACCAGTAGCGCGAGCAAAGAGGTCACGACCGCCAGGGTGTCGGGCAGATGGGCCGGGTTGCTCATCCCGATGTACGTGAAGATGGCCGCGCCGATCGAGGCAGCGAGCACCACGATCGTGGCGATGATCGTGGCCCACTCCTGGTGCTCGAGGTAGATCGCAATCGATCGCCGGGCCGCCAACCGCAGCAGCCAGGAGGCGGTCAGGCCGTTCAGCACCAGCGAGCTGATCAAGGCGCAGACGGCGATGCCGACACGGAACTGCGCCAGGTTTCGCATCACAAAAGCTGCGCCATTCACGACGAGGATGCCGATCGGCGTGATGATGCCGATCGCAACCAGGAGGATCCGGCTGCTGAGGTAACCGCGTAGCAAGCGATCGCCCTGCTTGTCCGTCATCACGTCACGGAAAGGCGGTTCGCGTACTCCGGCCGGTTCCAGGCGCGCGAGGTCAACACCTCACGAAGGGAGCGCACCGCGTCGAAGACGTCGACATAGCGCGTGTAGAGCGCCGCAAAGCCGAACCGCATCAAGTCCGGGGCACGGAAGTCACCGATCGCGCCTCGGTCGATCAGCGCGCGCATCACCCGGTAGGCCTCGTTATGACGCAACGCCACCTGCGAGCCACGGAGTTTCGCCTCGCGCGGCGAGGCGACTTCGACACCGAGGTCGCGGCAGGTCTCGTCCACCAGCTTGATGAACAGGTCGCCCAGCGCCATCGACTTGCGCCGGGCCTCCTGCTGGTCGACGCGCAGCCAGAGGTCGACCGCAACCTCTAACGCCAGCATGCTAAGGATGGGCGGCGATCCCGCGAGTTGCCGCGTGATCCCGGCAGCCGGGCGATATGCCGGCTCGAAGGCAAAGGGCGCCGCGTGCCCCATCCAGCCGGCGAGCGGTGACTGAATCGCCTCCTGCAGGCCCTTGGCGACGAAGAGGTAGGCGGGGGCACCCGGGCCGCCGTTCAAATACTTGTACCCACAGCCCACGGCGAGGTCGACCTGGGCGGCGTTCAGGTCGATCGGCAGCGCTCCAGCGCTATGCGAAAGATCCCAGAGCACAAGGGCGCCCACCTTTTGGCCGGCCGCCGTGATGCGGCGCATGTTGTGGATCTCTCCGCTGGCGTAATCGACGTGGGTGAGCATGAGGACCGCGACGCTGCCGTCGAGCGCTTGCTCGACCTCGCTCCGCGCGACCACACGCAGGGCGTGGTTGCCACCGAGGAAGTCGATCAACCCCTGGGCGACATAGAGGTCCGTGGGGAAATTCGATGCCTCCGTCAGGATGAAATGGCGGCCCGGCTGAACGCGCAGCGCCTCCGCCAGCAGCTTGAACAGGTTGACCGAGGTGCTATCGGCGACGATCACTTCGCCGGCTTTGGCGCCAACCAATCGCGCGATCTTATCTCCGATCCGCGCCGGTGCCTCGATCCAGTGGGCGGCATTCCAGCTACGGATCAGCCCGCTTCCCCATTCCTCCGCGATCACCTGTGTCAGGCGGGGCAGCGTCTGGCGGGGCAAGGCACCAAGCGAGTTGCCATCGAGATAGATGACGCCCTCGGGAAGGACGAACTCGTCACGGACGGAAGCCAGCGGGTCCTGCCGATCGAAGGAGAGGCAGGTCTCGCGGTCCACGGAGCGATTATCCCGCCTCGGCGACCGCTAGAAGTGGCTGGGACACCAGGGCGCGCGGTAGGTCGCGAACATCGCGTCAGCGCGGGCGACGGCCCCCGAACGGAGTTCCTCGATGCGGCCCGCCTCGAAAAGCGCGCGAAACCGATTGCCGCGCAGGTACGTGGCCGCGAGATCAGCGACATCGAGTTCGAGGTCGAGTGTGCCGCCGTTGGATTTGGACTCGGCACCTGCCGGCCCGCCGACCAGCTCGTAGGACCCGTCGTTCCAGGGACAGAATGCATCGCGGACGCGCAGCCCAAGGCGGCCTTCGACGGCATAACGGCGTCCTGCCAGGGCGGCGGCGACATCCACCAGGCGCAACCAGACGCCATCTTCGATCCTGGTCTTCGGCTGCCGCGAGTCGGCCAGCAGGAATCGAAGCGGCTCGTCCACCGGCCGCATCTCCGCTGAGACCCGCGCCATCAAGTCCACGTCGAGCAGGTGGCGCCAGAGCGCCGCGTAGGCTTCGGCCGTTGTCGCGATCAACATCCCGAGCCGCAAGGTCCCATTTGGGCCGGACGCATCCCATTCCATCTTGACTCGGTACGTCGCAAAGCCGGATGGCTTCCCATCGGTCTGGTGGAGCACGCGATACTGTGGACTGGAGCCTTCACGAACCTGTTCGAGGTCGGCCAGCTCATTGCGTATCCAGCGCTCATCGAGTCCGAGCATGCCGGGTTGGTTGTGCCGCGCCTGCTCCCAGACGCGGGTAAACGCGCCAACCGCCGTTGGAACGTCCACCATCGAGAGCCGTCCGCTGCCGCTGACCTGTTGTGCAAAGCCCGCGTGGGAGCGCTCGATCTCCACCGAGGCCTGGTAGGTCGCGAGGCCGTAACCAAAACGCCCATAGATCGGCGCCTCCGAGGCATACAGTGCCGCCAGCGGCTCGCCCCGCTCTCGCATGTCATCGAGCTGGCGGCGCATCATCGCCGTCAACAGCCCGCGCCGGCGGTAGGTGCTGAGCACGCTGACACGCGTGACGCCGCCGCAGGGCAGGACGCCTCCAGGGACCGTCATCTCATAGGAGAAGATGCCCGCGGTGGCAACCATGTTCGTGCCATCGAAGAACGCCAGCGTGCGGTCGAACTCGGTGATCTCCCTGGAGAGCGTTAGCTCCTCGTCGGTTGGGAGCGCCGCGCCGAAGGCGCGCCGCATCAAGGTCGAGTACGCACGCTGCTCCTCCAGCTTGACCGGCCGGAGCTCGAGGCCGGAAGGCGCGCTTATCGCTGAACCAGTGCCATGGCCCGGCAGGGGCTGCCCGATCCTTTCACGAGCTTGAGGGGGGCCACCACCAGCACCGCGCCCGTCGGCGGCAGCTGTGACAGGTTGGCCAGCTGCGTCAGCCCGTACTTGTTGGCGCCGAGCAAGAACTGGTGGCACGGGAACGGCGGGTTGAACGAGTGGGCCGCGCCCGCGTCGGTGCCAACCGTTTCCACGCCGACACCCACGAATGGGCTTTCGTTCGCCAACCACTGAGCCAGCTCGATGTCGATGCCGGGGGTATGGGGACCGGTCTCGTTCGCATTGAGGAAAGCCTTCTGGTCATTGGCGCGGGCATCCCAACCCGTGCGGTAGAGCAGCCAGGAGCCCTTGGGCAGCGCACCGTGTTGCCGCTCGAAGGCCCGGAGGTCATTCAGGGTCAAGAGGTAGTCGGGATTCGCCTGCGCCTCCTTCGACTTGTCGATTACGACCGCTGGGCCGATCAGGCGTTTGACCGGAACCTGCGAGACGTCGTCTTTGTCTTTGCCGGTGACCCAGTGGATCGGCGCGTCGAAGTGGGTGCCGGCGTGCTCGCCCCCTTCGAACCAGTTCCAGTACCAGGCCGGGCCTTTCTCGTCGTAGCGGCTGATCTCGTGCGTCTTCCAATTCGGAGTGTTGGCGAACGGGGGCGGAAGCTGGATCATCGGCGTCCGCTCGGACAGCGGCTGTGTCAGGTCGATAACGTCGATCGAACCGGAGACGAGGCCCTCGGCGAAGGATGCCAGCATGTCGACTCCGGCCGCGCCGGCCGACGCGAGTGGCGCGGAACGTGCCATACGAGCGTTAGAGGCGGTTTTTTTACTCAACTCACTCCTCCCTTTGCTTGCAGCGCCCGCGGAAATTCGAATCGGTTCTCGAGCATGTGGACGTCCATCAAGAAACTCTTGGGCATCTCGGCATCGACCTTGGCGACGATGCAGGTCAGCTGGTCGCCCCTGATCGCGTCGAGGGCCGCTTCCTCGAAATCCTCCAGCTTGCGCACCAGCTGTGCCCGGGGAAAGCCCGCCGCCTTCGCAATGCCGGCCAGGTCAGCGCCCGCGGAGGTCGCCGTCGTGAACCACTTGTAGCCACCGGGAGCGCCGCCGCCCACCGAGAGGAGCGTTTCGTTGTCGAAGATGACGTGCACCAGGTTGTTCGGCCGGGAGCGCGCCACTGTCGTTAGGCCGCCGAGGTTCATCAGCACCGACCCGTCCCCGTCGAGCACGACCACTTTGCGGTCCGGTTGCGAGAGCGCGATGCCCAGCCCGATCGACGAGGCGAGGCCCATCGCGTGCTCGAGGTAGAAGAAGTTGGCGCGGTGCCCCAGTGAGTAGAGCTCGGCCGCGACCGCGCCCATGATGGTGACAACCGCGCAGTCCTCGAGCTGCGAATAAATGGCCCTCAGGCAATCCAGGCGCTTTATTTCGGCTCCTCCCACATCAGGTTGCGCTGGAGGAGCAGTGCCACCGGCGACAGCGAGGCATGCGCCAGCGTCATCGCGTGCGCAATCTTCGGTTGCACGTCATCTGGTCTGCTCAGGTCGTCGTGTGCGATGTGGAGCGCGTCGAGGACCGGCCGTGTGTACTTGCCGCCCTCTGTCTGCCACGGGTCCTTCTCGCCGAAGCTGCCACGATCCGTGATCAGCATCAGGAGCGGGATTTTGTAGAGGAGCGAGACTCCCACGATGCCGTTGATCGCCTGCAGGAATCCGTGGTTCTGCAGCAGCATCGCCGATTTGACACCCGCAAAGTGCGCGCCGGCGGAAACGCCCACCCCCTCTTCCTCCTTGGCGAGCCGCACCAGCGTCATAGCCGGATCTTCGTCCGCCATGCGGATCAGGTGCACGAGCCACGTCTCTGGGAGCGCGCTCACCAGCGTGATGCCGACGCCCTTCATGGCGTCGTAGACCACTTGCGAATTGGCCACCGATACCGGCACGGCTCCCTCCCTCCTCGGAACTCAGGCCGATTCTACGCATACAATGGGGCGCAGTGCAGGTCCTGGGCAGCATCCTGGAGGCCGTCGGGCACACACCGCTGGTGCGGCTCCAGCGCATCACTGCCGGGCTCCGCCCGACCATCCTCGCCAAGGTGGAGACGCTCAATCCCGGCGGCAGCGTGAAGGACCGGATTGGTCTGCGCATGATCGATGACGCCGAGCGGCGCGGACTGCTGAGGCCGGGTGGCACGATCGTCGAGCCGACCTCGGGCAATACGGGCCACGCTCTCGCCATCGCGGCGGCCCTCAAGGGCTACCGAATGATCTTCGTGATGGCGGACAAGCAATCGCCGGAGAAGATTGCGCTGCTGCGCGCCTACGGCGCGGAGGTCGTCGTCTGTCCGACCGCCGTTCCCCGCGAGTCGCCTGAAAGCTACTACTCGGTGGCCGAACGGTTGAGCCACGAGATCCCGGGCGCCTTTCAGCCGAACCAGTATTTCAACCAGGCCAACCCGCGGTCTCACTATGAAACCACCGGTCCGGAAATCTGGGAGCAGACGGACGGCAAGATCGACGTGGTGGTGGGCGGCCTGGGGACGGGCGGGACCATGACGGGCGTGGCCCGTTTTCTCAAGGAAAAGAAGCCGTCGGTGATGACGGTGGGCGCCGACCCGGAGGGATCGCTCTACTCTGGCACCACCATCAAACCCTACAAGGTCGAGGGGATCGGCGAAGACTTCATTCCCGGCACCATCGACCTGAAGCTGATCGACCGCATCATCCAGGTCAACGACCGTGACTCCTTCCTGACCGCCCGGCGGATTACGCGAGAAGAGGGGATCCTGGTGGGTGGCTCATCGGGCACCGCCATGAAGGCGGCGATGGAGGTGGCGCGCGAGCTCGACGAGAAGACACTGATCGTGGTCATCCTCCCCGACACCGGTCGGAACAACCTGAGCAAGATCTACAACGACGAGTGGATGCGCCAAAACGGCTTCTTCGAACGCTTCCCGCGCCAGCTCGTCCACGACGTGGTCGCCACCCGAGAGCGCGAGATCCCCGAGCTGATCACGGTGTCATCGAAGGAGAAGGTGGGCCGCGCCATCGACCTTCTCCAGGAATACGGCATTTCGCAGATGCCGGTGACCGAAGATGGCGGCGGTCCCGGCACCCGGCTGGTCGGCAGCATCCAGGAACGCACCCTGCTCGACCGGGTGTACCGTGATCCCGGTTTGATCGAGACCACCGTCGGCGCTGCGATGGACGGCCCTTTTCCAACCATCGCCGCCGGGGCACACGTCGACGAGGCCTTCAATGCGCTGCTCGGTGGCACTACTGCGCTGGTGGTCATGGATGCCGAGCGGCCGGTTGGGATCATCACCCGTGTCGATCTATTGGAGTTCATGGCCCACACCCGCGCCTCCCGTTGAGCGCCGAAGGTAGGCTCGGGTTCGCAACCCGCGCGATCCACGCCGGCCAGGCTCCTGACCCGGCGACCGGCGCGGTCGTAGTTCCCATCTACCAAACCTCGACCTACGCCCAGGACGCCCTCGGCAAGCATCGCGGTTACGAGTACTCGCGGACGGGGAATCCAACACGTGCCGCGCTCGAGACCTGCATCGCGGCGCTGGAAGGCGGTGCCCACGGGCTCGCCTTCGCCTCCGGCATGGCGGCGGAGGCGGCGATCATGCAGCTGCTCAAGCCGGGCGACCACACGGTCGCGGTCGACGACCTTTATGGCGGCAGTTACCGGCTGTTCCGCCGGGTCCTGGAGCCGCTGGGCCTCACGTTTTCCTTCGTAGACGGCTCCGACCTCGCGGCGGTCGAGAAATCCTTGACCGATCGCACCCGGATCGTCTGGGTGGAATCGCCGACCAATCCGCTCCTCAAGCTGGTCGACATCGAGGCGGTCAGCAAGCAGGCCCACGCGCACCAGGCACTGCTGGTCGTCGACAACACCTTCATGAGCCCCTACTTTCAGCGTCCCCTGTCACTCGGTGCCGACATCGTGGTGCACAGCGCCACCAAGTATCTTGGTGGGCACAGCGATGTCATCGGCGGCACGCTGGCGGTGAACCGGGACGACCTCTTCGAGCGGTTGTCATTCCTCCAAAACGCGGTCGGTGGCGTGCCCGGGCCGATGGACGCGTGGCTGGTGCTGCGCGGGATCAAGACGCTCGCCATCCGGATGCGCGAGCACGAGCACAATGCCCGGCAGGTTGCCGCCTTTTTGGTCGATCACCCCAAGGTGGCGCGCGTCTTCTACCCCGGGTTGCCCGACCACCCGCAGCGGGACCTGGCTCGGCGGCAGATGACCGGCTTTGGCGGCATGATCTCCTTCGAGGTCAAGGGCGGCCTCGAGCCGGCGCGTCGCGCGGTCGAGCGGACCCGGCTGTTCACCCTGGCGGAGAGCCTGGGCGGCGTGGAATCGTTGATCGAGCTGCCGGCGGCGATGACGCACGCCTCCATCCCGCCGGAAACGCGGCGAGCACATGGGGTGGCCGATGGCCTGGTCCGCGCCTCAGTCGGTATCGAGGACGTGGCCGATCTGATCTCAGACCTTGACCAGGCACTGGCCGAGGCGTGAAGCTCAACCATAAGGAGGTGAGCATTGAAAGCCGACATTAACTTTTCGAACATCCTGGTGGCCATCATCCTGCTGTTGCTGGGTCTCGCCGTCTTCACCCGGCATCGGATCGCGTCGTATGTCGTGGGCGGGTTTCTCATGGTGCTAGCCGCCATCAGCATCCTTGCGTTTCTGAAGATCCTTAACGTCACGACCGGTCCGATTAACATCGGTTAGCGAATCGCCCCCGCCGACCGAGGCGTAACGCTCTCGTCACCGTTCGATAGCTTCGCGCCTCGGATCCACGGGTAGACTCCAAGGGTGGACGTCCTCAAGATCACGCCGCGCGGGTATTGCCATGGCGTCGTGGAGGCGATCCGTGCCGCCAAGCAGACCGCGAAGGCCCATCCGGGCGAGAAGATCCGGATGCTCGGCTATCTCGTCCACAACACCCACGTAACCGACGAGCTACAGGAGAACGGCATCGAGCTGGTCGACAGCGACAACCGCCTGGAGGGCCTGGAGACGATCGACGGCGGCACCGTAATTTTCACGGCGCACGGCGTCTCGCCCGCGGTGAAGGTAAGGGCCGCGGAGCGCGGTCTCAACATGGTGGACGCGACCTGTTCCGATGTTGTCGTCACGCATGATCTCGTTAAGGACCTGGTCGAACGCGGTTACGACGTGGTCTACATCGGCCGCCGCGGCCACCCCGAACCGGAGGGGGTCGTCGGCGAAGCGCCGGACAGGGTGCACCTGGTGCAGGACCCGCAGGATGTCGACGGGCTCGACCTCAAGAACGAGAAGATCGCGGTCACCTGTCAGACCACATTGAGCATCTGGGACACGGCCGCCATGATCAAGCGGGTGCGCGAGAAATACCCGCAGACCGAGGCCTACAACGAAATCTGCCGCGCGACGCAGGACCGTCAGGAGGCCGCCGTCGAGGCGGCAAAGGATTGTGACGTCGTGATCGTCGTGGGCAGCGAGCGGAGTTCGAACTCCAAACGCCTGGTGCAGGTCGTCACGGAGCTCGCCCACAAGCCGGCCTACCTGGTGGACACCGCCAAGGACATCAAACCGGAGTGGCTGCAGGGAAAGGCGCGCGTCGGGGTCACCTCCGGTGCGTCGACGCCCACCCAGCTGACCCGCCAGGTCATCGAGTACCTGGAAGCTCTTTAGGCAAAGCCCGCTAGACTCGCGGCGGATCTGACGTTCTTCTTCCAGTACCTCAAGGGGTGAATCTCATGCGCCTGTACCCCGATGTCTACGGCCGTCGCTTCGCCTGGATGCTCGCCGACCTCGTGATGGTCGCCTGGATCTACCTGTGTGTTCGGGCGGGTCTGTGGGTGAACAACCTGGTCCTGCAGCTGGACGCCCTCGCCCAGGGCGTGATCAACGCGGGCAAAACGTTCGATAGTTGGATCCTCTCCTTTGAGCAGGGAATCCCGAATAACGTGCCCTATCTCTCCGATTTTCTGCACCGGACGGCGGAGGCGCTCAAGACCCACTCCGGCGATTCCTTGATCTCGGCCGGCATGGCCGGCTCCCGTGGGATCCACCTGCTGGCGCTCATCCTGGCGATCATCGTCACGACCGTCCCCCTGGTGTTTGCCCTGGCCATCTTCCTGCCGCGCCGGCTGCGGCTGATCGCCGACATGCGCGGCATCCACGTGACCTTGCGGCGGGCCCTCGCCCAGCCGGAGCTGACCTCCCAGATGATGGAAATCCTGGCCGGGCGGGCGATCTACACGCTTCCCTACAACCACCTGCTCGCCTACTCGCACAACCCGGCTGAGGACTGGTATCTGCGGCGGTTTGAGCCCCTGGCGCGGGCCGAGCTGGAGCACCACGGCCTGACCGTGGAACGCTATTTCGGACCGCGACCGGCCCTTAAAGCCTGAGTTCGATCTCGCAAGAAAGTCGAGCGGCCACAGGTTGCTCTGGAGAGCCGCCCAGCCGGCGGCCTCTTTGCTAATGGCCATTCAGCCGCCGCCACAAGCCACCGCCCCGGAGTTCTTCCCGATCGCGCCGGCACGGACCGAAGATTCTGGACTCCCGGTGGCCCGGCTGGCCGACCTCCTCCTGAAGCACATCTATTTCAAGTCGCCCATGTCGGCCAAGGACTGGGCGGCGGCGCTGTGCCTGCCCTATCAAACCGTGACCCCGGCGATCCAGAGCCTGGTGGAGCAGGGTTGGGCCCAGACCATCGGCCGCATGGCGGGGCCGTCCCAGAGCCACGACTTCGGGGAGACCCTCGGCTACCTGATCACCGATCCGGGCCGCCTGCGCGCCCGCGACGTACTGGCGCGCGACCACTACGTTGGGCCGGCACCGGTGCCCTTCGCGCAATACGACGCGTCGGTTCGCGCCCAGGTGAGCCAGGCTGACGTGACGGCGGCCTGGCTGACCCGGGCCCTGCAGCACCTCACGCTCAGCCCGGATCTGCTGGTTCAGCTGGGCCCTCCCGTCAACGCCCGGGCCCCGCTCTTTCTTTACGGCGCGCCGGGCAACGGCAAGACCACCATCGCCGAAGCCTGCGCCGAGCTGCTGGGTGAGCCGATCTTCATCCCCTATGCGATCGACATCGAGGGCCAGGTGATGCGCCTCTACGACCCGCTCCACCACCAGCGGATCCAGCGGCAGATGCCGGTGAACTTTGACCCCCGCTGGGTACTCGTCAAGCGGCCCTTCGTCAAAGCCGGCGGTGAGTTGACAACGTCGCAGCTGTCCCCCTCCTTCGATCCGCTGATGCGGTACTACGAAGCACCCATCCATCTCAAAGCCAACGGGGGCATCTTCCTGCTCGATGACTTCGGCCGCCAGGACTCGTCGCCCCGCGCCTTGTTGAACCGGCTGATCGTCGCCCTCGAGCGACGAATCGACTACCTGACTCTGGCGGGCGCCGGCATGGCGGTGGGCGCCCCCTTCGAGGCCATGGTGGTGTTCAGCACCAACCTCGAACCGGGGTCCCTCGTCGACGAGGCGTTTCTCCGGCGGGTGCGCTACAAGATCCACGTCCCCGACCCGACCGCGGCCGAATTCCGCCAGATCTTCGAGCGGGCCTGCAAGGAGTTCGAGATCGTCTTCAACGAGATGGGCTACCAGTACGTACTCGACCGGTATTACAAGCCCTTCAAGCGACCAATGCGGGGCTGCCAGCCTCGCGACATCCTCAACCAGCTCGACGAGGTGGCGTACTTTCTGGGGCGCCCGTCGCGGCTAGAGCCGGACCTGATCGACCTCGCCTGTCGCTCCTATTTCGTCCAGGCATAGGGGCCCGCTCCGACGTGAAAAAGCGGGGAGAATATTTCGCTACCCGCGGTTCTGGTTGTAGAACTCGACCTGCCAGCGCCACTCCTTGCGGTCGTCGGCGTTCCACCAGCTCTTGAGGATGCCCGCCTCGCCGCCCGGGAGGAGTACGACACGGCCGATGTCTTGCTCCGTCGGCCAGCCGTCTTCGAGCGTGATGGTGGCACCGCGCCGAACGAGGAAACTCATGGGCCCGGGCTGGTGACGCTCCAGTCCGCTGCCGGTCGCCAGGACGTTGCCGCCCGTGTCCCGAACGGTCACCTGTAACTTTGTAGGGGCCGCGTGGACCAGCAGGCGGTCGCCGGCATCTTTCCCACTGATGCGGCTGCGCGCAAACGACAGCCCGGTCGCACCCGGGCCCGGTAACCAGAGGTCCCAGACCTCGATCCCGTCACTCATAGACTGGTTTTACAGCAATCCGCATCAGGTCGTGGGCGTCGCGGATCGTTGATAGCTCTGCGCGCGAAAAGAGCCAAGCCCACTATCCATCAGGTCGGGCAGCGGCCCAGTGTCGCGAAAGCCGAGCTTCTCCGCGACGCGGCGGCTGGCGCGGTTCTCGACGCCGGCCCAGAGTGTGAAGGATTGTAGGCCGAGCTCGCCAGCACCCCCGCGGAGGATCCGCTCGCCCGCTTCGGTCGTGTAGCCCCGCCCCGAGCGGTCCGATCGGATCCAGTAATGCAGCTCGGCGCTCCCGTCGGGGTTGCGATTCAAGCCCACCACGCCGAGGACGAGGTCGCCTTCCATGATGGCGAAGTGGAACTCCTCATCGGCCTCCCACCAGCGGCGAGCATCGGCCGCGTAGTGCTGGTTGCCTTCCAGCGTGATGTCGACGGCCCACGGCATCCAGGGCAGCAGCTCCGCCCTCGATGCACGGGCGGCCTGATACAGCCCCTGGGCGTGGCGGCCCTCTACCGGTTCCAGGCGCAGCCGGCGGGTGACCAGCGGCGTCCTTGGGTTCATGGCCTAGACGCAATGACACCCGGGATTACTCCCGGGCGCCACTGCAGGAGGCGAGGCGTTCGAGGTTAAAACGTCAGGTGCGGACCTGCTTGATGAGGCGGTCCTGCGCCTCGAAGATGATGTCCTGGATGTCGAGGGCGCTGGGGCCGGATTGGTCCATGCGGTAGGCGAGCTGGGGATCGACGGCTTCGACGATCTGGCGCAAACGGGCCTGCATTTCGATCGGGACTTCCATCATGTCGCTTTCGAGCAGGCGTTCCACCTGTTCCAGTGCCTGGTAAAGGGAGTACCGAAGGGTCCGGCGGGCCGACTCTTCACGGCGCAGCTGGTTGAACCATTGGTCCTGCTGGTTGATCATCCTGAGCGTGTTCCTGAGCATGGTCTCCCCCTAGCTCACAAACGAGCGCCGGCACACTGCGCGCCGTCCGGCGTCTGCCGCCGCCGGTAGTTCCCCTTTCACGCGTGAGCCTTGGTTCGCCTACCTCCCCCTAAATGTGGGGCTTGACGATCCGATCCAGCACAAGATATAGGTTTGCCGCATCATAACGCTCGCGTTCGACGGTGTCAAGGACGGCCAACGAGCAAACGCGTGCAGTCATCCACCAACCTTCCCGGCTTCTCCCCGACCCTGTGACTTCTCCTCCCCGACGTAGGCCCCCACTCCGTCGAGCGGGGACATAAAAATACGACCCGCGGTTTGAACCGTCCAGACGGAACATTTGTTGTGGGCCTTTTTCCACCAGCTGCTAACAGGCGGTGCATAAGTCCTGTGGAAAAGTGGTGCAGGACATTACGGCTGAGCGCGCCGGTCGTACTTTTCGAGCGTCGCGGCCAGCGTTGACGCGAGGTCGACGCCCAGGTAATTAGCTAGCAGGATAACGATGAACAGCACATCACCGAGCTCATCGGCGATGGAGCCGTTGGCATCCTTTGGTGCACGTGGCTTGTCGCCGAATCGGAAATTCAGCTCGCGACCGAGTTCGCCGACCTCTTCTGCCAGCCGCGCGTACTGCGACAGCGGCGACCAGTAGTGACCGCGCTGTTTGATCCAGGCGTCGACTAAAGCCTGGACCTCGGGAAGGTCGGATGGAGGCTTGCGGTCGTCGGTCACCGGTCAGATCGCCGGCAGGCGTTGCCGCAGGGTCAGCGCGTCGTGAAACAGATCGCCCACCTCGAGCAGCCGGTTGCCGATGGTTTCGATCGTCCACTTGTCGGGGCGGAGGCGAGGTTCATCGAGCTCCTTCCAGGTGATCGGAGTCGAGACCGGCGCGTGGATCGCGGGCCGCACCGAGTACGGACCGGCCAGCGTCTTGTTGATCACGTTCTGCGTGTAGTCGATCCTGATCTTGCCGGTGCGACGCTTGACCTCCCAGAGCTCCGTCACCTTGTCCGGCATCAACTCCGCAATCATGTGCGCCAGCTTGGCGACGAAGTTACGGCTTTCTTCCAGCGTGTACCGCCGCTCGATCGGGATATAGATGTGCAGCCCGGTCTGGCCGGTGGTCTTGAGCACCGCTTTGAGCTGGAGATGATCGAGCGCGCTTTTGAGCACTTTGGCCACAGCGATCACATCCTTGAAGGTCGCGCCCTCGGCTGGATCGAGGTCCACGACGGACCAGTCGGGGTATTCCGGTTTGTCGAACCGCGAGTACCAGGGATGCATGTCGATCACCGCATGATTTGCGAGCCAGGCCAGCGTCGCGACTTCCTCGATCAGGATCCAGTCTTTGAGACTCTTCTGGTCCTGGTAGCGGAAGGTGGGAATCCAGTCGGGGGCATAGGCCGGCTTGTCCTTGACCCAATAGCTCTTGCCGTGGATGCCATCGGGGTGCGGGTTCATCGAGAGCGGGCGGTCTTTGTAGTGAGGGATCATGACCGGCCCGACCTGGACGTAATAGCGAATCAGGTCGCGCTTGGTATAGGGGTCCTCCGGGAAGAGCACCTTATCGAGGTTGGTGAGATGGACGACCCGGCCACCGATTTCCCAATTTCCCTCTTTCGCGATAGCGTCAAGCGCTTTCAACTCGGAGGCGGTCGCCCCGCGAATCTTGGTGCCGAGCTGCCGGGCAATCTGGGCGGCCGCCCGGCTCAGCGGCGTGTCGGGGATATCGGTCACGGCGGCCTTCCGGGGTGAGGCCACAGTGGGGCGCGCCGCCCCTGTTGATGTCTTCTTCGCGACGCTGGCGCGTGGCGTTACGCGTTTGGCCGTGGGTCGCGACGCTGAGGTGGCCTTGGCCCGCGATGTTTCATGGGCCGTGTCGCCTGGCAGCTCGCGGCGGACCTCGCGCGGATCGACGTCGTCGCGCAGTCCGAGGAAGACGGGCTGCCGCATGACGCCATCGCGCGTCCACTCGGTGAACTTGACCTCCACGACCAACTGCGGTTTCACCCACGTCGGTTTCTCGTTGGCATGCGGCGGCGGTCCGGTGAACGGCGGTGTCTTGACGATTAGCGGCTTCATCAGTTTGGAGAGCTTAGCGAGGGTCCTTTCGTCGAAGCCGCCCCCGACGTGGCCGGTGTAGACAAGCTTGCCGTCCTCGTACACGCCGACGATGAGCGCGCCAAAATACTTCCGGCTCGCGCGCGGCGCGGTGAAGCCACCGATGACGACTTCTTGCTGAAGGACCGCCTTGATCTTGAGCCACGCACTACTGCGTACTCCGGGCTGATAGGGGCTGTCGCGCAGCTTGGCGACGATCCCCTCCAGCCGCTTCTGTTTGGCCGCTTTGAAGAACGCCTTACCTTCGCCGATGACGTGCTCGGAATATTTCAGCAGCGTGGTGTCGGCAAAGATATTGCGGAGCAGCCGCTTTCGGTCTTCGAGCGGCACCTTGAAGAGCCGTTGGCCGTCGGCATAGACCACGTCGAACACGACGTACAGCAGGGGCCTGGGGTCTCTCTCCCGGTTCTGCAGAAGCTGGAAGGAAGGACGCCCCTCGTCGTCGAGCACCACGATCTCCCCGTCGAGCACGGCCTGCTTTGCCTTGATCAGCCCGCTGATCGCCTGCAGCTGGGGATATTCGGTGTCGACGATTCGGCCGGCGCGAGTTTGTAGTGAGACCTTGCCGTTGTCGATGAAGCTGATCAGTCGGATGCCGTCCCATTTGACCTCGAACAGCCAGCGCTCGCTATCGAATGGTTCAGCGACCAGCTGCGCTTTCATGGGGTCGAGACTCCTCGGCATCGGGCCCTTTTCGGCGTTGGCCAGGTTGATCAGGCCACCCTCGCCCTCGGCGCGACTGCTGGACCAGACCGCATCCTTTCCCTGCTCGATCTCCTCCTTGGTCCGTCCCGTCTTCACCGACGTGTCGAATTTCTCGATGTCGAAGTTAGGATCCGCGCATTCGTCCTTCTTCTTGATAAGGAGCCAATCCTTTTCCGATCGGGTCCGGACCAGGGCGTAGCGGCCGCATAGGCGCACGCCCTTGAGGCGGAACTTGACCTCGCCGCGCCGCAGCGATTCAGCCGGTGTGGACTCTTCCAGCTCGAAGGTGCCCCAGTCCCAGATCATCACGGTGCCCCCGCCGTACTCGCCCTTGGGAATCGTGCCCTCGAAGTCGTAGTAGCTGACCGGGTGGTCTTCGACGTGGGCTGCCAGGCGCTTCTCGGCCGGGTTCAGCGTTGGGCCTTTGGGAATGGCCCAACTGACCAGCACGCCATCCATCTCCAGGCGGAAGTCGTAATGGAGTCTGGTTGCCCAGTGCTTCTGGACGACGAAGCGGTTCTGCCCGCTGGGCTCCGGCGTGCCCCTGGGCTCGGGCGTCTTGCTGAAATCGCGTTTTCGCTGGTACTCGGCGAGCGAACGCGGCATCGAATTCAGTTTGACAGAATGCTTTCGATGGCCTCGAAGCCGCCGCCCGCTGTGCGTGAAGTCGACGCCGCCACCACACAGCACCTCATCACGCATCGACGCGAACTACACGCCTCTCCTGAGCTGAGTTTCAAAGAGGATGAGACGGCGCACTACATCGGTGAGCGGCTGAAGGCACTCGGGGCCGACAAGTTGACCCGGGGGGTCGGCGGCACCGGGGTCGTGGCCGAGTTCCATGGGGAGCGCCCGGGGCGCTCGGTATTGGTCCGGGCCGACATGGATGGCCTGCCGCTCACGGAAACCTCGGATGTGCCCTTCCGCTCGACGCACGTTGGTGTGATGCATGCCTGTGGCCACGACGTCCATATGGCAATCGCCCTGGAGTTGGCCCGCTGGCTTGCCGAGCGGCGGCAGGAGCTACCGGGGATGGTTCGCTTTGCCTTTCAACCGGCGGAGGAGCGGGCAGGCGGCGCGAAGCCGATGATCGACGCTGGGGTCCTTGACGGCATCGACCGCGTCATCGGCCTGCACGTGTGGTCACCGCTCCGGACTGGTCAGGTCGCGGTGCCTCGCGGCATCGTGATGGCGAGCGCGGACATGTTCACGCTGACCATTCGGGGACGAAGCGGTCACGGGGCCCAGCCCCACCTGACGGTCGATGCGGTCGTGATCGCCGCGGAGGTGGTGATGGCGCTGCAGACGCTGGTCAGCCGAGAGACGTCTCCGGTCGCGCCCGCGGTGATCACCCTCGGCAGCGTGCACGGCGGCACCGCCTCCAACATCGTGGCCGGCGAGGTCGTGATCCAGGGTACGTTGCGAACGTTCGACGCGGAGCTCCGAGCGCTCCTCCTGGCGCGCATCGCGCAGGTGGCCGAGGGGATCACCGGCGCCCTGCGAGGCCGCAGCGAATTCCAGCACAACTCGGGAACGCCACCCGTCATCAACGATCCCGCGATGGCGGAGTTGGTTATCGAAGCCGCCAGCAGCGTCCTGGGCAAAGCGGCAGTGGTGTCCTTGGAGCCGCAGATGGTGGCGGAGGACTTTGCCTACTTCCTCGAGGCGCGCCCCGGTTGCTTCTTCATCGTTGGCGGGGCGCCCGAAGGACCGCCGGTCGTCCATCACACGCCGGAGTTCCGGATCGATGAGCGGTGCCTGCCCGTCGGCTTTCAGGTCATGTCGGCGGCCGTGCTGCGGCTCCTGCAGCCAGACTAGAACCGGGGCGTCGCGCCACGCGAGTGGCGCTTTAGTGCCACACGAGCGTTTGAGACGTATCTAAAACTTCGGCTTGCGCAAGCTGGGCCGGACGCTGAAGCCGATCAGGATCAGGCTGGCGAGCAGGGCGAGCAGCATGCTCAACCAGTTGATGGGAAGGCCGGCCACCGCGGCCAGGAGCCCGAGGGTGGAGGCGAGCAGGGTGACCATGCCGAACATGCGGATCACGCGGTAGATGCCGCTGCGGTAGGGGAGATGGATGCGGGCGCGAAAGCCGCCCAGATTGCGGGGCAGGTCCAGATCAGACGTCGACGACGGCGCGATGTTCTTGGCCAACTCCGTCTGGTATAACGAGCGACTGCCTCCGGACCCGTCACGCCGTCGTTACAGTCGGCTGCCGGGAGGATGACGGGCGGCTCAGAGGGAGTGCCCACCTATAATTTTGGCGATGCCCACGGCGCTCCGGGACGCGCGCACGGTCGAGCAGGCGATGTCCGGCCAGTTCGCGTTCTGCTTCCCCAGCACCAGCCTGGCCCAGGCGGCCAGGATGATGGCCCAAAACCGGGTCTACGAGCTGCCCGTCATCGTCGACCAGCGCAGCCTGGGTTACGTTTCCTATTTGGACATCCTGCAACGCTATGTGAGCGCCCAGCTGGGCGCCCGCGCGGCCGACATCGTCCGGACCCCCTTGCCGGAGGTGCGTCCCGAAGCGCCGCTCGCGCAAGCGGTGCGCCTGCTGCGCGAAAGTGGGCGGCAGGTGATTTTAGTGACCACTCCTGCCGGCATGCCGGTCGGCGCCCTGACGGCGCGCGACGTCGCCCACGCGATGGCGGCCGCCTGATGCCGACGCTCAGCCGAGTCCTGCAACCGATCGGGCCGACCTGCCCGGCCGAGGTAAGTGCCGCCGACGCCGTCAAGCAGCTGGCCGCCTCGCGTGCCGACGCGCTGCTGGTGGTGAAGAACGGCGTCTTCGTCGGCCTGTTCGGACATCGCGAAGCCCTCGCGGCCTTCGCCGACGGCGCTGGGCCGGTCGAGCAGTACATGCGCCGGCCGCTGCCGGGACGCAATGTCGCCGATTCGCTGGAGTCCGGCGCAGACATCATGTACCGAGAGGACACGCCGGTCGTGCTCATGACGGAAGACGAGGGCCCCCTCTTCAGGAAGACCTCGAAGACGGTAGGGGTGGTGAGCGCTCACGAGGTGCTCGATGAGATCGGCAAGACGACGACTGACACGGCCTCGAACAAGGTGTTCGCCGGCCGCCGGGACCTCGGTCTCAACGTCCCGGTCTCGCCCTGCCAGCGCGCCTGTCCGATCCACCAGGACATCGCCGCTTACGTCGACTACGTCTCGCAGGGCCGCTATCTCGATTCCTGGCTCGTGATCCATGAGACCAACCCGTTTCCATCGATGCTCGGCCGCCTGTGCAACCATCCCTGCGAGACCGACTGCAAGCGCGGCTGGGTGCAGGGACCGGAGAACGCGGTCTCCATCAAATCGCTCAAGCGCTTTGCCACGGACTATGCCTGGGCTCGCCGGGTGCGGATCGACTGGCAGCGCGCGCCGGAGAATGGCAAGCGGGTCGCCGTCGTCGGTTCCGGGCCGGCGGGGATGACCGCCGCGCAGGACCTCCGCCTCATGGGATACGGGGTCGAGCTCTACGAGCGAGAAGCCAAGCTCGGAGGCTTGCTCTCGGCCAGCATCCCGCACTTCCGTTTCGATCACGACCAGCTGCTCTGGGAGATCCAGATGATCGTCGACATGGGCGTCAACGTCCACGTCAACGCGAATGTGGGTAAGGACATCAAGGTCGAGCAACTGCTCAACGACTACGACGCTGTCTTCCTCTCGGTGGGCATGATGACCGGGCGTATCCTCCCGGTGCCCGGCTCCGATTTGCCCGAGGTGATCTCGGCCATGGAATTCCTGCGGGTACGGTCGTACGACATCGTCCCGGACAATTTTCCGCGTGGCGGCGACGTGGTCGTCATCGGCGGTGGCGCGGTCGCCACCGATGCCGCGCAGACCTCGATCAAGAGTGGGGCACGCAAGGTGTGGATGGTCTCGATCGAACCCGCCGACCGTCTGCCCGCCTTCGGCAACGAGCTGGTGGAAGCCCGCGAGATCGGCTTGACGCTGCACACCGGTGTCATCGTGAACGCGATCAAGGCGGATTCGAGCGGCCACGTCACCGGCGTCGAGTTCATCCGGGTCGACGAGAACAAGCTGGAGTTCGATCCGGAGAGTGGCAAGCTGCTGATCAACACCGTGCAGAAACTGCCGGGGACCGAGCACGTAATCCCCTGCCGGTATGCGATCTTCGCGTCGGGCCAGATCATGGATTTCCCCCAGGACCAGGGCGTGCCATTGACGCCGCGCAAATTGTTGGAGGCCGACACTGGCGCGCACACCAAGGTGGCGAAGCTGTTCGCCGGCGGCGACTGCGTCCAGGGACCCTCGTTCATCGTCGATGCCGTCGCCTGGGGACACCGGGCCGCGCGCTCGATCAACGAGTTCATCGGGGCTTCAGTTCCGCGCGATGCCAAGCCGCTGACCGTCATCGAATCGACCGACGACCACCGCGAGGCGGACTACTACCTGCGCGAGGAGCCGCCCATCCTTCCGGCCGAGAAGCGGATGGACATGACGCCGGTGGAACTGCCCTGGAACGATGAGCAGGCGATCACCGCCGCGCTGCGCTGCTTCCAGTGCGACACCGTCCACCATGTGGACGAGTCGACTTGCATCCTCTGCGGCGCCTGCGACGACGTCTGTCCCGAGAAGGCACTGGACGTCGTCGTCACCGGCGAAAACCGCGACACCTCGAGCGGTGGCTTCGTCGAGATCTGCAACACGGTGCTCGGCGAGGAGTTCGGGGGCAAATCCGGCAAGATCCTCGTCAACTACGATCGCTGCACGAACTGCCGGATCTGCGAAGACCATTGCCCCGTCAACTGCATCACGTTCCAGCGGGTGCGCTTCCGCGATGACGCGATGCAGATGATTCCGCTGACCCTGGTCGCGTCCGGCGGGAAGGTCGCGGCGAAGGCAGGGGTCTGACATGGCCCGCATCACGGTCAACGAACCGGTGACCGCAGCGACAAGCGTCGCCCGCCGGCGCGGGCCGGTCCTGTGGCGGTTCGTTCCGCTCGCTTTTTACCTGCTGGCCTTCACCCTCGTGCGCGGCGATCTGGCTCGGGGCAACGTGGCCGATCTGTCGCTGCACCTGTATTTCGCCGCGATGGGCCTCTACGTCGGCGGCATGTTCTTCTACTTCGCCTTCTTCGCGTACCGCACCGAGGCGCTGCGCTGGGTCGGGATCGCGCTGGTCGGCCCGGGCGCGGTGCTCCACCTTGGCGCGATCGTCACGCGCGGCTTTGCGGATGGCCACTACCCGCTCGCCAACATGTACGAGTACAGCTCGATGCTGTCGCTGGTCGCGGTCACGGTCTTCTTGCTGATGACGATCCGCTGGCCGGTGGCGTCGCTCGGTGGCGGTGTCGCCCTCTTCGTAGTCGTCGCCTTGATGGGGATCGGCTACGGCCTTTACCAGTCACCGGAGCCGCTCGTGCCCGCCTTGCAGAGTTACTGGCTGAAGATCCACGTCTCCAGCATGATGGCCTCCTCCGGCATCCTGGTTTCGAGCTTCGTCTTCGCCGGGCTCTACCTGGTCAAGGACCGCAGCGCTAGCGCGAAGTCGTGGTTGAACGGTTCGGCGATCGCCGCCCGTCTGCCCTCGCTGGAAACGCTCGACCGGTTGACCTTCCGTGCCATCTTGCTCGGCTTCCCGATCTGGACATTCGGCACGATGGCCGGCGCTATCTGGGGCGAGCATGCCTGGGGCCGCTGGTGGGGTTGGGACCCGAAGGAGACCTGGGCGGCCATCACCTGGATCATCTATGCGATCTACCTCCACTCGCACAGTCTTCGCGCCTGGCGCGGGCGGCGCACGGCGCTGATCGCGACGGCGGGCTTCATCTCGATCATGATCACGCTCTACGCCGTCAACCTCTGGATCGTTGGCCTTCATAGCTACGCGAAGGGCGCCGGCTAACCCGCGGTCTTAGTAACCCTGACGCGACGAGGCTGACGTGAGATTTCGGCCTCGATTGATCCCGGCTCCGCCGAGTCATGTGTCCGGCCTGCTGAGTCCCAGCTGGCGGACCAGCCTCTACGTCACCTGCGTGGCGCAGGCGACCGCCATGCTCGCCTTCGGATTCGTGCTGCCGTTTCTTCCGCTCTACCTCAAGGAAATTGGGGTGAGGCCGGACGGCGCGGTCGTCTTCTGGTCCGGCGCGCTGGTCGCCAGCACTGGCATTTCGCTCGCCATCTTCAGCCCGATCTGGGGCGCCCTTGCTGACCGCCACGGCCGCAAGCTCATGGTGCTTCGCTCCATGCTGATCGGCGGGCTGATCATCGCCCTGATGGGGCTGGTGCAAAACGTGGAGCAGTTCCTCGTCCTGCGCATCCTCCAGGGCGTGTTCACCGGCACGATCGCGGCAGCGACCGCGTTGGTGGCGGGCATCGTGCCGCGCGAGCGGCTCGCCTGGAGCATGGGGCTCCTCCAGACCAGCGTCTACGTGGGCATCTCGGCTGGCCCGGTGCTCGGCGGTCTGATCGCCCAGGCCGTTGGCATCCGCGGCACGTTCTTCGTCGCCGGCGCGATGCTGGCGATCGCCGGGATCTTCGTCTGGCAGTTCGTCCACGAGCATTTCACGCCGCCGTCGATGGTGAAGCGGCCGGGTTTCTTCAAGACGGTGGGCATCGGGCTGCGCTCGCCGGTCCTGATGCCTCTGATGGTCACGCTGCTCATGGTTCAGCTGAGCTCGGCCATCGTGTTCCCCATCCTGCCGTTGTTCGTCGAGCGTCTCTCGTCGGCTACCGACCCGGTCAAGCTCTATGCCGGCCTGGCGTTCGGGGCGACGGCGGTCTTCAGCGCGCTGGCCGCCCTCTTCTACAGCCGCCTCGTCGATCGCTCGGGTTACCGGCGGATCCTGATCCTCGCCTGCTTCGGTGCCGCCCTCTTCTTTCTGCCGCAGGCCTTCGTGAAGAACATCGGCCAGTTTCTGCTGTTGCGCGCCGGGCTCGGCATCTTTTTCGGTGTGCTGATCCCGGCGACCAACGCCATCGTCGGTCTTTCGACGCCGCCCGAGCTTCGCGGCTCGGCCTATGGGCTGACCAGCAGTGCGACTGCGGTCGGCAATGCGATCGGGCCGCTGCTCGGAGCGACGCTGGCGGCCAGCTTCGGCTATCCCTCGATCTTCATCGCCACCGGCGGGGTGCTGGCGCTGCTCGGGCTCTGGGTGATCGTGCGGGTCCGCGAACCCGTGGTGAACCCCCCAACCTGACCTTGCTCACCAAAGGTAAAGGGAAACAGCCCGCTACACTCTTCGAGATGCCCCTGCTCGAGCAGTCACTCGTGGACAGCGTGATCAAGCACGCGCTGCGGTCTGGCGCCGATTTCGTCGAGCTGTTCGTCGAGCGCAAGCGCAACCAGTCGATCAGTGTCGAGGAGAGCAAGGTGCAGCGCGTCAGCTCCGGCAATGATCTGGGCGCCGGGTTGCGCATCATCCACCAGGGAACCGTCAGTTACGTCTACACCGAGGACCTCTCGGAAGACGGCCTGCTCAAGACCGCCGACCTGGCGGCGCAGATCGGGCGGCGCGGTGGCGGGAAGTTTGCCTTCGGTGAGTTGAGCGGGACGCCGAAAAATCTGCAGCGGATCGAGGTGCCGCCGGACACAGTGGGGGCGGAGGCCAAGATCGAACTGCTGCTCGAAGCCGACCAGGCCGCCCGCGCCGTGAGCGGCGCCGTCAAACAGGTTGCGGTTGGCTATGGTCAGAGTTCGCAGGAGGTGCTGGTCGCCACCTCGGAGGGGATCCATCATGCGGATTCGCGTACCCGCGTCCGCCTCATGGTGCATGCCGTTGCCGAGCGCAATGGCGAGATCCAAACCGCGATGGAAGCGCCCGGCATGCAGCGCGGCTTCGAATTCTTCGACGACACCTCGGCCGCCGAGTATGCTCGCGCCGCCGCCGAGCGTGCGGTCGCCTTGCTCGATGCCGGGCCGTCCCCCGCCGGTCAGATGGCCGTAATCATCGGTAACGAGTTCGGCGGTGTTCTCTTCCACGAAGCGTGCGGGCACGGGCTCGAAGCCGACTTCGTCGGCAAAGGATCGACGGTCTTCACCGGCAAGATCGGCCAGGCGGTCGCGAGCCCGATCGTCACGGCCATCGACGACGGCACCATGCCAAGCCGCTGGGGAACCTTGACCGTCGACGACGAGGGCGTGCCCACCCGCCGCAATGTCCTGATCCAGGACGGCGTCCTCGTCAGTTACATGTACGACCGGCTGCGGGCCGGTCAGCAAAACCACCCGGTCACCGGGAATGGTCGTCGCCAGTCCTACCAGCACCTGCCGATCCCGCGAATGACGAACACCTTCATCGCCGCGGGCGCGCACACCGTGGAGGACATCATCGCGGCCACTCCGCGGGGGCTCTACGCCAAGAAGCTCGGTGCCGGGCAGGTCGATGTCACGAGTGGTGACTTCGTCTTCGCCGTGACCGAGGGATACCTCATCGAGGGCGGCCGCATCGGCCGGCCGGTGCGCGGCGCGACGATCGTCGGCAACGGGCCGCGCGCCCTGCACAAGATCGACATGGTGGCCAACGACCTGAAGCTCGCCCCCGGCACCTGCGGCAAGGAAGGCCAGGGCGTTCCAGTATCCGTCGGCCAGCCAACCATCCGCATCTCAGAACTCACCGTCGGCGGGACCGGGGTGGTACCCGGTGGCGCCATGCGGCCGTGAACCCGATCGGCGAAAGCCTGCTGGCACGCTGTAAAGCGCAGGGGGCGGAGGACGCCGAGCTCTACATCTCGCGCGGCACGGAGTTCACCGTCCGGGTTTACAAGGGTGAGATCGAGTCCCTGGTGTCAGCGGAAAGCCGTGGGATCGGGCTTCGTACCTTTCGTGAACATCGCGTTGGCTTTTCCTACAGCTCCGACTTCGAACCCGCTGCGCTCAATAGCCTGGTGGATGAGGCGCTTCTCAATGGACGCTACAACCACGCCGACGACGCCAATGTCTTGCCGGATACGCGGCCTTTCGACCCGTTGGGTGGCCTCGCGTCGCCGGCGCTCCTCGGTGTCGACCCGCAACGAAAGATCGACTTCGCCCTCGAGATGGAGCGGCGCGCGACCTCGCTCGATCCGCGCGTCCGCCGGGTCAGCGATGCGATCTACAGCGACGGCAGCGGCCAGGTCGATATCTACAACAGCCGCGGGCTCGAGGCATCGTTCGACCGAACCGTCGCTTACGGCGTGCTGGAGACGATTGCCGAACAGGACACCGAGATGCAATCCGGGTTTGCCTTCACGCATGGGCGCGACATGGAGGAGCTGGATCTGACCGGGGTGGTGAAGGAGGCGGTGGAGAACGCGGCCGGCCTGCTGGGTGCCCGTCCGGTGCCTACGGCGAGCGTCCCGGTCGTACTGCATCCGCACGCCGCCGCGATGATCCTCGGTGTGCTCGCCAGCTCTTTCAGCGCCGATGCCGTGATCAAGCGCCGCTCGTTGCTGGCCGGGAAGGTCGGCGAGCAGGTAGCCGCGGAGATCGTGACCATCACCGACGACCCGCGCCTTCCCGAAGGCCTGGCGAGCCGACCGTTCGACGGCGAGGGTGTGCCGGCCGCCCGCAACGAGCTGATCGCCGCGGGCGTCCTCAAGGGCTATCTCCACAACACGTACACCGCGATGCGCACCAGGAGCCAGTCGACTGGAAGCGCCGTACGCTCCTACAAGAGCGTGCCCGAGGTTGGCGTCTCGAACCTGGTGCTCAAGCCCGGCAATCTTTCGCGGGATCTGCTGCTGGCGCGCGTCAGCAACGGGCTGCATGTCTCGCAGCTGACCGGCTTGAACACGGTCAACCCCGTTTCCGGGGAGTTTTCGCTAGGACTCACCGGCCATTGGATTGAGAATGGCCACTTGACCCGGCCGGTCAAGGAGCTGACCGTGGCGGGCAATGTCATCGCCCTGATGCAGAAGGTGGCGGCCGTCGCCGACGACCTTCGCTTCATGTTCGCCGGCGGTTTCTGTGGCAGTCCGACGGTGCTGATCGAGGAGCTACCCGTCGGCGGTCTCTAGTCGCGCGCGTCCGCTCAGGCCCGTTCTCACTCTGGTCCTCCTCTGGTTGGTTGGTGTCAATCTGCGCACCGTCATCCTCGGCGTGCCGCCGACGCTGCCGGCCCTGCACCACGCGCTCTCGCTCTCCTACAGTGCCGGCGGGCTCTTGACCTCACTGCCGGTGCTGTTGATGGCGCTTGGTGCGATCCCGGGCGCCTACCTTGTCAGCCGCGTCGGCGCCCGCCGGGCCGTTGCGGTGGGGCTCGCCCTGGTCGCGATCGGAGCCGCCCTACGGGGCGCCTTCCCAAATGCCGTCATGCTCTTCGCCCTTACGGTGGTGTTCGCGCTGGGGATCGCAGTGGCGCAACCAGCGATGCCGAGCCTGGCGCAGGCCTGGTTCCCGAAGGGGATCGGACGGGCGATCGCGATCTACTCCAATGGCCTGCTGGTTGGCGAGGTGATCGCGGCCAGCATCACGCTGCCGTTCCTGCTGGTGCCCTTTGGCTGGCAGGTCGCGCTCGCGGTGTGGGCCGTGCCGGCGGCCATCGTGCTCGCGCTCTGGCTGATCGTCACCCCGGCATCGGAGGCGGCGGTGGCGACCGCCGGCGCCTGGCTTCCCGACTTGCGGAGCGGGCGGATGATCCGTGTCGGGTTGTTGATGGGCGGGGCCAGCCTCGTTTACTTCGGGATGAACACCTGGGTCCCCGACACGCTCGACGCCCGCCATTCCCATTCGCTGATTCCGTTGACGTTGGGCGCGCTGAACGCGATGCAGCTGCCCGTCAGTTTGTGGCTGGCGTTTCGCGGCGACACGATGCTGGGACGCCGCTGGCCCTATGTCCTCGCCGGGGTCGGGTCCCTTCTGGGCGTCGTTGGTTATGCGCTGGCGCCAGCCGCCAGCGCGCCGATCTGGGCCGGCCTTGCGGGCGCCGCCGCCAGCCTTGCTTTCATCCTCAATCTGGGCCTACCGGCGCTCTTTTCACCGTCTGAGGTCGCGCGCACCAGCGGCTTGATGTTCACCGTCGGTTACGGCGCCGCGTTCTTCGGACCGGCCCTCGGCGGCTTCGCCTGGGACTGGACCGGCGAGTATCGGTTTGCGTTGCTGCCGATGCTGGTCGGGGGGCTCGCCATGCTCGCCTTCGGCTCGACCCTGCCGGCGATGCGGATCAGGCCGGCAACGCGCCCGGGGGAGTCCGCAGCAGAGTCGTGATCGCCCGCAATCCGTTGAGCACGTCGCCACGGTCGATCGCGTCGCGCTCGGCCCGCAACGCGCGTGCCATGGCGATCACCTGCGCGCTGAAGGTTATGTAGCTCGTCAGGATGCTGCCGCGAACCGCGTGCAGCCGTTCTTGCGTGACCTCGGCTTCCACGGTGCCGAGCAGGCGGCCCGCCCGACGCAGCATCGGGTAGGCATTGTCACGGGTGAGCTTGATGCGACGCAGCCGGTGGAAATAGGCGACGTCCGGCTCGGCCGGCGGCGGGGTGTCTATGAAGTCTTCAGCGCCGGCCAGCAGGCGCCGCATCGCGCCGTAGGCCGCATCGAGCCGGGCACTGCCGGTGCGCTCCTGGGTGTAGCCGTAGTGCCAGAGGATCACCGCATCGGCGAAGGAAAAGAACACGTTGCGATAGAGCGTGTCGCCGGTCAGCGTCGACATCAACGCATTCCGCAGGCCGGCTTTCGCCTGCTTCAAAAGGGGTCGCTCGAAAAGGTCGTCGACCAATCCGGCCCACTGCGGGCGCGCCGCCTGCGAGGCGGTCGCCATCACCTGGAAGGCGGGAATCGAGGGTAGCGCTTCGATCGCTGCGGCGACAGAGGTCGATTCGCGGCCGGCCAGCTCCAGCAATGCCGCGCGCGCTTCGGCGACCGCGGGATTCACGAGCGTCGGGCTCATCCGGCCTTCTTGAGAAGCGGCCACTGCACCCGAGCCCCGAGCCGGTCGAGGTAACGGATATCGATGATTTTCTTGGGAGCCTCGTAGTCGTCGCCGTTGAAGCCGTGGTAATCGCTCCCGACGGTCATGAGCAGCCCATGCTGGCGGGCCAGCTCTTCGTAAATGGGGATCTGCTCCGGCTTGTGCCGGCGGGTGTAGACCTCCAGGCCATCGAGCATGGGCAAGACCTCCTTCATCAAGTCCTGATCGGGGACCACCCCTGGATGCGCATGGACCGCCAGGCCGCCGGCCCCGTGAATGGCGTCGATCGCCTCTTGCGGTGATGGGATCGGCGTATAGAAATCGGCCGGCATGAAATCGACGGCCTTGCGCACGCTGTCCCAGGCCTCTCTCTCGGTCATCAACCCGTGCTGAAGAACGACTTTGAGGACGGCACCGGGCATCACCGTGGGTTTGTAGGCGAAGGCGTCGAGGCCGAGGTCGCGCCCCATCCCTTGCTCCTGCAGGATCCGGATCCAGGCGTTGGTCTGCTTGCGGAACACGCCCTGGGTCCGTTCGAGGAGCGCGACGAGCGCGGGATGATTCAAGTCGACCCCGTGCCCGAGGATGTGGCGGAACTGGTTGGGCGGATAGGTCGTGACCTCGAGGGCGGGTACGTAGCCCAGGCCGCGACCGTGGGCGATGGCCCGGGCTCGGCTCACCCCCAGGAAGGTGTCATGGTCGGTCAGCGCCATCACCCGAACCCCACGGTCGGCGGCCAGATTGGCGACCTCGTCCGGGTCGCGCCAGCCGTCACTCACGGTCGAATGCATGTGGAGGTCGGCCAGCACGGGCTCAGTTTACCGGGCACTTCCCCGATCTCGGCCCCAGCGGGACGGGAAAGAGTGACGGTTTTCCGGAATCTCCCCGTTGAGAACGAATAAGAGCCGTCGGCAACGTGTTTTCTTCAGGGGTGCATGGAGATGCTTGGAGAGCTAGAGCTGATTCGGTTGATCGAAGAGAACGACTACCCCGCGCGCCTCGTCTCAGCCGGCGTGGTCTGGGTCGAGTTGGAGATCACAGACCCCAAGACCAACGCCGTTCGCCGGGAGCGGCTGTCCAAGTCAGCCTTCGCTGACCTCATCCTCGACTGGCGGGAGCGGCGCACACGCAATCTGCGCGAGCTGAGCCCCGCGCTCCGCAAGATCGGTATTGCGGCCTGACCCTGCTGAAGGAAAGGCTTAGCCGGGCGAATTAATCCCGGCGGCCGAAGATGCGGAGCAGGATGAGGAAGAGGTTGATGAAGTCGAGATAAAGGCTGAGCGCTAGCAGGAGCGCGTTGTTGTCGCCCGCCCGCTCCGCCTTGACCCGCCAGAAGTCGAAGAAGGTGAGCCCAACGAACACCACTCCGAGGAAGAGGCTGATCGCCAGCTGGCTGATCGGGAAATGGAAGATCAACGTCGCGAAGCTGATCACGATGCCCACCAGGAGGGCCCCCAACAGGTACCGACCCCAGGCAGCCATGTTGATGCTGGTCAAATAGACGACTGCGGCGGCGACCAGGAAGATGCCGACTGTGCCAAGCAGCGCGCTGCCGACCGCGTCAGGGTTGGCGTGCAGATAGTAGGAGACGATGGGGGCGATGAAGAGGCCCTCGACCACCGAGAAGACGCTGAAGAGGCCAACCGCGAGGCTCTGGTTCTTGCTGTTCGTCGCTGCCTGGATCCCAAAGATCAAGCCGATGGCGATGATGAAGTAGAGGAACCACGGAATGTTCCGCGGCACGGCGCCCGCGATCCAGAGGTAGACGCCGCCCGTGGTGAGGGCGAGCGAGAGGGCGAGCCACCCCATCACGCGGCTGAGCAGTGAACGCTCGACCTGGGTCTGGGTCTGGAGCATTTCGTGCGGCAACATTCCCTTGAAACTACCACAGAATGCCGCGGGCTACACTATCGCATTTCCTTATACTGATGGCTTCCTTGAGCAATTTGAACCGGCTCGGATCGACGCTTGCGTGTGGACTCGCGCTGGTCCTTAGCGCCTGCGGCTCGCGCGCCGCGCCGGCGACCCCGACGCCGACCCCGAGCCGTCCCGGACCCGCCATGGTGCAGATCGAGAATTCGATCCTGGCGCGCCCGCTGGCCGGGGTACAGCAGGCCAACATCGTCTACGAATACCTGGCGGAAGGCGGGATCACGCGCATGACGGTGATTTACTTCACGCCCTCGGGGAGCCAGAAGATCGAACCGGTTCGCAGCGCCCGGCCGGTGACGCTCCGGCTCTGGCATGCCTACCATGGCGCGCTGTTTTTCTCTGGCGCAAACATCAAAGTGCTGCAGGCGATCCAGGACCAGCACATCCCGGCGCTCACGGAAGGCAGCGATGGCGGCGCCTATTTTGCCCGGGATCCCAGCCGGCGCGCGCCGCACAACCTCTATACCGATGGCAGCCGCCTGGCCGAGGGAGTGAGTAAATACGCCCCCCGCATCACCTACCTGCTGCCGTCGGCGGGCGAGCCCGCCGCCAGCCCCGCCCCCGCGGTCGCGAATCGTATCGTCTTCGACCAGACAAATTCCCACCGCGTCATCTACACCTACTCGGCCGCGGACAACGCGTACGCCTACGGCACAGCGCTCGGCGCGCTCGCGGACCAGGACACGGGGCAGCCGATCAAGCCCGTAAACGTCATCCTGCTCCAGGTCGCGCATCACGACGCCGGCTTCACCGACGTCAACGGTGTGCCGGCCGTCGACTTCGACCTGCAGGGCACCGGTCCGGCTGATGTCTTCACCCGGGGCCATCACTACGCGGCCACCTGGGACCTGTCGAACCCCGAGCTGCCCCTCAAGATCGTCGGCGCCGATGGCAAGGTGATGCACCTCCCGGCCGGATTGACCTGGTTCCATCTGGTCGATCCCGGGACACCGGTCACGGCGTCCTGACGTACACTCGCAACAACAGGCGCTCGAAGGCCGGCCACCGTGTCAGGTTGCCGGCCATTTGTTTGTTCGTCTAATGTATCGAGATGGTCATCACGACTCGTTTCGAGATCGGCGCCCCCATCGAGGCGGCGTGGGCATACCTTCTCGACGTGCCGAAGATCGCCCACTGTGTCCCGGGCGCGTCCCTCACGGAGGTGATCGACGACAAAACGTACGGCGGCAAGGTCGAGGTGAAACTCGGGCCGATCGGCGTCTCCTATAAGGGCCGGATCACGATCGACAGCATGGACGAGGCGACGCACACGGTGCATATCAAGGCCGAGGGCGCCGAAACGCGTGGCCGAGGCGGCGCCTCCGCCACCATGACGGCCCAGCTCCAGCCGAGTGCGACGGGGACGAGCGTCATGATGACCACCGACCTGGCGGTGAGCGGCGTGGTAGCCCAGTTCGGGCGCACCGGCATCATGCAAGAGGTCGCACAACGGATGGCCCAACGGTTCGCCAATTGCGTCGACCAGGAGCTCAAGGCCGCGACCCCAGCCGTCTGATCGCGGGCGTTCTGCTCGCCGCCGGGCAGTCGACGCGGTTCGGACGCCAGAAGCTGCTCGAATCGTGGCGTGGGGAGCCACTCGTGCGGAGGACCGCTCGCACCTTCCTGGAGGCAGGCCTGCGGCCGCTCGTTGCCGTTGTCTCGCCGGACCTTCGCCTGATCGAGGCCCTTGCCGGCCTTGCGCTGACCATGGTCGAGAATGCCCATCCCGAAAGGGGCATCAGCAGCTCGATCGCCATCGGCCTGCGTGCGCTCCCAGAAACGACGGACGCCGCCCTCATCGGCGTCGGGGACCAGCCTTATCTCACCGCGCAGGCCATCGAGGAACTCGTCAGGGCGTTCTCCCCGGGTGGGATCGTCGTCCCTCGGTGGGGCGACCACCGGGGAAACCCACCGGTGTTCGATCGTCAATTCTTCGCCGAGCTGCTGGCGCTCGGGGGTGATCGGGGTGGTCGGGGCGTGATCGCGGCCCACCCGGATGCGGTCATCGAGGTCAATTTCGCTGCCGGGCTCGGCGATGATGTCGATCGCCCCGAAGACTGGCCCTCTTAGGCGATGGTGGTCCGGACCTGTCCGTAGCCGGTGGCCAGCGCCCAGAGCAGACCGCCCAGGACCATGGCATCGACGCGCCAGCCGTAGAGACTGCCCGCCGCCGTCAGATTGTCGAGAAACGAATGCAGGGTGCTCATCTCCAGTTCCGTTGCTGCATCCAGCATCGCGCAGCTGCATGAGCGCGGACTCTGAGCGGGATGAGAAGACGCTGAGAAGTTGTTAGACTAACCGGCCGAACGTGCCCTGCTGATGGCGTCGGCGCCCGTTGCCTCGACGAGCTCCAGGAATCGATCGACCAGGGCGGCATCCCACTGCTTACCGGCACCCTGCTCGAGTGTGTGGATCGCCTCTTCTTTCGTGCGGTGCCGCCGGTAGGGACGGTCGCTGGTCATTGCCACGAACGCGTCGGCGATCGCGATGATCCGCGCGAAGAGGGGAATTTGATCGCCCCCGAGTCCGTCTGGATAGCCGGAGCCGTCAACCCGCTCGTGGTGGTGGCGAACGGCCGGCAGGAGCTGGTCGGCGCGAGGCAACGGCGCCAGGATCTCTTCGCCGACGACGGGGTGACGTTTCACCTGGCTGAACTCTCCAGGATCGAGCCGACCCTCTTTGGAGAGGACGCCAACCGGAACGCTCAAGGTGCCGACGTCGTGCAGCAAGGCCGCTTTGTAGAGGTAGGTGAGCTGGTCGTCTGGCAGCCCGATTGCGCTGCCCAGTTGCATTGCCCAATGGGCGACCTTCTCGGCAAGACCGGCGCTACTGTGATCGCGATCCTCAACCGCGCGCGCCAGCGTGACAACGATCCCTTCGAGCTCATTGATCTGGCTCTTCAACCGGGTGATGCAACGCTGCGCGCGCACCAGCGTCAGCAACGTGTCGCGCGCCACAGGCATGACCGCGACGTCATCCGCCCCCGCATCGACCGCGCGCTGTCGCAGCGCCTCGTCGACCGCCGCGATCAACAGCACCACCGGGATCTCGCGTGTTGCGGGTGCATGCTTGATCGCCCGGCAGACCTCGATCCCATCCATGTCGGGCAGTACCGCCTGGCAGAGCACGAGATCCACCGGCTGCGCCGAGAGCATGCGCAAGGCGGCTGCGCCGTCCCTGGCGGTAATCACGTGATGTCCGGCCGCCTCGAGGTGAATGCGCAGGTCACGCTCGCTGTCGGTGTCGTCGTCGGCCACCAGCACGGTCGACGGGGCATCGTCCGTCTGGTCGCCGCCCCCCGCCGCGTTCATTTGCGGAGCCGTGCCCCCAGCTTGCTGAACTCGCGCTCGGCCGCCATTCGCATGAACGAAAAGGCCCGGTCGTCTTCGCCACGGCTGCGCAGGACGTCGGCATACATGGCGCACACCTCGGCAAGCTTCCCGGCTGCGTTCCGCTCCTTGAGGAGCCGCAGCGCGAACGCGAAGTGGCGGTCAGCGATGCCCGTGTGGTCCCGGCGCTCGACCGCCTCGCCCTCGAGCGCGGCGGCCAAGGCGAGGTGCAGGTGATCGCCCGAGCGCTGGGAGGCCTGCCGTGCTTCTCGGGCGTGCGCGAGCGCGTCGTCCACCCTGTTGGCGTCAAGGTCGTAGCGAGCAAGCGCGCCGGCAGCCACGCCGATCTCGAAGTCATCCTGGATCTCCCGCGCCCGCGCAAGGCAGCGCTGCTGAAGCTCGGTCGCCTCGCGTTTACGCCCCGCGGCGTAGTGCACGTCGCCCAGGTTGTTGAGCACGCGGTTGGCCGCCCGGTGCTCTTTGATCCTGGAGTGGAGCTCCAGCGCACGGTTGCAATGCTCGACCGCGCGCGCGAGGTCGCCAACCGCGCGGGCGGAAATGCCGAGCGCCATGTGGGCGTTGGCGATGCGGAGGAGGCTTTCGGCATCCAGGGCGGCGTCGAGTGCACGCTGCAAGTACTCGTCGGCCTTTTCGAGCTGCCCGAGTGAATAGCAGGAACGGCCCAGGTTGGTCAGGACCCTGGCGCGGAGGCCGGGATCCGCGTGCTTGCTGGCATCGAGCCAGCCGAGCGCGCGAAGGTTGGCTTCGGTTGCGGCATTGAACTGCTCCTGCTGCTGCTGCACGTAGCCGATGTCGGCGTAGATGGCGGCGCCGAGCTCGGGGTCATCCGGTGGTGTGGTCGCAGCCGCAGTCTGGAGCGAGGCGAGCGCATCGTTCAGGCGGCTCAATGCTTCGAAGGCCAGGCCCTGAATCCGAAGCAGCTCGGCGCGCTCATTGGCGGTCGCCGGAAGGGCCAGGCCTTCGTTGACCAGGCTGAGCGCGCGTTCCGGCTCCTGCGCTTTGACCGCTAGCTCGGCACTCTTGCGCAGATAGGTCAGCTCGTGTGGGGATTTGTCATCGGTGAAATGACCGAGCGGAAGACCGAGGCGCTCGGCCATCAAGCGGAGCTTGGGCAGGGACGGGGTGGTGCGGTTGCGCTCGATCTGGCTGATGAAGCCTTTGGTCGCCAGGCCCTTTGCCAGTTGTTCCTGGGTCAGCCCGCGGGCAAGTCGGGCCTCCCGAAGGCGATCTCCGACAGAGTTCATCTGACGCCCTTGAGTATAGCTCCGCTAAACCGCCTTGGAGAAGTATATTGACACCCAATTGAACCGGGTGTTAAATTCCGGCTAATCGGTCGGAGCGCCCGGTAACCCCAAGGAGGGTGCTCATGTACCGATTCTTCGCACTTGGCGCCGTCGTCGTCGCTGCGTTGCTCGCCGTCGCCGACTCGTTTCCGTGCGGAAAGTAGTCAAGGTTCCGGGGGCTCGGAGGGGCGCTTGCCGTCGGGTGAGCGCCTTTTTTTCGGGCGTTCCCCGTTAGGGTGAAGCGGTCGGCGAGGCCTTGGGCGACGCGCTGGGCGACGCGCTGGCCCCCGGCTGCAGGCTCGCCAGTTGCTGAAGGATCTGTCCTACAGTCTGGATCTCCTGCGCGTACCCCGGGAAGTTGCCTGCTTTGAGGAACGTCTGCGCCTGGGCGTAGTGCGCGTTGGCCGAGGCGATCAACTGGGCGACCGTGCCGCTGGGCGGCGGCGTGGTGCCGCCTGGCGGGGCCGTTGGTGTGGCCTGGCCGAGTAAGGCGGCGAGGGCCTTGTCGAGCGTGTCTTCCATCACGACGTTCTGGCCGGTGGCCACGATCACTTTCTTCAACTGCGGTTTGGCTACGTTGGTGGCTTCGAGGTAGACCGGCTCGATATAGAGCAGTGACGTCTCGATTGGGAGGACGAGGAGGTTGCCACGGATCACGCTCGAGCCCGGCGCGTTTAGCAACGCGAATTGTGACTTTATCAGGGGCGCCTGGTCGATGTTGGCCTCGACCTGCTGCGGGCCGACAACCAGGCTGTCCTTGGGGAAACGGAAATCGAAGAGCGTGCCGTAGTCCGGCTGATCCGAGCGCGCCGCCAGGTAGGCGATCATGTTCGTCTTGCCGTTCGGCGTGTAGGGCAAGATGGTGAGGAACTCTTCCTTCGGCTCGCCGGGAAGCCTGCTGATCACGTAGAAGGGTCGAATGGGGGAGGCGGTTCCGCCCTGAGACAAATTCTCCTTCGCGATGTTCCACAGGTCGGAGCGGAGATAGAAGACCGTTGGATCCGTCATGTGGAAGTAGGTGAATCGCTCCGCCTGACGGTTAAATAGGTCGCGCGGGTAACGGATGTGGGCTTGCAGACCGGCAGGCATGGCGCTGAATGGCTTGAAGAGGCCCGGAAAAACTGACCCGTAGGTGTTGGCGATCGGGTCTTTCGCGTCGATCTGGTAGAAGGTCGTGGTGCCGTCGTAGGCGTCGACGACGGCCTTGACGGAGTTGCGCGCATAGTTGACGCCCGTGAGTGGACCACCATCGTTGGGCGGCATCTCGCTGTACGGGTAGTGGTCGGTGACGGTGAACCCGTCCAGGATCCAGTAAATGTGACCATCGACCACGACGACATAAGGATCCTGGTCGAATTGCAGGAACGGCGCAAGCGCCGAAACCCGGTCCTGGACCGCGCGGTTGAACAAGACCTGCGTCTGGGACGTCAGCTGGGGACTGATGAGCATGTTGATGTCACCGAACCGAATCGCAAAGGCCAAGCTTCGAAGGCTGGATGACAGTGGCACGCCTGACGTGCCCTTCCACTGCGTGTACTGGTCGGTGGTGAACGGATAATCGAATTCAGGCTGCTTGGAGTCGGTCAGCACGTAGTTCGTGGTGTGGCGGCCAAAGTAGATTCCTGGCTGCGTGACCGGCGGCACACCGGCCGGTGGAATATCCTGGAGCGTAAGAACGGGATCGCCCTGGGGCGTTGCCTCGTTGGCGCGGGCGGCGACCACGCCGTAGCCGTGCGTGTACTGCAGCTTGAGCGCGACCCAGGTGTTTGCCACCTGGGTGACCTTGTCAGGGTTCAGCTCACGCGCGGCGAGTAAGAGCTGCAGATACTGGCCGCCCAGCTGGTAGCGGTCGACCGCAACTTCGTTAGGGTAGAACTGGTAGTAGGTGCGCAAGCTCTGGAGGTTTTCCAGGGTGGACGGGAGGGCCAGCTGTGGGTCCCAGAGGCGCGCATTCTGGACTGTTTGCGGGTTGTTGGCGACCTTGTCGGCGGTCAGCGTGTCCTGAGGCGTAAAAGGCCGGTCGGCAATACTTGTGAGGCCCCACGCCAGCCGGGTGAAGTCGATCTGGTTCTTGATATAGGAGGTCTCCCGCTGCAGCTCGCTCGGCGCGACCTGGAAGCGCTGGACGATGCCGGGGAAGATCACCAGCAGGATGAACGCCCCGCCCAGCCAGACAACCAGCGCCGCTGCAAGAGCCGCGAGTCGCGCGCCGAAGGCATTGATCAGCAGGCCGATGGTGATCAGCACCATCACCACCGTCATGATCCAGTAGGCGGGAACTCGGGCCGCGACGTCCGCATAGCCGATCCCGTACACGAAGCCGCGCTTGCTCAACAACATCTCGTAGAGGTCGAGCTGGTAGTGGACGGCCCACAGGGCGGCGAAGGCTGCAGACAGGACGGAGAGGTGCCGCACCGCGCGTGCGGGCAACACCAGATTCTGGAAACCCGATCTGGAGGCGTAGATGCCAGCAACCACCAGGATCATGAGGATCACTACCCCCAGTAGCCAGCCCCAGAGCAGGCGGTAGAAGGGGAGGGTGAAGACGTAGAAGGAGACGTCCCGGTGCCAGATCGGGTCCTGGACGTTGAAGGCCTTCTGATTGAAGAACGTCAGGATCGTCTGCCACTCGCCAGCGGCGATCCGTCCGAAGAGGAGGCCGAGAAGAAACACGGCGAGCAGGCCGAGGATGGTGGACGGCGCCGTGAGCGGGCGCTGGCGGATGCCGATCGACGACAGCCGCCGGCCCGTGTTGGCGTTGAGCGCCAGCAAGACATTGGCCGCGCCAATCACCCAAAAGACGATGGCGAAGATGAAGAATGACCAGACCTGGGCCGCAAAGCGCGTCCCGAAGACACCGCCAAAGCCAAGCGCGCGGAACCAGAGGTAGTCCGTGTAGAAGGTCGCGAACGGCTTCAGCAGAAAGAGAATTAGCAGCAAGACGGCGGCGACGGTGATCCAGATGACCCCCCGTCGCGAAATCCGGATGGTCGGGAAACTCGGCTCGGTGGGTAGCCGGCCAAAGGGCGACTCGCCGCCCTCGAAAAATCCACGCGGGGGGCGTCTAGACACCGGCGAACGCAGCGCGCCTCGGGTACGGTGCGGTACTGCCCACCTCTTCCTCTATCCGCAGGAGCCGATTGTACTTCGCCACTCGCTCGGAGCGTGACGGGGCGCCGGTTTTTATCTGGCCGCCACCGGTGGCAACCGCCAGGTCGGCGATGAAGCTGTCCTCGGTCTCGCCCGATCGATGCGAGATCACGGTGCTGTAGCCGGCGCCACGGGCGGTGGCGATGGTTTCTAAGGTTTCGGTTAAGGTGCCGATCTGGTTGACCTTGATGAGGATGCTGTTGCCGGCGCCGCTCTCGATGCCACGACGGAGGCGGACGACATTGGTAACGAAGATATCGTCCCCCACCAGCTGCACGCGTTTCCCAAGTTTGCTCGTCAGCAATCGCCAACCCTCCCAGTCGTCCTCCGCCAGCCCGTCCTCGATGGAGATGACGGGGTAGCGGTCGATCCAGCGGGCCCAGCGATCGATCAGCTCCTCGGATGTCAGGCTCAGCCCCTCACCGGTGAGCTCGTAGTGGCTGTCGCGGTAGAACTCGGACGCGGCGGGGTCGAGGGCGATGAAGACATCCCTTCCGGGCTGGTGGCCGCTGCGCTCGATGGCCTCGACCAGCAGGCGCATCGCGTCCTCGTTGGCGTCGAGCTCCGGCGCAAACCCACCCTCATCGCCCTGCCCCGTGCTCAGCCCACGTTGGTGCAGGATGTCCTTGAGGGCGTGAAAAACTTCGGCCCCCCAGCGAAGCCCCTCGGAAAACCTCGGCGCGCCGGCCGGCACCACCATGAATTCCTGAAAATCGACCCTGGTCTGCGCATGCCGACCGCCATTGAGGATGTTCAACATGGGGACCGGCATGACCAGCTCGCGGCCGTCCGCGAGATAACGATAGAGCGGTTGGTCCGCGGCCAGCGCCGCGCTGCGGGCGACCGCCAGTGACGCTCCCAGAACTGCATTCGCACCCAGGCGTGACTTGTTCGCCGTCCCGTCGAGGTTGATGAGCCGCTCGTCGATCCCCCGCTGGTCGCTCGCATCCGCGCCGCGCAGCGCCGCCGCGATTTCGCCGTTGACGTGGCCCACCGCCTTGAGGACGCCCTTGCCGTCGTAGCGGCTCTTGTCGCCGTCACGCAACTCGACCGCCTCGTGTGCGCCGGTCGATGCGCCCGAGGGTACGGCGGCACGGCCGAACAACCCCGACTCCAGCACCGCGTCGACCTCGACCGTCGGGTTGCCTCGCGAGTCGAGGATCTCGCGACCCTGGACGCGGGCGATGCGCGCCGCCGTCACAGGTCCTCGTCGTCCACGCGGTCCGTACCGTAGGGACCGGCGCCTTCCATCTCGCCGACGGCCTGGTCGAAATCGTCGCCCAGCTCGTCGTCGCCCATCTGCTGTCCCATCTTCTTCGCCCAGCGCGCCATGCTGCTGGGGTCGTTCTCGTCGACGTCGGACAGGTCACTGTCGCTCAGGCGGTCCATCCGGCTGTCCTCGGAGAGGACCTGGGCGGTCCGCGAGATCAGCCGGGTGAGGTGGCGACCGCCGCAGAGCGGACAGGCAGGCGATTCCTCGACCGCCGTCAGGCTCTTGAAGAAGATGGAGGGCCGTTTGCCGCAGTCGGCGCAGCGGTACTCGTAAATGGGCATCGGTCGCCCTAAACTTAGCGCATGGCAGAACAGCATCAGCATTCCGAAGGCAGCGAGCGCGTACGCGAAGCGATCCGCGACGGCTTCACCATCATGCTGGGCGCGGCCAGCTGGGCGTTCGAGATGGGCGACCAGATGGTGGACACCTGGTTGCACCGGGGGCAGGTCAGCCGCGAAGAGAGCCGCCGGCGGTTCGACGAGTTTGCATCCAGCACCCGTCGTCGGGGTGAGGATCTCAGCCGGCGGGTCTCTGAGAGCGTGCGGTCATCGATGCCGGTCGCGACGCGCGATCAAATCGCCAGCCTGGAGCGGCAGGTGGCGGACCTGAAACGCCAGCTCGAATCGATGCAGAGTGCCGGCGCTACGCCGTCGACCTCAGGATCGACCGCGACGCGCGAACGCACGCCGCAGAGCTAGAGGAACAGGCAGGGCGCAGGCCGAGCCGCGCGCTGCGGCCTTCGGGCCGCAACGGCCGGCGTCAGTTAGTCACCACCGTCACCGCCGCCACCACCGCCACCGCCGCCGCCACCACCATGGCCGCCGCCCCCGCAGCCCTCATCGCAGCGCGACGGTGGTGGGGGAGGCGGGAGTTGCGACTGCGCAACGAGCTCGGTGCCGGGAAGGAGGTAGGCGACGTATCCATTCATGTTGACCGAATTGAGACCGCCCGGCACGGCAAACCAGCTGTCCGGCTGGCTGTTGAGGGCTTGCGTCATGAAACCGTGGAAGATCGGTGCGGCGCCCACGATCCCACTGACGTTGCGCATCGGCGTCTGATCTGCGTTCCCGACCCAGACGGCAACCGCCAGGTTGGGCGTGAAGCCGACGGTCAGGTTGTCGCGGAAGTCGTTGGTCGTCCCGGTCTTGGCCGCGACATGATGGCCGGCCACCACCAGGTCGCTGTTCCGTCCGAACTCGAGCGACCGGTTGCGGTCGTCCGAGAGCATCTGCGCCATGATGAAGCTGACCTGCGGGGTGAGCGCCGGCCTGCCGTTTGCGCGCGGGTCGTAGCGATAGAGTGTGCTGCCGTCATGCGCGGTGATCTTGAGGATCGGTTGCGGGTGTTCGTAGGTGCCCTGCGCGGCCAGCGTGCTGGCGCCGGCGGCCATGTCGATCAACGGAACTTCGTAGCCGCCGAGCGTCAGGCTCGGCTGATAGCTGCTGACCGGCTGATTGAGCGTCGTGACACCCATGCGCCGGGCGACATCCACGACCCGGTCGGTTCCCGTGCCCAGCTCAACTTTCACGGCCGGGATGTTGAGCGAGTTGCCCAGCGCGAAGGGGAGGGGCTGCCAACCGTGATACCACCCATCGTAGTTGTGCGGCGTGTAGCTGCTGCCATCGCTCAACCGGACAGTGATCGGCTCGTCCAGTACCCAGGAGCCCATCGTAAATTTCTGCGACTCGATGGCCGCCGTGTAGGTGAACATCTTGAACGCCGACCCGGGTTGACGCGGGACGACCGCCATGTTGTACTGCCCGCCCGGGACGTCGGCGCCCGCTGACCCGACCATCGCCAGCACCGCCCCGTTCTTCGGATCGAGCGCGACCAGCGCGCCGTCAGTGACGTGCTGCCCCTGCAGTGCCATGACTTTCTCCCGAACCTGGCGCTCGGCGATCGCCTGCAGGTTCCAGTCGAGCGAGGTGATGACCGTCAATCCGCCGTTCTTGAGGAGCTCCCCGCCATAGGTTTTCTCCAGTTGTGACGCGACCCAGTGCACGAATCCGGGAGCTTTGACGTCGTCCTGCGTCGAGGGTTTTTGCGGGCTGAGCTTCTGCGCGTACGCCGACTCCGCCTGGGCTGCGGTGATCGCGTGGTTGCGGACCATCGCGTCCAGCACCACGCGCTGCCGCGCCTTTGCCCCGCTGAAGTTGGTGATCGGATCGAGCTCGGTAGGCGCCTGTGGCAGGCCGGCGAGCAAGCTCGCCTCCGGGAGGGACAACTGGCTGGCGGATTTGCCGAAGTAGGCCTGCGCCGCTGCCTCTACGCCGTAGGAGCGATTGCCGTAATAGATCCGGTTCAGGTAGGCCTCGAGGATCTGTGCCTTCGAGTACTGGTGCTCGATCTCGACGGCGAGGATCGCCTCGTCCAACTTGCGCAGCAGCGAGCGGTCCTCCGTGAGGTAGATGTTCTTGACGAGCTGCTGGGTGATCGTGCTGCCACCCTGGTTGAAGCGCAGATGCAGCAAGTCGTCGAGTCCGGCCTGGCCGGTGCGCAGCAGGTTGAGGCCGCCGTGCTGATAGAAGGTGCGATCTTCGACGGCGATGGTCGCCTGTTGCATGGCGGGCGCTACCTGGGTCAGGGGCACGACGTGCCGCCGCTCCGACCCCTGGTGGATCTCGGCGAGCAGGACGGTTCCCGTGCGGTCGTAGATCCGGGTCGAAAGCGGCAGGCGGGCGGTGCTGAGACTCGCGGTGGCGGGGAGTCCCGCCCACACGTACAGCACACCGGGGAGTGCCACCAGGAGGATGGCCAGGAGCACGGCCGGCGCCACCATCCAGGGGCGGAGTCGAATTGGCCGGCTGCGTACGACCGCCCGGCCACAGCCCGAGCAGTACCGGCTGTCGGGCTTGAGCCCGGAGCCGCACGCTGCGCAAAAGGAGCCAGCAGTATTGACGGGTTACATTATAACGGGAGGCTCATATCGCGCTGGCGCGGCCGGAGAGGGCCTCCTGGCGTTACACGACGTCGGCGCCGAGTACCCCTCTGATATGGGCCAGCGCCCAATGCTGGACGTCGTCCCCCGGGTGGCCGGGGCCATCGAAGGTTTCCACGGCAGATGCCGGCACGACCACCCGGTAATCACGATTGCGCAGGTCGGCGACCGTGTGCAGCACACAGATGTCGGTGCAGACGCCCACCACCGTTACCTGCTCGGGTTGGGCGGCGAGCAAGCGGGCGTCGAGGTCGGTTTCGAAGAAGCCGGAATAGCGCCGTTTTCGGATCAGGGTTGCGTCGTGGAGCAGTGGCTGGAGTTCCGCAACCACCTCCGACTCGGCCGTCCCGCGCACGCAGTGCACGGGGAACACCTCAAACTCGCGATCGTTGGGGTCGTGCGTGTCCGCCAGGAAGATGAGGTGATCGCCGGCTTTCCGCCGCTCCTCGATCACCTCGCGGATTCTCTGGATGGCGGCGTCGCAGCGAGGGGAGGCGAGGTTCCCCTGCTTGCAGAACCCGTTGAGCACATCGACCACGATCGTGACGTTCGGCACGGTCAGGTGACGGGCTCGAGGCGCGGATTCGGCCGGTAGCGGCGCCCGGCCTTGGCGCAGGGGCGGCCCTCGACCATCACCACGTCCGCGGTGAAGTCAAAGGTCCCCTGGAAAAAGGCGCTGCCCACCCCATAGGCGTCGACCGGTACCCGCTCCCGCTCGAAGCGCTTGATTTTGTCGACGTTGAAGCCGCCACTGGCGACGATTTTGACGTGCTCGAAGCCCTCGCGGTCGAGCGCCTGCCGAACCAGGTGGCAGAGTTGGGGGTTGACCCCGCGCGGGTCGAAGTCGCCCATCAGTTTCTGGACGCTCACGTCGACCATCGTTTCCGAGGTGTCGAGGCGAACGCCCCACAGCCGATCCCTGAGCGCGCGCGCCACCTCGAGCGAGGTCCGCACGCAATCATTCTCCCAATCCGCCAGAACCACCAGGTTCGCCGCCGGTTCCATGTATTCTGCGTATTTGCGCGCCGCCAGCACGGTGTCGCCGTGGTAGGCGGCGATCAATCCGTGTGGCACCGTTCCGATGCCCTGCCCGCCCCACCATGATGCCTGCGCGTCGGTGGAGACCCCGATCGCGCCCGAGACATGGGCCGCATAACCGTCGCCGGTCTGGACCAGGTGGTGGTCGTGACGCGCTGGGAAGAACATGATCTGTTTGCCGTTGGCTGCCTCCACGACGCGCCGGACGTTGGTGGCGACCTTGGTCCGGCGCGAGAGCACGCCGAGATAGACCGTCTCCAGGCGGGCGAAGAGCGTGTAGTCCCCCTCGATGGTCATGGTGGTCTCCCAGGGCGCCGCCTCGTCGCCGTCGTACAGGGCACGGACGCGGAGCTGGGAGAAGTCTTCCGAACACAGCTTGACGATGGCAATCGCTTCATCCATGCCGCCCACGATGGCCTGGTTCTTTTGGAAGACCTGCATCAGGACGTGCGGATGCTGCTTGTCCGCCTTGAGGACGTCGACGGCGCGGTTGAAGTAGACGTCACTGTAATAGCCTTCGCGAATCCGCTCGACCGGCAGCCGAAAGACCGAGGGGTCGAGACGTTCGCGTTTCCGCGTTGGGGCTTGAGCTATCGCTTCCGTTGCCACGGCAGTGGTTCAGATATTAGGCGCCGATCTTGCGATACCGCAGATAGCGCTCCTCGACCAGACCATCGATATCGATCGTCTCCAGCGCGCCCAGATGGCGCCGCAACGCCGCACCGGCGGCGTCAGTGGCCACGCCGAAATCGTTGTGGGCGCCGCCCGGCGGCTCGGGCACGATCTCATCCGCCAGGCCAAGCCGTTTCAGATCCGCCGCCGTCAACTTGAGGGCATCGGCCGCCTCGACCTTGCGGGCAATGTCGCGCCAGAGGATGGAGGCGCAGGCCTCCGGCATGGCCACGCTGTAGATGGAGTGTTCCATCATCAGCAGGCGATCGCCCACGCCGATGCCGAGCGCTCCGCCGCTGCCGCCTTCGCCGATCACCAGCGTGACGATCGGCACGCGGGCCTGCGACAGCGCCACCAGGTTGTCCGCGATCGCCCAGGCGATGCCACGCTCTTCCGCGCCCGCGCCGGGAAATGCCCCCGAGGTGTCGACGAAGGCCACGATCGGAAACTGGAATCGTTCCGCCTGCCGGATCAGCCGCAGGGCCTTGCGGTACCCCTCAGGGTTGGCCATGCCGAAGTTGCGCATGGCCCGTTCCGCCGTGGTGCGGCCTTTCTGCTGGGCAATCACCATGACGGTCCGCTTGTCGAAGGCGGCCGGGCCGCCGATGATCGCATGGTCGTCACCGAAGACGCGATCTCCGTGCAGTTCGAAGAAATCGGTGAAGATCGCGTGGATGTAGTCGAGCGCGTAGGGCCGGTCTGGATGCCGGGCGAGCTCGACCTGCTCCCAGGTCGCTGCCGCGACCGAACCGTTCTCGCTCACCCGGGGACGACGGACGCGGGCGCGGGCGTCTTCGCCTGGTGCTGTAGCTCGAAGTCGCCCGCGATGCCGTTCCTCGTGTACAGGTCGAGTAGCTGGCGCAAGACGGCCGGCAGCTCGGGCCGGGGTACGACGAGGTCGATCATGCCGTGATTCCAGAGAAACTCCGCCGTCTGAAATCCATCAGGCAGCGTCTCATAGGTAGCCTGCTGGATGACCCGCGCGCCGGCGAAGCCGATCATCGCGCCGGGCTCGGCAATGATGATGTCGCCCAGCGAGGCGAAGCTGGCCGTCACGCCGCCCATCGTCGGGTCGGTCAACAACGAGATGTACGGGACACCAGCCGCGTTCAGCCTGCCGAGGGCCGCCGACGTCTTGGCCAGCTGCATCAAGGAGAGCATGCCCTCTTGCATCCGGGCGCCGCCCGATGCGGAAATGATCAGGAGGGGCAAACGGTTTTGCAGGGCCCGCTCAATGCCGTTCGTGATCTTTTCGCCGGTTGCGGCGCCCATGCTGCCGCCCATGAAGGCGAAGTCGAGGCAGACGATGACCAGCCGGTGACTGGCAAGCGTCGCTTCGCCCCAGATGACCGCCTCGTTCGCACCCGTGGCCGCGCGGCTCTGCTCGATTCGCTTCGTGTAGGGTTGCGAGTCTTTGAATCCAAGGACGTCCTTCGCCACGATCCCCTGGTCCTCTTCCCGGAACGAGCCCGGTTCCACCAGCATTGCGACCCGCTCAGGAGCGCGCAGCCGGAAGTGGTAGCCGCAGCGGTAGCAGACGCCCAGCGCCGCCGTCAGGCGGGCGGGCTCGAGCGAGGTATCGCATTTGGGACAGGTGAGGCGGTCGATCTCCTCGCCGACGCCGGCACGCGGCGACGGCAGAGCGACATAACGCGTTTTGGGACGAAACACTGGTCAGGCCGCGGCCCTGACGGGCGCGCCTTCCCACTTGATGACGCAAGCACCCCAGGTCAGCCCCGAGCCGAACCCGACCAGAACGAGATGATCACCGGTTTTCAGGCGGCCGGCAGCCAGCGCGTCTTTGAGCGCCAGCGGGATCGAGGCCGTCGACGTGTTGCCGTAATTGGCGATCTCGTTGACCATCACGTCGGAGCCCACACCCAGCCGTTTGCCGGCCGCCTCGATGATGCGGGCGTTGGCTTGATGCGGAACGATCAGTTTGACGTCCTCCAGCGAAACGTTCGCCTTCTCCAGCGCCTCGAGCGTCGCCGAGGCCAGGATCTCGGTGGCGAAGCGGAACACTTTGCGACCGTCCATACGAATCTCCGGGCGGCCGGGGCCTTCCGGGCGGTCGGCGCCGGGTGCGACATAGATAAGGTCGCCGCCCGAGCCGTCCGATCCGAGCACGCAGGACTTGATGCCGGCGCCGTTCGAGCCCGGCCCCAGCACCACCGCGCCCGCGCCGTCACCGAAGACGACGCACGTGCCGCGGTCCTTGAAGTTGATGATCTTGGTGAGCGTCTCGCTGCCGATTACGATCGCCTGCTTCGACTCGCCGCCACTGACGAAGCGGTCGGCAATGCTCATCGCGTAAAGGAAGCCGGTGCAGGCTGCCTGCACATCGAATGCCGGGCCGTGGGCGCCCAGTCGCTCCTGGACGCGCGACGCGACCGAGGGAAACATCGAGTCGGGAGTGGATGTGCTGCACACGATGAGGTCGGTGTCCTCCGGGCGCAGCCCGGCCCTCGCCAGCGCGTCCCTGGCGGCATTAGCGGCCAGGTCGGTCGCGGTCTCGTCGACCGCGGCCATGCGCCGCTCATGGATCCCGGTCCGTTCGCGGATCCAGGTGTCGGACGTCTCGACCATCTTCTCGAGGTCGGCGTTGGTCAGGATGCCGGACGGAACATAGCTGCCGACCGACTTGATGCTGGTAAGCATGCGTCTCCCCGGCTGAAGAATCTGGCTGACCAGTATATACCGGCATCCTCAGACTAGTTACGCTTTTTCACCGACCGTCAACAGGACCGTTGCCGCCACCAGGAGCGGGTGTTTCAGGCGAGGATGGTCACCCGGAAGTGGCGCTCACGCGGGCCGTCGAAGTCCGCAAAGAAGATGCCTTGCCACCGCCCTAGCGCCAGTCGACCGTTGCGCACCGGGACTACCTGCGAGGTGCCCACCAGCGTCGCCTTGATGTGCGCCGCGGCGTTGCCCTCGGCGTGCCGGTAACCGTTCTCCCACGGCACGAGCGCCTCGAGCGTATGGAGGATGTCGGAGAGGGCGTCGGGGTCGGCGTTCTCGTTGATGAAGACGCCCGCGGTCGTGTGCGGCACGTATATCTGGCAGAGACCGGTTTGGATGCCGCTCTCGCGGACCACCTGTTCCACCCGATCCGTGATGTCAATGGCATCCGCCCGCGTGCCCGACCGGACCATGAGGGTGTCGGTTTTCGCTGCGCTCCCCATGCAACGACATCGTATCAACGCATTCTCCGATCTCCCAAGTTGGAGAGCGGCACCCGATAATGGCGCAACGTGTCTCGCGACTTGCCGATCGGGAACGGCGCCCTGCTGGTCACCTTCGATCGCAACTACCAGCTGCGCGACATCTATTACCCGCGCGTCGGCCAGGAGAACCACACGAGCGGCGAGCCCTGCCGCTTCGGGATCTGGGTCGACGGGCGGTTCACCTGGCTCGATGATCCAGCCTGGTCGCGCAATATGGTCTACCTGCCGGACACGCTGGTGACGAACGTTACCCTTCGTCATCCGGACCTCGCGATCAGCCTGACCTTGAACGACGCGGTCGACCTCGGCCGCGACATGCTCGTGCGCCGGGTGAAGGTCTTGAACGAGGGGCCGCCGCGCGAGGTCCGCCTCTTCTTTCATTACGACTGGCACATCTACGGCACCGAGGTCGGCGACACGGTGATGTACTACCCCGCAGTCAAGGGGCTGGTCGCGTACAAGGGCCAGCGCTGCTTCGCGGCCTGCGGCCAGGTTGGCGATCGCATCGGGCTGGACGGGTACGCCTGTGGCAAGAAAGACGTCGGGGGTGCGCAGGGGACCTGGCGGGACGCCGAGGATGGCGAGCTCAGCAATAACCCGATCGAGCAGGGATCGGTGGACATGACGATCGCGCTCAAGGTCGGCCGCATCGCCCAGGGAGGGACCGCCACCGCCTACCACTGGCTGATCGCAGCCCGCAACCTCGCCGAGCTGCAGACGGTCGCCGACGTCATCACGCTGCGTGGACCGGAGGCGTTTCTCGAGCGCACGCGCTCCTACTGGATGGCCTGGGTCAACAAGGAGGAGCGCGAGTTCGGCGATCTCTCGCCCCAGGTGGCCGACCTCTTTCGCCGCAGCCTGCTGGTGGTGCGCACCCAGATCGACAGCGGCGGGGCCGTGCTCGCCGCTAACGACACCGACATCATCAAGTTCGCGCGCGACACCTATAGCTATATGTGGCCGCGCGACGCCGCGCTGGCCGTCTACGCCATGGACCAGGCCGGCTATGTCGACATTCCCCGTCGGTTCTTCGAGCTCTGCGCGAAGATCGTGACCAAGGAGGGGTACTTCCGCCACAAGTACACACCGGCGGGCGACCCGGGCAGCAGCTGGCACCCATGGGTGGATGCCACCGGAAAGCCGCAGTACCCGATCCAGGAGGACGAGACCGGACTCGTCCTCTTCGCCCTCTGGCAGCACTACGACCGCCATCGGGACTTCGAATTCTTCAAGGCCTATTACCGCCCGCTGATCATCCTGGTCGGGGATTTTCTGGCGAGCTACATCGACCCCCTCACCGGGTTGCCGCAGCCCAGCTATGACCTTTGGGAGGAACGCCGCGGCGTCATGAGCTTCACCGTGGCCACTGTCTGGGCCGGGCTTCAAGCCGCCGCCAACTTCGCCGCGCTCTACGGCGAGATGACGCTGGCCGCCCGCTACCGAGGCGTGGCCGATGGGATCAAGCAGGGAACGCTGCGCTTCCTCTTCGACGCGGAGTTGAACCGCTTCATCCGCCGGATCTACGTACGAGCGGATGGCACGACGGCGCGCGACCTGACGATCGACTCCAGCGTCTACGGGCTGTGGTACTTCGGCATGTTCACCGCCGACGATCCGCAGATCGTGAGCACGATGAAGGCGGTCTACGAGCGGCTCTGGTGCAAAACCGAGATCGGCGGCATCGCCCGCTACGAGAACGACTGGTATTACCAGGTGAGCCAGGACATCGGGAATGTTCCCGGCAACCCGTGGTTCATCTGCACCACGTGGTACGGGCAGTGGCTGGTCAGTCAGGCGCGCACGCTCGACGACCTCAAGAAGGCCCGCGACATCCTGGACTGGGTGGCGGGCGCCGCCTTGCCGAGTGGGGTGCTATCGGAGCAGCTCGACCCCTACAGCAAGGCGCCCCTCTCCGTCTCGCCGCTGACCTGGAGCCACGCGACGGTTGTCTCGCTCGTTCACGAGTACGTGCGTAAGCTGGGGGCCCTGACAGGGAGTCCGGCTCCGGGACCGCGCCTCCCGGACCAGCGAGCCTAGGGCCGAGACCCGATGTCTGAGTTCGCCTCGCTTTGATATTCTCGACTCCGTGCACGGGGTGCTGGCGGCGATCAAGGCTGACTTCGGCTGCCTGCTCGTGGCCGCGCTCTTCATCATCATCATGGCGTCGACGATCATCTTCGCGACGATCTTGACGCCGCCAGCCCACAACCCGTTCGTGTGATGGCCTCCTCATTCAAGCGCCTGATGGAGGACAGCCGCGAGATGTCACGGCGAAGCTTCCTGGCCATCGCCGGCTGGGTCGGCTTTACCGGCGCCTCGGCGATCGCCCTCTACCAGAGCCTCAAGTTCGTGTATCCGAACGCCACCTACGAGGACCCGCCGGCGTTCAAGGCGGACCCGCCGACCACCTACGCGGTCGGGTCAACGACCGTCCTCATCGACAAACGGGTCGTCATCAACCACGATCCGGACGGCTTCTATGCGATCAGCCTGATCTGTACCCACCTGGGTTGCACGCCCCGTTACTTTGATGACGTCACCAGCGACCTGGTCGCCGCCGGCACCTCGATCTCCAAGGACCCCGACACCGGCCAGCAGGCGACAAAAGCCAACCCGGCCCTGAAGGGTTTCAAGTGCCCCTGCCATGGCAGCCGGTACTTCCGGGACGCCATCAATTTCTTTGGGCCGGCGCCGCGTCCGATGGACCGTGTCCACCTCGAGGTGGCCCCGGATGGGAAACTACTGGTCGACCGCTCTGTCATTGTGGATCGCTCGTTCCGCCTGAAAGTCTAATCAGCTAACGGGGAGGATTCATGACCGTAATCCGTGCGGCGCTGGACGAGATGTTCTCCGTCATCGGCCAGATGGTCGGCTCCGTCTTCCGTCACGGTCTTCCACTCACCGACAAGATCGCCGCCCGCACGGCCCTCACCAACTTCTTCCTCCACATCCACCCGGTCCGCGTGCGGCGCTCCTGGATCCGAATGTCGTACACGCTGTGCCTTGGCGGACTGTCCTTCTTCCTCTTCATCGTGCTGACCGTCACCGGGCTCTTCCTGATGTTCTATTACGTGCCCTCCACCAGCCACGCCTACCAGGACATGCGCGACCTGCAGTTCGTCGTCACCTTCGGCGGCGTGATCCGCAACATGCACCGCTGGGCCGCGCACGCGATGGTGATCACCGTCTGGCTGCACATGGCGCGCGTCTTTCTGACCGGCGCCTACAAGAAGCCGCGCGAGTTCAACTGGGGTGTGGGCACCCTCCTGCTGCTGATCACGCTGCTGTTGAGCTTCACCGGCTACCTGTTGCCCTGGGACCAGCTCTCCATCTGGGCCGTCACGGTTGGGACCAACATGGCGAAGTACGCGCCCATTGCCGGGCCGTACACCCGCTACCTGCTGATCGGCGGGCGCGTGGTTGGTGACAACGCCCTGCTGCGCTTCTACGTGCTGCACGTCGTGGGGCTGCCGCTCGCGGCGTTCCTGTTGATGGTCGTCCACTTCTGGCGAGTCCGAAAAGATGGCTTCAGCGGGGGGCTGTAGTTAAGCATGGCCACCGAGGCGCGCGACCGGATCGCGGCTCGCGAAAGGGTGGAGCAGCGCCGACGCCAGGTGGAGGCGCCGTCGACCGTCCGCGACGACAGCGAGGACGAGATGGTTGTCTCCTTCCCCGAATTCGTCTTCAAAGAGTTCATCGCCGCGGTCGCCATGACCGTCTTTTTGATCATCGTCTCGATCTGGCTGCAGGCGCCCCTGCTGGGCCAGGCGAACCCGGGCATGACGCCCAACCCATCGAAGGCGCCCTGGTACTTCCTTGGCCTGCAGGAACTCCTCTCCCGCTTCCCACCGCTGATGGCCGGCGTTGCCTTCCCCACCTTTGTGATCGTGCTGATGATCCTGGTGCCCTTCCTGGATCGCAACCCAAGCCGGCGGCCGGCGGAGCGGAAGGTGGCCATCATCCTGTTTGCGCTCTACACCGCCATCGTGGTGGCGCTCGTCATCATCGGCACCTTCTTCCGCGGCCATGAGTTCGTCTGGGATTGGGGGTGGGTTTTGGGCAACCCGCAGACGTGCGGAGGCAATCCGTGCTAGGGCGCGCGTTCCTGGTGGTGAGCGTCGCCTTCCTGTTGCTGCTCGGCTTCGCTTTCTACCAGGACCTGAGCCGTCCGTGGGCGCCGATCCAGCAAAAGTACGCGGCACAGTACGGCCAGGACTTTCCGATCCAGGTGCAGCAGCTCTTCCCCAAGGTCCAGGTGAACGGGCAGTTCAAGGTCGAGCGGTGCATTACCTGCCATGTGCCCGACATTGCCAAGATCGGTCCGCAGCAGGCTGCCCAGCGACTCGGTCCCAACCACCCGGCATTGATCAGCGACGCGGTCTTCGCCAAGTACGGCCAGGAGACGCTGATCTGCCGGCCGGTCACGGCGGCGGCCAGTCCCTCGGCGAGCCCCTCGGCCGCCCCGTTGCCATCGGCCTCGCCATCGGCCTCGCCGTCTGCGAAGGCCTCCCCGTCGGCCGCCGCCTCGCCGTCGGCGGCGCCGTCATCGTCGCCCGCCCCATCCGGGACAGTGACGACGGCGGCGAGCTGCCTGGACCCGCGGGCCCAGCCCTACTATGTGCTCGACACCAACGGCAAAGTCGTCAACGACCCCTCGACGAACAAGCCGCTGGTAGCGCAGCTCACCGGCTTCATCCCGAATGCCTACAAAGGCTTGGGGATCGATGAGAGCGGCTGCATCATCTGCCACAGCGGCAACCGCCAGGCGACCGACCAGGCGGGGGCGCATCAGAACCTGGTGGCGAATCCCTTTGGGACCTTCGACACGGCGCCGCAGCTCTATGAGAACAACTGCGCGCAATGTCACGGGGCCACGGGTGAAGGCGGCAAAGGGCCGCCGCTCAATGACCAGAACCGGCTGGGTTTCTTCAACAGCGACTATTACTACCGCTGCATCTACCTCGGCAACACCGGCGAGGAACACAAGGGCACGATCATGCCGGCATGGGGCGTCAACAAGCTGCTGCCCCAGCCCATCAACGACAACATCAACCTGCTGGTGCACTGGATCCGGATGTGGCAGCAGTACACCAGCCTGCCATGAGACGCCAGCAGCTCAAGAACCTGATCGGGACGATCGTCGCGTTTGCCGTGCTCATCGGCTTCACCGCGCTGGTGATCGTCGCGGAGAACCTGCTGGACGTGACTAAGGCGCATAAGGCGGGTGGCTGATGGCGCCCGCCGTCGTCGAGCTGATCAATCTCAGTCGTGACCCGGGGGCCGGCGATTTCTTCTTCGTGCTCATCTGGGCCGTCTGTACGTTGCTGCTGGTCGCCTACTACTGTTATCGGATGTTCCAGCGGTAGCAGGTCGAGCGCCTGTGGTCGAGCTGCAGCGTCCTCCGGTCGTGACGGCCCAACGCCGGGTGAGCGTTCGGCTGGCGACCGGGCTCTCGGCGGTGCCGGGCCTGGGTCAGCTGTACAACCGCCAGCCGAGGAAGGCGCTAATCTTCCTGCTGGGCGTGGTCGGCCTCTTCCTGGTGACGCTGAACATCCCGGGCGCCACGGGCGAGCTGCTCGCCTTCTGGAAGCCACGTGGCAGCGCGATGGTGCTGCTCTCGTTGCTGGTGGAAATGCTCTCCCTGTTGGTGTTCATCAGCACCTTCCTTTTGGCGTTGACCTTCTGGTACGACGCCATGCACGACGCGCGCCGGACCGCACAGGAGCGCAACGGCGAGCAGGAACCCGGAGGCCGCTGGTGGCTCTTCCACCGATGATCACGGCACCGGTCGGTACACTGTCGTGAGCTTGCCTGCGGTCAGCGTCAGTCCACTGAATTGCGCCGGCCCGAATGCCTGCGACATCGTCAGCGTCTACACCAGCATTTTCTGGATCGCGATGGCGGTGCTCGTCATCGTGGGCGGTCTCCTCGTCTACGCGGCGCTTCGCTTCCGCCGTGTAGACGATCGTGAGCCGGCGCAGGTGCACGGCAACCCCCGCCTGGAGATCCTCTGGACGGCCATTCCGGTGGTGATCGTGTCATTTTTGTTCATCCGGACCACGCTGCGGATGGATTACGTGCGAAACGGACCGGCCCCGCAGCAGACCATTCAGGTGACTGGCATCCAGTGGGCGTGGTCCTTCAAATACGCGAACGGCAAGACCAGCATCACCAAGCTGACCATCCCAACCGGCCAGGTCGTGCGGCTCCAGGTCACCAGCAGAGACGTGCTCCATTCCTTCTGGGTGCCTCGCCTGGGCGGGCAGATCTACGCCAAGCCCGGCTTTCAGAACAGCGGCTGGATCGAGGCCAGCCAACCGGGCCAGTACTTCGGCCAATGCAATGAGCTCTGCGGGCTCAATCACTTCTCCATGCTCCTGGAGGTGGACGCCGTGTCGGATGCGGACTACCAGGCGTTCCTGAGCGGCGCCGCGCCACCCGGCGGCGCCGTCGCCGAGAAGGTGAGCGGTGTCCCCGCCGGCGTCAACGTCGGCGAGACGGACGCGCTCAAGTTCGAACCCGCGACGCTGACCGCCAAGGTGGGCGACGTGGTCCAGTGGAAAAACGACGGGACTGCCGTCCACAACGTGGTCTTCGACAACCAGGCGGTGCCCAGCTCCGACCCCATGAACCAGGGTGACACCTTCGAGGTCAAGTTCACCAAGGCCGGGACCTACAGCTACGTTTGCAAATTCCACGAAGCCAACAACATGCGGGGCACCATCACGGTGACCGGAGGATGAAGGAGGCACATGGCTAGCATCGCTTTGCCGCGGGCTAAGGCCCGCCCCGCCGGCGGCATCATGTCGTGGCTGACTACGGTCGACCACAAGAAGATCGGCATCCTCTACCTCTACACGACCTTCGCTTTCTTCCTGGTCGGCGGCCTCTTCGCCCTGCTGATGCGCACTCAGCTGGCCGTTGGGAACAATCACTTCCTGGCGCCGCAGACCTACAACGAGATCATGACCCTCCACGGCACGACCATGATCTTCCTCTGGATCATCCCGGTCTTTTCCGGCTTCGGGAACTACTTCGTACCGCTGATGATCGGCGCCCGTGACATGGCCTTCCCGCGGATCAACGCCCTCTCCTTCTGGCTGATCCCGCTCGGCGGCCTGACGATGTACAGCGGGCTCTTGACCAAAACCGGGGCCGCCGCCGCCGGCTGGACCGGCTACGTGCCCTTGACCGAGAAGGCCTATGCGATTGGGATCGGCCAGGACCTCTGGATCCTCGGGCTGCATATCCTCGGGATCTCCTCGATCATGGGCGCGATCAACTTCCTGGTCACCATCCACAACATGCGGGCCCCGGGGATGACCTGGTTCCGCCTCCCCTTGTTCGTGTGGTCGATGGAGATCACTGCCGCGCTGACGCTGCTGGCCAGCCCCTTCCTCGCCGGCGTGCTCGGCATGGTGCTGATGGACCGCCAGCTTGGCACCCACTTCTTCACCCACGGGTCAGATCCGTTGCTGTACCAATTCATCTTCTGGTTCTACTCGCACCCGGCGGTCTACATCATGATCCTGCCCGCCTTCGGGATCGTCTCCGAGATCATCCCGGTGTTCAGCCGAAAGCCGATCTTCGGCTACCGCGCGATGGCCTTCTCCATGGCGGCCATCGGCGTGCTCGGCTTCATGGTCTTCGCCCATCACATGTTCACCACCGGGCTGCCGCTCGGGCTGCAGGAATTCTTCATGGCAACCACCGCCATGATCGGCGTGCCCTCGGGCGTGAAGGTGTTGAACTGGCTGGCTACGCTATGGGGCGGCTCGATCAAATACACGACCGCGATGCTTTTTGCCGTCGCCTTCGTCCTGATGTTCCTCATGGGTGGAGTTGACGGCGTCTTCATGGCATCGCTGGCAGTGGACTACCAGATCCACGCCACCTACTGGGTCGTGTCGCACATCCATTACGTGCTCTTCGGCGGCAGCGTCTTCGGCGTCTTCGCCGCCTTCTTTTATTGGTTCCCGAAGATGACCGGCCGCTACCTGAACGAAACCCTGGGCAAGATCCAGTTCTGGCTGCAGCTGCTCGGCTTCAACATCACCTTCATGCCGATGCACTTCCTCGGCCTCGAAGGGATGCCGCGACGCATCGCGATGTGGTACTCGAGCCGCACCGACTGGGCGCCCTGGAACCTGATGGCGACGTTCGGCGCCTTCATGATCGCGCTGGCCATCCTGGTTTTCATCGTCAACTTCGCGATGAGCATCCGAGGTGGCCGGCCGGCGTCCGTGGATCCCTGGGAGGGCAATACGCTGGAATGGGCGACTAGCTCGCCGCCACCAGCGCATAACTTCGACAGTGTGCCGCCGGTCCGCAGTGCGCGTCCGGTTCGCGACCTTCGCCGCGGTGTGGCCGCGGCGGCCGAGCACGCGTAGGCGCAGGATGAAGGCCTTCCGGGCGCTGAGCGTCGCGACCGCGCTCGTGACCTACGCCCTCGTCGTCCTCGGTGGCGTCGTTCGCGTCTCCGGATCGGGCCTCGGCTGCCCGGACTGGCCGCTCTGCCACGGCCGTCTGCTGCCGCCAGTCGATGTACACGCCATCATCGAGTACTCACACCGGACCACCGCCTCGCTGACGAGCGCGCTCGTCGTGCTCACGGCGGTCGTCGCCTGGGTCGCGTGGCGCAAGCGCCGCGACATCGTGATACCAGCGACGGTCGCCGTGGTCGTGCTTCTGGTGCAGGTGGCGCTGGGCGCGGTCACAGTGCGGCTCGAACTGCCCCCGATGATCGTGCTGGCTCATCTCGCGACCGCGATGGCGCTCCTGGCGGCGGTCTGCGTTACGGCGACTACGGTTTGGTTCCCGGATAACGCCTCAAACGCTCGTATGGCACGTATCGCGCCACTCGCGTCGGCCGGCGGGGCCGGCCTTCTGATCCTCAGCGGCTCACTGGTGGTGGGCAGCGGCGCGAGCGGCAGCTGCGGTGCCTGGCCGCTCTGCGGCGGCGGTTTCAGCCTTGCCTTCGACGGTTACCCGGCGATTCAACTGCTGCACCGAGGCCTGGCCGCCGCGGTCGGGCTGCTGATCATTGTGAGCCTGCTGGCCCTGCTGAACCGGTACCGGGAAGAGCGCGCCGTGCGCGCCACGGTTGCGCTGACCGTGGCGGCGCTCGCCTTCCAGGTCGCGGTCGGCGCCGCGGTCGTCACCCTGCACCTGCCGGCGGCGCTGCGAGGCCTCCACCTGGCGCTCGCCAGCGCGGTCTGGGTCGGCACCGTCGTGCTCGCTGTGATCGCCGACCGCCTGCCGGCCGCAGGTGGATCCGTTGCCGTCACTGATTCGGCCAACCGGCCGCCCCGGCCCGCGCGAGAGGTCGTGCTCGACTACGTGAGCCTGGCCAAGCCGCGCATCATCCCGCTGTTGCTGATCACCGCGTTGGGCGGGATGATGATGGCCGAGCGTGGTTGGCCGTCGACCAGCCTAGTAGTGCTGACCCTGGCCGGCGGGGCGCTGGCCGCCGCCGGCGCCGGCGCCATCAATTGTTGGATCGACCGCGACCTCGATGGCGCCATGCTCCGCACGCGGCGCCGACCACTGCCCGACGGCCGGATCGCGCCCAGCCACGCGCTGCTCTTTGGCATCGTACTCGGCCTGGCCGCCTTCGTCCTGCTGGCGTTCTGGGTCAACGTGCTGGCCGCCACATTGGCGATCAGCGGCCTGCTCTTCTACGTCTTCGTCTACACATTCTGGCTCAAGCGCTGGACGGTGCAAAACATCGTGATCGGTGGCGCTGCCGGCGCCGTGCCGCCGGTGGTGGGGTGGGCCGCCGTCACGCACCGCGTCGACCTGACCGCTATCTACCTTTTCGCCGTCATCTTCCTCTGGACCCCACCGCATTTCTGGGCGCTGGCCCTCCGGCTCAAGGGCGATTATGCGCGGGCCCAGGTGCCAATGCTGCCGGTCGTGCGCGGCGAGGCGGTCGCCCGCCGGCAGATCCTGATCTACACAGCGGTCCTGGTCGGTGTCACGCTCGCCGTCGTACTAACCGGAGCGCTGGGGTTGCTCTATCTCGGCGGGGCGGTCGTCCTCGGTGGCGCTTTCATTGCGCTCGCGCTGGTCAACCTCCGCTCCCACCGGCAACGCTGGTCACGACTGCTCTTTGATTACTCGATCGCATACCTCGGGCTGCTCTTCGCCGTGATGGTGGCCGACCGGATGGTCGGGAGGCTATAGTTTCCGGTGGTCGTTCATGCATAGAGAAGAAGCGCGCAAGAATGTTCGTCTCGGGGTGCTGCTCTTCGTGACGGCGCTGATCATGTTCGGCCTGGCCTTCGCTTGGGCACTGATCTACAACAACTTCGGCGCATGACCGAACCTGAGCAGGGGGCGCACGCGGAAGGCCACGAGGCCATCCACCTGCCGCCGCCCAGCATCTGGCCGCCTGCGCTGGCGCTCGGGATCGCGTTCGTCCTTACGGGACTCGTTCTCAACCTCGTCCTGTTGATCGTGGGCGTAGTCATCGCCGTCGCCGCAACCGCGCTCTGGGTGCGCGATGCGCGCCGGGAGTTCGACGCGCTCCCCGAGTAGTACGGTCGACACCCGATTCTCTGGCGCCGGGCCCGATTCCATGGCGATTGGGCTCGATCGCCTCGTAGACTCAGTCGAGGGTAAACCCGTTCGGACAAGGAGGCAATGCGTGAGCGTTTGGAAGATGGCAATCGCCGCGGCCGGGAGCGTCCTGGTGCTGGCCGCATGCGGGAGCTCGACCAGCGACGGCGGCGGCGGCGGCGGCTGTACGCCCAAGGGCGGGACGTCGAGCGGCACCGCTTCGCAGACCGTAAAGATCAACCCTGACCCGAACACGGTCGGCAAATTCGAGCCGTCGACGGTGAGCGTCACCAAAGGGCAGACAGTCGAGTGGGATTGGGTCGATAACTCCGCCCAGCACAGTGTCACGGCGGACGACACCACGACCTTTGACTCCGGGCTATGTAACGCGGGCGCCAAGTTCTTCGTGACCTTCAACACCGCGGGGGATTTCAAGTACCACTGCACGATCCACGCGGCGATGACCGGCGACATCAAGGTCAGTTAGCAACGCGTAGGGGAGGAGTCCGGCGATTCCTTCCCTAGACTCTCGGTGATGAAGCGGGTTGCCGTCGGCCTGGTCGCGCTCTGGCTGGCGGCATGTGGCGCGTCGGCGCAGCCGGATGACGCGGCCATCGTCTCCGACTTCCATAATCACCAATCAACCGTCGAGGTGACGGCCGATGGCACCGTAGTGCGGCTGATGCCCGACCGAACCAGCTCAACCGGCACGCACGAACAGTTCATCGTCAAGCTCTCGTCGGGCGACATCACGGTCGAGGTGGAGCACAACATCTCGATCGCGCCGCGCGTCCCGGTTGCGCTCGGCGACCACGTCATCGTGCATGGCGAATACATCTGGAACTCGCAGGGTGGGGTGATCCACTTCACCCACCATGATCCGCAGGGGACCCACGAGGGCGGCTACATCCAGGACAACGGCAAGACCTACGACTAGGTCGTGCGCACGCGCTCGACTTCCCCAGCGACGATGCTGATCCGCGAGCCATCGTCGAGGCGGACCCGGAGCGCCCCCTCCTCTGAGACGTCCTCGGCGATCCCGCGAATCAGCGCGCCATCACGCTGGAACGCCACCGCCTCGCCCAGCATCGAACTCCGGCTGCGCCAGCCGGGAACGATCCAGCTTACGCCTTCGCGATCCGCGCGCTCGTAGGCGTTTCCGAGGTCGTTCAGGATGGCGGCCAGCAGGGGTTCGCGTTCGAGCTCACGACCGATCTCGCTCGACAGCGAGGTGGCGCCGTCTGGCAGCTCAGCGCGCGACTGGTTGACGTTCAGCCCCACGCCGAGCACGACGTCCGCTCCCGCGGGCCGTTCCAGCAGAATGCCCGCCAGCTTCCTGCCGTTGAGGAGGACGTCGTTTGGCCACTTGAGATCGGGCACGGCCCCGGTGGAGGCCTCGATCCCGCCCGCGACCGTCAGCGCCGCCAGCAGCGGCAGCAACGGCAGGACGTCGCGCGGCGGGCGCAGGATGGTGGAGAACAGGAGCGCCGTTTTTGGCGGAGCGACCCAGGATCTCCCCTGGCGCCCACGACCCTCGAGTTGCAGGTCGGTGACGATCGTCCACCCCTGTTCGGCGCCGCGCGCGCTGGCGGCACGGGCCAGGTCCTGCGTGCTGCTACAGGAAGGCTCGTAACTAAGGCTCCAGGTGACCTCACCGGCGACCAGACGGGCGCGCACCTGCTCGAGGTCGATCGCGCTCACCCGATGGGCGCCACCGTGACCGCCGCATCGTTACTTCCGGCCTGGACGATGACGATCCCCGCGACGATCACCGCTGCGCCCAAGACCTGCAACGGTTCGAGCCGGTCGCCGAGCACGAAGAACGCGATCAATCCGGCGAAGACTGGCTCGGCAGTGGCCACGATGCCGGCGGTGGAGGGGCGAATGGTTCGCACCGCCACAACGAAGAGGCCGTGCGCCACAAGAGTGCCGAACAGGCCCAGCAGTGCCATGACGGCCCAGATCCGCCAGTCCGTCGGAATCTGGGTGCCGCGGACGACGTCGAACACCGCCCACAGCAGGCTGCCGGCGCCGAAGCCGTACAGCAGCAGTGTCCAGGTATCGAGCCGGCGAGCCAGCGTCGACGCCCGCAGGATATAGAAGGCAAAGAACCCGGCCGCCACCAGGCCCAGCATGACACCCGGAAGGTTGACCCGGAGGAGTTCCGGTTGGTAGGCTCCGACCGCGAAGAAGGCCCCGACCAGCACCATGGCGAGGGCGACCCAGACCTGAGCGGGCACGGCCTGGCGCCGGTGATACCGCTCGAACGCCGTCACCACCACCAACCCCAGGTACTGCACGAGCAGGGCGACCGCGATGTTGATCCGGGCAATCGTGAGGTAGTAGCTGAGTTGGACCCCGGCCAGGCCGACGGTCCCGAAAATCGTGAGCCCGGGAAGCTCACGAAGCTTGACGCGGAGCAGCGCCGGCCGGACGCTTAGGAGGATGACAAAGAGCCAGGCGAACGCCCACCAGATTCGGAGTTGCGCCAGCAGCATCGGCGAGTAGCCCAGCTTGAAGAGGGCCTTGACGGCGTTGCCGCCGGCCGCGAAGAGGAACGCCGAGAGGACGACGAGGAGGTAACCGGGCTGAACCGATCTCAGCGAGGGCCCTTTGCCGAGCTCGAGCGGCTGTTTGAGTTCTTGACCAACTCCGTATTCGGAAGTAATGTAAACCCTCGGGAAGCATGGCTCGGACAACCCTCGGAAGCGGCCGCATGATCGAGCAGACCTCGGTCCAGATCACCGCGCAACGCGAGCGATGGCAAGCTGAGCGCGAGTTGCGCTATGCGCGCCGGAACCGAATCCGCCACATCGATCGGCTGCTGGACGAGCTCGAGATGCTCAATATTGCCGAGGAGACCCAGTTGCCCGCCGACCTGGCCTTCCGCGTGCAGCGGCTCGCCGCCGAGATGGAGCACCCCCTCGGCAACCGGGCAGCCGAGGATATCTCGATCGGGGAATCGATGGATGCGCTCTACGATCTCCAGGATGGGCTGATGCTCACGCTTGAGGGCGTGCAGGACGACGAAGAGGTCTAGAGCCCGAAAGCCGCGCGGCTAATCGCCTTTTTTCGGCTTGCCGTCGTCGCCCTTCGGATTTGCGCCCTGGCCCTTGTCGGCTTTGACGGTGGCCTTCGCCTTCGCCTGGCCGGCGGGTTTCGTGGCGGCAATCACAACCGTCGGGTGAGCCGCGTCGTTCAGCAGGCTGGCCAGCCCATCCGACGCGATGGCTACGCCCTTGATCTTTACCAGGAACGCACCTTCACGATCGGCGTTCGTGGCCCAGAGCGCCACGAGGTCGCTGCGGCCCGCCACCTGGAGATCGCGCTGCGCCGCGGCCTGCTTCGACCGGTAGTCCTTGAGCAGTGACTGCGCGATGTCAGTCGTCGAGCCACGGCCTTCCAGGCTGAGCAGGGATTGATTGGCCCAGTTCAGCACCGAGCCGATCGGTGCCCTAGCATGCGAGCCCGTAATGAAGTTGTAGGTGCCGGCGAGGAAGGGGTCGATGACGGCGACCGGCTGCGGTCCTGCGCCGCTGCGCTTCTGCTGTAGCAGGGTATACGCGTTGAGCAGATCCGCATTGGCCTGGGCCAGCTCCGCCAGCCCACGCTGGGTCGGATCGCTTTGCGTGGCGCGCGTTACTCCGTCCCACCATTGCTGGACGACGTAGAAGGCGCTGTCGACGCTGACCCCCTGCGGCTGGTTCCACAGCGCGTCGACGTCGGCTGCGCCAGCGGCCTGAGCCGTGAGCGGAATCAGCGAGAGCGCCGCAACAACGGCTGCGGCGACTAGACGGCGTTGCATGACACAACCTACAGGGAGCACTGCGGCCTCGAAACGATCATGCGACGGCTACATTAGGGACGGGTCGACGTGCCCGTCGCAGAGCGTTGACGGTGCTGCCGCGGGCAGCTAACGCTGGAGGTTTTCGACGACGGTGGAGATGCCCTGCCCGACGCCGATGCACATGGTCGCCAGGCCGTAGCGTGCCTTGCGACGAACCAGCTCGTGGACCAGGGTGGCGATCAGGCGCGCGCCGCTCGCGCCCAATGGATGGCCCAGGGCGATCGCCCCGCCATTCGGGTTGACGCGCTCGGAGTCGAGTTCCAGGTCGCGCATGCAGGCGAGCACCTGCGAGGCAAAGGCCTCGTTCAGCTCCACGCAGTCCAGGTCGGAAACCCGTAGCCCGGCGCGGGTGAGGGCTTTGCGCGACGCCGGAATCGGCCCCAGGCCCATCAACGAGGGGTCGACGCCGGCGCTGGCGGCGGACAGGACTCGCGCCAGGGGCCGCGCACCGATCCGCTGCGCATGCGATTCCGCCATCATCACCAGGCAGGCGGCCCCGTCGTTGAGCGGCGAGGAGTTGCCGGCGGTCACCGTGCCGTCCTTCTCGAAGGCCGGCTTGAGGCTCGCCAGCTTTTCGAGACTCGTATCCGCTCGGGGCCCTTCGTCCTTTTCGACCATTGCGCCATCGGCGAGTGCCACGGTCACCAGTTCGCTGCGAAAGTGACAGGCCTCCTGTGCCGCGACCGCCTTGCGATGGCTGCCCAGCGCCCATTGATCCTGGGCCTCGCGGGTGATGCCATAGCGGCGCGCGACGAGCTCGGCGGTCTGTCCCAGGCTGATTGGCGGATATTTCTCCGCCAGCCTGGGATTGACCATGCGCCAGCCCAGCGTACTGTCGTGCAGCGTCTGGGCGCCGCGCGCAAATTCACGGTGCGATTTCTCCAGGATGTACGGGGCACGCGTCATGCTCTCGACGCCGCCGGCCAGAAAGCAGGCACCGTTTCCGGTCTCGATCTCGCGCGCCGCCGCCACCACCGCCTGCATGCCCGAGCCGCAGAGCCGGTTCATGGTCGCCGCCGGGATATCGACAGGCAACCCAGCAAGCAGGACCGCCATCCGGGCGACGTTGCGATTGTCCTCGCCGGCCTGGTTGGCATCACCGAAGTAGACATCCTCGATGCTTGCCGGATCGAGCTGGTTGCGGCGCACCGCCTCGCTGACGACGAGGCCGGCGAGGTCGTCCGGGCGAACGTCCTTGAGAGCGCCGGCATAGCGTCCGATCGGGGTGCGGAGCGCGTCGACGATGACCGCTCTCTCCATCGACGACATGCTACACGCGGGAATCCCGCGACCCCGCACCACACTAAAATGTTGCCGATCATGAACGATCTCGCCCGCCAGTACGACGCGGTGAACCTGATGGCCGATCCACTCCACGGCTACATCAAGATCACCAAGCGCGTCCACGGCGACAGCGTGGCCGCGGAGCAAGACCTGCTCGATCATCCATGGCTCCAGCGACTGCGGCGCATCCATCAGCTCCAGTCAGCGTGGTGGGTGTTCCCCGGCGGTGAGCATTCGCGCTTCCAGCACGCGCTGGGTGCGATGCACCTGAGCGGCGATTGGGCTCGCCGGCTCTATCCGAACCTCGGCGCCCTGGTGGGGGATGTGCCGTCGCTGCCCTGCGTCGAGGAGACGCTACGCGTCGCGGGCCTGCTGCACGACGTTGGCCATGGGCCGTTCGGTCATTTCTTTGACCAGAACTACCTCGATCGCTTCTCGATCGACCACGAGGTGATCGGACGCGCCCTCATCGGCGGGGAGCTGGCCTCGATCATCGCCGCCCTGGGCGCCAGCCCCGGGGGCCACTTTGCCGCCGGCGAGCGGATCGATCCACGCTGGATCGCGGAGCTGATCGCGGAGCCCGAGCTGCCGGGCATGGCCGCCCCGGCCTGGGTCCGAGCGCTCAAGCCGGTGCTCAACGGCATGTATACCGCAGACAACCTGGATTACGTCCCGCGGGATGCTTACATGTGCGGCGTCAAGGTTGGGCCGGTCGACATCGAACGGCTGCTGCACTACTCGTTTCTCGGGCCGGAGGGGATGCTACTCCACCAGCACGGCAGTCAAGCGCTGCTCCTCTTCCTCAACGCGCGCCTCTACCTCTACAACAACATCTATTACCACCGGACGGTGCGCCGCATCGACCTCCACATGCGCGAAATCTTTCGCGAGACGATCGACCGGATTCTTCCCGGCAACCCGCTCGACCACCTCGACCACTACCGGGAACTGACGGACTGGTCGCTGATCGACACCGTCGACCGCTGGCGCCACGAGGGTGGCCGAGCCGCCGAGCTCTCGCACGAGTGGGGCCGGATCGTCCGGCGCGAGCTCAAGTGGCGCCTGATCTTCGAGGATTATTACGAGTTCTCGAACCTGCCCGATGCCCTCCTCTACCCGCAGCCGTCCGACTACGTACGCCGCATCCGTGAGGCCCTGCCGCCCTCACTGAAGGGGGCCTCCTTCGAGGTCGACCTCGCTTCCGTCGACCCCCGGCCGCAGAACCCATTCAAGGATCCGTTCCCCGTGAATATCTACAACCCGGTGAGCCGCGCCGTGGAGCGCAGTGCTGTCGCCGAGCTGTTCCGCCGGCTGCCGATTCGCACCACGCTGGTGCGGGTCTTCACCGATGACACGTCGCAGGTCGAGGCGCTTCGTGGAGCCGTGGAGCGCGCGCTCTACCGTCGCGACTCGGATCTTTTGGAGGCGGTCCCCTGATGGCGGTTCAACCTCAGGATGCGATCAAGCCGCTCACGGTGCTCGAGCTCAACACCCGCATTCACGACCTGCTTGCCGCCCGCTTCCAGAGCGTGCTCGTCAAGGGAGAGGTCAGCGGACTCTCCTTGCGGGGCGGCCACATCTGGTTCACGCTCAAGGACGCGGCGGCCGCCGTGGGGGCCGTGATCTTCAGCAGCACCGCTCGCCGCCTCCCATTCCTGCCAGAGAACGGGCAGGAGCTGGTGCTCACCTGCCAGGTCGACTATCACGCCCAGCACGGGCGGGTCAACCTCGTGGTCAGCAAACTCGATTACGACGGCGCCGGCAAGCTGCGAGCGGCAATCGAGTTGCTCAAACGCCGACTGGAGGGGGAGGGCGCCTTTCGCCCGGAACGCAAGCGGGCCCTCCCGTTCTTGCCGCGCTGCATCGCCCTGATCACCTCGCCGAGCGGGGCGGTGATCCATGACCTGCAGCAGGGGATTTGGGAACGGTTCCCCAACACCCGCCTGGTCGTGTACCCGGCGCGGGTGCAGGGAACGGCGTCGCAGCGGAGCCTGGTGGCCGCCTTGCGACAGTGCGACGAGGACCAGCTGGCCGATGTCGTCATCGTGGCCCGCGGCGGCGGCAGCTTCGAGGAGTTGATGGCCTTCAACCAGGAGGCCGTGGTGCGCGCCATCCAGGCGATGCATATCCCCGTTGTCACCGCCCTCGGCCACACGTCCGACCGGACGCTGGCCGACCTGGTCGCGGACCGGGAAGCCCGAACCCCGACGGCCGCCGCGGAAATCGTCGTCCCCAACAAAGCGGACTTGCTCCGGCACTTGAGTGACCGCGGGCAACGGCTGCAACGCGCCGGGCTCACGGCTCTGATCGCCCCGGCGCACGAGCTGCAGCGGCGCCGCCAGTCCCTCCAGCGCCTGGCCCTCGATGCCCACGTGCGACGCCGTGACCGGATCACCCACCTGGAGGGGATGCTGCGCCAGCGCGATCCGCGGGAGGTGCTGCGGCAGCGCGAACGGTCCCTCGAGGAGTGCCGCCGGCGGCTTCAGCGCAGCTGGCAGGTGATCGCGAGTCGGATCGAGACCGGTCGCCTTGGAAAGGACGGCCTCCGGGAGCGACTGGTAGCGCTCGCGGGCCGCGGGGTGCGGGAGCGGGCGAGCAGCTTGCAGAGCCGAGCCGCACGGTTGAGCTCGCTGGCGCCGGAGCAGACGCTCAAGCGTGGGTACAGCATCACCCTGGACGTGAATGGCGGCGGCATCATCAGGGGCGTGGACCAGGCCCGCAAGGGACAACGTGTCAAGGTGTTGCTGGCAGCGGGTCGGCTGGAGGCCACGGTCGACGAGGCGATCCCTTGAGCCTCGACGAGTCATTGACGTACGAACAGGCACTGGCCCAGGTCGATGCGACGCTGCGCGCCCTCGAGGACGGCAAGCTGAGCCTGGAGGATGCGATCGCGGCCGTCGCCCGCGGGCGCGACTACTTGCAGCTTTGCGAGCGCAAGCTGGAGGAAGCCCGGCAGCGGATCCAAAGCCTACCGGTCAAAGAGGACCCCGATCTGGAGGAGCCGCCGCATCCAGCGACCGTCGCCGAACTACGAGGCGAGCGAGGCGCTGGGCCCGGTACGCCCCAGGGCGAGATTCCCTTCTAACCCTCTGCTTCCGATTCGGAGGGTGGTTGTCGCTCCAATTCGGGCCGCTCGGCGGGTGGCTGACCACCTCGAAAGACGCCCCATTCGTTCAGCGAGCGGCGCAGCATCTCCGGGGTGGTCTTGTAGGCGGCCGCCAGCTGCTCCAGGTCGTCGGCGCGGAACGTCACGACCGGGGTGTTGAAATCCTGTCGCTGCTGCTGCAGCCGAGCCACGTGGCGGGAAAGGATGGAACCCTGCCGTTCGGGCAGCCCCTGCAGCTGGGTCAGGTCGATCGCCAGCTTGGGCGGGAGCGCGGGCTCGCCCACGCCTTCGATCTCTTCCGGAAGCAGTTGATTGACGGGGACGCTGTACAGGGTGGCGATCTGGTGCAGCCGGGTGATCGAGATATTGCGGTCGCCGCGTTCATAGGCGGCGAGCAGCGAGCCCTTCAGCCGCTTGTTCGACAGGACTTCGACCTGCTGAAGTGTGAGGCCGCGCTGCTTTCGCAGGCTACGCAGCCTCGCTCCGACTTTTCGCGAATAGCCGTCCATCAATCCCCCTTTGACTGTGTGTGATCAGTCTATCGCAGAATGCGACGCGACCAAAGCTTTTGGCGTGTTCTTGGCGGATGGTGGCGGGGGGATCGTTCCTGGAGAACGACACCACCTTCCGTGGTCGTCATTCTGGGACATATGCCTATCCACTGTCAAGTACTGCTTACTTAGGTGTCGAGTTCACTTACCGCGCGCAGCCGGGTCCTGTCGCCCCGGCCGGCCTCATACGCCTGCCGAAAACGGAGCGCCGCCTGGGCGTTGTCCCCTTCGGCTTCGAGGGCGCGGGCGAAATCGTAGGTGACGCGGGCGCGCAGGTCCGGGCTATCGATGGTGATGGCGACCTCCAGGGCCCGCTCGAAATGGCGGTGCGCGGACTCGCGCCGGCCCCGCGTGTGAGCGATCCGCCCGGCCACCCGGTGAACGGCCACGGTCGCCATTGGGTCGTTGGAGCGCGTCGAGAGGTCGATCGCCTCCGCGATGAGCTCGCTGGCTCGCTCGACGTCCTTTTGCTCGAGAGCGGACTCAGCCATACCCGTGACCAGGTGCGGCAGGAGCTCGCGATCGCCCAGGCGGCGGAGGTGCTCGGCGCCCTCACTGAAGAGCCGGTCCGCTTCCACCACCCGGCCCTGCTGCAGCAGCATGTCCCCCATGTTGAGCCGCAGCTGTCCGGCCATCCGGACGTCACGGAGCGTCTCGAAGATGCGCAGGCCTTTCTGCGCGTAGGAGAGCGCCCGGGCGTACTGGCCGGTCTCCTGCAGCGACAGCGCGAGCCCCTCGTAGATCCCGCCCAGCGCGGGCATGTCGAGGACCTGCTGCGCCGC